>DGHT01000056.1 GCA_002392765.1 Verrucomicrobia bacterium UBA3841 | reverse complement strand
CCTGTTTCCCGGAAACACCTTCTTCCACGCATCCACGGCGAGTTCGAGCTCGGGAAGAAGACCCGAATTGGCGAGGTCTCCCGCCACGAGCACGGCGTCGACATGCCTGTCCCGGAAATATTCGAGCGCCTTTATGAAGTTCGCCTGCGTCTGCGACATCGGGTTATTGAGGAAATCTTTGTTGTCATACGAAAGATGGATGTCGCTCAACACGCCTATGCGCAGATCGGGACGGCCCAGCGACTTCGCCGCGCCCCATATCTTCACGGGTGCGCCTGCCGCAGCGGCGGCGGCGCAGATGCCTTTCAGGAATTCGCGTCTGTTCATATTATCTCCTCTGCCATACGTTGCCGGACTTGTTTGATGCAATCGGCTTCACCGTCGTTCCGCAGCTTCCGGGATTTCAGACGGTTGTCCGCCAACCGACTTGTCCTGCTCTGCAATCCATCTTTCCAGCGCGGCGCCGGCGTCAGACCTGTGGGCGTCATGCCCCCATCCGACGGCGTTGAAAATCGCCTTCTTTCCGGACGGGCAGACATTGTAGGCGGCGTATCCCGCATGCGGCGGACAGACGACATCGACGAAGCCCACCACGAAACCGACGGGAATGTCGATATGCCGCGCGAAGTTGACGCCGCAGAAGTACGGTGCGTTCTTCGCCGCCGCCTCGCGGTTTTCCGGAAGCTGCGCGTCGATGAGGCGCGGCCACCCTGCCTCGCGCGCCGACACGCGGTCGCCCAGCAGATCCGTAATCGCCGGGACTCCGATCCTGGCCAGACGGATGTTTTTGTTGAGAGCCGCAAGTATCAGCCCGAAACCGCCTCCCTGGCTGTCGCTGGAATAGCGGACGCGGCGTCTGTCGACGTCTGGACGTGCCGCCGCCCAGTCGACCGACCGGTTGACCGCAAGAATCACGCCGTAGTAGAAATAGTCCTCGCGGGACGACGCGATGCCGCAGTTGCAGTAGCGTACCGTCTTGACAGGATACTTCTTCGCGTACGCCTCGTCCTCCTCCTTCTGCACCTTCAGGCATTTCGGGCTCTTGTGCTTCTCGCCCTTCAGAGCGGACGGATCATAGTAGTGGACGTTGACCTTCAGATACATCGCATCCTCGCTCATGGAGCAGCCCCACGAGGACGGCCCCGCGCCTGGCACGCACACGTTGAGAGGGAACGGCCCTTTGGTCTTGTCGATGGGTTCGGAAAAGTAGCCCCAGACAGAGCGCCCCTGCGTGGACGGAATGCGCAGTTCGTACATGACTGCCGACTTGTTGCGCTTGACCTCGGTCGCGCGGATCGGCTCCGTCACTTCCTTGTCGTACTTCCTTATCGCCTCTCGCCAGAAGTCCATGAAGTCGCCGGGATACGGCGTGCCGGGCTCGATCTTGTCCGGATCGAACGCGACGCCCCATCTGGCCGAGACGGACTTCTTCTCTTTCACGGCGACATCAAGCCGCAGGAACCCCGGTTCCGTCTGCGCGCCCTCGACCGTGAACGTTCCGCCGCCAGACGGCAGTTTCTCCGTTCCGGAGGCGAACACCTTGTCGCCAAAGTTGTTGAGCTTCCACCAGACGGAAACAGTGTCCGGCACATCAAACGACAGGTCCGGCACCTTCACGGTGAAAACCGCCTTTTCTCCGAGACGGTAGACGGCCTCCGGCCTGTCCGCCGAAATCTCGATTCTGGCCTCTTGCCGCGGCGCGGCGGCTTCCGTCTCCTGATTTCCGCCGGCTTTCAAAACCGACGGAAATGTCGTCAGGGCCGCAAGCGCGACCGCCGCAACTGTCATTTTATTCATCGCTCTCATTTTCCTTTCATTCTCCGGATGGAACATCCGGCAATGCAGGGCATGCGGCATACCAGATATCCGAATAACATTCTACACCAAACGCAGATGAAAAGCAACTGTACTTTTTACAATTCATCTGCAAAAAACACAACAAAAGGCGAAAAGTCGCCCCTTACCTGAACTCATGCTTTCCAGCCGCCGCATCATAAGTGCTGCCGCGCCAGACGACGCCGCCGAACACGCTCCCTGCAAGCCTTCCTTCACCGCAAGGTCAGCCAGCGCCTGCGCCTTCTCCTGCAGCTCGCCGGTCGGACGACAATACTCCGCGCCAAAGGCACCACCGCAGAAAGCGGTTACGAGCATCACGGATAGAGCTGTTACGCATATAGTTTTCATCTATGCAACCATCCTTTCTAAACTTTATTTAGAATTTTCCGCCGCCAATGGAAAAATGGGCGCGTTTTTTCCATTGGCGATGTAAAATTGCAATTGCCTTCTGTGGGCGAATATGTTATTATATGCACCATGAAACAACGAACAATAGGCTTCCCCAAGGGCAGTTTCTTTCTTTTTGGGCCTCGCGGCACAGGAAAGACGGTATGGCTTGGACAGCAGTTTCCCGAAGCGCTTACGGTCAATCTCCTTGAAGCCGATGTGCGCCGCGCACTGACGGCGCACCCGGAAAAACTTGCGGACATCGTGGCTGCGAACGCCGACAAGTCCACATACATCATTGATGAAATCCAGCGGGTTCCCGTTCTGCTCGATACAATCCACGATCTCATCGAAAAGAACAGGGACAAGAGATTCATCCTCACGGGTTCCAGCGCAAGAAAACTCAAACGGGCCCAGAATGCCGATCTCCTTGGAGGGCGCGCCGTAAAATGCATGTGCCATCCGTTTCTTGCCTCTGAGATGGGATCGGACTTCAACCTCTCCGAAGCGCTTCAGCTCGGAATGCTTCCGCTTGTCCGCTATCCCATTGCACAGGAGCCGCAGGATGTGCTCAGGACATATCTCGACCTCTACCTTCAGGAAGAGGTCGTCAACGAGGGCATAATCAGAAATCTTGACGTCTTCTCGCGTTTTCTCGAAACGGCGTCCTTCTCCCACGGCTCGGTGCTCTCCGCAAGCGAAATCGCCCGCGAAGCCGGAGTCAAGCGCTCCACGGTGGACTCCTATTTCCAAATCCTCGAGGAAATGCTCGTCTCCACAAAGATACCAGTCTTCACAAAACGCGCAAAGCGCGAATTGATTGCACACAGCAAGTTCTATTTCTTCGACGCCGGGGTCTATCGCACGCTTAGGCCCAAGGGTCCGCTGGACAGGCCGGAGGAAATCGACGGCATGGCCCTCGAAGGGCTCGTCCTCCAGCATCTTCGCGCATGGCTCGACTACTCCGGCGAGCGCAACGCGCTCTACTTCTGGCGGACGCGTTCCGGCGTAGAGGTTGATTTCATCATCTACACGCCAGGAGAATTTGTCGCCATCGAGGTAAAAAACGCCGCCAAAGTCAAATCCAGCGACCTCGCCGGGCTCAAGGCATTCAGACAGGACTATCCCGAATGCCGGACGGTTCTTCTCTACAGAGGACGCCAGCAGATGGTAGTGGATGGGATTCTGACCGTCCCCGTTGAACGATTCCTGAAGGGAATCATACCAAACTGTCCTTTGCCCGACGCCAACTGGCGTTTCTCTCCTATGGCGTAGCCATCTTCCGCGCCGTCAGCGCTCAAGATTTTCCGCAAGCGCGACCGCCGCAACTGTCATTTTATTCATCGTTCTCATTTTCCTTTCATTCTCCGGACGGAACATCCGGCAATGCAGGGCATGCGGCATACCAGATATCCGAATAACATTCTACACCAAACGCAAATGAAAAAGCAACTGTATTTATTACAAGTCGTCTGCGAGAAATACAATCAAAGGTGAAAAGTCGCTCATTACCTGAATTCACGCTTTCCCTCCCCCACATCATAAGTGCTGCCGCGCCAGATGACGCGTGCCGGAACAGGCGTCTCGACGACAAGGTTCGAAGCAGTCGCAGAGACTTTGACGGAACCTTGAGCCGTCGGCACGGTCCCCTCCGCGAATTCCATCCCGCACAGGTCCGGCGCGATCAAGAGCTTCCTCGCGGCGGGCTCCAGCGGCCTGACGCCGAGAACGAAACGCGAGACGATGTTCAAGGGTGCGGCGGACCATGCGTGGTTCCAGTCCTGATTGGGCTTCACCTCCGCGCTCCACGACTCCATGCACATCGTCGCCCCGGCCTTCTTCATGCCAAGCCAGCTGCGGCCGCCGTCGTCCGTCATGAGCGCGCGCGCATATTCGCCGAAGCCCGCCGCAAAGCAAGCCTCGAGAAGGTACTGCGCGAAATACGTGCTGCAGGCCATGCCGCGCGCTCGGACGTGCGCCATGACCTTGCCGCGGACATCATCCGGAAGAAGTCCGAAGGCGATGGCGGCGATGTTTGCGTGGATGGAGCTGTGTCCGGCCCCCTCTCCATCGCGCACAAGCCCCGCATCCCCGTCGACAAACACCGAGAGGAAGGCGTTTGCCTTTGCCTGCGCCTCTCTCGCGAAGATTTCCGCGTCGCCATTCTCGCCGAGCGCCGACGAAAGCCGCGCCATGTCGCGAAGTGCGCGGATGTGGAAGGCGTTGACAACGGAATTGACGTTGGTGAAGACGAATCCGTCGCGCTCGCAGCGCGGCCAGTCGACAATGTCGCAAAGCGGCTCTTTTCGCTCCCATTGCGTGACGAGAAGTCCGTCCCCTTCCCGCGCCATGTCCCGGAGGAGCAGCTTCTTCAGGCGTCCGTAGTTCGCGCGTATTGTTTCGATGTCGCCCGTGGCCATCCAGTAGTCGTGCGCCATCATCGGCATGTGGAGCTGCCATTCCGTCGGCCATGTGGGATTGTCCAGGAGATGCAGCATCGTGGCCTTCGCCATCCCGCCGTCGGTCCATACCGCCTGTTCACCAAGCATGTTGATATAGGCGTCGGCCTCGTACGGTATCCTCTCACGGTCGCCGTCAACGTAAAGGCCGCCAAAGGACGTCGCGAAGATCGTGTATTTGCAGAACGCGTACACCTCGTTCAGCTTCGTATCGCTGCACCTAAACGACGACGCCGACATATCCATCGGCACCGCAACCGACATGCGCCGCACCTCGATGCCGGCTGGCGACTCGACATATCGAAACGGCATTACCACACCGATTTCCGACGGCAGCTTGACCGCCTGCGGACCGGTGTTGCGTTCGTCGGCTTTCATCGGCACCCTCTGCCACGCCCCTGGCGAAAGCCCCGCGACTCGGCACAATGCCGCCCGGACCGAACCGCCGGGCGACATGTCCACTCCCAAGCTGTCCAGTTTTTCTCCGAGCATGATCTCAACCGGCTCCGGGATCTCTCCGGATCTGGGAGCCAGCCGCACTTCCGCCCAGCCGAATGCATCCTGTCCGAAATCATGGACGACCCGTCCGGCCTTGTTCGTCCAGACGGACAGCGGCATCCCGGACGAAACCGCCACCGGCGCGGCGGAATACGCCCCGCCCGCGGCGGCACCGACGGCGAGAGCCGCCGTCGCAAAAACCGTTCCAAAATGTGTTCTCATTTTTATTTTCGACTGCATGTATTTATTGTTCACCTCGAGGCCTCTTCGCCGTTCAACTCCTCTTTTCTGGACATTCCATGCGGACGACCTTTCACCTTCGTGACGCCCTGTAGTCGTTGAGCGTCGTCCCGGCGGGGACAGGCGTGGCGGAGAGTGCCAACACTGCGAATTTCGTGTTCTCCCCGCCATCGACCTCCAGCACAATCGCACCGTCCTCCGAAGCCCGGACTCCATCGGACTCCGCGACAAACGTCCCGTCGAGCGTAGATGAGACAAACGCTACGTAGTATCCACCCAACACTGCATTGTCTACCCCAATCCGGAATTTTCGCGAAACGCCTTCGCCTGCGAGTGAAAGGCCTCCCCCCTCGCGGCTCGTCGCAGGCGGTTCGAGGACCGGCTCTACAAAACGTTCCCTGCGCATCCCTGAGAAATCTCCAATGCACCCGAGCCCGTTGAAACCGACTGAGCTAATTTTATGAAATCCGGCGGAAAGAGGAATCCACACGGCTCCGAAATCCGTCGAAAGCGACGTGCCGTCCAGGAAATACCGCGCCCTCGGAGCAAGGGCGGACGTGAAATCGTACTCAATACGCAAAGTCGTCCAGACCTGGCGGAATTCAAGATCGCCGCAGGGCTTCCACCCTCCGCCCGGAAGCATCGTCCAGCCAGACGCGCCAAGCGCGTATGGCACAGGCGATCCGTACGCATCGAAAACAAAGCAGAAGCCCGAACCGCCTGCATCGGGAACGTCCGGCAGCGTTTTAAAGGGAGAAACATCAATGCGACACTCGACACAGCTATCCGCGCAGGCGGCGGCTTCCGGCGGCATGAACAAAACAGAATCCTCCGCGCTCAAAGAAGGAGTACACAGCAAGACCGTTCTACTCGGGGGATCGAAGAGCGACGAATCGGCGGAATCCAACCAAGTCCCTTCCGGTTCTGCAGCCGCACTGCAGTCCACAACCCCGCAACCTGCCGGAAACTCACCGTGTTCAGAGAATGCCACGCGGAACCACGACTCGGAACCTCGCGAGAGAAACAACCCGGTGTTAGACCGGGGAATTCCTTCGCCGTCGCCTAGACAGGCGGCAATCGACCATTCGTTCGACGTTCCGGGAAGCACCTTGCAGGAATACTCGAAATCTCCACTGCCCAAGGCAGTCCAATTCGTGACGACGATGCCGTTAAGTGAAAAGGCAAGCACGACAGGCTTTCCGTCCGACACGTCGACGTGCGTCAATGCGGACACCGTTCCGCCGTCATCCGAAACCGAGACCTCCGTCTTGCCGAGCGAAAACGGCTCGGTCCACGCCTTTGGCGTACTCTTCACCCAACGAACCTTGTACATATCCGCATCGTCGCAAATGGGATATACGCGATATGGCTCGCCATCCGGAGGCATCACATACACATGGTCGCCGTAGCCGTGGTGCTGGTCGCTTGCGGCGCTGACGATAAGTCCGTAATTGGGATCATGCGTCAGTGACTTATCCTGGCTCTGCGCCTCAGGACCGACAATCTGCACCCATTCGCCAACATCAAAGCGCGTTTGTGGAGGATTGTTGCCGCCCTGCCACGGATATATTTTTGTTCCATTAAGATATGATTTAGAGCAATCGCCATGGTCGGGATCGAATCTTGCACCCGGCCCTGTCACATAGATCGTTCCATCATCTGCTATACTGAGGTCGTGGTTTCCGCCAATAGTCCAGTAATCCAGAAGCGTAACGGACTTTGATTCCAGATCATAGGCGTAACGCCCAATCCGGCCGCCATCCTCCAGCCAAAGGCAGCCCCTTCTCGAATCCCATTCAACGCCATGCTGCGATGGGTTGCTCTCAATGCACGAAATGTCCGTCTTGCTTTTTAGTTTTCCGTTGTCGCCCGTCCAGAACAGCATGAGCCCCCGATTGGAACTGTCAGGATGGGTACGCGCAACCGCAATCGTCCCGTCGGGCAGCTTCTCGATGGAATGCGGACTTCCCCATGCGTTGCCGCTGCGGACGATACGCTTCGTCGCGGTGTCGATTTCGGCCCATCCGCCTCCCGAAGAAGTAACGAGCATCGTTCTTCCTCCGTCGCGAAGTTTCACTTCGTCGAATCGCTCGTGGGCGAATTGAGTTTCGCTATTGAATCCCGAATAAAGCGCATCCGCCCTCCATTCCCATACAACCGGAGCAGGGCCGGGAAACTTCGCGTCGAAAACAATGACGGAATTCGTCTTTGTCGTTGCAATTGCGTATCCGTTGTCCATGTAATAGGACAAAGGCTTCTCCCGATCTGCGGCATTTGCCGATAGCGCGCCAATCAGCGCAAGAAGAGCAATTTGCCGGTCAGCCATGTTATGGAAGGCTCTCATATCATCTGCGGACGACTTCGTAGTAGAGATGGGCGGAGCCTGGCTTGACTTCCGCTGTGAACATGAGCCGGCCCTTTCGCACGAGCGCCGGCACTTCGGAATCGCGCCGCCCGGACGTGTCAAGCGCGTAGACGCGGTAAGGCGGCGTTCCGCCAGACGCTTCCAGTCCGGAAAGCGCAAGCGCAATCTTGGCGGAGCCGACGCGGAGAAGCGCGGTGCCGGGCCTGCCATAGTCCAGTATCATCGTATGCCGCCCGTTCGCAAACCTCGCGCCCTCGCCGGACGCATCCGTCAAATGCATCACGAGAATTCTCGACGACGACTCAAGCGGCCTGCCGTCGATGGAGCTTGCCGAGACCGTCGCCATGTACCCCGAAACGGCAAAGGCGAGCGGCCCGGCAGAGACCTTCCCTCCGGCCTCGGAAAAGCCTCCGCACGTCCTGGACGTCACAAGGCTGAACGCGCCGGTGGACTCGTTCACGTTCAACGGCGACTTTGCCGCATGGCGTCTCTTCGGCGGCTCGCTGGAAGCAACCGCGTCTTCGATCGGAACGGCCCCGTCCGGCAGCGACCCGTCCAGAGCGATGGTCGAACCTATCTGCGACTCGAACATCGCCCGGCGCGACCAGCCCGGCAGATCGATACACAACGCCCTGCCGCTTTCGGGATTGATCGAACGTTTCGTCACTCCAAAAGTCATGCGGTCCTTGAAAACCGGCATGTCGCCGCGCAGATAGAGAAGCGCGAACGTCCTGTCCGTTGCCTGCTTGACCGGGTCTCCGGAAAGGTCGAAGGAATCCACCCGCGCACCTTCCGTCTCAAGCGCTTTCGCGCCGTGCGCGTACGCAAAACGCCAAAGCGCCGACCAGTCCTGCCCGGCGGCGACGGTGCCTACAAGAAGCCCTGCCGTCGAGCGGTACAGCGCGGCGGAGGCGTGCTGCCACTCCGTGACGGTGAAAGGCTTTCCATACAGCCGTTCGGAGCAGACGGTCGCAATCGCATATCTTTTCGCAAAGAACGGATTCGCACCCTCCAGCGAGTATGGAGCGGTCCAGTTCACACCGAGAAACGACGGATGGTCGATGTAGAAATGGACGTCCACGATGTCGTACGTGTCGTCCCGCACAAGCTGCCGCGCGGCGTATTTCGGTCCGTTGTTGTCGTTGAAGACGAGTCCGCGATACCCGAGTTCCCGGACGGTCTTGCGCATCGCTTCGATTTTTTCGCGCTCAAGGTCTGCGGCGAAAAGTGCAAAGGCGCTCGACGCGTCCCTGAAAGCGCCGATCGCCTTCACGCGCTTCGGGACGGCAGACGTGTCGATTCCGAATTCGGCCGCCCTGCCGCTTTTCAGCCAGCGCTCCCACTTTTCCTGGGCGACGGGCATATCCTTGACGAAATGCCAGGCCATGCCGAGATGCCCCTCGTTGACGAGTCCGAGCGTTATGAGCGCAGGCTCGTTGGCGAGGGTCCGTCCCGTATATGGATTGACGTGCCCGAGCCATGCGCGCGTGTAGCGTTTCCAGTCTTCCATCGCCCCCGGATGTCCGAGCACGAGGAGCGACTTGTATTCGTACGACGTCATGAATCCCTCGCGATTCTCGCCGACGGCCTTCCATGCAACGGGCCGGGTCACGAAGAGGTCGGTCGTGACGTATATCCCCGCCTCCGTCGCCTTGGCGATCAGGTAGTCCATGCGGTCGAGCGCATCGTCGTCAAACACAATCCCCGCTCTGCCGTTTTTCCTGAGCGTCGCCTTTTCCTGCTGGTGGATGCGGATGGTGTTGTAGCCGAGACGCGCGAGACGCGTCACAAGAGCATCCGTCACCCTCTTTTCGGGACACACCGCGTCAAGAACCAGATTCACCCCGTAGAACCTCTGTGCGACGCCGGGCCTGCGCTCGAACTCGAAATGTCCGCCGACAGCCTTCAGCCAGCCGTGCTTTCCGGCGGGAGCGTCAAGAAATCCCATCCCGGAGAAATCGAGCGCACTCCCCTTTTCAATGTCGAGCGAATTCACGATCAGTATCCATTCCTCGCCTGGAACCGCTTCCTCAATCTTTGCGCAACGAACATTCAATCCGCCCTCACGGACAATTTTGCACGAGAACTTTACAGATGCGCCGGCGGGAAGGATCGTGCCCGGCCTCGTCATCATGCCGAGGCTCAGTCCTATTCCGCGCTGCCGCCTGTCGTCGAACGCGAAAATCTCGGCCTCTTCGGGAAACTCAAAGGCCACCTTTTTTCCGTCCTTCCGCGCAAATTCTACGCGGCGTCCTTTGCAAGATAGCGGGGCGGACCTCGAAAACGTCCCCGGCAGAGTCCCGGTCACGCCGCCGTCCGTACGCCATTCGGCACCGCTCCAAAACTCGGCGGGGAAGGTTGCGACAATGCCGATGCCGCCCGTAAGCTCCATTTCTTCCGCCGAGACAAAGTCGCCGGACAGCGCCGCCGCGCTCTCGCCTGACGGCTTGACGCCGATGGTGCCTTCAAGAATCTTGCGCGTCGGCTTTTCCGCGCTGACATTGACGGGCAGAAGACCGTCGCTGAAACTCTGGAGATTCGAATCCGAAACAAAACCGAGAGGCCTGTCGCCGTATTTTTCCGCCAGGACTGCGGCGCGGATCGTCAGATCGTCCTCCGCCATCGAAAGAGCGCCGAGGGCGTCAAGTTCTATGCTACCCGCGCCGCCAAACGCGCCCCCTGCAAGAAGCGCCGCGGCAATCGAGGCAGTTAGATATCTTTGTCTTGTCATATTTGACGAATTTTTACATAGTATTTCAGCCACAAAGGACACAAAGAACACATAGACTCTTTGTTCCCTTTGTGTACTTTGTGGCTTAAACCATGGCTGACTATCTGACTATTATCAAAAGCCCCGGCCCGGCAATCTGGATTGCGCCTCCGCCAGTCACACGGCCGGTCGTGTACGTGCCGCGCATCTTATTGTCGCCGTCCCAGCCTTCCGCGAATACCTGCGTCACACCTGCCGGAACGTAGATCTTGCCTTCGTCGGCAAAGCGGATGACTGCATCCTTGCTGAACGTTTTCGCTGCGTTGATCTTGAGCGTTCCGCTGCCGGACACCGTCACATTCGTTCCGTTGAGCCACGAAGCGTCCGCCGCAAACTCCAGAACGCCGTTCGTCACCGTCACGTCGCCATAGCTCTCGACAGCAGCACCGGCAAGCGTCAACTTTTCCGCCCCGTGCTTCTGTAGCGACACCGAGTCCGTGAAAGCGACGCGGCTGAGATTGAGCGTCCGATCGGCAGCAGTCGGAGCAAGCTCCAGCGTACCGCCATTTCCGGCAACAGCGAGGCTGTATTTGTTATCCATCAACGTCAGGTTCTGGATGCATTGACGCGTCGAACCTACATCTATGACGAAGCCATTTCCGTTAATATCAAACTGTTCGATGCCATCTGTTCCATTCCAAGCGTAGTCAACAGTCGCCTCAAGTCTACCGCTATTAAGAGCCGACTGACATTTCACAATTGTATTCCCGATTGTTTCGAATCTGCATGTCACGCGTGGCGAGAATGTATCGCTTATTGACGACGATACAACGCTTGGACGCCCCTTGAAGCAGATTAACGGAGCGACCGTTGGCGTCTCGGATGCCTGTGGATAAAAGTTTTTTCCATTCAAATCCACCGACATGCCATCCTCAAAGATGACAACCGCTCCATCCCCAAGGGTGAGCGGACTCGCTTTCGTGCCTGTCAGCGAAACCCTTCCCTTGAACACGTTCGTCGCTCCCGCTTCTGCGGTCAACACGTTCACAAGATTTGCAGTTTGCGAATACGAAACAGGCTTGTTGATCGTCGCGCCGGCGAGCGTTATATTAGCGCTCGAACCACAGGATAATGCGCCGTCTGTCGCCGCCGAACGGCCGAAAACACCTGAAAGCCGCAACTGCCCTTCCGTGACGGCAAGCGCCCCCGGATAGGAGTTCGCACCTGAAATGTCCAGCGTGCCACTGCCTGTCTTTGTCACAGTCGCGGCGCGAGGACCGCCAAAATTACCTTCGATTGCGACAGTTGCGTTTTCTCCAACGCTCCATGTCTGCGAGAGCCCCGCCACGAGAGGAGCCGACACGGTGTATTCACGGGCGGACTCCGCAGCGGCAGCTGTGATTCCATCGCCCAAAACCGTCAGCGGACTTGTGCCCGTAAGCGCGAAGTCATTCGCCGCGTTGAACACGATTCCCTTCACGACACTGTTTGTGTCGACAACCGCGCCGGAACCAGCGTTCGCGAATGTCGGAAGGAACTCGCCTGTCGCGAGATTGGGCGCGGATTCTCCAACCCAGCTCGAGGCGACGGACATCAATCCGGCGGAGCCTTCCGCGTTCCACATGTCCGCAACAGTTGTCGCCGGTGTTTCGGAATAAGGCACCGACAGCACGCCAGTTCCGGAAATCCACGGCAACACCGTGGCAGCGGAGGGTCCGCCCGAGCCCGTGTAGAATCCGGGAGCAACAGAGGCTTCTCCGAACGTGACAGACGCAAACTCTAGCTCCGTACCCTCGGCCAGCGCAATCTGCGTCCCGGCCGCCATAACAAGATTCTGCGCGGAAGTTTCGAAGTTCGCGCCGAACGCCAGTGTGCCGGAATCGACTCTGAGCGTACCTGCGGAGCAGACCGAATCGAGCGTAGCGGTTCCATCGCCCGATTTCGCCAAGATTGAAGATGCCGCGCCGGAAATCGGGAACGTCACGGTGTACCCGGAATACGAAACGCCGTTGAAATCGTTCGTCGTCACAAGCGTCAGCGTCTTGTTCGCCGCGATTGTCAGACCCCTTGTCCGGCTCATCGACGCGGACTTGTCCGCCGCAATCGCCATCGTCGCGTCTGCTGTTATCGTGTACACATCCGCTTTCGCACCGTCAGCCTCGCATCCGAAAGCCGTCGCGGTATTCAACAGCAGGAGCGCTCCTTGTGCGGTGAAACTTCCATGGTATTCAGAAAAGTCGCCAGAGAGAATAAGATGCGTCGGATCGGTCGGCCAGCTGCCCGCCGTAAGTGAAAGACTTGCATCGGAAGCACCCTTCAACACGGACGCCAAGTCGATGTATCTGCTGACCCCCTGAGCCGTAGTGCCGTTCTGAACAACTCGCAACGTTACGGGGTCGGCGGATGTGCTATGCACAGTGGTCGTGCCTGCTATCGAAGCAAGATAACCATGAATCAGGTGAATATCCCCCGAGTACAACCGGAAGTCGCCAATATTGAATGTGCTTGAGGTGCGGATGCGCACTTGGGGCGAGCCTGCCCAAGACGGGTAGAACTCATCTGGCATATCCGACGGCAACCCAAGGGACAGCAAGTCGCCTTTAAACTCTCCGCCATCATGAAAACCTCCGGCTCCAACAATCCAGTAGTTGTTTCCTTCCGATGGCTTCTCGGTAGGCTTATTATCAATATCCACCCAAACTCCTTCGCTGGCAGCATCTGGGTTGCCGTATATTCGCCATCCATTACCAGACCCCTCCTTGGTATAGTAGTCGGTGGCAAGGAGGTAGAGCGGCGAAAGCGCCATTGCCAGGAACATTGCCGGGATTCTTCCGAACTTTTGTTTTGTTTTCATGGTGTTATCCTTTCGATTTTCAAAGTGTTGGACGTCCGCAGTCGATGACGATATAGTTTCTGACGCGGCCGGAGACCGTGCGGCCCACGATCTCGGCAGCACTGCCGCCAAGATCGAACGTCTTCAGCGGCGCACCCTGCTTCACCGTGATGCTAAAGCGCTTTTCATCGTCCCAGAAATTCAAAACGTGGAGGAAGAGCCTGCCGTCGGCGTTGATCCTCGGTTCGATGAAAACGCCGTCGTCCGCTTCTACCGTGTACTGGATGAACGGCTCGGCGAAGCGGCGCACTCCATCCACGATCTTCCGCCACCCTTCGGGATAGTTCGTTACGTGCTTTCCCCACACCTCGGGATAGAGTGCCGCAGTGGAGGCTTTTTCCGGCGCGGGCACGATGCGCAGATACCGTTCCGCCGGCAGCCCGTCGAAAAGATTCTCCGAATATCTGAGTACGTTCTCGTCATAGTCCCCGGACGCGCCTGTCGCCAGCAACGAGCCACCCCCGTTCACAAACTCGATGATCTTTCCGGCGTCCGCTCTGCTTATCGCATGGCAGTCGGAAAGGATCACGAGCTTCGCATCCGTCGTCTTCGGGGCGAAGTCGTTCAAATACTGGAAGCGGAACGGAATGTTCGCGCGCTGGAGCGTGTACATCATGGTGGCGAGCGCCTGGTGGCGTATCTCTGTGTCGCGGTTGTAGGCGAAGTCCTCCCATGTTGAGAGAATCGTCACGACTGCGAGCGACTTCGACCCGGCATACACGCGGCGGTTAGCGTCGAGAAACGCGATAATCTTCGCGTATGTGTCTGTCAGTTCGGCATAGTCAAGGTGTATCTTACTGCCGGATATCGAGCGGCTGCTCCACGTGTTGCCAGGAACTCCGCCGTAAACGGCGCTTTCAAGGACGCCGATTGTGATCTGCTTGGGCGTTTCGGGCAGAGCGATTTTGCCGTCCTTCATCAGCCACTGCGTCGGAACCGCTATGGCGCCCATCGCCTCGATGTTCTTGTAGTTGAATACCGAGGTGCGGATGTTCCCGTCCGCCAGCGCGTAAGGGAAGTTGCTTTCGATGAAGAAGCAGTCGCCCGCGTCCCTGTATTTGAGCGGGTCTCCGCCGTTGGTCACGTCCGCACAGTCGTTGTTGATGCTTACACACTTGTCTTCGCCGAAACGCTTGACAAAATCGTACATTTCCCTGCGAACGCGATGGAAGCGCTCTGCATTGAACTTTATCCACTCCTGCGCCATCGGATCGACAGTCATTTCGACATGGCCGATTTTCTTGTCCCACCCGGATACGGGAAGTATCTTCGGAATCTCGACATGTTCGAATCCTGTGAAGCCAAGGCGTGTCTTGTCCTTGACGTTCCGCTCCAGATACTCGCGGAACTGCGTGGTGCAGGCGTCGCAGAAACACGACTTCTGCTTGGCCATGTCGAAATGGATGCCGTCGTAGCCAAGCTCCATCGCAAGTGTCAGGACCTTCTTCATCCAGTCCATGTATTCCGGATGCCCAACGCACAGCTTCGCCTTGTGCGGGTAGTAGGATGCATCCGGCGTGCGCCACTCGCCGCCATGATACCGCTGGAGAATCCTCTTCGCGTCTGGAATCTCCTTGAAAAGCGTTTCGTAGTAGCAGGCGTCGGAGTTGACGTAGCCGAGAACCTTCAGCCCCACCTCATGCGCCATCTGCACGACATTCGCCTGCCTCGCAATTTCCTCCTTCTCGGCCTCCAGTCCGTAGCCTTTGTAGAAGGATGTTGCAATGCAGGTGATACCGATGTCCTTGAACTTCTGAAGGGTTTCCTTGCTGTAGAGCCTGTCGAAGTAGTCGTCGAGGAACGTGCTGTTGCACCAGAACGGGACGTGCGGACCGCCCATGCGGCGGAAATGCACCTTGTTCTCCCACTGGTAGTTCGCCCAGCGCATGTTCTCCGGGCGCATCCAGGCGCCGGCATCCGAAGCCGCGGGGTGGTCTGTCGAGGCAGCGAACGCAGACATCGCCATTACGATGGCAACGCCGACAAGAGAGAGTGCCGTTCTCAAGTTCCGTTTCATCCAACCTCCTGTTACTTTTTGCATTTTATTGTCTATTGTGTAATATACCACAATTCATTCCGCGTGTAAATGACAATACGCGTAATTTTATTGACGATTTGCGCAACACAACATAACTTACTTCGCATCGGGATAAGGCTCGCCCTTACCGAGGTTTTCCGGCCAGGTGCGTGGAATACCGAGCACGTCCTGACATTCGTGCCAGATGTCAGCCGCGTTGCCGCCATACTCGCTGGGGAGCAGGTTAACCGTTTCGAGATACGCCATGCAGTCGCGATGACGTCCAAGCTTCAAAAGTGCTTTGGCGTATGCAAGGCGCAGCGGATCGCGCTCCGGCCATGTCTTCAGGTATTCCGCCGTGACCTCGAGAACCTTTGCGAAGTCGCCTTCGGCCTCGTAGTATTCGGCGAACTGGCGTCCGATGCGCCAGCTGTCGCCAAGCGATTTTGCGCGGTTAAGGTCGGCAAGGGCAGAGATGCGGCGCGCTCGGTGATCGCGCCCTACCGACGGTTCGCGGCAATCCGGTAGGGGCCGACCACCGGGCGGCCCGTTTCGACGCCCCGCACGGTACTGGTAGAACACCGACTCGTCCGGTTCGTTGCCGCACGACTCGAGGAGTGCATCCGCCGCCGCATCATAGCCGAAGTATGCCTTGAGAACGGCGAGCAAATAGCGGAACTTCCAATGCCCGTCCTTCGCGACGGCATCTTCAAGTTTCGCCATTGTTTCGCGCCTGAACGGGAAAACGCCGCCCGCCTTGAGCTTCTTCGCCCCTTCGAGGTCGCCGAGCCAGACCTTTGCGATCGGATCGTCGCCCGCAAGCTCGAAAAATCGCCTCGCATCGTCGGCGCATCCAGTTTCGGCATACCAGCATCCAAGTTCGACGTACATCCAGGAAGAAAGTTCACAGGTAACGTAGCGAGTAAAATTCGATAGAGAAGGCGGCTCTTCGCCGTCTGCGGCTGGCGATGGAACGCCAGCCCTACCATCTCCTGCAAGACAAAGTTCGTAGCGGAAAGCGTGACAGAGCGGAACGCGATCTATGACGTCCGCCAGAAACTTCTGTCGCGTCGCGGCATCTTCGCCGCGCATGGAGACGGCGAGCGCAAGAAGCGCATCGAGGTTCATGTCGTTCGCCTTTAGCGCTTTGCGTGCAGCGTCCGCAGCCGCCTTTGCATCGTCTTCGCGCAAATAGCCGCGCGCAACGAGCGCGAGCGCCGGGGCGCGGTACTGCGGCTGCTGCGCGGCAATGCCGAGGCGGTCGCGGGCGGTCGTCTGATCCCCTTCCACGAAGTATGCAAAACCGTCCACATAGTTCGCAAGCGGATCGTAGGCGTTGATGGCAAGCGCTCTTTCGCAGAGTTCATGGACTTTTCGATAGTTGCCGCGCCGCATCTCGGCGGCGGCGAGTTCGGAGTAGGCCGGAGCGAAGAAGCGGTCCTTCGCGATGGCGCGTTCGAGATGCTCGCGTCCAAGCGCGTCGTAGCGCTCGGCAATCGCCTGCGTACCGCGCACGTATTCGCCGTAGGCGGAGTTCCAGTCAAAGTCCTCCGGCGCGTCGATGGGACGCGGCTTCGGCATCGGGCGCGTTTCAGACATGTCGGACGCGACCTCCTTCATGTCGCGGATCGGTCCCCAATGCTCTGCAAACGTCTCGGTCGAGCCGGGAGCGAAGGTCTGGTGCTTGAACGGCGTCCTATACGTGTTCTTGCGCGGCTGGTTGAAACAGCGCCCGGACTGCAGCTCGGCGTTCTGTCCGTCGTCGTCGGTCTTGAACTTCATCCAGAGAAGTCCGTAGGGCGACATTGTCTGAAGCCATATTTTACGGCCGAATTTCTCATACGGCTCGCTGCGGTGGTAGCTGCCGAAGCCGAGATTGCGCCACCAAATTCCGTAGAAGCCGTTGTGCCCCGGGAGAATGTGGTACGACTTGGGTCCGCCCCATTCGTTGCCGGGCATGTCGTCCACGCGACGTCCGTTCTTCTCCATAATCGGCCATGCACGGGTCACGATCTCGCCCTCGTGCCCGATCACGTGCTTTCCGGGAAAGAGGAACTTCGGATCGTTCTCGACGGAATACGCCGCGTTCATCCAATGGTAGTAGGGAGCGGGAAGCGACGAGGCGTTGTACCACGTGACGTGCGTCTCAAACTCCTCCGCGTCTTTCGGGAGTCGTACCTCCACCTGCCAGAACGTACGCGTGATGTAGTCGAATGCGGCCACAAAACAGCTCGCGGAGCCGTCGGGATTCTCGCGGGCGAACCAGTCGACCGGCGTTCCCGTGCTGGGGTTGTGCCCGATGATGCCGAAGTTGAACTCTATGCCGCCAGCCGTCCAGGGGCCGCGCATGGCAATATCGCGAAACTTCATCACATGGTTCGTGAAGAGGAAATCGCGGCCCGTCTTCCTGTCCGTCGCCGTCCATATCTTGCCTCCGACTTGCGGGAGCATGATCACGCGTATGTTGTCGTTCTCCAGCGTCACCGTCTGCCATTTCGCAGGCGAACCTTCATGATACGTGCGGTCGTAGCGAAAGTACGGATAGCGCGTCTGCGAAACAGCCGGCACGGGATCGGGATCTGAAAACGGATATGTCTTGAACTCCATCTCCCCGACCGTGACCGTCGATGCCATGCAGCCGCAGGCGGTTAGGCAGAACAAAACAGCGAATGTCAATTTTCTCATGGCGTGATTATATCCTCATTTCTCCTGCCGGTGCCAGACGCATCCGTCACAAAGCCCGGCGGACTCGACGCGGATGTCGTTCGCCCCGGGCTTCAGGGGAACGCCGTCGAACACGGCGCAGCAGACCTCGTCCGGGCTCTTCGTTTCCACAAGTTTGCCGTTAAGGAACAGCGAAACGGGACCGACATTGCAGAACACGATGATATTCGCCGTATTGCCGCTTGTCGCCGACATCCGCTTCCCGGCGAGGTGGATCACCGGTTTCCGATTCCAGTTTGCCCTGTAGAAGTGCCATGCGTCCTTGGGCGTGACGCGGTCGCGCGTGACAAGTCCCTTGTCGTTCACGCCGTTGCGGTCGCCCTCACGCTTGGCATCCGAGGCGAAGTCAAACATCGCCCAGACGAATGAACCCCATATTCTGTCGTCGTGAATGATATGCCTCCAGTCCTCCACATGGACATTCGTCATGTACTCCTCCGGATGGTGCGGCGAGACGGTCCCCTTGAACACAGGCGGATTCTCGTGCTGGAACACCGAGCCGCCTGCGCCATACTCGGAAAGAGCAACTGTCCGCCACCCATTGCCAGAGGCGAATTCGTCCACGCAGTCGCGCATCGAGTCCGGGCGATACCATCTGGGATAGACGTTTATTCCCATTGCGTCGGCAAGGGTGTTGAGCTCAAGCTTTTCGGAACGGCACGTCGCTGCGACAGCCGGACGCGACACATCCAGCTCGTGCACAAGCGCGACAAGGGACGCAATTTCGCGCTCCCACGCGCCGGACGCCGGACGCTCCTCGGGCTTGATCTTCTCGAATCCGTTGTATATTTCGTTAAACACCCCCCACCAGCATACGGACGGGTGGTTGCGGTTCTGGGCGATCATCTCGCGAAGCATCGTGCGCGCATTCTCCATGAAAGCCGGGATGTCCGGACCGATCCTGTTGACGACCGGAATCTCGCTCCAGACCAACAGACCGTATCTGTCACAGAGATCGTAGATGTTGCCGCTCTGCGGATAGTGAGCAAGCCTGAGACCGTCGGCGCCCATCTCCTTGACAAGACGAATGTCGCGTTCCTCCTGCAATGCCGTAAACTCCCAGCCCATCCCCTCCTGATCCTGATGGCGGTTGACACCGCGTACCTTGCGCTTTACGCCGTTCAGATAAAAGCCGTCCGGACGCATCTCCACCGTTCTGAAGCCGAACGGCTGGCGGATGGAATCGCGCCACGAGCCCTTGCGGACGGTCACGGAGACTTCATAGACGTTCGGCGTTTCAGGAGACCACAGTTTCGGGTTCTCCACCTTCCTGGGCTCCCAATCAACTTCGGCGTCGTCCGCACCCGACACATCGACTTCCACTCGCACGGTGCCGTCCATTTCCGGAAAGACGCGCACACCCGGCCCTCCGTCAACCGTCGGATCGATGCAGACGGGATCGGTCTCCACCAGCCAGACGCTGCGGTAAAGCCCTCCGCATACCGTGAAGTCGGCGGAGACCGGCGGCAGCGCCGGGTCGAATTCGTTCGAGACCTCGATCTCCAGCTTGTTGCCCGAAGGCTTCATCACATCGGTTGCTTCAAAGCAAAACGCAGAAAATGCGCCCCTGTGCGAGCCGATCACGGCTCCGTTGACACGCACCTTCGCATTCTGGGACGCACCCTCGCAGCGGATGAAGTAGCGACGACCTTTCACGGCGTCGGGGAGCGGACGCGAATAAATCCCTCGCCTGCGCGCATAGGTGGTCGCTTCGGCAGACTTCCCTGCCTCCGGCAGACCCTCCGGGCTGCCGTCCGCGCCGTCTATCTTGTTCCAGGCGTTCGGGACGAGCACAGGGATGCCGTCAAGAAGCCATTCATTGCCGTCAAGACGAATCTCCGCCCTGTCGGCGAGCGATGTCCCGCAGAAAAGCGCGGATGCCGCAAACGCGACCATAGACAGAACTTGTGTTTTCATGGCGCTATTCTACCATATCCCGGCAGCGCCATCAAGCCATATTTGCGCAAGAATAATGATGATTTGCGCAAAAGCGGTTGCAGTCTCGCGGAGAAAATGGTACAATTTTACGCATGAAGAACGTCAAATACGAAATGAAACGTGTTGCTGTACTCGTACCCAGCGGGACGACGTCGAACTGGCGCAAGCTTGAAGGCATCATGGCCTTCGCGCGTACATGTCCGGGATGGGAAGTCACAGTCATCACTTCGGAGCGGCTGACGACGATCAGGCGCGAACTGCGGGCGTTCAGGCCGGACGGACTCATCTGCGCCCATCTGGACGAACCCGCGATGGCGCATGTCGCCTCACTTTCCCTGCCCACGGTAATTGCGTTCGACCCGAACGAAACGCCGTCGCGGCCCGCGAACGCGAAATACGTCGTGAGCGACGGGGCGAAGATCGGAGGCATCGTCGCGCGTCACGTCTATTCGCGCGGCTATCGTTCGTTCCTGTTCGTCGGAAGGCTGGGAAGGCCATGGGAACGCGAAAGGTTCAGGGCATTCGAAAAGGAGCTCGCGCGATTCCACTGCCGGACGTCGAGGCTGGACGCGCCTTATACGCAGGCTTCGCTTCTGGACGCGCTCAAGGCGCTTCCGCCCCGCTCCGCGGTGTTCGCGGCCGACGACAACGCAGGCGTGGCGGTGCTTGACCTCGCCCGCAGGAACGGTCTCGACGTACCGAGAAGATTCGGCGTAATCGGCGTCAGCGACCTCACCATACAGTGCGACAACTCCCACCCGCCTCTCACGAGCCTGGACCAGAACTTCTCGCACGGCGGCTATCTCGCCGCGCAGCGGCTTAAGACACTCCTCTCGGGCGGCATCGTCCCGGACGTCTCGCACTATCCTCCCGGCGCCGTTCACGAGCGGGAATCACTGCCTCCCATCGACGCGATGCACTCACTCCCCGTCGACCTTGCAACCGCCTTCATCGCACAAAACACAGACCGACCCATAGAGGTTCCTGACACCGTGAAGATTTCCGGAGTCTCGCGGAGAACGCTCGAAAACCTGTTCCGGCGGGAACTTTCGTCCTCGATTGCGAAAACGATCCGAAATGCTCGCCTCGACCTCCTTGCAGCGCGCCTTCGTGAAAGCGACGCTCCCGTCTCGCGCATTTGCGCCGAATGCGGATGGGAGCATCCCACCCACGCGATGCGCCTGTTCAAAACCCGCTTCTGCACCACGATGGCCGACTGGCGCAGAAGCAAATAACGCGCGCCGCAGGGCCTCCTTCCCATAAAGTGCAGAATCAGGCGTTTCGTCAGTCGACAACTGCGACAAGCCCGCAACCCAAGCAACTGTGTAGATAAGCTTGACCCGCCGATCCCACGTTTGCAGACGTGTCCCCTTCAGATGTTGAACTTCGGGGTCTTGAGCGTGTTGCGGTCGGTGACGATGCGAAGGTGCTTGTGGTTGCGCATGTGCGTGACCGGATAGTCGTCACCGGGCTTCCCGAGCGCGGAGATGCGGACGATCGTGTTCGCCCAGTTGAACGCCGTCGACTCGTTGCGCGTCATGATGAGTATCTTGCGCGCCTCAAGGCACTGCTTCATGCCCATCGTTATCGCGCGGCGCGGGAAGTTCTCGAGATTCCCGCCCACGCCCGGATGCCGCGTCGCGTCGATTGTGCGCGTGAACTCGTTGATGTCGAGAATGCGCGGATTGGACTCCGCGACGCCCGGACCCGGCTCGTTGAACGCGACGTGTCCGTGGATGCCGATGCCGCCGTAGCAGACCTCGATCCCGCCCGCATCCTTGATCATCTTCGGCAGGTCACTGATGTTCTCGGGCGTCGGGAAGATTATCTGGCTCTTCGGCATCAGAAGGTCTGGACGGATGCGGTTGAATAGGAGCGGACCTATCTGTCCGCGGAACGACAGCGGATTCGTCATCGGGATCAGATCATCCTTCTCGTCGTCGACATACTCGTCCATGAAGAAGAAGCGGACGTTCTTGAGGCTGATCTGCCGATAGTTGATTTTCTCGGCCATCAGGCGATACGGCTGCGTCGGGCCGACGGGCATTATGAAATTAACAATCTTCTTTCCCTTCGCGGCCTTCGCGAATTCCTTCACCATCTCCTCGGCGAGATAGTCGTAGACCTCGTCGAGCGTGTCGAAGACGACAAGCTGTCCCTTCGCGGCCTTTATGACCTCGTCAAGCGTCATCGACAGAATCTTGCGGACCTCCTTGGCCCTTTCCTTGTGCGTCATATTTCCTCCATGCCTTCGCAGTTGAAAGTTTGATATTTGAAGTTTGATGTTGAAAGTTACAATGCGCCCATCGTTGGTTAATATTATACATCAGCCGCAGGAGAAAACGCAACTGTACTTTTTACAATTCGTCTGTAAAAAACGCAACAGAAAGCATTCGTAGCACCAACATTTTCCTCGCGGATATAAAAGGAGTTTGAAGGTACGAAAGCCAACTTCTCGCCAAATCGCACCGATTCCAATACATTTGGCGCAATGTCCTGACAATAAATATATACCATTGCGCCAAATCTCATTTTATGATATAATACTTCCCAATAAAGGAGGATCAGCCCGATGATTGGCAGAATAAACGAAATCAAGACGCTCCGTACGGCATACGAATCGGACCATTCCGAGTTTGTGGCCGTGTATGGCAGGCGACGCATCGGCAAGACATTTCTCATCAACGAAGTGTTCAACTACAAATTCGCCTTTCATGCTGCAGGCATGGAGAACGCCTCTCGCAAAATGCAGCTGTCCGCATTCAGGGAGGCGCTGAAGAAACAAGGCCATCCGCACTGCCCCCGTCTGTCATCATGGATTGTGGCCTTTTCGGAACTCGAGACCATGCTGGAGAAGATGCCCGAAGGGAAGAAAATCGTATTCCTTGACGAGCTTCCATGGTTTGACACTCCATGCTCTGGCTTTCTCAGCGCATTTGAACTGTTCTGGAACGGATGGGCCACGTCACGCAGGGACATACTGCTCGTAATATGCGGATCCGCCACGACATGGGTCGTCAACGAAGTCCTGCGGGCTCGGGGCGGACTGCACAACCGCGTAACCAGGCAGATACCGCTTGTCCCTTTCACGCTGAAGGAATGCGAAGACTACGCCAACTACAAGAACCTTGGCTTCGACCGTCGACAGATCATGGAGTGCTACATGATATTTGGCGGTGTCGCCTACTACTGGAGCCTGCTTCAGGAAGGACAGAGCGCCGCCCAGAACATCGACAGGCTCTTCTTTGGAACCGCAGACGAAATGCGAAATGAATTCAGCCGGCTTTTCTCATCGCTGTTCAAGTCGTCCGCGCGTCATGTCGAAATCGTAAAGACGCTCGAAGGCAAAAAGGCCGGGATGTCGCGCGAAGAAATCATCCGCAGCCTCAACGTGAAATCCGGTGGAGAAATCAGCAGATGCCTTGACGAGCTCGTGCAATGCGGATTCCTCGTGTGCAGCAGAGCGATGGCAAAGAAAAAGAAGGACGCCACGTACCAGCTTGTCGATCCCTACACCCTGTTCTATTTCCAGTTCGTTGCGCCATGGCGCGGAAACGACAAACGGCATTGGTCCCTGAACTACCACGCTCCGAAGGTGAACACATGGCGCGGGCTTGCGTTCGAGCGCGTCTGCATCATGCATTCCGAGCAGATAAAGCGGGCCCTTGGAATTCAGGGAGTAGAGGCCGACACATATTCGTGGAAGTGGCGTTCCGACAGTCCCGACGAGAAAGGCGTTCAGATTGACATGCTCATCGACAGGGCGGACGGCATCGTGGACCTGTGCGAAATGAAATACAGCGACGAACCGTATTCCCTCGACAAGGCAGAATGCGAAAGCATCCTCCACCGGGCCGAGATATTCCGCCGCGAAAGCGGAGTCTGCAAGGCCGTGCACACCGTCCTCGTCGCCGCGAACGGAGCCGCAACAAGCAAATACCTTGGCAACATCCAGAATGTCGTGGATGGAGCCGCGCTATTCGCATGAACGGGAAAGACAGAAATCGCGCATGAAGAAAAGAAAACGCATAGCCGTCGCGGCGGCAGGCGGCTCATCAATGAATACCGTGACAACATTGGCTGTACAACATACGTGATTTCGTGACAATTTGTTGTAATAAACTATGAGGATTTCGTGACAGCTACAATTGCCGCATGGGCAGGCAGAAGAGAGTAGCGGTTCACATTTCATCCAGAGACAAGCATCGTACATCGTGACGCAGACCACGTTTTTCGGGATGCTTCTCAAAGAACGCAGCCACCTTGCGTTCCAACAGTCCCTGGCTGTACCGTGTTCGGTCGGATTTCACCTCGTAGAAGTCAATGGTACCTGATATCTCGTCCTCACAGACAATGTCAATTTCATTCTCGCCTTTGCGATCCCACCACGCGCCGATGGCCGTACACGATGACTCTCCCGCGATCTTCCATCTAAAGTACAGTTCAAGCGCATAGCCGCTGAACACCGAGAACTCGCGGCGGACAATGTCCCGAAGCACATCCCAGCGCCCCAGCGAAATCAGCGCCTGATACCTGAACACGAAGCGAAACCAAAACCTGAAGAAGCAGTCGTCGATGTGATACGCGGAGTTCTTTCCGCCCTTCCTCGCGAAGATCGGCAAAGTCCGCGATATGAGTTCATAGCGCTCATTCAGGTTGGCGATGTAGGTTCCCACCTCCGCACCAAGGTCATTTTCTATTTCCGCGAATCTCGTATGGCCTGCTGCGATAGCGGACAGAATGGAGAAATACGTGGCATATTCGCTTCCAAACTCCTCCATCAAGACGATTTTCCCCTCATCTATAAACGCCGTCAGCCGTCCAAATACAGCTTCGATCATCTTGTCTAGCGTAAACGCCCCGTTCATCACGATAAGCTCGACATACCGGGCGACACCGCCGGTGAATGTCCACAAGGCGAGCAAGTCCTCATTGGCATAGCCGGGATGGAATTCCGCGAATATCTCCTTAAGGACTGCGACGGGGAAGGGAGTCACTTTGAGATGCCCCGTATTGCGGCCATAAAGAGGCTCCCCGTATGTGAAGAAAATCTTGTTCATCAGCCGATTGACGCTACCAGAGACGACAAGATTGATTTTAGCAGTGTTGTGATGCTCATCCCACAGCCCCTGCAATGCTCCAAAGAAAGACGGGTTGATTCTGTCCATCTCCTGAAGTTCGTCAATGACAAGTGTCAGCGGCTTTTCCTCCGCTGCCTTGAAAACCTCGCCGACCAACTCGATTAGACGTGAACACTGCCCGTGTATCGTAAGACGATGCCCTATCGCTTCCTCAACGCTCGTCTGGAGGTCTGCGCACAACGTTTTCTCAGCCTGACGAGTGATGAGGAGATACACAAAATCATCAGAGCCGTCCCTTAAGGCCTCTTTTATCAATTCCGTCTTTCCAACTCTACGCCGACCTGTTATGACGGTAAACTGCGCAAAGCGATGAGATAACTCTCGCGACTTCCGCAATTCGGAGATTTCATCTTTCCGTCCAAAGAACTTCATTTTATACTCCTTTTAACTAAATGGGCGTTTACTAAATTTGGGTATAGTTTATCATATTCCGCATGCACAGTCAACAATGGAGGGCCCCATTACCAGGGTTTAGCTGGTGGATTTTCGTAGTCGCTCGCCAACGCTTTTTACAATTCGCCTGCAAAAAACGCAACACGGCGCGATTTTTATGGTATAATAATTGCAGCATGAGACGACAGAAGAAAATAGCGGTCGCGGCGGAACGCGCAAGCGCCTACGGGCGCAGCTTCATCCGGGGCGTCGCGGAAACGGCGGAACGGCATCCCGAATGGGACCTTGCGCTGATCGATCCGCTCGACATAGCAGCGAAGGCGGGGGAGCCGTTCGACGGATGGATCTGCCGCGTAGCCGACAGACACACCGCGTCCGCGCTCGCGAAAAGCGGAAGCCCCGTCGTCGACTGTCTCTGCGAATCGGATTCCCCAGGCTTTGCCAGCGTCAAGACCGACGCAGACGCCATCGGCCGACTCGCGGCCGAGCATTTTATCAAGCACCGCTTCGCAAACTTCGCCTTCTGCGGCTACCGCCGCGTCGCCTTTTCCGACAGACGCCGAAACGCATTCGCGTCGTTTCTCGAGCAGAAGGGATTCCGTCCCGCCATCTACCGTCCGCCGTTCACGCGGCAGAACCGCTTCGGGACGGACTTCCTTCTCGGCACGCGCGTCGAGTCTCCGCCCGACTCCGACGCTCTTGCGGACTGGATCAGACGGCTGCCGAAACCGGTCGGCATATTCTGCTGCGACGACCTTCGCGCCTCGCAGGTCCTTTCTCTGTGCCGTGCGCTCGCCATTGCCGTTCCGGACGACGTCGCCATCATAGGCGTGGACGACGATCCGATATACTGCATGTTCTCGACGCCGCGAATTTCGAGCATCGACCCCGACGCCTCGACAATAGGCAAGACGGCCGCCGACACGATGGCGCTAATGCTGTCCGACCGCAAAACGACGACAAACCCGCCGAGGATCGTCGTGCCGCCGCGCGGAATCGTCGAGCGCGAGTCGACACACACCTACCCGCATGCGCCGCCGTGGTTCGCGGACGCGCTCGCGTTCATCCGCGCGAATGTCGCCAACGGAATCTCCGCCTCGGACGTGTTCCGGCACGTCGGCTTCTCGCGCACGCTCGTCGAACGCGCGTTCAAAAAATGCCTGTCGTCATCCGTGCAGAAGCAGATTGCCGAAGCCCGGATCGCAGAGGCGAAACGGCTCCTCGAAACCACTACCCGTCCCATAAAGGAAATCGCCGGACTCTCCGGATTCTCCACTCTCGAATATCTCTCGCGAGCCTTCGTTGCGGCGACAGGCGTCTCGCCCACCGCATGGAGAGAGCGGAGCGTCAAGAACGCATGACCTAGCCGCCGGCGATCGTCATGCGCGGCGCGAGCGATTCGTCGGCGGGGTTTACAATCGGGTCTGCCCCCATTGTAAACCCGCCCGCCCTGAAACAGCCGCTTCGCGGCCCCAAACAGATTCTAGCCGTGTAGAACGTGTAGATCGTGTAGAAAGCGTTGCCCCGCTCGACGCTAAACGACCTACTCGACTCTGATGTTTAGCCGCAAAGAACGCAAAGGTCGCAAAGAAAGAACTCCGTGGGATGTCGACCCAGATCTCATTGCGACATCTTGTCAAATCATGCGGTTTCCCGTCCAAAATTACCACCGTCAAAGGGGTCTCACCCCGCAATTTCTACAGACATTTTTCGGGGCTCTCAACAGCTGCTGTCGACAGTCAAGGTGCCACTGATGCACCGCGCAAAGCATTCTGCGCACCAGCGATATGTAACTCACCGATAGATGGAGGCTCGTCAAAACGAATCGGCGGAAGCGCTGCACCACTTTCTTGGTACTTGATGAGAAAGTTCATCAGCACCTCGACCTGAAACTTGTTAATGGCATTTCTGATAGAATCGTCCTCGTCCTCTTCCTTTGCCAAGTCAGTTAGATGGCGGAGCATTGACGCGATTACGAGAACGCAATGCTTAATCCGCGTTGCGTTCGGGAGAGTTGAATCGTCAAGCATGATCGAGATATTGATGCCTGTCGCTCGCACGTAAGCAAGAATATCGCCGAAGTTCAAGTCGACGTCATTCGAGCTTTCCATACGACTGATCTTGCTCTCGCTGCAATCCATCTTCGCGGCGATTTCCTTCTGGGATAAATTGTGACGCACCCGTTCGGACATCAACATCTTCACCAGTCGCCGTGCTTGAATGCGCTTGTAGACAAGTTCCGCCGTTTCTTTTTCACAGCCAAGCTCTGCCGCCAGAGCATTGACCGCCCCTTCTTCTTTTGCCTTTTTCATTTTATCACCTCATATTCCGTCGAGGGCTCGTAATGCATTTTGTTTCGTAATTGTTTCTTTGGGTTTTGTCAATCAAACTGTCTTTTTGAATTTGCGGACAATCTGCTTACAGCGGTTGATGTCTCTTTGCTGCGAATCCTTGTCCCCAAACGTCAATTTGTAAATCTTCTCGCCCACAATCCGCACATACACATACAACCTAGTCTCTTTTGCTCCAACAATCCCGGTCTGCCCAATCCGATAGATATCTTCACTCTCCGATCTAATGTAGCTACAGCAGTGAAGCACCTGCGGCAATGTCTTTCCTGCATTCAGATATTCTTTGACTTCCAAAAGGTTCTCCAAACAAGAGGCACATTCCCTACTATGTTTTTCTCATAGTGCTTAATGCACCCCTTTTCAGCTAATGAATTGTCAATCACAAACATACGAAGTTTCTCTTTAATCTCGGAACGTGCAATATAATATCATAAATTTGCATATTCCGCAAGTAGGGTCGTTTGTAAACAGAAATCACAAAACCCGGGGAGGGACACGCACCCCTGCCAGAGCATCCGCTTCGCGGACTCGCCGTGCGAGGGGGATACCCTGTGCGTCCGCCGGTCCGGGAGAATTGTTTCGCGCAGAGGGTTTACAATGGGATCTGCCCCCATTGTCTCAATTGCTCCTTTTTAGACAATTTATCATGCGCATAATCATACTACACCAAACAGAGCATGTCAAGTGCCTCGCCGACTTGCCGCCGGTTTAAAATGGGGTCTAACCCCGTTGTCTCCCCACATTGTCTCCCCCATGCATTATCTCTGCCTACATGCCGAACAGGATTGCGAGTGAATCCTTAAGTCCGCCGAGGCGGTTCTGCCTGAGCCACAGCCGCCTGTACTCCGGCTCGAACATCGCACGGAAGTTGGGCTTTTCGGGTTCGTCAAGCCGCGTCTTGACCGCTCTTGCGAGTAGGTCGAGAAGCGCGAAATCGTCCTTGACCCATTCCGGCGCGCCGTCGAGATCGAGAAGCGACTTGGCACGCCCCCATTCCTCGAACGCCGCCGCGAACGATTCATCGGACGCCCCATTGTCGCGCTTGTACTTCACGCCGTCCTTCAGAACGTGGAAAAGCTCCACGCTGTTTCCGTTCCTTCCGCCCGCCTTCTGGTACATTGTGCCGTACGCGATCAGCGCCTCGCCGCATTTGCAGTTGCAGATCTTGTCGATTTCCTCCGCGAGCTTTTCGTCCGAGAGCCCCTCGCCCTTGACGCGGTGCGAAAGATAGACGAGCGACGGCAGCGAAACTATCCATGGCTGGGCGTGTCCGAAATCGCCCCAGTCGGCAAGAAGATATCCCATCGTGCCGTGCCGCGAACCTGCCGCGACCGCGTTGTCGATGTTGCCGCGCATCCGCTCGATACGTCCGAAGAGAGAGCACCACGCACTCGTCCCGGGACAGACAACGAACTTCCGCTTCGCCTCGTTGAACAGGCGTCCATGCTCCTCGAACGGCGATTCCGGACGATATCCCCAGTCGAGGCAGATCGCATCTTCCGGGACTTCCGGAACAAGTTCGGGGTGGTTTAGGACGATATCGCCCCAGAACATCATCGTGTGTCCGCGCGACTTCACCTCCCCGTAGATTTTCTTCAAGAAATCGAGGTAAACCCTGCCGGCCCCCTTCTCCCGCACAACCTCCGCGCTGCGGCCTGCGAAGAGCGAATCCTCCAGCTCGACGGTCTCGTCGCAGCCAACATTGACATACTTCGACCTGAAGCAAGGGAAAAGCTGATCGTAGAGACCTGCCACGAATTCAATGCTCCTCGGATCGACCGGATTCAGCGTCGCGGCCGTCGGCCTGACCGCGCCGCCCCAACGTCCGATCTTCGCACCGCCGTGTGGATGGTCTGCGAGATCGTTGTACTCCGGATGCCGGAGCCAATGCTCTAAGTGCCCGAACGAGTTCTGGTTGGGGACAAGTTCGATTCCCCGCGCATGGCAGTAGTCGTCGAGCGCGCGCACTTCGTCCGGCGTCATGGGGCTCGCCTCGCGCCAGACCGTCTCATGCCCCTTGTAGGCGAACGTATGCTCCGTGTAGAGCTGGAACTGGTTGTAGCCAAGCGACGCCATAATGTCCACGATCCTGTACAGCGTCTCCATCGTCGGCACTTTGCTCCGCGAGATGTCGATCTGGTAGCCAAGAACAGGGCTCGCTGGACGAGCGGCTTCTCCGAACGACGATGCGACGACGGCGCAGGCGAGAACGGATGAAACGAGCAGTTTGTTCAGAAGAGATGTCTTCATACTTTCAAGTAGAAGCGTTGACGGTGGAGGAAATAGAGGAAGAGCCAGCAAACGGCGATGTAGCCGACCTGAAAGACGACGGGAGCCCAGGCTTCAGGGAAGAGAGACGCGACGCCCTTAAAGAAAAAGCTGCTTGCGTTGTTGAAGTTGACGATGCGCTGGGCCATGCCTTGACACCGCCGCGGCGAATCTGTCGCGCTGGCGTCGAGCGGTGCCTCGCCTCGTGGCGCGGACGACGAGTAGCGCGACACTCGTGCGATCTCGCATGGAACCAGACTGGACTCTCGGCACTGCCAATCACGCCAAGGCGTTGATTTCCGACTCAAGCTTCTTGATTGTCGAGAGAATTTCGTCAAACGAGGGGTACTCGCCGTAAATCATGGCGCGCATCGCCGCGTAGTCCGCCTTCATGACGGGCATCGCATGGGCAGACGGCATGAGCAGCATCGTGCCAGGCTTGCACAGCTCGAAATGCGCCCAGCTGCGCGGATAGAACTTGCGCGTGAAGTCGACAATTTCCGCAAGCAATGCAAGGTCATGCTTGGCAACATCGAATACACCAAAACCGAACATTTTGTAGACGTCATAATAGTGGCGAGAAAACCTTTTCGGCGCCTTTTTCGTCTCAGGGCGGTAGTGCTCATGGTGGAGCGCCTCAATCTTCTCCCAAAAAGTCCGCTCAGCCTTTATGACAGGAACATAAAAAGACTGAATCTCCAGATGCGGTTCAAATTCGCCGACAAGGCTCGTGATTAACTTCTTTTCCCATGGAGTCCACGATGCCAAAGGACCAATCTCCAACTTCACATCGGGTGTGATGTAGGAACTTGAAAAACACTTTGGATATACCACATGAAGATTGAGTGGTTCAACAGGATCAAGTTCCACCTTGCAGACATCCCCTATTGCGCCCTGTATCCTATCCCGCAACTCCCCACTTACATACGAACCAGCAGTTGCATTCATCATTTCGTTGTATTTCGCCTGCTTGGTCTTCGACCGCTCCTCATTCGGATCTCCTATCTCGAGAAATCTCGTCCAGTCAAGAACCAAATCAACATCTTCCGAAAATCTACGTATTATGCGGTGCGCTTTGGAAAGCGAAGTCCCACCCTTGAACCTCAGGATTTTAGAAAGCTCTTTGTCGGCAAATATCTTCTCCAAGACATACGTCACCCAGAGATCCTTCTCGAGCATTATGCACTCAACGCCAGAGTCATTCTGGACCTGCTTGCATAATTCAGACCGATATGCGTCCGTTCCATTCACTATGTCATCAATTTTCATCATGCCCTCCTGCGCTCCATCTCGGCGGTGACAAGATCCCTTATCCACGAAGAAACCCTTTTAGTAGCTTCGCATATCTGCCGCCATTCTTCGTCTGTATATCGGCTTGCCATATTAGCGACAATCTCATTTGTCGCATAGTCCTTGCCGAGCCCCTTCAACGCCCGAACCACCATCCTCGCATTCCTGCCAATGATGTCCGTCTCGCGCGAACAGCGATGCTGAAACTCTATAGCATGCTTTCCAACTTTGTAAACACGTGAAGGCCCGGTTGAAATGTATACTTTCCTGGCCGGAATCTGTGTTGACAGCCCAAAACCATTCATTGCTCCTTCATCGCACGGAAGCAACATCCATCCGAATTTCCTCCCTATAGCATTTGCAACCGCATCGAGATCGGGCGGCGCCTCCTTCTTCAGAATGTCACTCCACCTCGGCAAGTCATAGATGCCACGCATCACTCTCCGAATCTTGCCGGTACGCGCCATCACGCACAAGGTCTTGTCGGCCATCGTGCGCGAACTGTAGCCAGGAAGATCTGACGCGCTAAAGGCAAAGCCATTCCCTTTTTGCCGTGCGAATCTTATAATCTCGCTTTGGTTCATGGTAAGATTTAATCTATTGTTTTTCTTACCGGGGATTATATCAAAAATAACTGCCTTTAGGCAATAGCCATTTCATTCTCATTGAAATTCTGAAATTCGGGCGTTTCTGTATTTCTCGCCCGTGAGCGCCCCACATCTTTGGTTTACAATGGGGACTGCCCCGAATGTCTCCCACGGACAGCCCGCAAGGTCAGTGCCAGCAACTTGTGCGTGAAATCCCAGTGGTTCGGAATTGAAATCTGGATTTCCGCAACCTCCTTTTCCGGATGCGGATTGACCCATTCCCACTGATAGGCGAAATGCGGCCGCCTGTCGGCGTCGTATCCGATTTTCATGCCCCGGCAAAACACCGTTCCACCCGCTTGAGGCTGCCAATCTTCAAAATAAATTTCCTGATTCAGGCGAACCGGATACACTCCTTGAGTACCGTCTGCATAAACCACTGTGTATTCCGCCGCCGGATAGCCCCGTTGCCAACAGCGGTTTTCATTGCCGGTATATGACTTGTAGGATTGGCTGGGAATGGAGGTGTGCAAGAAAACCATCGAGGAGCATTTTTTGCGAACCGGAATTGTCTGCGGAGTGTCTTTTCGCGTTTCGACGCAGTTTCTACCAGCATTACTTTCAAGATTCATCGGAATGTTGCAAACTGTCTGCGAACCGCCAGCAAATGCGGGCGCTGACGCATTGAAATAATAGCCGATATCCAGCGGTTCGAAGTTTTCATAGCCGTATGGATTGGCCTCCGCGGCAAAAACCGCTTCCGCCGCAGCCAATTCCCCAGAATTCATCCAGTCGGCATAATTCCAGTCCAGCGAACTGTCGTTGAAGTTCCATGCGTAGTTTGCACCCATGAACAGCTTGGAATGAAAGGAGAAGGAGAGCGCTTCCCGGAACTTGCATTCCCGTCCAAAGCCGTACAGGGAGGTTCCAAGCCCCGATATGTATTTCCGCGAAGGCCGCTTGAAGGCACACCAGCCGGTCGAGCATCCCCAGCACTCGAATCCCTTCTCCCCGAAATATCCCGCAGCATCGCCAATGTCCGCCCAGATGAGGATAATGATATCCCGAGGCAAGGAATCAACGATCTTCCACGTATCATATCTCGGCCCGTTGTGGGCAGGGTTAACCATGTCCTCGAACATGGCCATCCGCACCCCGCGCTCTTTCAGAAAGCCGTGGAGTTTCAAGTGGAAATCCAGGAAGACCTGCGCCCTTGGACGGCCTCGCACCGTATCGTCCGCCTCTTCGCGGCTGGAGCGTTTGTGCCACCATTCATCTGATTCCGGCGTAAAATAGCGACATCGGGTATGCCGAATCATCTTGTCAGCAATTGTAAAATAAATCTTCTCGTATTCCGGGTTGGAAACATCGCCAGTGTCCCATCCTTTTTCCCTGTATCCACCAAGACTTATCCAGTAGTCATGGCCGCCGGCGGGCAAGGTTATCATCAGGTCGATGAACCGGTCGTCGCAGAACTGTCCTAGTCGCTCCATGTCCGCCCAAGTGAGAAAACGGGCTTTGGGATTGTAGTTGATGGCGGGCAACCCTTCCTCATCATACCGGATCAGGGTTTCGAGTCCGCGTACTTTCAAAATGTTCGTCTTGTTGCCAGCGACAAACCGGTCTATGTAGTCAAGAATAAAATCCATCGAGGCATGTTCCTTGATTGGCAGCCCTATCTGGTCGGGGAACCAGATGTGCGCCAAGCGGTGTTCCAAATCCGGGGCATCGACAATCTCCGCACAAGGCACCGGCACGGTGTTCCGCGGATTCATTTCCATATTCATGAGCTGGCGCAAAGTTACCGTGGCATAGTAAAGACCGCGTTCGTCCGCCCCCGTCAGCTTAATCATTTCCGGCGAAATCTCAAGTCGGTATCCCTCAGGCTTCAAGCCGTCCGGCTGAATTCGCAGCACAATTCCCTTGCCGACGTTTTCGGTTAAGCAGTAATCCAACCCATGCCCTTTCAGCATTTCCTTCACCAGTTCGGCGGTTCGCCGCGTCCGTGCCGAGGACATGGAAGGCAGGTCGATGCCGGAATGCTCTCCAGCCAGGAAATAGCCGGGAAGCCACTTCAACTGTTTCGGATATGGAAATATCTTTTTTTGGCCATACGGGTAGCTTACTGCCTTGACGTTCGTGAAATTAATAACGAAAGGACGGATTGACTTGCACTGGTTTTTCACGGCAAGAATTACGCTGTAATCGCCATTGATGTCCTTTACGCGGGGAAATTCAAGATGTATCTTGCCGTTTAACGGAACTTGCTTCAGTGTCTGACGTTCCACCGAGAAATCCGGTGCAGTCACGATTATTTCCACGTCGTACATTGGCCCGGGGAAGTTAGCCGCTTCCGCCGTGATCAGCAGTCGCCGGCTGGATTCCGACAGCATGGCAGAGGTGAATTCAAGCTCGCCCGGACCGAACGGTTCAGCATTGAAATACAACAGTCCATACGATTTCGGCACCAGATTCCCATCCCCATATTGCTTCCATGAATAATACGCCTTGGGGGAATTTCGGTTGAATCCGGCCTGGAACGCCAGCAGCGGACACCTTTCCGGGTCGAATCTCAGCATTGTCAGCGGCAGATCGGCGTCGATTCTTAGAACTCCGTTTTCATATAGGGCGGAACTGCGGAAATCGTAGTCCACTTCCTTGCGATGTCCCCATTTCACCGCCACGGGATCATAGCTGTATTCCCCGTCGTAAACCGTATTCGCCGCATTGATGGTGATCTGCGAGTAGGATCGGTTGTCCAGCTGCGGCGAGAGGAAGAGTTCCAGCGCATCGTCACAGAAAACCGTACCATCGCGCTGCTTGACGTTGGCGACCGGCGTTTCCGGCATCGCCGCCTCGGAACGGAACTGCAACGCGCCGTCGGCGATCCGGACATTCAGCTTTACGTCCGATTCCGTGCCTGCGGACTTCGGCTGCCGGAAGAACCCGGTCAGGGTGCCGCCTTCTGGCAGGACTTCGAAGGTTCTCCGCTTGTCGCCCAACTCCAGTTTCCGGTAAGTTTCCTTCTTTACCCTGACCTTGAAAGCAAGTTTCTCCACCGTGAACTGCTTCGCTCCGCCCCGAATCTGGTATTGGTCTAGATTTGGCAGATCGTCATGCTTGACAGAATACTCCGCATATCCCTGTTTCAGGCGGAAGTAGAACGGCTTGGTCTTGGTCAGCCGGCTGGAGAACAGATACGTCTCGAGCTTCGGCAGATCAATTCCGTCATAGCGGATGCCGACGGTAAATTCCACCGGCTCGAGATTGTTTTCCTGCAAGTCAGCAAGGATTCCCTCGAACAGCGGAGCGTTGAATACGGCTTTTGACTTTTCTGTCTTCCCAAGCCATTCAAGGAGAACTCTGCCGTCCTCCTTGGAAAACCGCGTCAATCCGCTTTCAGTCGGCGCTTTGTAAAACGTCACATATCTGGACTGTTCGCCGCCGAACGGAATCTGAACTTCCTGGCAAAGATCATCCGCATGCAAGATGACCGCCGAACTCAGCAGTTGAAGAGCAAAGGCAAAGAATCTTCGCATGATCCCTCTCCGTCAACCACACCGTCAACGTTTCCTGGTAAGCGCGATGCGGAAGCCGTGTTTAACACTTTCGGCATTGGTGGGATCAAGTGAATGGCTGACTATGCTGGTTGACGACGAGCGAATCCCTGAAGCTGCATTTTGACGCCAGCCACCGCGCACCATAACAAAAGGACTTTGAGCCGTAACATTGTGAATCAGAGGTTCAATCTGATCGCTACCATCCCATAACGCCACTTGTGTATCCATATGCTTGTCGCGACAAAGTTCCGTCACATTACCATGCATATCGTAAAGGCCGTAAGCATTCTGCGCCTTCCCACCAACCACCTGACCGACATTATAAAAACCAGTAGCACCATAATGGGCAAGGGGTTCGGCATTCGCATCCGTAGTCGCGTTAGTAATCGTCGTGCCATTGTTCCATGCGCCCGTAGTCCCTGCACGGCAGGCGTATTCCCACTGACTGATTGTCGGCAGCTCCATTTCGTAGTCGCCAAGTCCGGCGGTTGAAAGCGCAGCGGACAGTTTGGAATTTAAAACGCCAAAGAAGCTTTCCGCCTCGTGCTGAGGCCAGACCTCAGATGCCAGATTTGCCGCGCTCATAATTGTATTTGTCCCTCGAAGAAGTCGGTAATTCACACATATCGCTGGCTTCGTATTCCCCTTGCCTCTATCCCAAGTGCTCGGGATAGGATTGTACCCCATCACGTTTTCGAACTGCTTCTGTGTCGTTTCGAAAACAGCTATGTAAAACGAATTTGCGAATGTGGTTTTGCGCTGCGTCTCGTATTTTGCGACACGACCATATTCTTCGTCTTCACCATCCGGCGAGCCGAGGACGGCGGTTCCTGCGGGGATGCGGCGGAGAACGAGCTTGTCGGTCTTGTATTCGTCCGTCCAGCCTCCGGCGGGCGGGGCGCTCATGAACGAGACGGGGTATTCCGCCGCAGAAGCGCCGCCGGAAAGATCGACAATCATGTAGGTGTTATCGTCTTCAGCCATGGAAAGCGTGGCGGAGAAGTTCACCATCAAAGCTTCCGCATACGATGGATTGTTGTAAGCCGGATCCCACACGATGCGCCTTGCGCCGGGTGTCACGCCGATCAGATCTCCCGAGAGCGAGCCATATTCGTTCGTCATGACCGTAGAACCATTGCGTAGCGTGACTGTGATGTCATGCTGCGAACCTTCATCGCCGTGGAGAATGTAGTCGATGTTGACCTTGCCGTTCCACGGCCACTGCTGACGCACAATCACGTCGGATATGGTCGCGGCAGCAGAAGCAGTCGTCGGGAGGGCTGCGATTGTCGCGACCGCCGTGAGACCAACCATTGCCATTGCCATTTTCTTCATTTTAGTGTTCCTTTTTTGTTGTTACTTAAGAGGTGCGCAGTTCGTGCCTGACGCAATAAGCCGCTTACGGTGTACAGTCATTCGCCGGGAGAAGTCGGCGAAATCGCGCGGTTCCGCAGGAGCGGTCCACACTGCCTCCGCGAACGCACACGCACGCGGCCAAAGTTTGAAGGCGAGGTCGTATTCGTTCCAGACGCATTCGCTCCAGATGCAGCACTCCGCGCCAAGGATTCTTCCCTTCGCTTCCGGGGAAATGCCTGATGTCGGATCTACTGAATAGACCTTCTCAAGCGGCAGTCTCATTGCCGGGGCTAGATACGTAAACGGATCGTCTTCGACTCCTTGCGGGATTGAGAAGTACAGCGAACTCCAAGGTGCGGAAATGATTACGTCATGGCCTGCCAATGCCGCCCTTTCCGCCAACTCCGCACCATGCCACGTCTGAACGACGACATCGGAGCATGGATCGCCGGAGAGTATCTCGTCCCAACCGACCGCCCGCCGACCGCACTTAGCCAAATATTCCGTGAAGTGCCGTGTCACCCATGCCTGAAGCGCGTCTTCGTCCTTGAGGCCAAGTGACTTTATTCGTGCCTGGCATTTAGGGCATTCCTTCCATCTGTCTTTATGGCATTCGTCGCCGCCTATGTGTATGTACGCTCCTGGAAAAAGCTTGCAGACTTCATCGTAAACCTGCTCCATGAAACGGATTGCGTCGTCATTACCGGCGCAAAGCACATCTGGCTCCACGCCCCACATGGTGCGCGGAACACGCGGCAGACCCTTGCGACAGGCGAATTCTGGATGGGCGGCAAGAAGCGCACGCACATGCCCCGGGATTTCAATTTCAGGGACTACCGTTATGAAGCGCTCCTTCGCGTAAGCAAGAATCTCTCGCACGTCCGATGCCGTATAGAAGTAAGGGCCGTACGGCTGACCGTTGCCGCGATAATCTTCTGGATTGCCCCGGCAGCCGTGAACAGGAGACTCCGGGCGGACCGAGCCGTACTGTGCAAGCTCCGGGAAACGTTCGATGGCAAGCCGCCATCCTTGGTCTTCCGTCAGATGCCAGTGGAATACGTTCAGCTTGTGGTCGGCCATGCGGTCGAGAAGATTCTTCACTGTCTCCTTGCCGAAGAAGTGCCGCCCCTCGTCCAGTAGTAGTCCGCGCCAGCGGAACGCGGGCCAGTCTGTCACCGTACCGCATGGAACGGTTTGGGAGGGCGGCTCCAGGCCTCTCCATTTAGCCTGTGACAGACGCGCTCCGGCAAGGCCGTCGCCGTCAGAGAGTTGCTTCAGCGTCTTCATCGCGTAGAACGCGCCGGCGTCATCAGCGCTCGCGACCGTGATGGCGCCCGGCGCGATGTCAAGGCGGTATCCTTCTCGCGGCAGGGTATCGTCATGGACATAACGAACATCCTGTTCCGAAAATAAACGGACGCCTTCGCGCCATTCGGCGGCCTTTGGAGCCGGAACAAGCGCAACAGCCGCAGTAGCCGTTCGTTCTTCGTTGTCACGGAAAACATTGTCGGGGCCCGCACCCGTTTCAAAACAAAGGAAACCGGCATTCCAAGCCCCTATCTCGGGAATCACGACAACATAATCACCACCTTCGCGTGAAATGTTCAACCGGCGATTCGGACGGCGAAACTCATGCCAGACGGCCGAGCTCGCGCCTTCCGGCAGATTCCTCAACACGACACGGACACTCTGCTGGGCATCTATCCGCTCGTTAACAAGAGCCACCGCCCGAAGCTTGCCACGTCCGTCCACATGCGGCAGCATCAATCCGTAGAACGGTGATGCCAACATTGCAGGAAATCTTCCGCAGCGTACGTCGATGCGGGAGCGAAGCGCCTGCACGTCACGCGAGGTCATTTCCCACGGACACGTGATCGCCTCATCCCTTGTGCACACACCCATGTCTATTCCGACACCAGCAAAAACAGGAACGGCCGAATGGATCAGCATCGCATCCGGGACGTCAATATCATCAGGAAGCGAGCATCCCACTGCCATGCATTCCCCGACAATCCTGGCATAACCGCGCAAGACAGGTGAAGCGTCCGCAAGCGGTTTCCAGAACTGCTGCGCGTACAATTCCGGCTTCTCCTTCTCGGAGTTCGAAACGAAATAACTGACCCTGTTCATGCCATACATCAAGGCCGTGAAAGCCTCTACCATAACGCTTTGCCCCGAACGCGAATAGTATGTTCGCGGCCAGGATTCGATTTCAGGCGTCCATTCACAAACCCATGAAGGGTCTCCAAGTCTATTCCTGAACCGCCCGGCATTGAAGCTCTTGAGAACCTGCGCGTTCGGATCTCTGTCATAGTAGGCGCCGGCGCCGGGACGATAGCCGACCGGCTTCCCGCTCGTCTCGTACAGTGACTTCAAGACAGCAAGCACCTGATCGACCTCGGCTTCCCCCGACCCCTGCTGAAATGCCATCGTGGTCGATGGCGAGACATCACGAAACGCCGTCGCAATCGTCTGCGCAACAACGCACAGGCTCTCGGTCGAGAATGCCCGCCAACGCGCCGCTATCAAAGGATCCCTTTCCACGGCCTGTCCCAGCCCGTCCCTTGACCACTCGCCGTTGGTCGCCTTATTGAATTCCCCGACGCACGTCTCGCACCAGCAACCGATGTGTACGCCGTCATTGTCTGCGGGACGGTGGTTTTTGTAGCTTAGATCGTCGTCTATCCAAAGCGACGAAAAGCCGACACGCGCATAGATGCGGGAAACCTCATCTAGATATGCGTGGAACTCCGGTTGCCGCGGGCAATTGCAATACTGCGTCTCAACGCCCTTCCAGTCTGTCCACCCCTTCCACCGCTTGGCGGCATGCGTATCGGGCGACCCAAACCTGTCCCCATGGCCAAGCGTCGCCTGAAACTGGAGGGAAGGCACGATGCCCATCTTCCGCACATCGGCGGCGGCTTGCTCCAGCACGGCCGCCCTTCCTCGGTGCCAGTCAATGCTTGGAACGCCTATCCCCGTCGAAAACCAAACCTCGTCGCAACAGCCCGGATGCTTTGCGAAGGCACAGAGGTTGGACTTCCAGATTTCGTATGTCGCCGTGTCGTTCGCCCGCAGCCGCATCTGCAGGAGCGGAACCGACTCCGTAGCGCGGCAAGCCGCGCACGCAAACAAGACACCGACGCACGCGACAAGTCTGGCAATAGGCCTTTTCATGTAAGCACCTCCCCTGTTTTGCTATCCTCAATTCTTCCTGACCGCCCGAAGGGTCAACGCCAGCAGCCTGTGCGTGAAATCCCATTTGTTATCCGGGATTGCAATCCGAATCTCAGCGACCTCCTTTTCCGGATGCGGATTGACAAGCTCCCACTGGTAGGCAAAGTGCGGCAGACGGTCGGCGTCGCAGGAGATTGTTGTGGTGGCAAGCGCGCCGAGCGCCGCCATACCGAAGACTGCCGCAATAATTGTTTTCATGGTGTCGTTTCCTTTTGTTGATGTCCTTGAAATTGTTTTCTTATCTAACGATAATGGCAAAGCCGCCACCTTTGCCCATAAGCGATGCGAGAAAATCTTCGCCAGACGCCGTCAGCGCCAGCGAATGCTCTCCGGCCTTGATTCGAGACCATTCCCACCAGCCCGGCGCATCGTAATCCTGAGCCGCAGAATCGACTGTAAAGGCGGTTGTACCTTCGGGAATCGGGAGAACGGCATATTTCTCAACGCTCGTCCACGGCTTCCCGTCTGCCGCAGTTACGAGGCGCGTCGGATGCCCGTCGACACCCGTTACCCAACCAAGCCGCGCCGTTTCCTCCTTTAGCGTATCGTCCCCGCTGTCGCGATAGGCAATCGAGAGGTCGAGCACACGCTCCTCTTCATAGGTCACGGGCAGTGGCGAGGGAATGACAAGCGCCTCGCGCGCGGCAGTGTCGGTGATGTTCGTTTGGACAAGGACGGCGCCATCCGCCTCGATCGTCAGCAAGGCCGATGCCGCGCCGGACGGCCAATTGAGCGTCAAGGCGGCAGAGGCGGACATAACGGTCTTCCACTGCAGCGACTCCTCCGGCTTCACCCACACCGCCGTCGGCGATGAGGACGATTCCGCACATTTCCCATGGATGCATGTCGCCAAGCCCGCAACAAGCAGCACGGCAAGGTTTATTGATTTCGCCGTCATAGCGTTTTTTCTCCTTTGTTTTTTGTCTCGTTCACAACCGAAAAAAGACCTGCGCCATAGTGCGTGTCGCGCGGCGACAGCCAGAAACGCGTGTTCCAGTCGCTGCCCTTGCGAAGATGATCGCCCATGATGTTCACGACAGGCGTGTATATCTTTACTTCGAGCAGTCCAGACTCGGATGACGGAAGCTTCCAGTCGAACGGTGCCCAGGCGCGGACTCCGAGATCGATTCCGTTCCATTTGACGCGCGTGAAGAGCCCGCCGGTAGGAATGCGAATCGAATCAGTTGCTGGTGTCACCATCCCAACCTTGTACGTCACTTCGCCGCAATAGTCGCCAAGGCCGTAGTCAGAGAGCGAACCGAAGCCAAGTGTTTCGGGGAGTCTGCCAATGGCATCTCCGCGCCGCGCAATACGCCCGGCGACAAATGCGACGGGAAGGAAGAAGTTTCTGTCCGCCTCGCCAGTGACAATACGTACGACATGCTCGCCGGCGGAAAGCGTCACAGCCAGTGTTTCGCGATAGAGCGGATTGTACTCGACAGGGAGCGAAGTTGCCTTGCTGTTTGCCGCAAGCGGCTTGCCGTCCAGCTCGAACGAATACGGCACGGCGTCGTGCCTGATCACAATCTCACCCTCCGGCGCTGGCGAGGAGTCGTCCACCGGCCGCCCACCTGCTGTGACCGCGTAGGACAAGGCACTGTCCCGCAGAACCAGTTTCAGCTCTAGAGGTTCAGCAAGTGTAAAACACGCCACACGGTTCGTATCGAACGGAAGGCGGATTACATTGTCGCGATCGAGTTCGTATGCGAACGACTCTACATCCGGCGTCCACGCCCGCTCCGCGTCGTCCGCGATTCGCGCAGGGAATTCGTCGTTCCGCATGACTGCAACGCCGCGAGACGGGATGGTGCATTCCCGCTGGACTCCATGGCGCTCGACGACAAGGCGGCGGTCTGCTCCGCTTCTCATGTCGAGCGCCACCGATGTTCCATCTGCGAATTCGCGTACGACAAGATCGCGGGCGAGAGTGCCGTCCAGCTCATAGTAACGCAACCCCTTTCGCACATTGTCGAACACGAACGCCGCCGCATCGTCCGGCGTCCGGAAGCGCCAGCCGAGGCGCTGCTCCCGTATAGCACCCCAACTGGCGATCTCCGCCTTGTCGAGCGTGTCTATCTCAAAAACGAACGGCAGGTCGGTCTCTTCGTTCTCTTCTATTAGTTCGGGCGTAAGCTGCTTCCGTTCAAACGCAAGAAGAAGCGCCTTCACGTCAAGACCGGTGGCATCGGGAAGCGCAGTGCCGGAATACGCCTTGCGAGACGCCGCCTTCTGCGGATAGCGCACCGCCACGTGAAATACGACATCATTCCGCCGCGCAACAAACGCGGCCTTGCGCATCTCTTCTATGAGAACAGGCGTTTCGCGATGCCATGGTTGTCCTTCCATGACCGGGGAGAAATATCCATGCTTCTCCACCATTCCTTTGTGATCCATGACCTGCATGCAAAGAAAGTAATGGTCTATTCCGAACAGCGCCATGAGCCAGACCATCTGCCGCATCCTTGCGGGCGACAAGTCATTCGGACCGCACGCGAAAAGCTCCGCCGTGCCGCCGTTTCCCCGCCGCTTCGTTGCATGCCGACCGACATTCAATGTCAGCCATTCCGCGTCCGCGCCAGTCTTTGAAAGGACTTCGTCGATTCCAGGCAAAGACATCCCCTTCAGCGCGACAAGCGGGTCGCCGTTGTAGAGTGCGCTGTACGCAATCATGTCGCCGCCGGAGATCATGTGCCCCGTGGAAAGGATGCCCATCTTCTTGCACCATGCGTCAATCCTGTCGAAGTAGTTGGTCCTGAAACGACGCCCCTTGAGCGACGAATACACCTCCCAGACCTTCCCATCCCCCCTTCCTGACAAGGACGCCTCCACATCCTTGCGAAGTTCGCTGCCTGTCGTCGCGGCGGAATACTCGTCCTCCAACTCCCTCCACCACGTGAAATGGGCGAGAGGTTCACCGTCAAAGCGCATTCCATGGCAAGACCCAGGCTCGTCGGTGAAGATTCCGATGATGGTCTTTTTCTCGAACCACTCGGCAAGGCACTTCTCGTAAACCTCGTGCGTCAGTTCTAGAAAACGCTTCATTGCACCGGCGTCCAGCACGTTGACCCAGCCAGCCGGAGCAAGCACCTTTCCCCAGCGGAAAGTTCCATCGTCGTTGCGCCAGACAGCAAGTTCGGCATAGCGGAAGTCGTCGTTCTCATTTGGGATGCGACCTTTGCATGTTCCGCTCGGCCAGTTGTAGTCGTCGTACAGCCAGATCTTCATCCCACGCCTGTTGGCCTCGCGACAGAGCGTATCAACGCAGTCGAGCCATTCCTCTCCCATATACTTGTATTGAAGTCCGCTCCGGGCATAGATAAGGAACTGGTCGAAGCCGTCCTCCTTGAGCGCGGCAACCTTCCGCGCAAGGTCGGCTTCCGTCGGCATCCCCGTCACAGCAAGAAACGGAATCGCCGGACTATACACAGCGAGTGCGCGGACCGCACACGCTGCTGCAACAAAAAACGCACTAAATATCTTCCTCATGTTTAGTGTTGTCATCGGAAATAAGACGCAGAAGATTCCCTCTCTCTGCGCGAGAAATCGCCCAACTGTATTTTGTCTGTCGTGTATATCATCCGGAAGTCCGGATGGTGCCAGAGGTATGACGCCGGAAGGAACGGCGTAGGTTCGCCGTTGCGCGCGATGATCGCGTTGAGCGGCGCGGTCTGCTCCGCGAAGCAGGCGAGAAGGAGGCACTTCTTCGCGGCGAGGATTGGCGCCATGCCCATCGTCGCCGCGTAGCGCGGCACAAGCGCCGCGTCGCCGCCGGCGGTGATGGCGGTATTCTGCTCGATCGTCTCCTGCGAGAGCGGCAGGACGCGCGTCGGGAGCGCCGCAAACGCCCCCACGGAGATTTCGTCCTCCCGCATCGGCTCGTTGAACGCGATGTGTCCGTTGAAGCCTATTCCGAGAAGCTGGAGGTCGAGCCCTCCAGACGCGGCGATCGCGGGGTCGTAAGTTTCGGGCGACGCGGGGTCGGGAAAATGCGCATTCTCCTCGCGGAAGCCGAGAGCCGGATCGAACTTCGAGAACAGCATCTCGTGCATGTACTTCCAGTAGGAAAGCGGATGGCCGTGCGGCACGGCGCTTTTCCCGTCGGCGGAATATTCGTCGAGGTTCCAGGTGGAAAGAAGCGAGAGGTCCGCGCGCGCCGCGTTGAACTTCTCCGCCAGCTGGTCATACAGCTCGATCATCGTGTTGCCCGTCGCGAGCCCGAGGTTGTAGCGCTCGCCCTTCGCGAGCGAGCGCATGGCGTCCGCGTAGATTATCGACGCGCCTGTCGCGCTCATTGCGCCATAGTCTTTTGCATGTTCAATTGTCATGCGAATATTATACCATATTCGCCCGCAAGGAAAGAAGTAAATCGCGCAAAAATTAAAACGTCTATTGCGAAAGTCTCGGTCGCTCCGCGACAAGCAGGCGCAGAACATGCGCATGGGTGCGATTTCAATTCACCAATGAATGCATTTTCAAGATTGCACTTGAAATTTGCACTCTTGATATGATATTATATCACCATGATAAAACGACAATTATCGCCTTTGATGCGCGAAATGGCGCGTCAATACCCCGTGATTACCGTATTTGGACCGCGCCAGTCAGGGAAGACGACGCTGGTGCGCAATGTCTTCCCAAAATACGAATATGTGAATCTTGAAGATCGAGAATCGCGCGACCTTGCCGCCGCCGATGCAAAGTCGTTCTTCGCAAACCACCACCCGCCGATTATTCTTGACGAGATTCAGCATGTGCCGGAACTCGCGTCAACCGTACAGATTCTCGTTGACGAGCGGCGGCACGAAATGGGACAGTTCATACTTACCGGAAGCCATCAGCCGCTTCTCGCCGAGATGGTTTCGCAATCGCTGGCCGGGCGGACGGCGATTCTGGACCTCTATCCGCCGTCGATTCCCGAACTCGGAGAAGCCGTGCGCAAAGCGTCCGCCGATGACTTGATGCACAGGGGGTTCATGCCGGAGCTGTGGCGCAATCCGTCCTTGGATCCGACCACCTGGTACAGAAACTACTTCAGAACCTATGTCGAAAGGGATGTCCGAAAACTTGTCAACGTGCGCAACACCATCCTGTTTGAGAAATTCGTCACGCTTCTTGCGGGCCGCATCGGACAGATAGTGAATCTGCATGCCATGTCCGGGGAGATCGGAGTGTCGTCCACTACACTTGGCGAGTGGCTCGCCATCCTTGAATCGTCATTTCTGGTGTTCCGGCTTCCGCCAAGCTCGTCGAACATCAGCAAGCGTCTCGTGAAGTCGCCCAAAGTGTACTTTGCGGAAACGGGGCTTGCCGTATATCTGCTCGGCCTTGAAACGCCGTCGCAGGTGGCGCGCGACCCGCTTCGCGGAAACGTGTTCGAGAACATGGTGGTCGCCGACGCCATGAAGCAACGGGCCAATCTCGGGAGGGATCCGCGCCTTTCGTTCCTACGCACGGGCTCCGGATTCGAGGTCGATCTCATAGCCTCCGCCGGCGGGGAATTGCGCCCGATTGAAATCAAGTCGTCAATGACCTGGCACTCGGATTTCACAGCGGGGCCGGTGCGCTTTGCCGCAGAAACGCCGCGCGCCGTCTCGCCTACCGTCATCTATGATGGCGCGGACATGGATCTCTCTAACGGAGTATGCGTCCGCAATTTCAGGTCGTTCCGCTTGACGTAGCGAGAGAATGTCGATGGACACCATACTCGTATTCTCGACATCGATAGGCAGGGCGAACGCGGACATGCTTGCGGGAGTGCGCGAGTTCGCGAAGGACGCGGAATGGAACGTGCAGTCGTTCCTGTACGACGGCGAGCCGTTCCCCGTGCGGAAGCTGCTCGACTTCTGGACGCCGGCAGGCTGCATTGTCGAAAGCTGCGGGAACGGCGTGTCGGCCGGAATCATCGACCAAAAGGCGTTCCGGCGCACCCCCGTCGTATATATGGGCAGCGAACCGACGATGACCCCGAAAGACGCCGCGTGCGTGGTGCATGACGCCGAATCCGTCGCGAACGCGGCGGCGAGGGAGCTGATGTCCATCGGCATGGAGAGCTTTGCGTTCATCGGCGCGAAGGGGAAGGGATGGAGCGACCGGCGCAAGGCAGCGTTCGCCGAAGCGATGAAGCTCAACGGACACCCCGTCGCCGCGACGGATGTCCATCCAACGTCCGCCGGCGTCTACGACAAGGACGCTGCACGTCTCCGCAAATGGCTTCTGGAGCTTCCGAAGCCGTGCGGCGTCATGGCGGCGGACGATGAAATCGCGGCGACGGCCGTCTCCATCTGCCGGCTTTCGGGCATAGACGTCCCGAACGACATCGCCATCGTGGGAGTCGACGACAACGAATCTCTGTGCGAAAACACCGTGCCGAAGCTGTCCAGCGTACGGCCCGATTTCCGCCAGGGCGGACGCTTCGCAGCGCGGCTTCTGGCGCGGATGATGCGAGGCGGACTGCGCATACAGCATGAAGCCGTATTCGGGGTGGCCGGCATAACGCGGCGCGGGTCGACACGCATATTCAAGCGCAGGGACGCGGATGTCTCCGCCGCGCTCGAGCGCATCTGGGCCCCTGACGGCGTGTCGCTTTCCCCGAAAGACGTACTCGCCGGTTTTTCCTGCTCGCGCCGCAACGCGGAGATACGGTTCCGCCAGGCCACGGGGAAGTCCGTCCTTGAAGAGATCGTCGCCGCGCGGATGGCGCGCGCCAAGGCGCTGCTTTCAGAAACCGTTCTGCCGATTCCGGAAATCGCGCTGCAGTGCGGCTACAGCTACGCGGCGAACTTCCGGAACGCTTTCCGCGCCGCTACCGGTCTCAATCCTCTTGCCTGGAGAGAGCGAAGCGTCAAGAATGCATGACCTCGCCGCCGGCGATCGTCATGCGCGGCGAGAGCGATTCGTCGACGAGAACGAGATCCGCGATCTGGCCCGCGGCGATTTCGCCGCGGTCGACAATACCGAGCGAACGAAGCTGGTTGAAGCCCGCCGCCTTGACGGCCTCGTGGAGCGGCCAGCCTGTTACGCTGACAAAGCGGCGGAAGCAGTCCGGGAAAAGCGCGACGGATCCGGCGACGTTCGAGACGACCGCCTTGGGATCGTACGGAACGTCGGCAAGCGTCGCGCGGCCCTTCTCGACCTTGACGCGCAGCCCCCCGAGCGAATACATCCCGTCCGGCTCGCCCGCCGCGCACATCGCATCGGTAATAACCATCACGCGGTCGGGACCCTTCGCTTTCGCGATGAGCTTTATCATCGGGTCGGAGAGATGCACGCCGTCGGTGATGATCTCGACGAACACATCGTCCGCGAGAAGTCCGCCCGTCACCATCGTCGGACGCAGATGGTGGATGGGCATCATCGCGTTGCAGAAGTGCGTAAGGTGCGTCATGCCGGCTTTGCGCGCACGTTCAAAAGTCTCGCAGTCGGCGGATGAATGTCCGCCGGACGTCACGATTCCCGCGGCGGCGAGGCTTCGGATGCACTCCTCCGCGCCTTCGAGCTCCGGCGCAAGCGAGACTTTCTTCACCGGCGAAATCGCATTGAGCCGTTTCACGAAAGCGGCGTCGGGCTTTTTGAGGTACGCCGGATTCTGCGCCCCCGCCATTTCGGCATTGAAAAACGGACCTTCCAAATGCACTCCGAGGCAAGTCGCGCCGCAGCCGTTCCCCGTTCCCCGTTCCCCGTTCCCCGTCCTCCTCTTGTAGCGCTCGGCTGCGGCGCACATTTCGGCGAGATCTTCCTCGGGGCGCGTAAGGCCGGTCGCGAGAAATCCGGTTACGCCGTCCAAAAGCTTTCCGCGTCCGATTGTGTCGAACGCCGCGTCCGTCGCGTCGCAGAAGTCCGCACCGCCGCGTCCGTGCGAATGAATGTCGACAAACCCGGGAAGGAGCGTCAGGCCGTCCGCCTCTATGACGCGCCCGCCTTCTTTCGCCGGCATGTCCGGCCCGACCGCTGCGATAACGCCGTTTTCGATTCTGACATCGACCGTGCCGAGATCCCGTCCCGGCGTGACTACGTGTGCACCGCATATCGTCATCTCGTTTTCTCCCGCCACTGCGTTTTCCTCCCGTTGCGTCATTTCCTCTCGTTTCGCGCCCGGACGCCTGCTGTATAAAAATCCAGCCGCGCGTCCTACATGCCGAAAAGCATTGCAAGTGAATCCTTGAGCCCGCCTAGACGGTTCTGCCTGAGCCACAGCCTCCTGTACTCCGGCTCGAACATGGCGCGGAAATTGGGCTTTTCGGGTTCTTCGAGCCGCGTCTTCACCGCCCTTGCGAGAAGATCGAGAAGCGCGAAGTCGTCCTTGACCCACTCCGGCGCGCCTTCGAGATCGAGCAGCGATTTCGCCCGCCGCCATTCCTCGAACGCCGCCGCGAACGATTCGTCGGACACCCCTTTGGCGCGCTTGTACTTCACGCCGTCCTTCAGAACGTGGAAAAGCTCCACGCTGTTTCCGTTCCTTCCGCCCGCCTTCTGGTACATTGTGCCGTACGCGATCAGCGCCTCGCCGCATTTGCAGTTGCAGATGCGGTCTATCTCGGCGGCCAGCCGTCCGTTCGAAATCTCTTCGCCCTTCACGCGGTGCGAAAGGTAGACGAGCGACGGGAGAGAAACCAGCCAGGGCTGGGGGTGTCCGAAATCTCCCCAGTCGGCAAGAAGATATCCCATCGCGCCGTGCCGCGAACCCGCCGCGACCGCGTTGTCGATGTTGCCGCGCATACGCTCGATGCGTCCGAAGAGAGAGCACCACGCACTCGTCCCGGGGCAGACGACGAATTTGCGCTTCGCCTCCTCCATGATTCTGCCGTGCTTCTCGAATGGAGCCTCGGGGCTATACCCCCAGTCGAGGCAGATGACGTCCTCGGGGAGTTCAGGGATCATCTCCGGATGGTTGAACGCGATGTCCCCCCAGAACATCATAACATGGTCCCTGGCCTTGACTTCTCCGTATATCTTCTTGAGGAAGTCGAAGTACACGCGTGCGGACCCCTTCTCGCGCACCTCCCCGGCGCTGCGTCCGGAGAAGAGAGAGTCCTCGAGCTCGATCGTCTCGTCGCAGCCGACGTTGACGTACTTCGACCTGAAGCACGGCAGAAGCTGGTCGTACAGCCCCGCGACGAACCGGATGCTACCCGGATCCACCGGGTTCAAAGTCGAGGCGTTGGGTCTGACGGTCCCGCCCCATCGTTCGACCTTCGCGCCGCCGAAGGGATGGTCTGCAAGATCGTTGTACTCCGGATGCCTGAGCCAGTGTTCAAGGTGCGCGAACGAATTCTGGTTCGGGACAAGTTCGATTCCCCGCGCGCGGCAGTAATCGTCGAGAGCGCGAATCTCGTCCGGCGTCATCGGGCTCGCCTCGCGCCACACCGTCTCGTGCCCCTTGTAGGCGAACGTATGCTCCGTATAGAGCTGGAACTGGTTGTATCCGAGCGACGCCATGATGTCCACGATCCTGTACAGCGTCTCCATCGTCGGCACCTTGCTGCGCGAGATGTCGATCTGGTAGCCCAGCATCGGCGCGGGAGCGGCGGACGCCGCGGCGGAGGCCAGAATCGCCGCGAAACCGGCCGATATAGTCTTTCCTGCTTTCATTCGAGTTGTTCCTTTCTTGTCAAACCTTCAGATACACGCCCTTGCGGTGGAGGAAATAGAGGAAGAGCCAGCAGACTGCGATGAGGCGAACCCGCCGAAGAGGAACGACGCGGCGGAATGGAAGCCTATCACCCTCTGGGCCATGTAGATCGTAATCGAGTTCATCCCGATCACCGAGAAGAAGATACATCCACGCTGCGATCATCCACGCAACGCCGATCCGTCCGAGGACGCTCCACACCCTGAGGTGCGCAAAATCGAACTGGAGAAACTTGTTGCACACAAGCCCGAGCAATACCAGAATCACGCCGCGCTTCAGGCACCTCAGCGCGATGCGCCCGTCGCCAAGGCCCCTCTCGCGGCTCTTTGCGCACGAGAACGGGAAGCTCGCGCCCGCCATGAAAAGGAAGAGCGGAAAGACGATGTCCATGAACTGGAGCCCGTGCCACTCGACATGTCCGAAGCACGACTTGAAGTCCGGTCGGCCCAGCGCCGCCGCCACTGCGTACACGAGCTGCTCGCCGCCCATGATGAACAGCATGTCGAACCCCCTCAACGCGTCCAGCGACGCAAGCCTTCCAGATTTCATCGCATTACCTTTTTTTGATTGCCGGCGCAAACTTCCTCCGGCGTCCCCGACAAGAAGTGCGCGTTTGTCCGGACTCTCATTCTTCCATTGCAAGAGTTTGCCGCGTATTGCGCTTCATACCGAAATTATATCATATATTGATCATGAACGTCAATTCGGGACACGCCTTTTCAAGAAGCGGAACGCACGCTTCGATGCGCTGTTCGCAAACAGCCCGCGCATATACGTGAAAGCGGATTGTCGGGCGGCGCGCTTTCATTACAATTTTGTAACGTTCGCGACATCAATTTGTAACGTTCGCGTAACACATTCTTTCTCCATTTTTGAGATAATATTCGCGTACCCTGAAACCACCAGCGAGAAAGGAGCCGCAAAAATGCCGAAACTTCGCAGACACTGTCTGTCCGGGCTTATCGACGAGCCGCTTACCGAGCGGCACATACAGGCTATATGGTACGACATCGATCTTCGTCCGGACAATCTGGAAACGCGCGGCGGCGAACCGGTCAAGGTCGTCCATCCTGGCGTCTGGAATCTCGAATCGGGGCCTGACTTCACGGGCGCCGTCCTCGAGATCGGCCGCGAACGCCAGCGGGTCAAGGGCGACGTTGAGGTCCACATAAGCCCCTCGGACTGGACATGCCACGGCCACGCGAAAGACCCCGCGTACGGAAACGTCGCCGCCCATGTCACGTGGCTTGGCGGGCCGGAGCCTCCCGATCTGCCCCCGAACGCCGTCTCGATATGGCTGGGCAAAGCGAAAGCCTCCGAACCGGGCTTTTCCCCGGAGCAGATCGACGTGGGCGCATATCCGTTCTCCAAACTTCCGGTGACGGACAGACCGTGCCACGCCTTAATCGGGAAGGATCCCGGAATCTCCCGCGAAATCCTCCTTGAAGCCGGATCGCTGCGCATAGCGGCCAAATCGAGGCGGCTCAAGACCATTCTGGCGAAACGCGCCGGCGAGCGCATGCAGGTATTTTACGAAGAGACGATGAACGCTCTGGGATACAAGAAAAACTCGAAAGCGTTCAGGCGGATTGCGGAAAGCGTCCCCTACGATGCCATCGCCAGCGAACCGGAAAACGCGGCCGCCGCGTTTCTCGCGGCATCCGGTTTCGTCGAATGGCAGCGCAGCGGTTTCCGTCCGAACAACTCGCCGGACGCGCGTCTGGCGCGCGCCGGGGAGATTTTCTCCACGACGGGCATAATGTACCTCGCCGAAGTCGCTTCCTTCGGCAGAAAAGCGTGCGCCGCCATGCTGCACACATTGACGAGCCACGGTCTCATGGGGCGGGGGCGGGCGGCTGCGGTGATCGCAAACGTCATACTCCCCTTTGCCATCGCAGAAGGGCGCGTCGATACATGTCCTGAATGGCTCCCACCCGAAGACATTTCCCAGCCTGTGCGCCTGATGGCGTCGCGGCTTTTCGGCCGCGACCACAATCCGTGCGCGCTGTACGCGTCGAACGGGATGCTGATACAGGGGCTGCTTCACATATTCAGGAATTTCTGTCTGCAATCGCATCCGGATTGCGGCGAATGCGAACTGTCGCGCGACAGTCGCCGGAACACTGCGGAAAACGAAACGGAGGTAAAAGCCAATGCTAGCTAGATGCCATAGCGCTGCCGTCAACGGCGTCGACGCCTCGACGATCGAAATCGAAGTCTACTGCGCAAGGGGAACGAGTTCGTTCGCGATCGTGGGACTGCCGGACGCGGCGGTGAAGGAAGCGAAGGACAGGGTTGTCACCGCGCTTAAAAGTTCTGGATTCAGGACGAAGGACGAATTCGCGGTAACCGTGAACCTCGCCCCCGCCGATGTCAGGAAAGAGGGGCCGGCTTTCGATCTTCCGATTGCGATCGGCCTTTTGAAGGCGAAAAAATCCCTTGCGTGCGAGAGTCTCGACGACATCGGCATGATCGGCGAGCTTTCCCTTTCGGGCCGCGTTCGCAGAGTCCGCGGCGTCCTGCCGATAGTCATGGAGATGCGACGCATAGGCAAACGCGCCACGCTCGTGCCGGCGGAAAACGTGGAGGAGGCGAGCATTGTAGGCGGCATCGACGTGATACCGGTCAGAACGCTTCTCGAAGCGGTGCAATGGATAAACGGGGAAGCCAACATCCCTCCCGTTTTCACCGACATCGCGGATCTTGTCGAAAGGGACGCCTTCGGGGGCGAGGATTTCGCCGATGTAAAGGGGCAGGCCATCGCCAAGCGCGCGCTGGAGATAGCCGTGGCAGGATCGCACAACGTCCTGATGATAGGCTCTCCCGGGTCCGGCAAGACGATGCTCGCAAGACGCATCCCATCCATTCTGCCCGCCATGACGGTGGAAGAGGCGCTCGAAGTTTCGAAAATCCACTCGGTCGCCGGACGGGAAAAATGCTCGGGCGGGTTCATGACAAAGCGCCCTTTCCGGGCCCCGCACCACACTGTAAGCTCGATCGGGCTTCTCGGCGGCGGAGCCCATCCCGTGCCAGGGGAGGTGTCTCTTGCGCACAGGGGAGTCCTCTTCCTCGACGAGTTCCCGGAATTCCCCAGAAGCGCGCTCGAAGTGCTGAGGCAGCCGCTCGAAGACGGACATGTGGCGGTATCGAGGGCCTCCGCCGCGTGCGACTACCCGTCGAGATTCATGCTTGTTGCCGCGATGAATCCTTGCCCCTGCGGATACTACAACGACCCGACGCACGAATGCAGGTGCAGCCAGCGCCACATTCTGCAGTATCAGCGGCGCATATCGGGTCCGCTCCTCGACCGCATCGACATACATGTCGGCGTGAACGCCGTTCCGGTGAAGGATCTGGAGCGCATGGAACCGGGCGAAAGCAGCGCGTCGATCCGTGTACGCATCGAACGGGCCCGGCGCATGCAGAAGGAAAGGTACCGCGACACTCCCGGCATACACTGCAATGCCGACGCCAAAGGCTCGATGCTTCCTTCCATCTGCAAATTGACGGCGGACGCTTCGGACGAAATCAGATGTGCGATGGATGCGATGAATCTGTCCGCCCGCGGGTACGACAGGATTCTCAGGGTCGCCAGGACGATCGCAGACCTTGCCGGAAAGGATTGCGTAGACAGGGAATCGGCTCTGGAGGCGATCTCGTTCAGGCAGATGGACACGGAAAACGGAAACTCATTCTGGGCGTGACGCACTATGAACAAACCTGTCCAAAACGTGTCCGTAGCGAACGGACTGTGGGGCGAGAACACCGCGATCTCATACCTCCAGAAGCACGGCTACGCAATAATCGCGCGGAACGCGAGACCGTGCAGAAAGGACGCGCGCCTGGAAATAGACGCGATCGCCTACGACAAATCCTGCGACACGGTCGCATTCGTGGAGGTCAAGCAGCATGCGAGAAGAAGCAATCTGCAGCGTCGCATAAGAAGCGTCGACAGGCGTAAAATGAACCTGCTCAGGAGGGCCTGCGTTTCATGGCTGCTTTCTTCCGGTTGGAAAGGGTCGTACAGATTCGACGTGATAGAAATATACGGAAGTCCGGGGGACGGTTCGCCGCCGGCGGTGGATCACATCCAGCGCGTCAGACTCTTCAGCAGAACAGACCGCTTCGTAAACTGGAACGATTGAAAAAACCATAAAAAGGAGAAAAAATGGACAACGGCAAAGTACAGGGCGTTTCAAAAATCGAATTCGTCCTCAACTCGATAAGAAAACAGTTCGGGGAAATGTCGATAATGAAGCTCGGATCTGGCGACAGGAAAGACGTCGAATCGATTTCGACGGGGGCGGTGTCGCTCGACCTCGCCCTCGGCGTCGGGGGACTGCCGAAAGGGAGGATTGTCGAATTGTACGGACACGAATCGTCAGGCAAGACGACCATCGCGCTGCACGTCGTGGCGAATGCGCAGAAAAAAGGCGGCACGGCGGCGTTCATAGACGCGGAACACGCCCTCGACCCGTCCTACGCAAGACGCATCGGGGTCGATCTCGACAATCTTCTCGTATCGCAGCCGAACTCGGGGGAGGAGGCGCTGACAATCTGCGAACAGCTCGTTAAATCCGGAGCGGTGGACGTCGTCGTCGTCGATTCGGTCGCGGCGCTCACCCCCCAGGCCGAGATTGACGGCGCGATGGGAGACAGTCACGTAGGTCTTCAGGCGAGGCTCATGTCGCAGGCGATGCGAAAGCTCACCTCGGCGGTTTCGCAGGCGAAAACCCTCTGCATATTCACCAACCAGGTCCGCGAAAAGATCGGAATAATGTTCGGCAACCCCGAAACGACGCCCGGAGGCAAAGCGTTGAAATTCTACGCCACCTGCAGGCTCCAGGTCCAGCGCATAGGCGCGGTGAAAAACGCGGCAGGGGAAATCATGGGAAACCGCACCCGCGTGAAAGTCGTCAAGAACAAGGTCGCCGCCCCGTTCACCGACGCGGAATTCGACATACTCTATTCGTGCGGGATTTCATACGAAGGCTCTCTTACCGACGCGGCGCTTGCGCGCGGCGTGCTGGAAAAGCGCGGCAGCTGGATTTCATTCGGAGAGACGAATCTAGCCCAGGGCGCGCTCGCAACGGCAGAGCGGCTGAAAAGCGACGCGAAACTAGCGGAGGAGATTCTCCTCAAAATCAAAGACGCAGAAGAAAAACGCATTTCCGGGAAGAAGTGCGGGTGTTCCCGGAAATGCGAGAGGGAAAGCGCGTGAGCGATCGCGCGCTTTCAATGGCTCAACCCTCAGAAAGTGTACGTGGCGGAGACGCCGCCGACGAAATTCCAGGAATGGTCTTCGCTCTTGCCCCACGCGCTGTTGTAGTCGCGCGCGGCATCGCGCATGTTCGAATCGAAGATGTAGTCGTAGTAGGCGAGGTACGCGCCGAGCTTGAAATTCTCGCTGAGTTCGATCTCGAATTCGCCCTTGACGGAAGTATCCATGATGCCGCCGTGGTCGAATCCGCCGAACGTCTCGTCGAAATAGCCTTTCGTGCGCAGGGAATTGCCGAAGCCCTGTGCGACGGACGGCTTGAAGGTGACCGGAATTTCGGCATCCTTGCCGTTCAGCGCGAACGTGTGCCCGATTTCGAAATTCACGTACGTTCCGTTGTCGGCCATGAGATCGCGCTCGATCCAGAGCTTGGGTTCGAGAAGCAAGTCGCCGAGGGACAGCTCCAGGTTCAGATACTGAGTATCGCCCATGTCGCTGTGGTAGCGGCGAATGTACTCGTAGATGTAGTTGAAATCGACAGAAAGCGCTCCAAGCGTCTCGCCAAGATCGAACTCGTGCGCAAGCCCTACGGACGTATCGAGCGTCGTGTACTTGCCCGCGCGGTTTCCGTAGCCGGCTCTCTTGCCGTTGCCTTTCGTGACGTCGAAAATGGACTCGACTCCGAAATACACCCAGTCGGCAAGAGTGATTGTCGCGGACGGGGTGATGATCGGATCCTTGCCGTCGACGACGCCGTATGTCATATACTTCGAATCGAACGAGAGCCCCGCCTCGAACGCGAGAACCGGATTCTCGTCAAATGATATTCCCTCGCCGGGGTTGTATTCCCACCCGCCCGAGGAACTTTCCTGCGGGGAGCATTTGCACACGCCTTCCGCGCACTCGCAGGATTCGCCGCAATTGCAGTCTTCCCTGCCGCATTTGCAAGCATCGGCGAATGCGCCGGCGCAAAAAGCGGCGGCCGCCGCCATTGTGATCAGTTTAGTCGTCATTTGTTTCTTTTCTCCTTGTTTTTTGCCGCCGCGCAGCGCGCAAGCGGCGGTTTACCGAAAATTATATCAAATCTTTCGCCCTGTGCAAGCGCATTTTCCGCCGCACGTCCTGCAACCGCCGCATTCGCAGGGCATTCCCTTCTTGACGCACCTCCACGCGGCGAACACCGCCAGGACGAGTATGGATGCGACGACTGCTATCGATGCCATATCCTCTTTCCCTTTCCTTTATCAGCCGGCGTTTTTGGCTTTCCGGAATATCGCCCACAGACAGAATGCGTCGGCAATGATCGCGGCAACCGTCCAAACGCCGAAGCCGAAGCCCATTGCCAGCATTCCGAACTGGTATATCGACAGCGCGATGACGTAGCCGACGAAAAGCTGGAAACCGACGGCAAGCCAGCCCCAGGCCTTCGAGCCCATTTCGCGGAACGTGACGGCTATCGCGACCATGCACGGCGGAATGAAGAGGTTGAAAACCATGAACGACATCGCGATAAGTTTCGCTACCGCCCCCTTCGAGGCTTCCGGCACGCAGGCGGGCACGAACGAATTGAAGAGGTTCGTCACGTGCGCAGCCGTCGACGCGCCATCCATGTTCGCCGCGACGAGTCCCAGCGTGGCCGTCGCCTGCTCCTTCGCGATCTCGGCCGAGACGGACGCCGCGGCGCCCTGCCACGTTCCGAACCCGAGCGGCGCGAGAAGCCACGCGATCCATCCACCCATTGTCGCAAGCATCGACTGGTCGATTCCCTCCTCGCCCACGAGGTTGAAGCGGAAGTCGAAGTTCATGATGAACCAGAGGAACACGCACGCTGGGAAGATGATGAGCCCCGCCTTGAGCATGTAGCCCTTGAGGCGGATCCACGTGTGGCGCCAGATGCCGGTGATCGTCGGCATGTGGTACGCGGGTAGCTCCATCACGAACGGAGCCGCCTCGCCCGCGAACGCCTTGGACTTCTTGAGCGCGATGCCGCCCATCACGATAATCGCAATTCCGATGACGTCCATAAGAGGCGCGACATACCACATGTCCCTGAAGAACAGCGCCGCGAACATCGCGATGATCACCGTCTTCGCCCCGCACGGGATAAACGTCGCGAGGATCACCGTCATGCGGTGGTCGCGCTCGTTTTCGATCGTGCGCGCCGCCATGACCGCCGGGACTCCGCAGCCCTTGCCGACTATCATCGGAATAAACGACTTGCCGGAAAGACCGAACTTGCGGAAGAGCCGGTCCATGATGAATGCGACGCGCGCCATGTATCCGCAGTCTTCGAGGAAAGCGAGGAAAAGGAACACTATGAAGATGACCGGAACGAATCCGAGCACCGTCGAAACTCCGCCCCATGCTCCGTCTTTGACAAGGCTCTCGACGGTCTCGCCCGCTCCGATCTTTTCGAGCCCGGAGCCGATAAGCGCGCCTATGCCGGGCACCCACACGCCGAACTGCGACGGATCAGGCTCCTCCCACTCGCAGGCGGCCTTGTACGCCGCGTAGTCGACATCCCAGAGATCCGGCTCGCCGCAACCGCAGCCGCAGCCGTCGCACTCTTCGCCCGCGTCGCGCTTTGCCGCGCATTTTTCGCAGTCGCACTCCTTCGCGACAGGTTCGCCCGTCTCTTCGTCCTCGACGAACACGTCCTTTGCGACAACCGCCGCGGCGAGCGCCTCGTCGATCTCCTCCGGCATCGTTTCGATCTTTTCTTCGTCGCCCTTGCCTTCGTTGATCTTCTCGAGGTAAGCCTCCTCCCATCTGGACTTTGACGCTTCCTGCTTCGCGAATTCGCTTTTCGCGTCCTCGAACTCCATGCCCTTGTACTTGCCATCTTCCCTGCACTCGTGCGCCGTGAACGGCAGATGCCATCCATCTCCGAGGAACTCGTCGTTCGCCCAGTCTGTCAGGACGGTTCCCGGCCCGCCTTCCGCGACGGCGAGCCACCACATTGCGCAGAGCGAAACGATAAACACCGGAAGCGCGAGAATGCGGTTCGTGACGATACGGTCGATCTTGTCCGAAAGCGTCGCCTTGTTCTTCCTGATTTCGCTTCTCGCCAGCGCCTTGTCCATCAGGTTTTTGATGAAGTCGTAGCGCTGGTTCGTGATGATCGACTCGGAATCGTCGTCAAGCTCCTTCTCGCAGTCTCGGATGTGTTCCTCGATGTGCTTCATGAGCCCGACGCCGATATCGAGATCCTTTATGATCTCGCGGTCGCGTTCGAATATCTTGATTGCGTACCAGCGGATAGACCTGGCGGGCACCTTGCCCTGTATGGACTCTTCAATGTGCGCAATGGCGTGTTCCACCGAGCCGGTGAATACGTGCGGGACGTCGACCGGCTTGTGCGTCGATTCGGCGGTTCTGGCGAGCTCCACCGTTTTTGCGGCGGCCTCGAGTCCGCCCTCGCCCTTGAGCGCGCTTATGCCCACGACCTCGCATCTCAGCGCTTTCGCGATTTTCGCGAAGTCGATCGATCCGCCGTTCTTTTTCACGACGTCCATCATATTGACGGCCATCACCATCGGAAGACCCAGTTCCGCCAGCTGCGTGGAAAGATAGAGGTTGCGTTCGATGTTCGTTCCGTCGACAATGTTCAGAATGCCGTCGGGATGCTCCTCGACAAGAAACCGGCGCGCCACTTTCTCCTCCAGCGAATACGGCGAGAGGGAGTAAATGCCGGGAAGATCCTGTATTACGACGTCGGCCGCGCCCTTGAGTACGCCGTCCTTCTTCTCGACGGTCACGCCGGGCCAGTTGCCGACATACTGGTTCGATCCCGTAAGCGCGTTGAACAGTGTCGTCTTGCCGCTGTTCGGATTGCCCGCAAGGGCGATTTTCAAATTAGCCATATCTAATATCCCGTTTAAAAAAATTCAGTCAATTTCAATCTTCGCAGCCTCTTCGAGCCGGAGGGAAAGTTCGTAGCCGCGCAAGGTTATCTCGATAGGATCGCCGAGCGGAGCCACTTTGCGCACGGTGACTTCCGTCCCTTTCGTAAGCCCCATGTCCATGATGCGGCGCTTTACGGCTCCTTCTCCGTTGAGCCGTTTAACCGTCCCGCTCTCCCCGGGTTTCAGCTTGTCCAGTGTTTTCATCTGTTTTACCTTTCTGTGGATTTAGTTTTCATTCGGGGCGAACGATGACGCGCGCCGCGACATCTCCGTTAATCGCGATGCGGCTGTTGTGTACGCCGATAATCATGTTCCCGTCTGATATTTGCACAACAAGGATAAGCGCCCCTGGCGTCAGACCGAGCGATCCAAGATGCTTGCGGACGGCATCCGACCCCGTTACCGCCGTCACGCGAACCTTGTCGCCGACATTCATGCATTTCAATGGCATCCGCCGAATCTCCAATTGTTTGTTAAATCGAACTATATTAGATTTTCCTAACTTTTGGCCAATATTCTATCACATCCCGCCGTCAAATGCAACAAGAATTTAATTTTTTTTATTCTCGGGATATCCGTAGTGCGCCATTCGCGAAAAAAGGAGCTTGGCGTTTTCGTCGCGATCGCAGCTGCCGAGCACCGACTTGTCGATTGCATGATACGTATGGATTGCGAGTTTCTCGCCGTTTGAGCTCTTTTCGTAGTACGGGAACTGGAAGTAGAAGTTCGCCGTCGCATGTTTGCCGTCGAGCGGTTTCAGTATGGCAAAGCGCTGATAGGGTCCACGATACCTTGTAGCAATTGCTTTCGCTTCGTGGAGTTTGGGAGTCTTGGAGAGTTCTGACACCTCAAAATCACATTTCTCCGAAACTCCAAAACTCCCAGCAGCGGAAGCAACAGTCGAGCCGCAGAGGTCGATCATGACGCGGCCGCTGGGATAGCCGCCATCCTGGCGGCTGTTGCTTCGCCAAACATAATCGGCGATCGGTTCGTTCGAACCGGTAGGGCGGGCTGACCCCATCGCGCCGCTCGGCGGGCTGGGGTCACCCCTGCTAGGGCATCCGCTTCGCGGACAGCCTTTGGCTGGGGGATACGCCCGCCCTACCATAACCGTTCCGTCCGGGAACTCTATCTCAATCCTCTCCGTCTCGCTGTTGCGGTTTACGTAGAGCCGCGTCCCGCCATGAAGAATACCGTAAACCGTCGCGTCAAGCGTGCCGGGGTTGGCCTTGTTCTGAATGGTCGAGCCATGCGAAACTGACGTCCCGGCTTCGCCGAGACTGTCGAAATGGAAACGGCGCGATCAAAGATACGAGGAGACGCCTTTATGCGCTTTCTTGCGAAAAACGGACACGGTTGCGCCAGGTTCACCGGCACAATAACCGGCGCCAACTGGTCGAGCGAACTCTACCGGCTGGCAGACTGGCTCGCGAACCTGCCCAAGCCGTGCGGCATCATGGCGTACGCCGACATCTGCGCAAAGCGGATATACGACGCCTGCCACATCGCACGGCTGCACGGGAGCGTCTTCAGCACCTGAAAAGGTCGTCGAGAGTGACGACATTGGTGATCATCGCTGCATTGGCGTTGCGCTTGAGCCCGCAAGTCGTGACGAGTGTCGGCAGAATGCCCTTGCCAGTCCCGGTTGCAGACCTGAACAATTCGATGCGGCGAAGCATCTTCTCCTTCTCGCCTGCTGAAAACGAATAGTCGTCGGGAGCATATTTCATTTCGCAGACATTGATCATCCTGTCACCCCGGTCTATCACCATGTCTATCTGGGTCGCAGGTCCGCCTTTTTTCGACGAACCGTGCCACGAGTACACGTCGGCGAGAATGCCTGCTATTCCGAGAGCTGCCTTGATCTGGTCGATGTGCTGAAGGCATACGCGCTCGAACGCCAGTCCCCGCCAGGTGTTCACCTTAGGCTGGTTGAGCGAAAAAGACCAAAACCGCCCATCGCTTCCGGACCGGTTTT
>DGHT01000012.1 GCA_002392765.1 Verrucomicrobia bacterium UBA3841 | reverse complement strand
GCTCGTGCCCCTCGCGGAACATGTTGAAGCCAAGCCGCTTCACCTCGCCGACGCGCGCGTCCACCTCCTCGTCGTCGAATGCGATGCGGTCTCCGAGGCGGTGGTCCGTCTCCGCCGTGCCGTGGACGAACGTGGGCTCCCCGTTCAGGAAGAAGCGGTTGTCGCCCGCCCCCGCCAGCGGCCAGCGGACGGACGCGAAGCCGGTGCGGACCGTCTCGGCGTCGACTATGCGTCCGTCCCTGTCCAGTATCTCGGCCGTCACCTCGTACATCTTCGGATGCTTCGGCGACCACCTCTCGACGTCCCCGAGCGCAAATTCGCCGCGGACGGTGTTCGCGCACTGCAGCACCTTGTCGACGCCAAGCTCCTTCGACACGAATCGGACCTTCAGGTCCTCGGCTGCGATCCCTCCCGTATCGACCTCCGCCTCGACGAAGGCCGTCCTGCATTCGCCGTCGTGCCAGACGTGGAGGCCGAACGGGGCGACGCGGGCCCTGCCGGTCGTAACGAGCCGGACGCGGCGGAAGAGCCCGAACGCCTCCGGCGACTCGCACGTGCAGTATCCGCACCCGCCGCACTGCCACGGGGTGTTTTCAATGTCCCTTGGATGTTCGCAGACGACCTCGAGGGCGTTGTCGCCGTCGCGGACGGCGTCCGTCGCCTCAAGCGTCGTGACGAGGCGTCCTGCGTGGCGGCTCCTGCAAAGCTCCTTCCCGTTGAGCCGCACCGTCAGGAACGTCCCCGCGCCGTCGAAGACGAGGAACTGCCGCTCGCCGGGACGCCTTGCGACATGGACCACGCGGTGGTACGTCGCCGTGCCGTGCAGATCTCCGTGGAACATCTGGCGGTGCCCGTAGTAGTCGTCCCAGTTGTGCGGCAGGGTTATGTCGCCGTCCGAGCGCACCGTGCCGTCGTCGCCGGAGACGCTTCCGCTCCACCCTCCGTCAAGCGGCAGCTCGACGCGCGCTCCGCCCTCCGCCCCGACTGCGGCAAGCGCAACCGCCGCCGCATAGAGTCTCTTCGCAGGCCGCGCCGCAAGCTCAGAACGCGGTGCCGGACGAGCTGTTCCACACTCGTCCTCGAAGATCGGGGCGAGCGCCGCACCCCACAGATCGTAGCCTTTGGCGGTTGGATGCAAGTAGTCGATTGTAAGGTCAAGCGAGATATTGCCCGCCGCATCGACGAACTTGTCGTACATATCCATGACCGTCAGTCTGTCGTCGTGGAAGCCGGCGATGCGTCGGTCCAGTTCGGCATTGACTGCAGCGACCTTGCCGCGGTACGGGTCTGCGGGCGTCTTTCCTCGCGGGAAAACCTTCATTAGAACTATCCTGGCATTCGGCGCAAGTTCACGAACTTTCTTGCAAACTGCGAGAATGCCGTCAGCGATTTCTCCCGGAGAGTTCGGCGCGGCGTTGTACTTGTATCCTGGGGAGGTGTTATTCGTCCCGATGTGAATCACCACGACCCTGGGATTCGTGCCATCCATTTCACCGTGCTCAAGACGCCACAAGACGTTCTGTATGCGATCCCATCCAAAGCCGAGGTTCAGCGTCGAGTACTTTCCGAACCAACGGTCGAAAACCCCCTTGGCATCGCCGCGTCGATCATTCGCCTCCCAACAGTGCGTGATGGAGTCGCCGATGAACACGATTTGAGGATTGGTCGTCCGTGCCATTTCTACGCGGGAATTGTGACGCTCGAACCAGTCGTAGTTGTCTTTCTCGAGCCACGGCAACGGCATGTCTATGGGGAATGGCGCACCACATTTTTCTGCGGGACGGCCGTTGCCGCCGTTCTCGCGCCAAAAATCCGCCAACCACTGGCGGCACTTCACGACATCTGGTGAGTTATCGGACGAATGCATGCATGGGCGTTCAGGACATTTCGCCGCGCCATGCGCGGCGATTGCCATTGCAACAAACGTCGCGAGAATTGTTCCGCACACAGTTCTCATTTGCATAATCATTTCCGCCCTTCCTTTCGACGTTGACCCTTCTCCGCTTCGGCCAGGCGGCCGAGGACAGACATCGTCTCCATCGTGCAGCTTATCCACGTATGGTGGCGGTGGTCGTTGCGGCGGACGCCCTTCAGCGACCATGTGTTGATGAAGCCGTCAGGCTCGACCATCCTCGTCTGCGCATCGCCGAGAGCCTTCGCCTTCTGGAGGTAGATGTCCTTGCCCGTCGCCTCCCAGACGTCGAGAAGCGTGTTTATGGTCTTCGCCGCCGATTCGTCCACCGGCACGTAGCACATGTACTGCTCCTCTACGCAAGGGGTACACCACTTCGACGTCGGACGGCAGAACCAGTCCCACGATCCGTCGTCCTCGCGACCATATTCCACGGCACTGCGCCCGTGGTCGTACGGCGGCTCCCAATCGACGAACTGATCTTCCACGAACCGGCACAGCTCCTCGGCCTGGGCAATCCGCGCCGGATCGTCCGGGAAGCGCTTCACGAGATACGACGCCGTCATGTTGGCGGGGAAGTTCGAGAGGTTCCTGTGAGTCGTCACCTTCTGCTTCGCGCCGTCCTCGAACTGCCCCTCCCAGTTCCAGTTCTTCATAGGCCCGTTCTCGAGGAAGGCAAACGCGCGGTCGGAGCATCCACGGAAGGATCCGTCTCCGGTGGCGTCGTGGAGAACCTCCATGAACAGCATGACGTTCAGCGGCACGAGCCTGTTCGCGTTGTAGGGCTTGCCGGTCTGCGCGTTGAGCATCATCGGCCATGTGCCGTCCTTCTCCTGAAGGCGGATATAAGTGCGGGCGATGCGCTTGGCTGCTTCAAGGTACTTGTCGTCACTCGTCGCCTTGTGCAGGGCGACCAGCGCGACACCCGCCTGCGCGGGATAGACGAGGTGGATGCGATCCTGCTCGCCCTTGAACCTGCCGTATTCGCTGCCGCGCTCGTGGTATGTGCGCGGCATATATTCCAACGGTTGACCGGCCGGAACGGAATACGATATCAGGAAGTCGCCCGCCTTTCTGGCGATGTCGAGCTGGGCGGCTAAATCGCTCTCGTCCATCGTCTTCGTCTCGGCGAACCTGCATATTGCCGCTATCTCAGCGGCCAGCATCCTCGACGGGTAGCCGTTGAGCGGGTAGGAGTCGAGGTCTAGCTCCCCTGTGGAGGCCAGCTTCTTCGTCTGCTCGAACCCGAGATAGCATTCAAAAATGCGCGTGTGCGCAAGGCCGTATGACATCGCCTGCTTCTCCAGCCGTTCCGGCACAAACCCGGCCTTCTTCCACAGCGTGCGCCGCCCTGCCTCACCAGCGCACTTTCCGTCGCTCCCGGCGGCGCGGCAAATGACCGTAACGTACCCCACGGGGAGGTCTTTCCAGACAGGTTCAAGCGACACGACGCTCGTTGCGCTCGTGACCGCGAACATCCTGTGGAAATCGTCAATGACCTCACCTATGTACGCCGTCGCGCCCTGCACGTCCGCGAACTTCAGGGCCGGCGCGTTTATGAATCGCGTCGAGTGGTCTGTCCATACCGTCCCGTCCGGCGCGACGCCCCAGGGGCGTCCACTTTCGGCATCCGCCACAACCGCGACCAAGGCGACCGTCGCCGCCATTATTGTTCCGTATATGTTTTTCATTTGCATATTCTCCCAGCATTTTGTACACCATCGTTTTTCACTTTGTTTTCAACGGCCATTCGGTGGGCAGTGCGACGGGAGCGAGCGCGCCCCAGCCACAGAAATCACGAGCACCGTAACGGCGCTTCTTGCCGACGTATTCCCAATCCGGCGGGATGTTCTCGAACACCGTCTTCTCGCGCACGAATAGTTCGGCGTTGGCGTTGTACCAGTCGTGCGCAATCTTGCGCGCGACATCCGCCTGCCCGCAGGCGCGAAGTCCGCAGACAAGCACATATGTAGTCGGCGGCCACACAGGTCCCTGCCAATATCCCAATATAATGTTGTAGTCCGGATCGTCCGCCGAAAGCGCAGGCGGCCCGAGTTCGCGGCCGAAGCAGCGGGGGTCAGTTATGGTCTTCACCATGCGTTCGAGGCGTCCCTGATCCGGTATCTTCGCAAGGAGCGTCCAGAACGCGCCTGCGTGCTTGCGCATGATGAGTCCGCCGTCGTAGTAGTCGTAATAGTAGCCGGTCGTCTCGTCCCAGCACTTTTCGTTCACAAGGTCCTTTATACGCCGGTATTCCCGCATCCATTCCCGCGCGTCGTCGTTCTTGCCGATTGTCTTGGCGATGTCCGCCAGGTTCATGCAGTCGAACGCCATCTGCGCGGACATGTCAATCCACGCGGCCTGTCGGTTCCACGTGTGTTCCGGGACAATCTTGGACATCCATCCGGGCCAGAACCTCTCCGACCACAGGTGGAGATTCGCCTTCGTGAACTCGATGCCGCCGCGCTTGAGGTCTTCGCGGGACATCCCTTGCGGCCAGCGCTTCAGGTCATCCATACCGCATCCGAGTATGTCGCTGAAGTATAGCCCGTCGGGGCGCTTCAGATTTCTGTCATAGCATTCGTGGAACTTGACGAGCTTCGGATAGACCGTTTGAAGCCGCTCCATGTCGGACTTCCCGCTGCGGAACAGCTCGATTTCCGCCCACGCGAGAATCGGCGGGTTGTAGGCTATCGGATGGTCGCTCTTCCACATCGGACGACCCGATCCGTCGTATTCGCGGCAGATGAAGCCGTCCGGCTGCTGAAGTTCGTATAAGTTGTCCAGCGTTCCGTGGACGGGCATACCATCTACATATCTTCCCCACAGGACGCCGAATGCCGAATCCCACACGAAAAATCCAGAAAAGCCTCCACCCGTGGAGATTCGCTCGCGGACCTTGAACGACGCCTCTACGCCGGACTTCACACGTTTTTGCTCGTCGGACGACATCTTGCGGCGTGCGATCTCCACCGCACCGTCGCGGTATTCGCGCCGGAACGCCGCATCGTTGAAATAGTCGCGCTCAGGCCCTGTTGCGGCGCATGCGGCGGCTGTGAAGACCGCCAAAGTTGCAACGCAAGCTGTTCTTATAAATCCACGTCTGTTCATTTTGTTGCTCCATTTGCTTTGTCACCATACTTCAAAATCAGTTCCGCCGCCCTTTCCCGCATGGCGTCCGCGGTTGACTTTACATGCCGCTCCGTCTTGTCGAGCACGACGCCGATCGCGTCCGCGTCGATGTCGCGGTCGGACGCGAGCGCGGCCTTGACCGCCTTGATCGCTGCAGCCCACGCCGCGCCCCTGTCGCCGGAAAGTTTCGTGCAGTCAAGCATCACGACGCCGTAACCGCGCGCATTCAGCTTGGCCACGGGGCAGCGCGCGGCATCCCCGATATCGCCGGTCAGCGCATACAGCACGGCGGCGACCTGCGTCTTGGAATCAGGGACATGCTTCACGTATTCGGCCGTTCCGTACCTGGTGCGGACGGTTTCGGCGGAAGCCGGAAGAAAAGGCGCCGCCGCAACGCAGAACGCGAACGCCGCAAGAATTGTTCCGCAGAGAATTCTTATCTCTGGTAATTTTGCCTTTGTCTTCATCAAGACGCTTCCTTTTTACACGGCGTATACCATACCATATTACAGTCATGCGCCGCTAGAACGGGGCGCAGTTGACGTGCGCGTCAAGAAGGCGGATGCGGTGCGCCTCCATCCGGCGACGGAAGTCGTCGAATCCGGGCTTCGCGTCGCCGAGCCAGAGAACCTCCGCGATTGCGCATCCTCTCGGCCAGGCCTTCCATTCAAAGTCGAAGATGTTGAACGTTGATTCGCCCCAGACGCAGAACTGTCCGCCCAGGACGCGACTGCGGCATTCCGCCGGGATCCCGGCGCACGGATCGAACGAATACGCCTTTTCGAGCGAGAGGGACTTGTCTGCGTTCCACGGAGAGTAATACGGGTACGGATCGTGCGGGATATCCTGCGTATAGTCAAGATAGCAGTATTCGTTCGGAGCCATCACCATGTCGTGGCCTCGTCCGATCGCCTCCGCCGCAGACACGTATTCAGTCCCCGCTCCGCCTTTTGAGGAACTGCGCCACACCATGCCGACCGTCGATTTTGGAACGTCTCCGGCAAGGACTTCGTCCCACCCTGCGGCCCGCTTCCCCCTCTTTTCAAGATGCCGCACCATTCGTGAGACAATCCACCCCTGAAGTCCATTCTCGTCCGATAGGCCCTCTGCCTTCATCCTCGTCTGACATTTCGGACATTTCTTCCAGTTGTCGCGGGGGCACTCGTCTCCGCCGATATGGATAAACGGCGAATCCGGGAAAAGCTCGCAGACCTCGTCGAATATCTCCTCGAAGAGCTGCACGGCCTTGTCGTTTCCAACGCACAAAACCTCCTTCTGCACGCCCCACTCCGCAGCAGGATCGCGTCCGTGCGTCGTCCCTTCGCAGACGAACTCCGGATGTGCGGCCAGGAGCGCGCGGACGTGCCCCGGAAGCTCTATCTCAGGCACGACCGTTATGTGCCGCGCCTTTGCGTACGCAAGTATCTCCTTCACATCCTCTCGGGAGTGGAAGAACGGCCCGTACCTGTCGCTGTTGAAATCGAACTCAATTTTGCTTTCCGGCGGTTTCCAGCTCGCATGGGTTCCGAAACGAACGGATCGCGGCCTTGACGCGCCGTATTCGACGAGTTCCGGATGGCGTTTCAACTCCAGCCGCCATCCCTGGTCGTCCGTGAGATGCCAGTGGAGGACGTTCAACTTGTGCATAGCCATCGTGTCGATGATCTTGAACAGGATTTCCTTTCCGAGGAAATTCCGTGCCTCGTCAACAAGAACGCCGCGCCAGCGGAAGGCCGGCCAGTCTCGCACCGTGCAGCAGGGAATCGACACGGAATTCGTGCCGGTCAGGACTGCCATCTGGCGGAGCGTCTGCCGGGCGTAGAACTCGCCGGCATCATCGGCGGCGGCTATCGAGATCCCCTTTCCGGCGACTGTGAGCAGATACCCTTCCGGCGGCAGCAACACATCGCGAGAAACCTCCGCCCCGGCCTCTGCGAGGCACTGTCCGACACGGTCGAAGTCGTACCAATCGACGCACGAATACGAAACTTTCGACGTAACCGACAACGAGCCGCCTCCCGCCGCGAACTCGCGCGGCGCGGGCACAAGGGCAGGATCAACAGATGCCTGACGCGCCCATGCATAAAGCGCAGTGCCTGCCGCCAAGATTGTTCCGCATATAGTTCTCATTTTCCCGCCATCTCCCCCATTGTCAGTGGCAGCGTCTTGTTTTCCCGAACAGTTCGTCGTCAACGAGAAGCGGACTGTCCGGGTCGGGCGTGCGGAAGTACGTAAGCGTATCTTCCTCGTCCGCGAACTCGGTAAGCAGGATTTCAGGATCCGTCGGTTTGATCCTGCGGGCCCAGTCGACGTTGGCGCATCGCGTGGCAATGGCGGTGCCGCAGAATCCGGCCCTGCCGCCGTCAGAACCGGCCCTGAACTCGAGCTGCGCAGGATCCAGCATCACTACCGCCGCAGCGTCGAGCGGATGCGTCTTTTCAAAGCCCTCGATTCGCCTCGTGTCGAGCGCGTAGAGAAGCGGGCCGCGCATAACGGCAAAGCGCCCGCTCTGGCGCTTGCGCCCCTTGACGCAGCGGATCTCCATCGGAAAGTCGATGGTAATCCCGTCGCCCTTCTTCCACACGCGCGGCAGCGAGAGGATTTCTCCGGGGGCGCACGGATACGTGACAGGCTTGCCGTTCACCTCCACCTTCGGCGCCTTGCACCACTTCGGCAGGCGGAACATGAACGCAAACTGCGCGGGAGCGTCAGGCTCAAGCGTGTAGGCTATCTTCCCCGATGCCGGATAGTCCGTCTCGCACTTCACCATGACCTTTGTCGCGCCGACGTCAAGCTGGGCCTCGGAGGCCTCGAAGAGGTTCGCCATGATGCCGCCGTCTTTCTCGTAATAGACATACCCCGGCAGACGCCCCATTGCGCGGCGGAAGTTGTTTGGACAGCAGTAGGCGTCTCTATCGAAATACTTACGCTCCCCGTTGAGCGGGGTGTAGTACCTCAATTGCCGCCCGTTGCGGCTCTGAGCGGCGGGAAGAGCGTTGTACGCAAGGCGCTCCATCAGGTCGCCGAGCAGCGCCGCGTCGCCCTGTCCGAGGCGAAGGAGACGGTCGTAGAACAGGAACTGGAACGCAATCTGGCACGTCTCTCCGACGCAGCCCTCGCCGTCCTGGTCGTCCGTCCAGCATTCCGCGATTCCGCCCGTGCCGTCTATGAGCAGCCCGTCGTTGCGCGTCATGTGGTCAAGTGCGCGGAAGGAGGTGCGCAGAAGCTTCGGGTTTGCCTCTCGCCCGTATATCTCCAGCTGCTCGAGCGCCGTTCCGAGGAATCCGTATGCCTGTCCGTAAAGCATGCCGCAACGCCCGAGAACGATAGGCGCATTCCAGTCCATCAATGCGCGTTCGTTTTTCGCGAAGTCCAGATATTTCATTTCACCCGTGACGGCGGCCAGGCGGATGAAGCCATGCGCAAGTCCGAGCGTCGTCTCGCGGTCAGTGATGTTGTCAAACTCCCACCCGTCCGGCATGTCCGGCCAGCGGCGCATCACGTAGTCCGCCGCCTTGCGCGCCGCATCAAGGGACTGCCTCTCTCCGAACAGCTCCCAGTCGCTGACAAGCCCCTGAAGGATAAAGCCGATTTCGTGGAGATCCCACAGCTTGCTCATGCGGCTCTCCTGCGCGAAATAGCCGATGTAGCCGTCCGCGTCCTGCGTGTCGGCAAGGGCGCGCGCAATCTCGCGCTTTCGCTCGATGACTTCCGGAAGCCCCGTGTACTTCGCGAGATACGCCGCGCCGTCGAGCAGCTTGCCGAGACCGATGAAGCCTTCCTTCGACGTCTTATTGCGGAACGGGCCGAAGAAGTCCTTTTCAAGGTCTATCTTCATCAGGTTGTTCGTTGCCGTCAGCGCAATGCGCCGTCCAAGCGGGCCGTTCAGCCTGACGCGGTCAACGGGGACCGAACGCCATTCGTCGTTCCGACCCATTCCGAGGTCGTCAGATGCTGCGCATGGTGCCGCCGCGAACGCGACCGCCGCCGAGATTGTTCCGCACACAGTTCTCATTTGCATATTGCCCCTGCCTTTTTTTGCACACTCTGCCATTATACACCACATGCCCCGCCCCTGCAATTCCTGTTTCTCGCAGTTCGTCAGACAAGCATGCTCGCCTGGGTGAACAGCCGCTCCCCGCATCCGTCGAGCGCGGTCGCTCGGATTCTGGCGAATATCTCGACTGCAGGGCCTTCGCGGTCGTTGTTGTCTTTCGGGCATGTCCACTCCACCGACGTGCCTTCAACCGTCTTGCGTACGCCGCGAGCCGTTATCACCTCAAGCCGCGACGGCTTGTCGGTCGTGGCCCTTACTGTCATGCCGTCAAACACGATCGACGTGAAGCGAAGTTCGCCGAGCCCGTGCGCAGAACCGTAGAAGTTGCCGCTTCGGTATGCCCTAAGACACGCCTCAACGGTGCGCTCCCGGACCAATAGGACGCAGACGCCAAAGTCCTTGTTGTGCATCCCGTGGTCTGGCACGAAAAATCCGAAGCACTGCCGTCCCGTCGCAAGCACCCAGTCCCAGTAGTTCTCGCTGTTCGTCCCGCTTTCGAAAACCTCAAGTCCGAGAACGCGCGGATCCCAGTCAAGCAGTTCCAGGAGAAGCGCCTTGTCTATATGCGTCCACGTCGGGTGGTTTATCGTCACGCCGCCTCCGTCGGACACGATCAGTTTCTCGATCATCCTGTCTATCGCCGTCCCCCAGAATTCACCCGACCCCGGGCAGTAGCCGTGCGACACGGTGCGCTTGCGGTTGCGGACGTCGAAAGTCCCGGAAGCAAACGCGCTGCCGGGCGCGCAAAGATGCAGCCTCGCGGCGTCTCGCCCGTTCTTAAGCTTGAAACCATGATGCTCGGCGTTCGGGCCTTCAAGCAGCCCTGCCGGAAGATTTTTCGGGTTGAAGTGCCTTGAGGGCGCCTGAAAGGGATAAGGCGGCCACGCCTTTCTGTCTGCCTCCGGAATCTCTCCCTCCCACTGCGACACAATCTTGTTCCAGTCGAACGGCCCTGCGACGCGCTTTCCGTCAACCATCACCGGCCAATCGCTCGTCGGCAATCCCTTGGGCGAGGTCATGTCCTTCAGCGCGGGCGCGGGCATGCTGGGATAGTAGTTGGAGAGCGTCAGAAACTCGATATTGTGCTCTTTGACAGTGTCCAGCACGTCGGCGTGCTGGTGCATGTGGGTCGTGCCGTTTATCTGAATGACCTTTGACCAGTCGATGCCGGAGTAAGGCCGACGATTGCGGGGCTTCACACCTTTTCTGTTGATTCTAGGCGCATCTGCAGAATCCGGCTTTGCAGGCGAACCCGCCGCCCGGGTCAACACTCCTGTCGCGGCCAGCGCCGCGCCAGCCAGAAATTCCCTTCTGTCCATCTCCGCTCTTCTCCTTTCGCTAATGCTTCACTTGCCCGCATCGGGCTTAACGATGAACATGCCGTCGTACGAAATACCGTTCTCCGCAGTCGATCCGGGAATGAACGCCGGGCCTTCAAACTTGGCCGATATCCACACCTCACGCTTTTCGGGCTCGATTCCGATGGTCGGGAGCCATGTCCTGTAGTTCCAGGAATTGAAATACACGTAAGCCGGACTCAGTACGCGGATTGTTCCAAGCCGCAATAGATGGTATTTACCGTCTGCGGGGATCTGTCCGTACTCGAGTTTCAGTTCGCAGCCATCGTGTCCGAGGGCGTCGTATGCGCCGGCGAAGAAGCGTGGCGGATCGAACTTCTGCTTGTCAGCCGGAAACCGCACCGCCGTTCCGTACATGGCATCTGCATCGTCCACAACGACATCCCTTTCGAATCCGCCAGCGATGGCGGCTGCGTCCCATACCCAGACATCCCGGTCCGACAGTTCGTCCGGCAGTTCCGCTATTCCGCTCTTCCATGCCGCGATTTCGCGCTTGACGGCGTTCAGCCGCACTTCGCGGTTTTTTCCGTTGAGCCCGCACCATCCGCCGACAAGCTGCGGGAGCGTTTTTTCCACGCGTTTCGCCGCGGCGTCCCAATCCGGGTTGTACCCCTGCCGGGAGAGCTGGAACGCCATGCTGCGCATCGCGCGATCGACCACGAGCCTCTCGTGTCCGACATGCAGGGCCGCCGCCGCATCGCCCGCCGCAAGCCGCTCCGCATTGTCGAGAAGTGCGTTAACCACTCTGAAAAAGTCTGCGTCGAGGTACGCGCGCTGCACGTACTGCGCGAGGTTTCCGGAATGGACTCCCCGCAGAAAGGCTCGGTCGATTCTGGAGTGGCACTCCGTCTGCCGTTTTTCGAGATAGTCCAGATATTTAGAAATCGGCCTGGCGGCTTTGCCGTAGTAGGCGCGGATGAACTCGTCGGACAGAACGAAAGCATCGCGGTCGGGATCTTCCGCAAGCTTCAGAAACAGCCAGTGCTGCATCATCGCGAACGACCGCGAAAGCGGCGCCTCGTTCTGCGCAAAGTAGCCGTACACATTCATGTCGCGGCAGAACCGCATCTCATCCTGGATGTCCCTGCGCGGCTTGACCATCGGGAACAAGGGACCCGAACACGAGCGCCAATAGCTCCATATATGCTTTTTTACCACGTGCGCGTTCCACTCTGCCAGAGTGCGCCCGCAGTCGGTCTCCCGCGTCAGCGGCTGGAACACGAAACTCCTGCAGTACCTGACGCTGACATTGTCCGCCGCGCGGACGGCGTTCGTCGGCGGCAGTTCGGTGTAGGAGTATGCGAAAGTCCTGACGACAACGTCCGGGAACTCCGCCCCGACGATTTTCGCCACTTCGCTTGCAAAGGCGACGTTCATGCCGGACCACGACCCGGATGCTGCGTATTCGGCCTTGCAGCGCGGACACAGACAATCACCCCAGGCGCCGCCGTCGTCCTGGCTCAACTCGTAGATCGTCGGCCAGGCGTAGGCTGGCATCCCGGCGGCCTTGCACTTCTCCCTGTCGGCGCGGATTGCGCTCATCATCTGACCGGCGACGAGCCGCCGCGCCTCCGGGCTGGATGGACAGAACTTTCCCGTCGGCTTCCCCTTGGCGTCCACGCCCGCGGCAGCCGGATTGTCCTTCAGGTTTATGGACTTGGCGTACCAGCCGAAGGTATGGCAGTCACGCGGGGCCCCCGAAGCAACGCCTACGCCGAAGCCCGCGCGACGCGTCTCCTTGTTTCGCAGCCGCCAGTATGGATCCATGTAGTCCGTGCCGACGTACATCTCGCGTTCGAGGATCGCCGGCCGGCCCCGCTCGTCTATCTTAAGCACTTTCAGGCTGCGTCCGCCAATGTCGGGCAGATGCGCCGTGTCGGGCGCATACCACCTGAAGCCGAGATGCTTTTCGAGAAACGTGTAAACGCCGTACACGATGCCCATGCCGTCCCTGCCGGAGATTTCGACCTTGCCGCGCTTCGCCGAAATACGCCACTCCTGCGACGCAAGGCCTGCGTCTTCACGCAGCACTATGGACCCGTCGGCCCTCGCAAGCCAACGCTCCATTTCGCCGGCTGCGAACCGGACCGCCTTGTCGGTGCCGCCGTACTCGACGGTCGCCGCCCCGGCCGATAATGCGCATCCCGCCAGAAGCAAACTTATGCAAACGCATTTCATAACCGGCATCCCGTTACCGGAATATTATCGCCATCCCGTTTGAAACGGGAGTCATGAAAGATGACGGATCGACGATTCCCGGTGCGATGCACAGTTCGTCGATGCATCCGGCGAATCCAGCGGACTGGTCCTCGCCCGCGCCGAGCATGAAGTTCATTTCGCGCGGATTCGTGAGCAGCCGCCCTGTCGCACTCCACGTCCCGACAAGCGATGTGTCCTTGTACACGCTAACCAAAGTATCCTCCCCGACAGCCGCGAACTGGATGCCCACATGATGCCATGCGTCATCGGCAAACGCCGCCGCGAAGTCGTGCGTCTGACCGGCAGCCTCGTCGGTATCGACCTTCAGGCGGAGATTGCCGGAAGCGTCTGCGAACGAAAGCGCCCACGTCACCGCACTCGTTACATCAGTATCAGACCCGCGGTTGACGCGCATGATTCCGGCACCGGGAACGGCACTCGACGACTTCATGAAGAACTCGACCGTAAACTCGTCGGCATCAGCGACAAGCGCCCGCCCGGGCCATACGACTTTCCCGCCCTGGAACTCGAGCGAACGACTGTTCCTCTCGACGACGACATCGCCGTCCTTCCCTTTCTTCAGCGTTCTCGCGGGCACGTCGCGGCTGTAGCCCGGCGCACTGCCGCCGGACGTGAAAGCGCTCGCCGTCCCCGCTTCACCGAAGAAATTCGTGTAGGGTGTCATCACGAAATCTCCGTCGAACGCCGCCCTCGCAAGAAGGTCCTCTTCGAATGCAGTCGCCGTCAGGAACTGGTGCGGCCGCAGCGCCCCGCACGAAATGCGAACCTCGTCGATGTGCATATCCCCCGCCCAGCGGTCCGTGTACCAGTCTCCGCCGATCAACAGCCCGTTGGAGTATGAAGCAGAGCGCGCAAGCGAAGGAGCCAGAACGCTATCTCTGCTCATTACCACTTTTCCGTCGATGTACAATTCGGCCCTGGAATCGTCTTTGTCGTACACCAGTGCGCAGCGGTGCCACGTTCCATCGTTGTATCTTGCCCTGCTGTAGTCGGGGTGGTCCGCCCAGTCTGAGTTCAAAGGGGTGCTCCCGATGTATGCGCAGACATGTCCGTTCTGCCAATTTCCTGCCGTCTGATAGACCATGACATAGAACGCGTTCACAAGGCCGATAAGTTTTATGTTGTTCTTCGTTCCACCGCTTGATGCGCAATAACCGCTTGCAGGGAGCTTGAAGAAGAACTCCACGGTGCAGCTGTCGTTGAATAGGTCGGTCTGCATCGAGCCGGTATCGACTATGAGCGGGCTCATGTAGTCCGTGTCGGCGGAGTTGGTGAGCGAATGGAGAGCCGCAGCGTCGGCAAGCGCAGTCCGGCCGCGGAGTCCAAGCCGCACGTTTTCGACGGGAACGTCGCCGTCTCGAACGGGCACAGCTGGATTTGTCGCGGAGGTTTTTTCGAATACTGCTGCGTCCGTTGCGGAAAAGGATGGGTTCACCGCCATGTTCCTGTAGCACGGAACGTAAGTCGCGGGGATCTGCATGTCGCTCTCGCCGACGGTTACGGGTTCAGACGAGCCTTCAAAGGGGAAGTAGAAGAGCGTATTGTCGTCCACGGCGGCGGCGGCAGAGACGGCTGCCTTGTATTTCAGCATCTGCGACACCGCAAGGACGTCGTCAGAAATGCGCACCTCGTCAATGATGATCGCGCTGTTTGAGTATGTGCTTTGGGGATGGCCGCCGAACGCCAATGGATAGCCCTCTTCATAGTTCAAGTCGCCGGTGTACGTTGCCGTCCCCCTGAGCACATAGTCGATGTAGGCCGTCATCGTATGCGTCGCACCGTCCGCGACAAGCGCGACATGATGCCATCGGTCGTTGTCGAGGACGCATCCCGAAAAGCCCAAAGACACATCCTTGGATGCGAGTTCTCCGCTTGATTCGTCGGTATAGCCGACCACCAGGTACAGATACATGTCATCGTTGCTGTACTTTCTCAGATAGAGACTGAACGCCGAATTCTGCGAAGTGTACTTGCTGCCGCATCTGGTCACAAGGTAGCGGTTCTGCGTCGCATTGTCGGGTATGCGAACAAAGAATTCGAGCGTAAACGTCTGGAGGCGAAGATCGGCGTCGTCATCTATGAAGAGCTGCGCGTGCGGCGAGTTTGCGCTTTCGATGGAGTGCATGTTCAGCGCAAGCGCACCGCCGTTAGCCGTCTCGCGCGACAAATCCTGCGAGTTCACAAGTGAAATCGTCGATGGAAACGCGTTGGTCGCGTACGGCATCTTGTCGGCATCGTAAGCAAGAGAGTTCTTCGCGTATCTGTTTTGTCCGCCGAAATTGCAGACGCCCGCGTACGCCGGAAATTTTGCGGCATCCACGCTGTTCGTAAAGCGCGTTTCGGATGTCGCGACGACGCCCGGTCCGTTCTCCTCGAAGCGATACCAGGCCACGGTTTTGGCCTGCAGAACATTCGCCGCGCCTGCGGCGGCAATCAGACATAGCGTTTTGGAGATATTCCAATCTGCGAGCATTTCTGCCATCTGCATGGTCTCTTTCCTTTCAGTGACTTGTTTTTAAGTGTACAGCCCACCCTTGTTTTCATAAACATTATACACCCGATGCCGCTGCCGTGCAATTCCCCTGACCGGGGGAATGGGGGAAAGGGACAATTCGTGTAAAACGCGGATCGAAACTGCCAGATGCACCTTATTTCTTCTCATAAGTCTCCTCGGCAAGGACTTGTGAGAAGAAGCTATATTTATCCTGATACTTGCTCAAAAGCAACCAATATGATACAATATTCATAAAGGAGAACCAATTGCAAAACCTCTCCCCAAGGTGCGTCTTTTTTGGGTCATTCTCATTCCTTTTGTCCTTTCGCCGCCCGACGATTCGTTGATTTATGTTTCGACAACGCACCTTTTGGAAAGAGGCAGAATCCAATTCGCTACGAAAAGTGTTGATTTCACTATCTAATTCGCTATGAAAAGTGTAACTCGACGCCGCGAATCCGCTAGGAAAAGTGTTGTTTGCCCCCATCAGTTCGTCAAGTAGAACGTCCGGCAAATTTTCGTATTGGTGCCGCATTTCTGCGCCTTTTTGCTCAAAGACTGGCTCGCGCGACACAACTGACGCGAACGGAGCGGCGCGCATCGAGGTGGAAGCTGCTTCGCCCATGCCGTCGGAACCATTTCCGCCACCTGCATGGTCTCTTTCCTTTCAGTGGCATGTTTTTAAGTGTACAGCCCACCCTTCTTTTCAATAAACATTCTACACCCGATGCCGCTGCCGTGCAATTCCCCTGACCGGGGGAATGGGGGCTACGATGGACCAATCTTCCCTGCTATGCGGCTGGCAAGCTGCATAAAGTATTCTGCATTGAAATACTGAAGCGAACTTAACTCCGTTTCATGGATGAAGGGCTCCACGTCTTCTCTTGCCTTTTGCCAGTCAAGGCAAGAGATCTTTTCCTTCAGTTTGTCCATTACCCATCCGTCGGAAGTCTTCAGGTTTAGTCCTGCCCAAGGGCCGGTTTGGTTGATGGCAGATGACAGCAATTCATGATTGAGCTTTACCTTGGCACCACAGTACCAGACGAAGTCGTACCAGTCTCTGCCTTTGACATACTCGCGACAAAGAAGCGCATGCATCTTCCCGGCGTATGCACTTGGAAGGTCAAATGCGGTCACAGAGGACGGAAACGGAAATGCCAACGGCATTGATTCGTAGGTCGCGCCAGATGGCGGATTCGCGTCGACTTCAAGTTTGATTCGCAGCTTTCTCGGCGTTTGTCTGGATCCGATGTCTTTCAGAAACCTGAAGTTCAGGATTCTGATTATCGAGTCGTCTTTCAGAAAGGCCTTCTTGATTGTCGAGTCCGCCTTTGACTTGTCAACAACCTCCACCTTCACCCCAAACGACTCCAGTTCCGATTTGACCTTGTTCAGATAGGGTGCGAACGCAAAGTCCGGTTCAGATGCCTTCAGCGCGAAGTCAAGGCCTTCGGAAAACCGCTGCAGCCCATGGAAAATGCGGAGATGCGTCCCGCCGTGGAATGCCGCCTTGCAGAAGAACTCGGTACGTCCCAGGGCGGCAAGGATCAAGTCCTGCAAAATCTCGCGAATTGCCTGATCTTCTTCGCGGGCGGACTTGCAGTTGTAGTCTGCCAGACGCCGCTGGATGGAGATGAGTTCGTTCATTTGTTCAGTTCCTTTCTTAATCCTGCAAGGAAGACCCTTGCACGCTTTGAATAATAGACTCCTTCAAGCATGTCGAAATCATTCGACGAAAGAGACTCGAGGTCTTCTGGTTCAATTCGGAGCGAGGAAATTACGGGATGTCCGCCGGTCCAGTCCAATCCTCTGGCAGCCACGATGTCGGCAATTGCCTTTAACGGCGTGGCAACAAGAAAGGACGCGGAATCGGAGACTTGTGCGCACAGGACGCCGGCCATAAGAGGGGTTTGCTTAATGCGCACGTATGAGAATCTGCCATGTGGCGTGTCAAATCGTTTGGGCTTCCCGCTTGTCACGCTTGTACAGTTGTGTACAGCTTCTGGAATCCATCCGTGATATGCCAAGGCAGATTCAAGGCTTACATAACTTGGGCCGTAGATTAGATTTGCCAGCACTTCCGTGGAAACAAGAGCAGGGAAGACTGAATTGGAGAGATGGAAGAGTCCGCGCTTGACCTGGACCATCTCACCGGATTTTAAGGCGCGTTGAACATGCGCATATACGGATGGACGCGTGGCATTAGGAAGCCACGACAGGACATCGCCGAAAGTGAAGATTCCAGTGGTTGTGTTCGCAATTGCCTTTTCCGTCAAGAAATTCATGTCCATATACTATCATATTTTGACAGTATCTGGCAACGATTATTTTCTGTTAGGAATCGTCTATTACATCTTCAGCAGGTGACGGCGGAGCGCGATGCTGGCGGCCTCTGCGCGGTTGGCTGCGCCGATTTTCGCGAACAGCTTGGCGGTATGGGTCTTTACGCTTTCCGGACTTATCCCGTACTGCATGGATATCTCCGAGTTTGAGAGCCCGCGCGTAATCGAGTCCAATATCTGCAGCTGGCGCTGTGACAATTCGGGCAAAGGCTCCAGTTCCGCCATCATCCGTTCGATCTCCGGCGAGACGACACGCTCGCCGGCCGCGACACGCCGGATCGCGTCGACAAGTTCGTCGTTTGTCATGCTCTTCATCACCGCGCCCGTCGCGCCGTTCTTCAGTGCCAGAGCAATGTCGTTGGCCGCTCCGAACGTAGTAAGTATCATGATCTTTACTTCAGGAGCCGCGTCATGTATCGCCGCCGTAGCGTCCGCGCCGTTGCATACCGGCATCATGAGGTCCATCACGACGACATCCGGTTTCAACTTCTTTGCTGCATCTACCGCCTCTTTGCCGTTTGTCGCTTCCCCGACTACGGCGAAGCCCGCTTTCGCGCCCAGCAGCGACGCAAGGCCCATCCTGACAAGGGAGTGGTCGTCTGCTATCAGAATTCTGATTTCTTTCATAACTTTTCAACCTTTCACCCATTCAACTTTTCAACTTCCGGGCCGGCTGCCAGTTTAAAGGTGATTTTCGCTTTTACGCCTTTTCCCGGAATGCTGTCGATCTCAAGCATTCCCCCGAGCGGCGCCAGCCGCTCCCGTATTCCCTGCAATCCGAAATGCCCCTCGGCAACGCCAGGCGCGTTCGCGGGATCGAATCCGCATCCGTCGTCCTTCACCGAAAACCGCAGCAGGTCGCCGTCGATGCTTCCCGCTATGGCGATGTGCTTTGCGCCGCCGTGCCGCATCGCGTTCACGGCCAGCTCCCGTATCGTTCGCACTATGGAGTGCGCCGTGTTGTCGGAGAACATCTCGCGCGGCACGTTGAACCGCACCGTCAGTTCCTCGTCCCTGACGTCCTTGACAAGGCTCTTGCGTATCGCGTCGTCCATCCGCGCCTCTTCAAGCGCCTCGCTCCTGAGATCCCAGATGCAGTTCTTGAGCTCGTTGCGGCAGGCGTTTATCGCGTTGGCGACGAAGTCCAGCCGCTTCAGGAGCCGGGAGTCGCCGCCCTGCGCCTGTTCCTTTGCCGCGCCGACCTCCATCGAAATCCCGGCAAGCGTCTGCGACATGGCGTCGTGCAGCTCCACGGCAAGCCGCGTCCGCTCCTCGACCTTGAGTTCGGAAGTGACGCGCCCGAGCCGCTCGTCCGCAAGTTCCCGTCCGCGTCGCTCGGCGCGGCGAGAGAGCGCGACGTTCCAGAGGAGAATCGCGGCAAGCACCGCCGCGAGCAGCCCGATTACGGCAATAAGCCGCCCGACCGTCCACCACGGCGGACGGGCAAGCACCTCTATGTCGCCGGCCCCGGCGGGGACTATGAAGACACCCTTTGCGCGCGGAAGCGGGATGCCGGACGACAACCCTTCCGTATCGACGACGCACACGCCCGACACCGCGACTTCGCAGCCGATCTCAAGTCCGTCCATCGCCTCCGCCAGCCGCTCGGCGTCCACGGAAACAAGCAGCCCGCCGGATTCGACGCCAAGCCACTTCTCGCGCACGTCAGGCGGCGGCAGGTACCTGACGCATCCCCTGATGCGGAAGGCGCGCCCGTTCGCCCGTATGTTTATCTGCGGATTGCCGAAACCATCCTCAAGCAACTGCACCGGCGAGATGTCCCTGGGCCGCTGCCGCGGCAGGGCGACGCCTTCCGCCTCGGCCCATGTCGCATTCACCAGGCTCAGCGAATATATGTCCGTCTCCGGGAATCCCGCAACGCGGACTCGCGCCCCTACGCCGGGGACATCGGGCTTCGCAAAGCGCACGCCGACGATCTCCCCCGCGTCGGTCTCTATGAATGCGCGGTTGCCATGCCATACGGCGCGTACCGTCCCAACGGCCTTGTGGCGGCCGAGGCGGGCAAGTTCCGACGGAGGCATGGGGCGTATTTCGGAGATGTCGGGCATCGGTTCGCCCAGCGGAGCCTCGCCGGAAACAAGAACGTGTATGTTCTCCCTGCCGGACACCGTCAGTATGCGCCCTGCATACCGTCTTGCGCCGACTTTCGGATTGGCGACTACGCCTTCTGCAGCGACCGTCTTGCCGATGTAGTCCGAGGGGTCGGAGATTTCGCGCCAGACGTCTATCGCCATGGCCAGCGCCGAAGAGCCGCCGCAGACAAGTTCCATCACCACGAAGTTAGGGTCACTTTCGTCGCGGAATGCATTGCGTACAACTCCAATCATTCTCACGATTCGCGAAAGATTGCCGACGTCGAACATGTCGGCAGGCGTTATGCTGTCTGCGGCGCCGATCGGCTGATGCCCGACAAGCTCCATTTTCCTGTAGCCGGGATAGAGGCCGCCGCCGTAGCCGTAGAGAACGCCCTTCAGACGGACACGATCGCCGAGGCGCGGCTCGTCGAGACTTTCAGCCGCGACGCCGTCTCTGTTCAGTTCGTAGAAAGTGACTGTGTTCGTTCCGTCGGATACGCCGAGGATCCATTCGCGGGTTACGGCGCGGCGGAAGTACGACAGCAGCGTTCCGCTGACATTGAACGCGGCGTTGGTCGCCATGCGCGCATTGCACGCAGCCTGAACATCTTCAAGCCGCGTCAAGGTCGCGCTATCTGCGCCAGTGCAAAGTACAGCTGCAAGAAGGATTGTCGTTGTCATGTTGAATGATTCCTGCAGGGTCTATCATGCGCCGCTACAGCGGCGCGGAGTTTATGTGCGCATCAAGCAGGCGGATGCGATGCTTTTCCATGCGTTCGAGAAAGTCGGCGAAACCGGGCCTCTCATCGCCGAGCCATAGAGCTTCGGCAATCGCACAGCCTCGCGGCCACGCCTTCCACTCGAAGTCGAAGATGTTGAAAGTCGATTCGCCCCATACGCATGCCTGACCGCCGAGGATGCGGTCGCGGCGCTCCGCGGGGATTCCCGCGCAAGGATCGAACGAATACGCTTTCTCAAGCGTGATGACAGACGACGAGGGCCAGACCGAGAAGTATGGATATGGATCATGCTCGATTCCCTGCATGTAGTTCAGATAGCAGTATTCGTTCGGAGCCATCACCATGTCGTGTCCCCGTCCGACCGCCTCCGCCGCAGACACGAATTCAGTCCCCGCGCCGCCTTCCGGCGAACTGCGCCACACCATGCCTACCGCAGACTTCGGCACGTCGCCGGCGAGAATCTCGTCCCAGCCCGCGGCACGGCGGCCTTTCTTCTCGATGTGCCGCACCATCCTCGCCGTTATCCACGCCTGAAGCCCGCTTTCGTCCACCAGACCCTCCGACGCAATCCGCGCCTGGCATTTCCGGCATTTCTTCCAGTTGGTCCTGGGACATTCGTCCCCGCCGATGTGGATGAACGGCGCATCCGGGAAAAGTTCGCACACTTCATCCAGGACGTCCTCCAAAAAGCGCACTGCGTCGTCATTCCCCACGCACAGCACCTCCTTCTGGACGCTCCATGCCACCGCCGGCTCCCGTCCGTGCGTCGCCCCTTCGCAGATGAATTCGGGATGAGCGGCGAGAAGAGCGCGGACATGTCCAGGAAGCTCGATTTCGGGCATGACCGTTATGTGGCGGGCCTTTGCGTACGCCACTATTTCGCGCACGTCGTCCTGCGTGTGGAAAAACGGCCCGTAGCGGTCTTTGTTCAGCTCATATTCCATCGCGTGCGCTGGCGGTTTCCATGACGCATGGGTTCCGAAACGGACCGAGCATGGACGCACCGAGCCGTATTCGACAAGTTCCGGATGGCGTTTGATCTCCACTCGCCATCCTTGGTCGTCGACAAGATGCCAATGCAGGACATTCAGCTTGTGCATCGCCATTTCGTCGAGAATCTTCAGCACGGTTTCCTTGCCGAGAAAATGACGGGCCTCGTCGATGAGCAGCCCCCGCCACCGGAACGCAGGCCAGTCGCGGACGATGCATCGCGGAATCGCTATGGAGTTGGAACTTGTCAGGGTTGCGAGCTGCCTCAACGTCTGGTAAGCGTAGAATTCGCCGGCGTCGTCCGCCGATGCGATTGCGATGGAATCCGCGCCGACATGCAGCCTGTAGCCTTCGGGGGGAAGCGACTTGTCGCGCACGACCGTCTTTTCAACCTCCGCCAGACACTGTCCCACGCGGTCGAAGTCGTACCAGTCGATCTCCGTGAACGAAACCTTGGATGTTATGGAAAGGACTCCCTCGCCTGCCGCAAACTCTCTTGCAGCAGGAACGAGCGCGGCGGCATTTGAGGCGAAAACCGCCATCGTTGCGGCAAAATAAACTGCATTCTTCATTGTATCGAATATTCTATCACGCCCCCGGGAGACCTGTCAATTCCCCAAGACGGGGGAAATGGGGAGTTGTGAAATTGTGAAATTTATCAAGGAGATGGAGCATCTTGCTCCGTCACTAACTGGGAAAGCCACACTGGGGGAACGTATCCCCCAAGCCGAAGGCGAGTCGCGAAGCGATGCCCTAGCAGGGGTGGCGTCTCGCCCGTTTGAGAGTTGTGAAATGCGATGGCTACAGGGCTGCTTTCCCAGTTAGGGACGCGGCAGGATGCCGCATCTCCTTGATATCGCCGCCAAGATGGGCGACTTTCCCAGTTAGGGACGCGGCAGGATGCCGCATCTCCTTGATATCGCCGCCAAGATGGCGACTTTCCCAGTTAGGGACGCGGCAGGATGCCGCATCTCCTTGATATCGTCGCCAAGATGGGCGACTTTCCCAGTTAGGGACGGCGGCGGAATCAAGGAGATGGAGCATCTTGCTCCGTCACTAACCGGGAAAACACCCCTATTCGAAGATCGCTGCGAATCCGCCGCGGGCCGCGGCCTCGACCGTCATCACAGGCGCAACCGGCACGGATTCGACCGTCACCTTGCCGAGGCCCGACTCGATTGCCGGGTCGGCGTCGCGGAAGAGGCGGCATTTCCATTCCCCAGCGCCGAGGAAGGACGTATCTATGGTGAACGCGCGGCGCTCAAGTCCGTTGATTCCGGCGACGTACCACATGCGCCCCTTCCTCCGCGCGACGACGGCGAACTTTCCGATCTCTCCCTGAAGGAAGCGCGTCTCGTCGAACGACGAGGGAAGTTCGCGCCAGAAGTCGAGCGCCGGATCCTTCTCGGGTATCTGGTCGGGACGGCTGTACCAGAAGAGGAACTGCCATCCGCTCGTGTAGACGCACGGAAGCGCGAGTTGGTGGGCAAGCGTGTTCTTGACGCGCCCGTTGTTCCAGCACGGCGTGTAGTCGCCGGGTCCGTCGAGGAAGCGCGTGAAGGGCAGTGCGCAGTCGTGCGCCGCGTTCGGCATCTCCTCGTTGCCGCAGATGCCTTCAACTGTCATTACGTTTGGATACGTCTTCTGGATTCCCGTCAGCCGGTACTCGTCGTGGATGTCGACAAGGAGTTCCCGATCCGCCGCGGCCGCGATCGCGTCCGTCACCCATTTGCGCCACTCCTGATTGCCGACGTTGACAAACCCGTACTTCACGCCCTTCACGCCCCACTTGACGAGCTGGTCGAGGATCGCGTCGCGGTTCTTCTTGAGCGGCTCGCGGTTGACGTAGAGTATTACGCCGACGTCCTTCTCCTTCGCATAGCGGAGAATCTCGAAGAGGTCGAACTTCTCGCCCTTCGCGACGCGCTCGGGAGCAAGGCCGGGCTTGAGCGGATCGCCGATGTGCTCCTGGCCGTACCATCCGCAGTCGAGCTCGATGTACTGCATGTTGTTGCGCTTCACGAAATCTACCGCCGCCTTGCCGCAGTCCGTGTCGAGCTTCGCGACGCGCAGCACCTTGCCGGGCTTTATCCAGCTCATGTCAGCGATGCGCGAAGGCGCGTTCAGCGCATCCATCAGCGTCGGCTGCGCGTTCGCAAGCGCCGCGGCGTCCTTCGCCACGTGGATGTAACGCCAAGGCGTCACATACGGCGCCTTCACTACGGCCTCTCCTTCGAGAACAGTCTTCACCGTTCCTGGCTTCTCGCCGCTCGCGAAGCGGATGCGCGCATAGTCGAGGCATCCGGCGTCGCCGATTGCGGCGACGAAGCCGGGCCCTTCCACGACGAGCGGACTCTCCGCCGTGCCGGGGAAATGCGTCGCGTAGTTGTGCATTTCCCCGATTCCCGCGGCGACAGGCGCAAAGTCGGGACGCGGCGCCATCTGCGAAATCGTCGAGAGTGTCTTCGGGACGTACTCGCCCTGCGCATGGGAGACGGGCCAGCACCTGAGGTCCGCGCCGAAGTCGAAGGCCCAGCCTTCATCCGCGATGCGGCGCTCGCCATCTCCGTCGAAGCGGATTCGCCATGCGACGGCGTTTTCCAGATTCGTCGTCTCGATGCGCGCGCCCTGCGGAAGCGCGGGGAGCGTGACGTCGCAGACCTTTTCGCCCGAAGGGCCCAATACCGCAACCGCGGCCAACAACGCAAACGCCGTGTTCATATCGAAAAAACAACCGTTATATCAGTAATGTCACGCCTGGCCGTAATAGGCGCCGGGGCCGTGCTTTCTAAGAAAATGTTTTTCTGAAACGTAAGCCGGGACTTCCCGTCCCGGGACGTGCGCCCGCAGTTCCTCCGTAAGGCGCGCCATCTTGGCGATCTCTTCGAGAGACACTGCATTGTCGACGGCCTTCATCGCGGTTTTACCCCAGGTAAAAGGCCCGTGCCCCGAGACGAGTACGCCGGGACGCTCGAGAGGATCGAAACCGGCGAAGCGCTCCACGATTGCCTTGCCCGTGTTGCCTTCGTAGTCGGCGGCGATCTCCTCCTCCGTCAGGAAACGAGCAAGGGGGACGGCGCCGTGGAAGCAGTCGGCGTGCGTGGTTCCGTAGCACGGAATCTCGCGGCACGCCTGCGCCCAGGCCGTCGCCTCGGGGCTGTGCGTATGCACCACTCCGCCGACGCCCTTGAAGGCGCGGTATACGGCTACATGGGTCGGGGTGTCGCTGGAGGGGCGGTAGCGTCCTTCGACGACATTCCCCTCCAGATCGACGACTACCATGTCCCCGGGCGAAAGCGTGGCGTAGTCGACGCCGCTCGGCTTGATTACGACAAGCCCGCTTTCGGCGTCGAACGCGCTCGCGTTGCCCCAGGTGAGAACCACAAGCCCCTCGTTCTTGAGGCGCATATTCGCCTCATAGACAGTCTTTTTGAGCTCTTCCAGCATAGGCGCCGCCTCTCTTTGTTTCGCCGCGTCAGACCGCGAACGGATTTTCCCCGGGATACAGGCATCCTGCGGGTCTGGGCGTATTGATATCGTCGACGCCGAGAAGCTTCAGCGCCTCGAACAGCGTCTTGCCCGCGCGGGCGAAGCCGTACGCTCCATGGTGCGGGAAGCGCTTCTGGATGAGCACGTGACGGTAGAATCTTGCGAAGCCCGGTATGGCGGCGACGCCGAGCGAGCCGAACGAGCACGGGTTGACATCAAGGAACGAACCCTCGGCTATGTAAGAGACGAGCTGCGAATCGCTGTTGGACTGGAGGCGGAACATGGTCGCGTCGCCCGGCTTGATCTGGCCTTCCATGGTGCCGCGCGAGATGACGGGCTTTCCGCCGCCCTCGAGACCGCGGTTCATGATAAGCTGGTACTTCATGCCGGAATTCTTGAGGCAGCTCATGCACGTGTTGCCGCAGTGGAAGCCCATGTAGAGGTCGCGCTTCTCCGCGCCGGCGAGTTTGATCCCCTTCGGCAGGATGTCGTCCGGAACCGAATTGTTGATGTCGAGGAGCGTAGCCGGCTTTTCGGTTGCGCACTCGACCATGTACTCGGACACGGCGCCGTAGAGATCGACTTCGCAGGCGACCGGGATGCCGCGTCCCGTGAGGCGGGAGTTGACGTAGCACGGCACGAAACGGAAGCTCGTCTGGAACGCCGGCCAGCACTTGTTCGCGAAGACGGCGAACTCGGACGCGCCGCGCTGATTCTCGTACCAGTCCATGAGCGCCAGCTCGAACTGCGCGAGCTGCGGCAGGAGGTCCGGATACGGGCAGTTCTTCCCGAGCTCCTTCTGCATGTCCTTCGCGATGGCGTCGATCTCGCCCTTGCGCGAAGCCATCTTGTGGAAGTGCTCGAAGAGGTCGAGCTCGGAGTTCTCCTGCACGTTGACGCCGAGATCGAAGAGCGGCTGTATCGGCGCGTTGCACGCGAGGAAATCGTAGGGTCTCGGACCGAAACCGAACACCTTGAGGTTTCTGACGCCCAGCACGACGCGGGCGATGGCGGTGAAATCGCGTATCTCCGCAACGGCCTCCTTCGGGCCGACCACCGGATATTCCGGGATGTAGACCTTGAGGCGCCTGAGGCCGACATTGTAGCTGAAGTTCAGAACGCCGCAGAGCGCATCGCCGCGGTCGGACTTGAGGACCGCCCGGTTCTCCTCCTTCGCGGCAAGGACCATCGCGGGGCCGCCGAACTTCTGGACGAACAGGGTGGTCGGGCCCTCGGGGCCAAAGTTGCCGAGGAACATGCAGCAGGCGTTGACGCCTTCCTTGCGCGCCCACTCGAGCGCCTTCACCGCATCGATCTCGTTCTCGATCGTGACCGGGCAGTCGACGACGCCGGCGAGTTTCGCCTTCTTGACTTCCGCCATAAGGGCGGCTACGCGCTTCTTCGTGAGCGAAGCGGGGAAGCAGTCGCGGCTGACACCGACGATTGCAAGTTTTACTTTGGGCTGGTTTATCATTTTTATTTCTCCTTGTATGGAATTGTCTGCTGTTTGACGGCGGCTGCGACGGACGGCAGCGCGGCCTTGAAGCGTGCAAGATACTCCGCAAACCCTTTGACGCCCGCCTTGGACGGCTTGAGCGTCAATCCCTTCGCGCCCTTGAATACGGTTTTGGCGAGATACGTCTCGAGGGCCGTTTTCTTCGTCCCCGCGGAATTCTGCGCGAGCGCGTAAGCGGCGAGTACCGCCATCCCCCACGCTCCGCCCTCGCCCGCCGTGGCAAGACATCCGACCGGCGCGGCAAGCGCGTCGGCGAGATACTGCTGGGCGACCTTCGGTGTCTTGAATATCCCGCCGTGTCCCGTCACGGACTTGAGCTTCAGGCCCTCCGCGAAGAGCAGCTCGAGGCCGATGCACATTGTCGTGAAAGCGGAATAGATGTTCGCACGCATGAAGTTCGCAAGAGTGAATCTTGCGTCGGGATCGCGGATCACGAGAGGCCGCCCTTCGTCCATGTGGACGATCGGTTCGCCCGAAAGATACGGAACGGCGACGACGCCGCCGCAGTCCGCGTCACCCTTGAGAGACTCGTTGAACAGCCTGTCGTAGTCTCCGCCGAGAAGCTTCACCCACGCGTTGATGTCGCTCGTGCAGGTGTTCGCGTGGCTCATCGCCGCCGGCGCCCCGGAGGGGGATGCGACGATGTCTATTTCGCTGTAGCAGCGCTTGAGGGGCTTTTCGAGAATGACTACCGCGAATATGCTCGTTCCGGCCGACACGTTCGCAGTGCCGGGCGCGACTGCGTTCGTGGCGATCATGCCCGTCTGGACGTCGCCTTCCGGCGGCGCGAAAACGGACCCGGGGGCGAGATCGCCAGAAGGGTCGAGAAGCTTCGCGCCCTCGGCCGTCAGCCGGCCGCCGGAAACTCCGGCGGGAAGAGCCTTGGGAAGAATGTCCTTCAGTTTCCACGGATACTTCTTCTTCGCGACCAGGCGGTTGAAGATGCCGAGCATGCGCGCGTCGTAGTCCTTTGCGGCGGAATCGACCGGGAACATTCCGCTGGCCTCGCCGAGACCCATTACCTTCTCGCCCGTAAGACGGTAGTGCATCCACCCCGCAAGCGTCGTCAGGAACGCGATGTTCCCAACCTCCCTGCCGCCGTCGAGAATCCTCTGGTAGAGGTGGGCGACGCTCCAGCGCTGCGGAATCGCGAACCCGAAAGCTTTGGTGAGTTTTTCCGCGGCGGGCGCGGTTACGGTGCAGCGCCACGTGCGGAATTCGGCGAGCTGGCGGCCCTTCGCGTCGAACGGAAGATAGCCGTGCATCATGCCGGATATTCCTATCGCGTCGATCGCGGAAAGTTTCTTTCCCGTCGCCTTCGCGTACGCTTTTTTGAGTTCGGCGTAGGCCGACTGCATGCCCTTGACGGCGTCGTCGAGACGGTAGCTCCACACGCCTCCGGGAAGAAGCCTGTTCTCCCACGCGAAAGATCCGGCGGCCAGAACCCTGCCGTTCGTGTCGGCAAGAACCGCCTTGATGCGGGTCGATCCGAATTCTATTCCGAGTGCTGTTCCCATGTTTGATTCTCCTTTCGTTGCAAACGGCGGCCGCTGCTAGTAGAGCCAGGTCCAGAAGTAGGCGTAGGCGGCGATCACGCAGCCGACGACGACTATGGACGCCACGACGTCGACCCAGTTCCAGGACGCGCGGTTCGCCTTCCTGTATTCGGGCGACAGGCAGCTGAAGTTGAGTCCGTCGAGATGCGCCTTGTCGGGCGCTGGAGCCGTAAGCGACGCGACTACGACGATGGCGAACGACGCAGCGAGCAGGATGCCGGAGAAATAGAAATCCTGGATGAACGCCGCCTCCGCCGGGGAGCCCCAGATGGCGTTCGCGGCGAGCTTCGCCATGCCGAGGATGAAGCCGAGCCCGAGGCCCCAGCACGCGCCGCGCAGGTTCATGCGCTTCCACACAAGGCCGGTGATGAACACGGCGACGATCGGCGGGGCGAGGAACGCCTGCACCGACTGGATGTACTGGTAGAGCCCGCCGCCGGAAATCGCCTTCATGATCGGAAGCCACAGCAGACCCAGCAGCGTCATCGTCACGGTAGTCGCGCGTCCGACGGCAACCAGCTTCTTCTGCGGGGTCTCCGGCTTGAGTTTCTGGTAGACGTCCACGGTGAACAGTGTCGAGACGGAGTTGAACAGGGACGCGAGCGAGCTCATAAGCGCCGCGATCATGCCGGCGACGACGAGTCCGCGGAAGCCGACCGGGAGGAGCGTCTGCACGAGCGTCGGGAACACCGTGTCTCCGTTCAGCTCCCCGCTCTCCTTGAGCGGAATCGCGAACGTCGTCGCGCCGATCTGGACGTGGTTGTGGTGCAGCGCGAAGCCGAGCATGCCGGGGACGAGGAAGAGGAACACCGGCGCGAGCTTGAGGAACCCGCCCCAGATCGCGCCGCGCCTGGCGTTCGTCATGTCCTTCGCCGCAAGAGTGCGCTGGATGATGAACTGGTCGGTGCACCAGTACCAAACGCCGATCGTCGCCGAAGCCACCACGACGCCGAGCCACGGAAACGCCTTGTGCGAAAGGGAGTGCCAAAGGCCGAATGCCTCGGTGTTGCCCGTCGACTTGATCGTGGTTTTGAGAACCTGCCAGCCGTCGCAGATGCTCTGCGCCGTCTGTCCGTCAGGAAGGACGGCGCCGGAGTGCCCGAGGTGGTAGAGCGCGAAGCAAGTGACGGACAGCGTACCCGCAAGGATGATGCCCGTCTGCACGAGATCGGTGTAGACGACCGCCGAAAGTCCGCCGATGGACGAATACAGGCCGGCGAGAACGACGGTCGTAACCGCGCCTATCCAGAAGGAGCTTACGACCGTGCTCCCTACGGTAATCTGCATTTCGGGCATCATGACCTTGAAGAATACCGCGCCGGCGTAAACGGTAACGGATATCTTGGTTAGAACGTACGCGGCCAGCGAGACCAGGGAGAGTATCCATCTTGCCTTCGCGCCGAAACGCCGCTCCAGAAATTCAGGCATCGTCGATACGCCCGAATTGTAGTAGAACGGGAGGAACACCCAGCTCATCATGACGAGCACCCATGCGTGGAATTCCCAGTGGGACTGCGACAGGCCCGCCACGGCGCCGGATCCCGCAAGACCTATAAGATGCTCGGAGCCGATGTTCGCCGCGAATATCGACGCGCCGATCGCGAGCCAGCCCACGCTGCGCCCGCCGAGGAAAAGATCCTTCTCCGACTCGATCTTGTTGCGCTTCAGCGAGAATGCGACCACTCCCGCAAGTACGGCGAAGTAGCCGAGTATCATAAGCCAATCAATCCATGTCAGCATCTTCTATGTTCCTTTCCCCTTTCCAAGTTTGTGTAATAGTATAGCATAATCGCGGCGATGCCGCCATCACCCAAAAGGGTCACAATTGGCAAATCCCTTCTTCCCGTATATCCGCATCGAAAATGATGCCAAACGCCAAAAATATCCCTTGTCAGGGGCGGAGAAGCAGGCAAACAGGGCCAAGAAGCCCAGATGGACGCGGTTTCTCAGTGCCGGCCCCTCAGCGGCGCAGAATGCCGAGCGCGCGGCCCATCCTGTTTGCTTACAATGCACTGTTACCTCAAAATTTCATCAAATGCGCCCCCTCCGCCATCCCCCAATTGGACTACCTTTCGAATTGCAATCGACTCGCATCCCGCGAATCTACCGCTTTTTGTCCGCAGCCTTGCGGCCGACGTTGAAGGCGTCGATTATCTCTGGATGGGACCACTCTACCGTCGCGCGGTCGATGAGGCCCATTCCCTCGTAGCCGCCCGGCTCCCAGATGAAGCACGGACACCCAAAGCGGCGCGCGACGTATCCAAAGTGCTTCGCCCACTTCACGCGGTCTTCGTCGTTGGGCTTCGACTTGTCGCCGCCGTGGTACCGCCGCTCGGCGTTAACCTCGCCGCAGACAATCGGAACGCCCTTGTCGATGAATATGCGCTTGTGCTGCTCGAAAACTTCGGCAAGGCGATTCTGGAATTCCTCGCGCTTGTATTCCGCGCTGTCTCCCCAGAGGCAGAACCACCCGGGTTCGTATATATGAAGATCGACCATCACGTGGTTGTCGGACGGGTTCGGATGCTCCCACGCGAGACACGACGGCTCGTGTCCCGTCGCTGCGTATGTCGGAATGACGAGATAACGTTTCGCGTTGTTGCCGCCCGTCGCGCGCACCGTGTCGTAGAACGTCTTCGCATAGCGGTTGACCGTCTTGCAGTAGAGAGGCTTGCCGCCCCAGTCGTCCTTCCCCTCCTCGCCTCCGTCCGGCCCTGGATGGCTCTTCGCCTTGCGGATTTCGTTAAACCCCTCGAAAACGAGCTTCTCGCCGTAGTTCCTGAATCGCGTCGCGATCTGACGCCACAGGTCCGCAAGCACCTGGTTGGCACGATCTTCGTTTACGCCGTCGATCGTCAGCCACTCCTCGGGCCAGCCTTCGCTTCCTCCGTCGTGGTGGATGTCGAGAATCGTGACGAAGCCTTCCGCGATGCACATGTCGACTACTTCCTGCACGCGGTCGAGGAACACCGGGCGTATCTCGTGCTTCGGATCGTCCACGCTGAATTGACGCCGCCACGTCACCGGCAGTCGGACGGCGTTTACGCCCTTCGCCTTGTACAGCCGCAGGAGGCTTCGGGTCACCGGTCGGTTTCCCCACTCCGTCTCGTTACCGCTCGGGCAGTCCAGCGTGTTGCCGATGTTTATGCCCAGCGCTATGTCCTTCACGAACTCCGTCGCGCTGCGCGAGAACGGCGCAGCCGCAAAAAGCCGCATCGCGCAGGCGAACGCACAGACGGAAAGTGCGATGGCGAATTTGCTTTTCATTGGCAATATTCTATCACATATACCGATATGACACCATCACCTTGTCGGATGATATATGAACGCAACCATTCGCAATGAACACAAACAACGGACATTGACAATCGCTAGGCGGCGTGCGAAAAGAGTCGGAGCACCGGCAATTTCACCACCGCCTGTAGCGTCAGCGCACTATTATCATCATAGCCCTGTTTCTGATGACGGCGACAACCGAGACCGTCCCGTTGTTGTTGTCTACGGTGCGCAGTCTGATCGACTGGCTTGGGAAGTTCCAGTTCTTTATGGCCGCCTCGCCCGTGAACCCAGTGCAGGTCAGCAGCACAATGACGCCTGGATCCGGCTTTTCATGGATCGACGAGAAATCAAAGCCCGCATTGTCACCGAAGTCCACCGTTCCTTCCACAAAGAGACCGGGCTCGACGCTGTCTTCGACGGTGACATTGGCATTGCCGATCGTTCCGGCACCCGTGATCTTGTCGAACGTCCAGCTGCCGCCGCCGAAGTCGAGGCGCGCATTGTTCTCGAGCGCTATATTTGAAGGAACCGTCGTGCCGTCGAACGGCGTGAACCACTTTGTGCGCAGATATGCCCGCACGGCAGAAAGCTCTTCATCGCTCAGCGCCTTGTTGAACATCATCGCCTCGGCGAGCTCGCCCGCGCTCGGAGAATCGTACAGCTGCCGCATGCCGACAAAGAGCCTTGCCTCTTCCAACGTTCCATTGCTGCCGACGGTGACCGAAGTCGCATTTTCGACACCGTGCGATTCCGTCATGACGCTGCCGCTCACCGTCTTTTCCGCAGACGACATCGCCCAAATCGCATACTCGTCGGGATCAATATTGCGAAGACCCTGAAGCGCTTGCGTCGACCAATCCGGTCTCGTGACAGTGGAATCGTCGTAATCCAGGTTCGAGCTTCCCGCCCACTGTCCGAGGCGGAACTCGCCGGACTGCCAGTTGCCACCGACTTTCTCAATGCCGAGCGGGAACATCTGCTCCTCATACGTGCCTTCTTTCGGCGTGCCACCATCGAACGCGGGATAAGTATTCCTTATGCGCAGGCTAACGGCGACGAGCGTGCGGTCGGCGTCGCCGACGATTCCCGCCGCATTCTTAGAAACGAAACCGTACGAGTTCGTGAACGACATGACATCGCGGCCGTAGCGCGATGACAGGCCGTAAGCCGGCTTGCGTGAAGTCGCCTCCTTGTGAAAAAGCTCCAAATCAAGCGCATTGCCAGCCGTTCCCTTGTTCGCCACGCCGACGGGAATGCCGCCTTCCATCGTGACGGACGCCGAATCGTCAAAGTCGTACCAGGCCTTCGCCGACTTCACAATCGCCGGCACAGTGCAATCGCCGCGAAGCGAGACATTACCAGAGACAACGAGTGTCACGCTCTTTACCGCCAGACCGGACATGTCGGGACGAACGAGGTTTGAAGGAATCTTCACGTCGGTGGCCTCGGTTGGAAGCACGTCGAAAAGTTCTATGCCATCTGCCGTCAAAAGTCCGCTCCAGTTGCCGGGATTCGCTGCATCGCCGTCTCCAGCCGCATTGCTCCAGACCGCCGTCACTGGCGCCTGCTGCGCTTGCGACATGACATGGATGGTTCCGTTTTGCTCTTGATAGTCTCCTGCCGCCTTCTCCACGCCGGCCACGGTGTATTTTGCAACAGTGACTTCCGCTCCGCCAAGGTCAAGCTCGCAACCATCGGCCACTAAAATCTCCTTGAAGTTCGTGCGCGCGATTTTCCCAGATTCGATGGCCAGTTTGCCTTCCTCTACTCTGAATCCGCGAGCAAGGCTGACTTCTCCTTCGAGGATGAGATCGTTCGGCCCGCGTTTCACGAACGCTCCGCGGCCTGAAAGCGGATGGCCTATCTTGATATTCTTGTTCGTCGCGACTATGATCATTCCCCGGTCGAGGACGTTGACGGTCAAGCGCTCGTCCGCAGGCAGTATCTGATCGTCCCAGTCGCGCACGCCCGTCGTTGCCATGACACAGCCGTTCCAATTAAGCGTCGCGGTTGAAGTAGGCTTCTGCGAGCGGATGCTGATGTAATCCGCCCAAAGCTCACCGCCGTTGAGAAACGCCTCGCTGCCTGTCACCTCGCTGAATTCGTTGTCGTTGAATCCAAAATGTTCGGCACACTTGAGTTTTCCTCCGTCCATGACAAGCCTGCCAACGCCGTTCGAGCATCCGATTGAAATACCGCCTGAAACGTTTACCTCGCCGTCCATGAGATGGAAGAATCCTTCGCTGCCATAGCTGACCCCAAGCCTCAAGTTGTCCCACGTATACACGCCGAAATCGACTTTCCCGCCAGAGACCGTAAGAGAGCCAGAGCCTTTCTCGCCTATTGCAACGCTGGCAGACTTGAACTCGCCGCCCGAAATAGTAGCACTGCCATGTGAACCGCTCTCAACCCCGATATTTATGCCACCGTTCCACTCATGAACGTTAACTTTGCCGCCAGACATTTCAAATGTGCCATTGGAACCAGAATCCCTGCCAATGAAAAGACCGCCGATGATCTCAACGTCCGCATCACGCGCGACCTTCATCGTTCCAGTCGAGGAGCCCCAGCCAATAGTGAGTCCGCCCGGCCACCAGCCGTCGCAGACGGTCTTGAATGTCCCGCCGGTCACCGAAAGCATTCCGACTGCATTGTCAGAAGCTCCAACATGGACATACTTATCGCAGACGACAGAACCGTTGTGAAAACATGCAGTTCCCTTTGAGCCGCGTCCGGCGGCAATGCTCAATCCAGTCGTTACCTTGATCGTACCCCAGTTGTTCAGCACCCCTTCGGCAAAAGTTCCGTTCTCGTTGTTGAAATCTGCATGCCCGACCTCGAGTCCATCTGCATGATTGTAAGTCAAAGTGCCGCGAACGTTCAATTCGCCGTATGAACCGCCGTGAGTACCGATGCGTATGAGGTTCGCGTAGCCGGACTCCCGTGCGACAGTCTCGAACTCTGCTCCTTCAGCAATGTTCATGTATCCTTTGGAACCGTTCTCCCAACCAAGATTCAGACCGCGATACCAATTTTGCTCGTCGGGCACGACGGCATCTAGCGTCGTCTTGCCGGATTTCACATTCAGAATACCCGTTCCGCCATCACGTCCGACATGCGTCGTCTTGAGCGCAACATTCTTGTTGATATTGAATACGCCCTTTGACCCTGGATACATGCCCACGCCCACCTCGTTCGGCGGAACGAATATGCCGTCATTGAAGTCGTAAGTGGCCTTGCCGCTTTGCCCGATTCTGAACCAGTGGTTGCCTTCGCCGCTTCCCGGCTGGAACGTGCCGCCCGTCTGCACAAGCGTATTTGTGGACCCCCAATAATCGCCAAGCTGCATATCGCCCTCTGTGGCAAGCGTTCCGCCGGAAAGATAGATGGCGTTCACTTTTGGGCGACCAATCCTGTCGGCATTGGACGCGCAATTTCCTGTGAACAGTTCGAAGACGCGCATTTCGCCGCCAGATATGTTGAGGATGCAGTCCATGAAATCGGAACAAACGCCTCCGACCCAGACATTGGTAGATGACGTGAACAAGCCGCCGCTGATATTCAGCGTCGCGCCCTTGTCGTATTCTGTGCCGTCGCCCCACTCGCCTTGGTCGTTCTTGGCATATCCGCGACCGACGTAGAAGACTTTCCCGCCGGCGTCGAACGATTCTTCGTCGCCAAGCGCCGCGGCGTTCGACGAGTTCACGAGATATATGTTGTCGCCGTTTTCGTGAGTGGTCCAGTTGGCACCTGTCGCTATCGAGGTGCCGTTCTCACCTGTCCATTCGGTCACGCCAGCAGACGCAGCCGTGGCTGCAAGCGCGATGGAAACGAAAACAGAACCAGCAAACTGATGATGTTTCATGTGTATCGCCTTTCGGTTTCTTTTTTTTCAAGTTTCGGATTTATTATATCAAACGGCGCCCGTCACGCGGTATCACCCGTCAAGATGATAGCGGAGCCATGTCAACCTCCACTATCACGCGGCGGTAGGCGAAGAGAGTCGGCGTGCCGGAATCGCGCACGCGGAGAATGACGTGAACAGATCCCGACGATCCTTCCGGAATCGCCGAAAGATCGAGAACGGCGTGCACGCCGTCTGCGCGGAGACCCGACTTTGCCACTTCATTTTTC
>DGHT01000001.1:21970-73137 GCA_002392765.1 Verrucomicrobia bacterium UBA3841 | reverse complement strand
GCTCGTGCCCCTCGCGGAACATGTTAAAGCCAAGCCGCTTCACCTCGCCGACGCGCGCGTCCACCTCCTCGTCGTCGAATGCGATGCGGTCTCCGAGGCGGTGGTCCGTCTCCGCCGTGCCGTGGACGAACGTGGGCTGCCCGTTCAGGAAGAAGCGGTTGTCGCCCGCCCCCGCGAGCGGCCATCGGACGGAAGCGAAGCCGGTGCGGACCGTCTCGGCGTCGACTATGCGGCCGTCCTTGCCCAGTATCTCGGCCGTCACCTCGTACATCTTCGGATGCTTCGGCGACCACCTCTCGACTTCCCCGAGCGCAAATTCGCCCCGGACGGTCTTCGCGCACGGCAGCACCTTGTCGACGCCAAGCTCCTTCGACACGAATCGGACCTTCAGGTCCTCGGCTGCGATCCCTCCCGTATCGACCTCCGCCTCGACGAAAGCCGTCCTGCATTCGCCGTCGTGCCAGACGTGGAGGCCGAACGGGGCGACGCGGGCCCTGCCGGTCGTGACGAGCCGGACGCGGCGGAAGAGCCCGAACCCCTCCGGCGACTCGCACGTGCAGTATCCGCACCCGCCGCACTGCCACGGGGTGTTTTCAATGTCCCTTGGATGTTCGCAGACGACCTCAAGGGCGTTGTCGCCGTCGCGGACGGCGTCCGTCGCCTCAAGCGTCGTGACGAGGCGTCCTGCGTGGCGGCGCCTGCAAAGCTCCTTCCCGTTGAGCCGCACCGTCAGGAACGTCCCCGCGCCGTCGAAGACGAGGAACTGCCGCTCGCCGGGACGCCTTGCGACATGGACCACGCGGTGGTACGTCGCCGTGCCGTGCAGATCGCCGTGGAACATCTGGCGGTGTCCGTAGTAGTCGTCCCAGTTGTGCGGCAGGGTTATGTCGCCGTCCGAGCGCACGGTGCCGTCGTCGCCGGAGATGCTTCCGCTCCACCCTCCGTCAAGCGGGAGTTCGACGCGCGCTCCGCCCTCCGCCCCGACAGCGGCAAGCGCAACCGCCGCCGCCAAGAATGTTCCGCATAGAATTGTCACTTGCATATTAGCCCTTCCAGTTACAGCCTATAGCCCCGCCGGCCTTGCCGAAGGAGTTGGCCGGGCGCACGGCGGATTGCACCTTGCCCTTCGGCAGTTCGGATTTCGCGAACACGCAATTCGCTTCTGGCGGCGCGGGGACACGTCGCCCTGCCAATGGCGGCGAACGATGCCGCACCAATCATAAAACCTCTTCTGTCTATCATTATCGCCTCTCTTTCCTACAACGCCTTGTCCGCGAACTCACGCTCCTCGTCGCTGACCCATGGCAATGACGAACCAGCCGCCGCGACAGTCTCCCTCACATCGTCCAGAACGATGGCGTCTCGCCTGTCGAACGTTCCATCGGCAAGCGTAAACGACACGTTATCAAGGTGAAGCGAGTCAACATGACGTGCCCAGAGTCCGTAGGCGGGCAACGCTTGGCGGAACATTCCGGATCCCGGAGTGAGGCCTTCGCACTCGGATACCGGCCTTGTGCGCTCCTCCGCGTTCTCGCCGCCGCCGCGTACCGTCAGACGCACGTTGCGGAACGTGACGTCCTGTACGCGGAACCCCGGTATGCCAGTGACGGAGCTGGGGACGGATGAGAGCGAATGCCCCGTGACGTTATCGAACAGTATGCGGCGCATCACGTTGTGCCTGCCGCGGGGTGCGCCTGTGCTCCTCTTCTGACGCCATCCTGCGCGGACGAATATCGGGACGTAGCAGCCACCGTCGATGACGATGTTGCGGCAGACGACATCCTCCACGATGCCGCCGTCCACGCATTCAATCGCGATGCCGGAAAATCCAGACGGTTCTTCCCTGCGCGATGCGGGGAAGTCCTTCTCACACCAGACGCGCCAGGAGCAGGGCCTGTAGGCGAGAGGATCCCTGTCGGCGCTGTAGTCGCGGCGCGGAGCCTCGACGCGGCAATCGACGAACCCAACGTTGCGGACGACGCCGTGGGATGCCGTGCCAATCTTGAACGGCACGCAGTGGGAGCGGGCGACGACGTTGGACACTAGCACGTCCTCCATGACGAAGTCTGGATTGTTCGACTTCAGGCACACACCGTCGTCGCCTGCATCGATGTCGCAGTCGGCTATCACGGCGCGACGCGCCTCGATGTCGATGCCGTCGTTGTTCGCGTTTGCGTGGTTGTCGATCCTGAGGCCGCGTATCACAACGCCCTCGCAGCACTGCACGACGCAGCCCCAGCAGGCAGAGTCGCGGAGTCGGAAGCCTTCAAGCCGGACGTTCCGGCAGTTGCCGAAGAAGAGCCCGCGAGGGCGCGCCCCCTCCTGGTTCGGACCCTTCGCGCGAGGGAACAAGGAGCCGTTGCCAAATATCTCGCCTTCGCCGGTGACGGCCACGTTAGTGGCGCCGACGGCCATCACCACGGCCATCCACTTCCCCTCCGAAAAGGGCAGCTCGACCACAGGATAGTCGTTGGTGTTCGTCGAACCTTCCAGAACGGCACCTTTCTCAAGATGCAATTCGACATTGGATCTAAGAATGAGACCGCCCGTCAGGTGTCTCCCCGCCGGCACGACCACACGTCCACCCCCCTTCGCCGCAGCGTCGTCAATGTCGCGCTGGAAATCCCGTCGGTCTGGCTCCATGCGCGGAAATGTCGCGAGGCGTCCGAAGGCTACGTCGGAGAAGTCTAAAATCTGGCTCCAGTCCCAGTCGGATATTGCGTGCTCCCCGTCCCGCCGCGCATAGCCCAGCGAGTCCCCGACGCACGAAGTATCCGCTGTCGCCGGCTGCTCGCCTGGGGGAAGTCCGCCGCGACCGAACATCTCCCAGGCGCACGACGCGGCCCTGCAGGCGAGGAACTCGCCGCGCGTGTCGAACCATGGATTGTTGAAACCGAGCACAAGCAGCGAACGCGGCGCGACCGCCGCAAGCAGGAGATGCTGGTCGAAAGTCAGGCTCTTCCACGGCGCAACGCGGTACTTGTCGTAGGCCCTGCAGAACCAATGGGTGAACATGCGCGTCTCAGTGGCAGGATTCTCCCCGAAATCGCGCTTCGCGAGCGGCGCCCCACCGTTCCCGGTCTGCACCGGCACGCACACGGCGAAACGCTCGTCATATGCGGCGGCGATGAGCGCGGCCTTGCCGAGCCGCGAACATCCGGTGACGACCGACTTCCCCGCGTCGATTTCGGGGATGCGCTCCGCGAGGTCGAGTCCGCGCGAGAGCGCCCAGCTCCATGCGCCGAGGGACGTATACTCCGACTTCCCCGCCGGGTCGCGCTTCGGCCAGAGGTCAAAGACCCCCGTGTAGGCTAGTTCGTCCTGCTTGATCCTTGGGTCCTCGTCGCCCTCGCGGTTAGGATCGGGCGAAACCTCGCAGTAGCATGCGCTCATCACGGCGTAGCCGCGGCTCACGAACTTTTCGAGCGGGAATGTCGTCGCCGAGTCCCCGCGCCGCTGCAGGAGTCCGCGGGTCTCCGGCACCGCGCGGTGGTCGCGCCCCCACTTGCCGTTCCTGTGGTAGGCGGTCATCATCGGGATGTCCGTGTCTGCAACGAGGGACTGGTTTCCGTGGTAGTTGAGCGCGAGGATGACCGGGATCCTGCCGACGGCCTTTGCCGGAATGAACACGATCCACCTGACGACCGGCCCGGAGCGGTCAGGCCTGAACCGCATCTCGTACTGCCTGCGAATGACCGTCCCCCCCTCGATCAGCTTCTCGTCCACAAGGTCAGTAACGACGGCATCGGGAAGCGGCGGACGCTTGCCGTACATCTCTCGTTCGAATATCGCAAGTATCTCGCGCCGCCGCGCCTGCCAGTCCGCCGCCGTCTTCACGGGCGAGCCGTCGAAGAACGCAAGGGGATCCTCCAGCGTGTACGGCGCGACGGCCGCATTATCGTAGTTGACACGCGCGGAGCTGCCGTCGGCAAACTCCATGTTCCAGCCTAGAACGGCGGCGACTATAAGCAGACTTGTCATGAATTCACTCCTTGTATGTGTTACTCGTGCGCACGCATCCTGTATGGCTCGCCCTTGCCGAGGTTTTCGGGGTATGTGTCTGCCATCTTGTCGTCGCCGAGGTTCTTCCACGCTTCGTGCCAGATGTTCCAGGCATTGTCGCCGAACTCCGAGGGCAGTATCCGGATGCCCTTCAGGAACTCCACCGCCTCGCGCCAGCGGCGGCATCCATTTAGGGCGCGGGCATACGCTATCTGCAACGGATTGTTGCCCGGGTTCAACTTCAAGAACCGGCTGGCCGCATCAAGACTCTTCTCCCATTCGCTATTCGCGACATGAAACGCCGCAATGTCTCTGCCAATGCGCCAGTTATCGGAGAACAACGCAGCACGGTTGAGGTCGGCAAGCCTCTTGTCCGCAGTTCTGCGAGAAGCACGGAACAGGTAGAACGCAAAATCGTCCGGCTCGCTCCCGCAGCCATCAAGCAACCTGTCGGCAAGTGCATCGTCCTGAAAATACGCCGCCAGCACCGCACGGTAGTATTTGAACTTCCACGATGGATGCTCGGACACGGCCTTGTCGAGAGCTGGAATGTCCTCCCTGCGGAACGGAAATAGTCGTGGCAGGGGGAGTCTCGCCGCCGCGTCATAGTCGCCAAGGCGAATCTTCGCCATCGGGCAATCTCCAGCACGCCGCTCGATCCTCTTTGCGTCGTCCTCAAGCCCCGACTCCCTGTACCACGACGCGATTTCAAGAAGTGTCTCTTCGGGGAATTCGTTCTGCATGGCGTCAGTCCAGTCTCCGCCAACGCCGACACGGCTCGCCTCATACTTCGCCGCATGGAAGAGCGGCCAAACGCCAAGCGCGGCAGATGCCGCATTCCGCGCCGCCTCCGCATCGCCGCAAAGCCTCAGCGCGGCAATTTTCGCAAGCAATGCGTCGCGGTTCGCGCTGTCTGCCGCAAGGACGCGCTCGGCCATCGCGACAGCGCTGCGCCAGTCCTGTTCGCGGAGAGATATGCGCGCAAGGAGCGCGTATGACGCATTGCGGAATTCTGCGGAATAAGACGCAAGTCCAAGCCGCTCCCTTGCCGTAGCATTGTCGTTCGCCGCAAACGCCGCGAATCCCGCCGCGTAGTTCGCCGCGCCGTCGTATGTATCGACAGACAAAGACTTTGCCGCCAGTTCAAGCGCGTCGCCATATCTGCCGCGCCGTATCATCAGAAACGCAAGCTCGTCAAGCGCAGGCGCGAAGTTCCCGTCAATCGCAAGCGCGGCGTTCAGCTCTTTTTCGCCAAGTACGTCTTCGCGCTCGCGTATCGCCTGCTGCCCGCGCAGGTAGTGGCCGTAGACGCCGTTCCAGTCGAAGTCTTTTGGCGACTCGACAGGACGCGGAACAGCCGCAGATGGCGGATTCTTCCCTTTCGGCAAATATGCGGATTCATCCCTCACGACGCCCCAGCGTTCAATGAACGAGTCCGTGCGCCCCGGCGAGAACGACGGATGCTTGAACGGAGTCTTCACCGTGGCGAAGCGCGGCTGGTTGAAGGCGCGTCCGCTCTGAAGCTCGACGTACTGACCGTCGGAGTCCGTCAATAGGTCTTCCCATATCGCGCCCTCGCGCGACTGGGTCCACATCCACACCTTGCGCCCGTACTTGTCGCAGGACGCATTCTCGTGGATGAAGCCAAGGTAGCGGGACGGATACCAAACGCCGAACACGCGGTTGTCGCCGTTCAGGACGTGATAGGACTTGTTTCCGCCAAATGCGTTGGCGGCGTACTTGTCGAGGTGTCGTCCTTCGGAATCGACCGGCCACGGATGCGCGTCGCCCTGGTGTCCTATCTCCGCCTTTCCGTCGAACTTTAGCACCATATCGTCTTCGACGTGTGCCGCCATGTTCATCCAATGGTAATAAGGAACAGGAAGCCCCGAAGAGTTGTGCCAGAGTACGCGCGTGGTGAAGCTGTCCGTATCAGGCGCAAGCCTCACCTCAACTTGATAGGAGGTTCGGCAGATCAGCTCGTCTACGGCGACGAAGCAGCTCACCGAGCCGTCCGCGTTCGTGCGCACGGCATAGTCGACCGGCGTCGAGGTATAAGGACCGTGTCCGATTATCCCGAAGTTGTACTCTATGCCGCCCGACCACCACGGACCGCGCATTGCGACATTCCTAAACTTCGCCGCGTGATTTCTGTAGATGAAGTCGAATCCGGTTTTGACGTCTGTCGCTCCCCACACTTTGCCTCCCGACTCGGGGAGCAATGTCAGGGATATCCTTCCGTTGCTCATTTCGACGGCCTTGAACACGCGGGGGCTAGACGAAGCCGAAGAGCCGTCGTAGCGGAAATAGGGGAACCTCTTCTCCGCAACCGGCGGAACGGGGTCCGGGTCGGAGAACGGATAGGTCTTCAGTTCGACTTCGCCAACCGAGACGATAGAAGCCGCCTGCAAGGCAAGACAAGAAATCAGACAATATGAAAGCAAGGAAGCTGTAAATGATGACCTCATCATATTCCCCCAAGTCCTATTATGCCTTCCGTGCCACTTCATCACGTCCGCCCGTACGAAGCCTCGATAGTCCTTCCGCGAACCCCGAAGCAGTTTATCGGCGTGACGGAGAACCGCACGGCGCCTTCGCCAAGCTCGTCCTTCCGGAAATAGCATACCTGTTGCGCCTTTGCCTTTTCGTGCTTCAGCGAATGGTTGTAGCCTTCCGGGACGATGAACTTCGTCAGGCGCCTGCCGTTTGCCGTCTGTGCCGTGAACTCCAGCGTGAACAGGCGCGCCCGGTTGTCCGGCACGACCGGCGGCACGGTCACCGAAAGCGCAGGCGTATCCTCCGAAGGAATCACTTCGCTGCCGTCCTTGGACTTCCCGCCGCGATTCTTTGCAACGGTCTCGGCAATAGACGGCTTCGCGTCTCTCGGGAACTCAGGTGCGCGCAGCTTCTTCGCATGCTCTGCAAAGGCGAAAGGCTTCGGCTCGGCCGCAGGAAGCGGAAGGATCCAATCATCCCCAAGGTCCAGTCCGGACCGGAATTCGCGGCGGTTCACGACGATGCAGTCATCGTAAACGCTCCACAGCATCCCCTGTCCGCAGTCCCCGGTCGTGATTACCGGCATGAGCTTGCGGGCATCCGTCTTCCAGTCTGCGCGGCAGTTCTCGAATGCCGTCGTCTTTTGCGACACCAGAGGTATCGTCGTGTAGCGAAGCGACCCTGAACCTACGGACGTGAACGAGCCCTGCCAGATGGAGCGCTCGTCGGTGATGGAGTAGTGCGAATGCCCTGACAGCGCAATCGCGTTCGGATAGGCGGAAAGCGTCTTTGTCGTTATCCCATTGTCGTGCCCCCACGCCCGTGGACCGTAGCACGTGTCCTTCAGATGAGGGTGCTGCACATAGAAGAAGGGATGAGACGGATCGATCTTCTTCCCGTTCTTCGCCATGAAATCCTCGATTCGGTTGAAGTTGGCGTCGTAGCAATCCAATCTTGCCTCCACTCCGTCCCAGTGCGAGCCGATGAAGGTGTAGCCTTTTACCGTCTTTGAATAGATAGGCGAATACGGTTCGCGGAACGCCATGCCCCACCAGCCGGCCATGTCGTTCTGCAGCAGATGCCTGGCGCGCTCCGTCGCGTCCGGGTATTTCTTCGCCCCGAGGCCGCCTCCGTAAGTATACCCTACCCAGTCGTGGTTGCCCGTGACAAACACCTTCTCCACGCGAGACCCGTCGGGGCGCCTGTCGTCGGGGAACACCGAATACCACGCCTCGGCCACGGCCACAAGTTGCTCTCCAAGCCCATGGTTCGCCAGGTCTCCGGCAATCACCACGGCGTCGACTTTCGCGTTCCTGAACCATTCGAGGGCCGCCTTGAACGTCTGCACGTCGCGAGCCGCCAGCGCCTGATTTTCCGCGGCGACGTGCGTGATGTGTATGTCGGAGAGGAGGCCGAAGCGCAGGTTCGGCTTTCTCGTTCCCGTCACTGCGCCGACAGCGGAGGCGGCGAGGAAGCGATTGCCGCCGAACGCCCCGAGCGCCCCGAACGCCGAAGCGCCGCCTATCAGGAAGTTTCGTCTTGTGAAGTGCATGGCGTAGCCTTTCATTGATTGTTCATGACGACGAGACCGAAGGACAGGGGCTTGAGCGTGCCCGACGCCGCGCCGGACGGACATTCCAACGAATACCGCTGCTCCTCGCGCGACCAGTTCACCAACACGGCGGCAATCGTCCCGTCCGGCGCCTTCCACACGTTGTGGAACACGGTCGGCAGGGCCGGCTGCGTCGCCGTGGCGTACTCCCCTGCGGCGCTGTAGATGCCGCGCCGCTGGAAATCCACCTTCCTTGCGGCGCAGTCTATCCGCCCCGGATCGAGCATCTCCCCGTCGAAGAGATACTTCCTGTTCTCGCGATAGAACCTCGCCGCGTCTATCATGAACCTGTACGATGCGGCGTATTTGGGGTTCGTGACGTGCTCCATGCGCAGGGCATGCGCCGTCGGCTGATTGCCCCATGCGACGGTCCTCGCGAACTCCACCGCGAACTGGTCGGGGAAGAGCGCGTTCCAGTCAAGCTCCTGCTCGGGCTTCCACTTCCTCTCCGCCGGCCAGCGGTCTTCGTCCCACGGAGGGATGCCGTCGATTAGAAGGTACGAGCCGAAGACCGCGCACAGTCCGTGGTACACCGCGTTCCACACCGGCACGGCCTCGAACTCGGGCAGCACGCCAAGTCCGCAGCGCTCGTAGCTTGTGCCGAAAAGCGAGATGAAAAGGTCGAAGTCCGAGAGGAACGCCTCCGACACCTCTTCGCTTCCGAGGTGAAGCCCCGGATTCCGGCCGCGCACGTCGGAAAGATAGCGGTGGTAGCCAAGCAGAGGCCCGACGACGTCGCCCTTCGGATGGCGGTGGTACGGACTCCAGCAGCGGTTTGCCGCCGCGCAGCTTACCTGGTCGAGGTAAACGGCGTCCAGCCCGACTTCGCGAAGCTTCTCCACCACGTCCCCTATCATGCGCTGGAAGCACTCTCCCTCCCCGCAGACAGTCGTGAGGCGGTGAGGCTCCGCCGTGTGCGGGTTCCAGTGGTTGCCGCGTATCGTTCCGTCATGCTCGAACCGCGCCTCGCGCTCTCCGCCATCTGCCCAGGAGGGGTCGTCGCGGTCGCGGCTCATTCCGTTCACGTAAACCATCGTGTAGCATCCGGCCTTCTTCAGCGAGGCGATCGTGTCGGCGAACTTCGCCACGCCCTCGTACGGCGGCCAGTACGTCGGATAGCCGACGTCCTTCGGATAGAGGTGCCACCAGTCCCAGTGCAGGGCGCACGGCACGCCGGAGTCCGCCGCGAACTTCTCGAGCGGACGCGCCACGGCGTCGCATCCGCCCCGGTTCCACGCCCAGAAGCAGATTTCGCGGAGCTTCTGGAAGCCGGGGGCCTCCCGGCGTTCCGCCGCCGCCTTCGCCCAGCCCTGCTCCAGCGCCCAGGGGCGGTATATCCGCGCGGCGTCCCACCATCCGCCTCGAAACGGGCGTATCAGACCCTTCCACGGAAGAACATAATGCGTTGTCTGCTCTCGGACCGACGGCACGAACGAGAGTATTCCTATTCGCGCATGCGGGTCGGCAAGACCGACGCGGCAGTAGGCGTACGACCTCTTGAAGCGCGCCAGCGGATCGCGCGCATCGACATACCAGCACCCCATATCGTCGTCCAGAAGCGCCGTGAACTGGAATTCGCGCATCCCGTCGTTCACGAACGGCTCGCGCTCCCAGCCCCAGTCGGACCACTTCGGGCGGCGGATCATCCCCATGCCGTGGTTGCGCGAGTAGAGGACGCCGCTGTTGTCCGTACGCGGCACCACGACATCCGGGAACGACACGGACTCCACGAAGAACTTCCAGCCGGCTAGGTTCTTCCATTCGAACCCGTACTCCCAGCCGCCGTCACTCTCGGTGAACGTCGCCGTCGCGGTGAAGTCGTCGCCAAACAGCGGATGTCCCTTCCACACGCCGGTGATGGTCGCGCCGTTCGTCGTAACCGACAGCTCCGCCATCTCGTCGTTCGAGATGTCGGTGCCAGAGACCTTCATCACGCCAAGGTGAATCCTGAAACCCACCTCGGCCTCGCCAAGCCTCACCCCCGGCGCGGCCATGGCAGTCACGGAGCAGCATGCCGCCGCAAAGGCCAGTGACGCACTGCCAAGCCTGACCAATCTTTTTCTGTTCATCGCGCATCCTTTCATTGCAGCCTATCCGCAAGACTCGCATCCGTCACGACTTCAAGCCGAACGTCGTCAACCCATATCGTGCCTGTCGCCCCCGAAATACACAAGTCAACATAGCTCTTGCGGCTGCCGTTGGTATTGGGACCGCTCGTGAACTCGTAGCTCTGCGCAATCCAGTCCGTCGTGCCTGTCAGAGGCCCGCCGCCGGCAGCTGGAGTCGGGAACCTGAGGCTCTTGTCGTCGTCCCACACGAGCGCGACCACGCCGCCTCCGCGCTTCAGAGGCGAGACGTTGTCAAGCTTGACGAAAAATGAGAGACGGTAGCGCGTGTTGGGCTTGAGCCTGCGCTCGCCGTCTGCGACGTACTGCCGTATGCCACTGTGCGATTTCTTCGAGAGGTCGGTTTCGGACTGCGCGATGCGCATCGACGCCGGGGCCGAATGGAAAACCTGCGTATCGAGGTCGGTTTCCCTCGAGTCCCTGCTTCCGTACCAACCGACCATCTCTTGGCCGACCCTCTTGCCGAAGGAATGGCTCGCGCCGATGCGCCCGAAGCTGAAGTCGCCGTTTGCGACGATGTTGCACAGCCCCGGATGCGCCGCGCGCCACGCCTCCTCTACCTTCGGGTCTATGCGGTCCATGTACTTGCGGAACTCCTCCTCCAGCCCGCCGAGTACATGGCTGCGCATCAGTTCTATGCGGCGGGCTTCGAGCGATCCGGGCGAAACCTTCGCCGAGGCGGAGGTGAGAAGTCCGCGCAGTTCGTTCAGGACATCACGGGAATAGACTTTCGTCCAGACATCAAAGGCGCTGGGCAACGTACTCACTGGACCGAGCGGCGTGTCCGTGACGTTCCCGACGATGCCCGTGACCCACTTGCGCTCGATTGTCCGGTAGAATTCATCCATTTCCGGCGCCGCCGGGCCGAACATGAGGTCGTAGTGCTCCTTCAGTATCGCATCTACGTCTGCGTTCCTGTCCCAGAAGATGCGGGAGACGACATAGTAGTTGAGGTAGCCGTAGAGGAACCTGTCGGACTCCGACTCCATGAACGAACCGAAGATGTACGGCGCCGCCGCCTTGTAGAAGGCGCCTATGCACCTTGGCGTCATGTGGGGGATGCCGGGATACCCCTGTTGATGGTACTTTCCGGGATAGGTCCAGATCCAGACAGGACGGCCAAGCTTTTCCGCCCATGACCTAATCTCGTCGATCTCCGCTTTCATCTTTTCGGGATAGGGAACTGACCACGGGCCACGTTCAGCGACCATCACATCGACGTTGGCGGGTATCTCCATGCGCGGCACATGGCGGTAGGGATAGTACGCCATCTGCGTGACAGTGCCCTTTACCCCCTCCTCTGTCAGCCGCCGCGCGATCGCGCAGGTGTTGCTCCAGACAAGCTCAGTCGCCCAGTTGTTCGCGTAGTCGTGGTCTTTGCCATATATCTCCTTGCATCGCGCGTACTCGGCCTGGCATTTCTGGCACCGGCAGGCGACCATGCCGTCCTGGCACATGACATCGACGTACCGTCCGTCCACGCAGTTGCTGCCCCATCGCTCCAGTCCGCGAACGGCGGCTTTCTCGCCCTTGAAGTAGGCGCGTACGTCCTGATAGATCTCCTCGTAGATGCCAGAGGTGAGGCAGAGCTGGCCAGGAAGCCGCTTGTTAGGATTGTTGCTGCGCGTTCCGTCCTTGAGAAGCGCAAAGTACTCCGGCTTCGTTTTGCCGAACCGTTCAACGTAGTTGAATTTGCGAAGGCCGTGGCAGCATGGATGGTTCTCGGTCTCGAAACGCAGCCGCATCCAGTTCAGGGCCTTGCCGTCGGAATCCTTGGGACGTTCCTCGAACCATACGCCGTCATACGCTTTGGGGCTTGAACCTCCCCCGGAATAGACGCGCCGCGCCATCATGTCGGGCTTGACGCGGATCTCGCCAAGCGGAACCGACAGCGCTCCTTTGCGCGGCACGATCTCACCCAGCTCGCCGGGGAAGTAGAAACGGCAACCCGCGAAGCGCTCCAGAAACTCATAAACACCAAAGAGCGTAGCCCGCTCGTAAAACAGCGCCGTCGATCCCATGGCGACGCTCTTCCTCGGATCGTCCTTGGCAGAGTCCCTTCCAGCGATGACGACGCGACCCGGCTCCGCCTTGATTACGAATTCGTCCCGCGCAAAATCTGCGACATCTGTACCGGTGCCGAGCCAGATTCCGGTCGTGCCCGATGTCGGCTTGGAGACGACAGGCACCGGCGCGCCGAAGACGCGCGAGAGGAAGTTCGTCATCTCCTCGGCGGCAAACTGCGCGACGCGCGTCGGTTTCCCGCCTAGCACGACCTCCGTCTTGCCTGCGGTGAGGGTGACGGCTGGCAGGGGGCTGCCCGCCGCCACCACGCACACCGCAAAGATTGTTCCGCATATCGCCCTCATGTCTGGCTATCACTTCCCAAAGTCAAAAGTGCCGAAATTCTCAAGCTGGTCGATGACCTTCGTGTATGGAGACCATTTGTAGTATTCCGCTCCGTCAACGAGAGTCCTGCTGCGCATGACTTCGGCGGGGAACGAGTCCTTGCACTCCGGGAATGCCTTTAGCGGAATCGTGAATGTGGCCTTCCATCCGCCGGGACGCATCTCGGCGACGGCCTTCGCGCCGGAATCCCACCCGAAGTCCTGCAGGGGGAAGCCGGCGCCGGCCTTTTCGCATTTCACGTCGGTGAACGAGCCTTTGGAATTCAGGAACAGATGGTAGTAGTTGACGCGGTCGCCGGATACGTTAAGGAACAGCTCCACGCAGTTGTCCTTCCATATCTCGCCGTCGTCCTTCGCGCGGTCAACGGCCAAGACGTCCCCCATCCGCGGCTCGTCGCAGTCAACGACCACGACAAGAGAGTCCGCCGTCTTCCATGCGTTCACGTACGTCGCGACAGGCTCCTTGGAAGGAGGCTTCCTGCCGTATGGATGGACGACCGCAAGCGCCCCCGCGCGGTCGGCCGTCGCCTTCCACCTCAGCGCCCTTACCTTCGCCTGCTTCTCCTGAAACGCCTTCATCGACTCGTTCATGTTGTCGTAGAACTCGCGGCGGAAGAGCGCGATGCGACGCGCCTCGATTGAACCAGGCGTGACCTTTGACGCGGCCTTGCTGAGCAGTCCGTCATACTCCGCCGTCACCGCAGGCGAGTAGATCTCCCCCCAGAGCTTCGTGTCCGTCGCCTTGACGACCTGCGGCCCAAGCGCGGTCTCCAATATCTCGCCTACGACTTCGTGCGTCCACTTGCGCTCCAGCTTCTCGAAGAATGACTGCATCTCGGAAGCCGCCGGGCCGAACATGAGGTCGTAGTGCTCCTTCAGTATCGCATCGACGTCCGTATTTCGGTCCCAGAAGATGCGGGAGACGACATAGTAGTTGAGGTAGCCGTAGAGGAACCTGTCGGACTCCGACTCCATGAACGAACCGAAGATGTACGGCGCCGCCGCCTTGTAGAAGGCGCCTATGCACCTTGGCGTCATGTGCGGGATTCCGGGATAGGCCTGTTGATTGTACTTTCCGGGATAGGTCCATATCCAGACAGGACGGCCAAGCTTCTCCGCCCACGACCGAATCTCGTCGATCTGCGCCTTCATCTCCTCGGAATGGTTGGCAGACCACGGGCCACGCTCTGCGACCATCACATCGACGTTGCTGGGAATGTCCATCCGCGGCACATGGCGGTAGGGATAGTACGCCATCTGCGTGACAGTGCCCTTTATCCCCTCCTCTGTCAGCCGCCGCGCGATCGCGCAGGTGTTGCTCCAGACAAGCTCAGTCGCCCAGTTGTTCGCGTAGTCGTGGTCTTTGCCGTATATCTCCTTGCATCGCGTATACTCGGTCTGGCAGTTCGGACACTGGCAGGCAACCATGCCGTCCTGGCACATGACATCGACGTACCGTCCGTCCACGCAGTTGCTGCCCCATCGCTCCAGTCCGCGAACGGCGGCTTTCTCGCCCTTGAAGTAGGCGCGTACGTCCTGATAGATCTCCTCGTAGATGCCCGAGGTGAGGCAGAGCTGGCCGGGATGAGGCTGTTTCGGGTTGTCGCTGCGAGTCCCGTTCGACAGAAGTGCAAAGTACTCCGGATTCGTCTTGCCGAACCGGTCAATGTATTTGAATTTGTTGAGGCCATGGCAGCAGGGATGGTTCTCCGTCTCGAAACGGAGACGCAGCCAGTTGAGCGCCTTTCCGTCAGACTCCTTGGGACGCTCCTCGAACCATACGCCGTCACGCGCCTTTGGGCTTGAGCCACCGCCGGAATAGACGCTCCGCGCCATCATGTCCGGCTTGACGCGGATTTCGCCGCAGGGCACGGCGATTGATTGACGTCGCGGCACGATCTCGCCCAGCTCGCCGGGAAAGTAGAACCTGCATCTGGCGAAGCGCTCAAGGAACTCATAGACGCCGAAGAGCGTAGCCCGCTCGTAATACTGCGCCGTGCTCCCAATTGCGACGCATCTCTTCGGATCGTCCTTGGCAGAGTCCCTTCCGGCGATGACGACGCGCCCAGGCTCCGCCTTGATCACAAACTCGTCCCTCGCAAGACCTCCGACGTCAGCGCCAACGCCAAGCCAGATTCCGGTCTTGCCCGATGTCGGCTTGGCGACGACAGGCACCTCCGCACCGAAGACGCGCGAAAGAAAGTTCGTCATCTCCTCGGCGGCAAACTGCGCGACGCGCGTCGGCTTCCCGCCTATCACGACCTCAGTCTTGCCTGCGGTGAGGGTGACGGCGGTGTTAGGGCACACCGCTCTACCATCATCGCCTGGCAGGGCGGGCAGACCCCTGCCCGCCGCAATGGACAGAATACAAAGGATAACGGCTCTCATATTAATCACCTGACCGAAATCACAAGTCCCCGACGGCTGTCTACAGTCAAACCGGTCGATTTAACTTTTGCGCCAATCTTCTGCGAGGCGACGCCATCCAGTTCAACCGTCCAGCCCGAAATGTTGCTAAGCCCGGTACAGCGGCTCAAATCACACGGTATCGTGAACGGCATTTCCGCTGGCGCATTCGTTATGCTGAGCGTACCGGCCGATGCGAACGCGATGCCGGAAATCGTGCCCAGGCCCTCGTTCATGTCGATGGCAAGCGAATTAGCCGTCGCCGCGTCGCCCGTCAGGTTTAGAGTCGCGCCGGAATCGACGCGGAGGTAGGGAAGCGAACTCGTCATCGTGCCGACGTTGAGCGTTCCCTCGCGCACATCGATGCCACCCGTGAACGCAAGCGTTCCGCCAAGCGTCCAGTCGCCAGCCCCCTCCTTGGCGATGCGAAGCGGAGCCGCGCCTGCATCTTCCGTAATGTTGGTGAGCGTGCTCTTCCCAGTGCTGGCACAGTCAAGAGTGAGCGTACTGAGCGCAGGCACGAGCGACGCATCCTCCGGCGGAACGACGCTTTTCACTCCAGTCCAGGAGAGCGCCTTGTGGTTCACGCTCTTGATCGCGCTGTTCTTCAGCCGTCCACGACCCGTGACGGCTATTTTGCGCGTCGTGCAAAATCCGTCCGCGTCTGCGGCATATTCAAGTGTTCCCTCTTCGGACAAGTCACGCACATTACCAAGGCGGATCGCATAATCGACCTTGTTGGAATTCGCGACGTTCGCAATCGTGTCTTTGAGGGCGTAGCCGAAGAGATAGTCGGCAGACGCCTTGCCGAGAGAACAGTCGCCCCCTTGTTCGGCCAGGTTCATGAACCTAAGCGTTCCGTTCTCCACGCCAATGCCGGCGATAGCTTCGCGGGCGCTGTCTGTTCTACTAGAGAGCACCCATGTCCCCGTGCCGCGCTTCGTGAGGTAGCACATGCTTGTCGCATTTTTGGCGATGCTCCCTTGATAGGTGCAGGCGTTTTCATGGTCTCCCGAAAGAACAAGCTCCCTCATCTGCGCACCATACGCCTGAAACTGGCCGTTAAAGGTGAAGTTGCCGTACGCACCGCCGTCAAATGTGGTAGTCGTGGCACCTGAATAATCGCGAATGATGCGATTTCCCGTCTGCGCGCCATCCGCCTCCGTGGCAAGGTTGAGGAATGTCCTGGATCCGCCATTCAGATAGATTATGTCATTTAGCTTCCCGAACGAAGACGTGGCTTCCGCCGACTTCTCGCCGAACTTGCGAAAACCGAGCGTACCGTCGGCGTTTGATTGTAGACGGCCACCACCGTAGGCAAAAGTGTTTGCACTGTTCGCCAACATGAGGCTGCCATAGACACAGAGCTTCAAGTTGTCGCCGGAAAGGACGCCTGAGAAGAGCTCTTTCGTCGTCCCGCCCACGTAGAGTGTGCAAACCTTCGATGTGTTGGTATAGGCAACGTCGCCGTCGCCGCTTATGCCGCCGCTCATCATCAAGGTGAACGCCGCCGCGGCAAGCCCGCCGTCGAGAACGACATTGCAGCCGTTCGAGACGGCAAGTCCATAATGGTGGTATGTTGTGCCGCTTGTCTGGCCGGACTGCGGGAACACAAGTTCACCTTCTTCAACGATGAACGACGTATCGTAGTCGTTATCGCCCGTCGCTGTGAGCGTCAACGTTCCCGCGCCGCGTTTGACAACGGTGCCATATCCGCTGCCGCCATAGTGGAGGGCCGCATTTACGGTGCTGTTGGTGGAAACGTCAATGACGCAACGAGTATCCATCCTCATGTGTATGGTCTCGAGCGAGGCGAGGTAGGCGACGGAATCGTCGTCAAACCTGATGCAATATCCGCCGTTCGGAACAATCTGAATCGTATCGCCTGGAAGCGGAAGCTCCGTCAGCACGGCGGAAGCCGCAGAGGACGCGACATGGTAGTTGCCAGGATCAAGCGGGTCGTCCGCTTCGCTCCCGAGCCAGTAGTACGTCGTCGTCGCGTTCGCCGCGAACGCCGTCGCCATAACCGCCGCGCAGAGCGCATGGCGCATAATCTTGTATAATCTAGTTTCCATGTTGCAACTCCTTTTGGTTCATTATACGCGAATAGTATAACCCATAACGGCGCAATGCGCAATTCATCCATTTGGATGAACTGCACACACTTGACCAACAAGACCATATTTGGTATACTTGGTTCTGTTTTAAGGAGGTGTTATGCCAACAATGCTAAACGTGAATGAAGCAAAAACCAGATTCTCAAACATTCTGGCGAACGTCGAGAATAATCTCGTCACGATCACAATCACGCGATACGGACATCCAATCGCGCAGATTGTACCTATCAAGCGCCATAACAGGACAAAGACGGATCCGCTGCTTTCGCGCATTTCTTATTCAGGAAACCTCTGCGAAAACGAGGCTGACGACTGGGAGGAGGCATGATGCCAAATCTCATTCTTGACGCATGTGCACTAATATGGCTTGCTGAGGGCTCAGACTGCATCTCCAAGAAGACCCGTCGACGTATAGATGACGCGTTTGTGGTTTATGTGTCGCCAATTTCACTTTGGGAGATTGCCAGAAAAGTGGCCAAAGGCAAACTAAAGCTTCCGCTCGACCCCGCAGAATGGTTTGACCGCGTTAAAGAGCAGCACAACCTTACCCTACTTCCGTTCACAGAAGCGGTGGCATTCAAGGCCGCGACTCTTCCAGAAATCCACAAAGATCCTTCAGACAGATTCATTGTTGCCTCTGCAATGGAAAACAATCTTGTGATAGTTACCGCAGACCACATCATCCCGCAGTACGATGTAGAATGCATTTGTTGAACGCATGAAAACCATACCCGCCATCCTCCTTGCAGCTCTCGCGCCGGCGCTTTGCGCGGCGGACGGCGCGAAGCGCGTCATCACGTCCGTCGAAGAAGTCGCCGAGGTCTGCCGCACATCCGTCGGAACAGATGCGACGTTCGACGTGGAGGGCAAGTTGTGGTTGTACTACAACGGCGTACACAACGGCAAGTGGACGTTCTTCATTCCTCTTCCTGACGGCTCGAACACCGTGAAGATATACGAAATGCCAACAGCGAAGAACTCGTTCGGGGACAGCATCAATCCGCACCTAAACGACACCTTCCGCTTCAGAGGTCGTTTCCACAAGCGGAAAGGAGCATGTCATGCAGAATACGATTCCGCCGAACTCGTCAGGCGCGGCAGCATTGGGTCTGAAGATGAAATCACGCCGGACGAACTGATGTCGCCATCGCCGAGGCGAGGTCCTGTCCGTCTCATGGGCTTCGTGCGCGATGCATCCCGCGACGAGACTGATCCGAACTTCTTATATCTCACGATAAATTCATCCCGATCGCTCGTACATGTCATGGTCAACACCTTCGGCGTAACCCCTGGCATCGCCGACTTCGACCCCGCATCCGTCATCGGCAGGAACGTCGCCGTTGACGGACTCGTCCACGACCCGACCGACGGGCTGCACCGATATTCAGGACGCATCCTGTTCGTCTCCGGCCTCGAAAACGTGCATGTCGAGCCGTCGAAAGCTGAACCAGACGGCGCAATTCCCGACATCTCGGCGATACGCGACATGACGCCTCACGCGATTGCCACCCTTGGGCGCCACCGCGCCACAGGCACGGTGCGCGCCGCATGGCGCGGCAACCGTGCACTTGTAGAAACGGACGCGGGCGAGGTCGTCGGTGCGAGGTTCCTTGGAATGGACGCGCCCGCGCATGGCCTACGCGTGTCGGTTATCGGCTTTCCCGAAACCGACACTTTTATGCTGAGTCTCGACAACGCGGTCTGGTCGCCGGCGGACGGCGAGGCACTTCCTGAGCGTGAACCAATAGAGTCAGGCATAGACGCCCTGTCAAAGAACCCCTACGGCAAGCCGCATGTCAACATAAGGGCAAATGGGCGCACCGTGCGGTTCAAGGGCATCGTGCGCTACAGGATGGACGCGGCACAGCAGTGCATGCTTTTCGTGGAGTCGGAAGGACATCTCGTCACGGTCGATCTCAGCGCCTGCCAGCCGCCGCCGGACGACATTGAAATAGGCTCTGAAGTGTCTGTGGCCGGGACATACGTCGTTGACGCCGAACGCATGGACTCCGGCGACAGCGTGCCGAAGGCGCACGGGTTCTTCATAGTTCCCCGCCGCTCGACGGACATTGCCGTGCTGTCGCGTCCGCCGTGGTGGACGCCGGGGCGTCTTTTGGCGGTAATATGTCTGCTCGTCATGCTCGCCGCCGCGATCGCGTTCTGGAACGTGTCGCTCGCCCGCCGCGCCGAGAGGCGCGGACGCGAACTCGCCGACGAAAGGATGGTGCGCATGGCGTCCGAACTGAAGACGGCGGAGCGCACCCATCTCGCCGTCGAGCTGCACGACGCGCTCTCCCAAACGCTCTCCGGAGTCTCGCTCGCCGTCGATGCGGCGTCGGACGACCTCGCGTCGGGCGAGCTCGGGAATCTCGACCGGTACATCACGTTCGCGTCCAACGCCATAGACGGATGCAGGACGGAGCTGAAGAACTGCCTCTGGGACCTCAGGAACGCAGCGCTCGACGAAGAGGACATGGAGGAGGCGCTGCGCATGACGCTCCAGCAGAACATCGCAGACGGACGCATCGCCGTCAGGTTTGCCGTCCCGCGCGACAGGCTTACCGACACAACCGCCCACGACATCCTGCGCACGGTGCGGGAGCTTGTCGCAAATGCAATCCGCCACGGTCGCGCCAGGAAAGTCGCGGTAGCGGGATGCATGGACGACGGGAAGGTCGTGTTTTCGGTGAGCGATGATGGATGCGGATTCAACCCCGAGGAATGCCCCGGCGTAGCGCAGGGGCACTTCGGACTGCAGGGCATACGCGAAAGGCTGCGGCGCTGCAACGGCGAGATGCGCATAGAAAGCGCACCCGGCAAAGGCACAAAAGTGACGATAAGAATGGAGGCCGACGCATGAAGCCGATAAGGATTCTGCTGGCAGACGACCATGCGATAGTCCGTACTGGACTTGCGTTTCTGCTCGGAACAAAAAAGGACTTTGATATCGTCGGCGAGGCGAGCGACGGCATGGAGGCCGTTGCCATGGCTGCAAAGCTGAATCCGGACGTCGTGGTGATGGACCTCATGATGCCAGTCCTGGGCGGCGCAGAGGCAACGGAACAAATCTTGAAGACGAATCCCTCCGCAAAGGTGCTGATCCTCACGTCCTTCGGCACCGAGAGCGGTGTCGCCATGGCGCTCAAAAGCGGAGCTGTCGGCGCACTACTGAAAAGCGCGGCCAACACGGAACTAGTCGATGCTATACACACCGTCGCCGCGGGCGGCAAGGCCCTGTCGCCCGATATTGAACTGATACTGCAGGAGCGTGACGCAACTCCAGAACTCTCGCTGCGCCAGCGTCAGATGCTGGAGTCAATCACGCGCGGGCTTACCAACGAGGAAATCGCGCTGCAGTACGGACTCAGCGTCCCGAGCGTCAAGACCCACATCGTGAAGCTCTTCGCGAAGATCGGCGCCGCCAACCGCACAGAGGCCGCCAGCATCGCCCTCCGCAGGCATCTCGTCTAGAAAGTTTGGGGACAGCCCCCGCGAAAGACTCATTTTTCAAAGGCTTTACGCTTCTCCCCGCCGTCAACGCTCATGGCACCATCGCCGGCAGCTTGGCTATCTCCTTCGCGCCGCGGGTGGTACAGGAAGCGACGCGACGGCCGAGGCAGTTGATGGACGAGCCAAGGCCATGCAGCTCAATGTTGCCAGGAATTGCAGCTGCCGCCTTTCAGCTGCACATGGCGTCTATGGCTCCGCCCTTCTCACGCCATTACAACTTTCATCTATGTTCCCTGTTCTGAACGACCGGGACGGTCGTTCCCCCAGTAAGCTCGCCTTCGGCTCGGGGGATATGCCATCCTGGCGGCGATGTCAAGGAGATGCGGCATCCTGCCGCGTCCCTAACTGGGAAAGCACCCCTGCTAGGGCATCGCGAACGCGGCTCGACTCTTAAACGGGCGGGACGCCCATTCCCCCAGTACGGCCATGGAGCTCCCCATACGTCTTGTCCTAGTTTTCGACCGTTCCCTTGGTCCATGCGCCGAATTCCGAATAGAACCTTCCCGAGCAGGAGTGCGTCATGCCGATTCCGTTGCCTATTGCCTTGTCCGCAACCTTTATCTCGTTGTAGGCGGCGTACACTGCACATGGCGGGCAGGTCGTGTCGGAGAATCCGACGGCTACGCGGACGGGACACTTGATGCGCGAGGCGAAGTTCGCACCGTCGAAATAGGGCGCCCACCTCTCGGCGGCGGCGCGACGCTCTGGCGTGGAAGAGTTGTTCTCGACGATCTGCGGCCACCCGCTCTGACGTCCAGCAAGATATCCCATTGTGTCAGTTATGGCCGGGACGTAGAACGCCGCGCGCGTGAATGCGCGGTTAAGTCCGCAGAGGTAGAACCCGAAGCCGCCTCCCTGCGAAGTCCCCTGGTAGCGGAAGCGTGACTTGTCGACGTCGGGACGCGCCGCGATCCAGTCGACGGCGCGGTCGATGCCAAGGATGACAGGGTAGAAGAAATACGCCTCGCGCGATTCAGTAATGCCCGCCTGACAGTAGCGCGATACGCCGTACCTGGCCTGCACCTCGGCGTCCATCGCCTTGTACTTTGACTCAAGTCCGACCTCCTTCCACCTCCAGTCGGGCTCGAACGGATATACGCTGAACTGCACTCGGATCGAGTCCCGCTCCCCTTGCATGTTGTTCGTCCAGTCGCCGAACCCCGCCGCGTTCACGCCGAAGTCCACCGGAAACGGAGCCTTCGACTTGTCCGTCGGGACGCTCATGTAACCGTGAACTCGGCGTCCGAACGTGGCGAACGAAATGCGGTAGAAATCAAACGCGGAGGTGCTTCGCTCCGGCACTCTTGTCATCTGCGCGTCAAGCGGGACCTCGCGGGCGAGTCGCGCGCGCGCCTCATCCCAGAATGCGTCGAAGTCGTCCGGCGACGGACTGCCCTTCCTGATCTTCTCCGGCTCAAAGCCGACGCTGAATACATACGGATCGTATCGTCCGCTCTTCGTCGGTGGTAGCGAGAGCCGCAGAAACCCTGGCTCGCGCAGTGTTCCAGACACGGTGAGCGCAACCCCCGTCGCAGTCACGTCGAACGGGATGTTGGTCAGCACGGACGAACCGAAGCCGTCAAGCCTCGCACAGGGATTCGCGGCTCCAGCCAGAGCGTTCGTAGAGAGGACCCGCACCGTGAACGTGGCGGTCTCGCCGCACCTGTACAATCCGTCACTCCTGTCAATATCCACCTTGTACGTCGCTGCGCAAACCGCAACTGGCAACAGCGCAAACGGCACCAATACAGCCGCGAGATACGCAGCTGCGATGAGTTTCTTCGTTGCATTCATTGTTCGTTTTCCTTTCGTATGTCTGGTTGATTGAACATGAAACCGGATTAAAATCGCCTAAGCATTTTTAATCTCCTCCTATTAATCATCACGTAGAATATTATACCTTATTTTCGTCTTTATCACAACCACTTAGATACATAAAGACAAAAATAGGGTGAGAAACATTTGAGAAGTTTAGCGACGCGACGGCCGAGGCAGTTGATGGACGAGCTAAGGCCATGCAGCTCAATGTTGCCAAGAATTGCAGCTGCCGCCTTTCAGCTGCACATGGCGTCTATGGCTCCGCCCTTCTCACGCCATTACAACTTTCATCCATGTTCCCAGTTCTGAACGACCGGGACGGTCGTTCCCCCAGTAGGCCGTTCCCCCAGTAGGCTCGCCTTCGGCTCGGGGGATATGCCATCCTGGCGGCGGCATCAAGGAGATGGAGCGTCTCGCTCCGTCAATATGAACGACCGGGACGGTCGTTCCCCCAGTAAGCCGTTCCCCGTTCCCCGTTCCCTGTCCTTAACGACCGGAAAGTTCAAGTTTGACAACATCGCCGGCGACGAGGCCCTGCGGGTGCAGACGGAGTTCATCGGGCCGCAACGTTTCGAAGCCCCAGAAATGCGTCTGCGGGACGGCCTCCCCCGTCCTCAGCAGCGTAGCCGAGCGGACCTTGCCGCGAAGTCCTGGAAGCAGAACATCTCCCATCGGCGGGACAAGCACGTTGAGATAGAGCGCATCGCCCTTCTGAGTATATGCGCAGCCGAACGGAGGTGTGTACTCGCTCGGCCCGCATCCCGCAACCGCCTCGCCGTTCACGGCGAACCAGTCGGCAAGGCCCCGGAGACACGCGATCGACTCCGGCGGAAATTCGCCAAGTTCGGTAGGGCCGACGTTGAGAAGCAGATTGCCGCCGCGCGAGACGCAGCCGACAAGACCTGCGACAATCGTCTCCACTCTCTTGAAATCATGGTCGTCCTTGGCGTAGCCCCAATGGTCGTTCATCGTCGCGCACGTCTCCCAGGTCCGCAGCGTGCCGCGCACGAGCGGCGGACGATTCGGCACGGCGACCTCCGGCGTGTAGTAGTCGTAGTCGGGCGCGTCTCCGTCCTTGAAGTAGGAAAGCCTGTCGTTGACGAGCATGTCGGGCTGGTTGCGGCGGCAGATGCCGATCAGCGCCGCGCGGTCGAAATAGTCCTCTTCCGCCTTGTACTTCGAGACGTAGTCGAAGAACATAAGATCGACCTTGCCGTACTCTGTCGTGAGCTGGTTGACGTGGTTGCGCACAAGCTCGCGCAGCGCCGCATGGCGCTTAGGGTCGTACGCGCCGCACTTCCCCGTCCGGATGCCTTCCGGCGTCTCCAAATCGACATAGCCATCGTGCGTCCAGTCGGGCAGCGAATGATAGAAGCCGATGCGGAGGCCTTCGGCGCGGAATGCATCGACGAGCATTTTCAGGACATCCTTGCCGTATGGCGTGTTGGTTATCTTGTAGTCGGTAAAATGACTGTCGAACATGCAGAAACCGTCGTGGTGCCGCGTAGTGAAGACGACGTATTTCATGCCCGCCGCCTTCGCGAGGCGCGCCCATACTGCGGGATTGTAGTTCGTCGGGTTGAACGACTTCACCAGCGCCTTGTATTCATCCGGCGGCATCACGCCGCGCGCAAACCCCCACTCGCCCTTTGCCGGAATCGAATAGATTCCCCAGTGTATGAAAAGACCGAAGCGGGCGTCGCGGAACCATGCGTCGCGCGGATTCTCGCGCCACGCGGGACTTTCGCCGGGCGCCTCGCTTTCAGTCTCGCCGTACCGCCACGAAAGCGAATCGGATTCCGCGCCGCTTTCGACGCGGATGTCCGTCACTCCGCGATGAAGACGCACTGACGGGAATACGACGCTTCCGTCTGCCGCAGGCTGTGCGGATGCTGAACGGAACCCGTTCACATACAGCACCGCCTCGGAAGTGCAGCCCGTCGCCGCCACATCGACGGTGTCCGCAGGCTGGAGAACAATCTCTTTGCCTAGAAGAGCCAGTGTCGCAAACAGAATGGCATTCATTCTTCTTTTCCTCGATTTATGTTCGGTTTAGCCGTTCTCGCCGGAACGAGACCGCAAAATCGCCGCATGGCGCGACAATGCCGGTATACTTTGAATGACGGCAAGGGCGGGATCAGTGGATGTTGATAGGCACTACGATCTGCGGACCTTGCGGCACCACGACAGGCGGAGGCGTGACGACGACAGGCTGCGGCGGCACGACGACAGGCTGCGGCGACACGACGACGGGCGCAGCTGGCGTTACAATGGCCGTCGGGGGGACGGTGTAATATCCCTCGTTGTAATAGTAGTTGTACCCATCGTAGAAATATCCGTCGCCGTAGCTGTAAACGCCGTCTATGGTCATTGTCCACGCCGTCGGGATCCATTCCCACGCCCTCAACGCGCCCATGCGAGGCGGCGGCAAGAAAGAAGGACGGGCCCAGTATCTTGCTCCGGCGTGATGCCTGTGGTGAGAATGATGCGAATGGTGCGCATGAGCGGGCACGGCTGGCCTTACTGCATGAGGCGCAGGTCCAGGATGGTGGGCATGAGGCGCGGGCCCAGGACGATGCACGGCGTGGGGCGCTGGCTTCGGATGTTGAACTGCGTGCGGTGCCGGTCTCTGATGATGCGCGGCATGCGGCGCCGGTCCTGGCCGGTGCACGGCATGCGGTGCAGGTTTTGAAGGCTGCGCGGGGGGCGAATTGTGATGCTTGGCAAACGCGCTTGCCGACAGCAAGGCGATGGAAACGAGAAGGAACGTCTTACTCATGGCGATATCCTTGTTTGTTTTTTCGATATGCAACCATTATAGCAAAAACAACCTGAAAATGCGACAAAAACCTGCAGTGAGGGTATTGCAGGCGAAAGTGTCTTGTTGGTGCCAGGAGCGGGACTCGAACCCGCACGCTCTATACGGAGCAGCGGATTTTAAGTCCGCTGTGTCTGCCATTTCACCATCCTGGCTAGCTTATCGCCGCAAGCACTTCGGGAAGAAGCTGTTTCTTCCTCGACAGCACCCCCGGCATCAAAAAAACGCCGTCATCCCCTCTGCGGTACGGAAGCTCCCTTTTCACCGAATCGATTCCACGGTAAAGAAGTTCGGAACAGCCTCTGACCGGATCCGTAACCATGAGAGCCATGAAATCGAGGTTTTTCGCGGCTATCTGCGCGTCCATCGCGATCTCGAGACCTTTGATGTTCTTGTGGAACAGTTCCATCTTCGTCTCTTCGATCTGCGCGAGGACAAACCGCCTGCCGCTCTCCTGGTACAGTTTGGCATCGCTCTCGACCGCCATTTCCGGCGGCATGGACTGCAATGGCGATCCTACGGACATCATGCCGGACATGATGTCTTCCGCGCTTTCGGATGCAATCTTTTCGAGCCACGAACAGATAGTTCTGTCGGCATCGGTCGTCGTAGGGGACTGGAACATGAGCGTATCGGCGGCGATCCCCGCTATGAGCACGGCAGCGATCGCTTTCGAAGGACGCTCCCCCGCGGCCCTGTACATGCGCGAAACCAGAGTGCAAGTCGAGCCGACGACATCCGCCGTGTATCTTATCGGCTCGCGGGTCGCGGCGAACGAGATGCGGTGGTGGTCGACAACTTCCACCACCGGCACTTCGTCAAGGCCGGGTATCCCCTGGTCAAGCTCGTTATGGTCTACAAGTATCAGTCTGAACGGCGGCTCTTCGGCGAACGCCCTTTTGAGGAGCGTGCCGACAAGCTTCCCGTCTCCATCCACGACCGGAAAGTGGTTGTGCGAATTTCCGAGCGCCGCCTTCCGGATGTCGTGGACCGGATCGGCCTCGTTCAAGACCTGCGCGCAGTGATGGAGCGGCGCGCGCGAAACGGGTATCGTAAGATCGTTTTTCCCGAGGAAGAAATTGATCAGTTTCGCCGGCGAAAGCATCCCGGCGAACGTGCCGTCTGCTGAACGTACGGGCAGACTCGACTCGCCGCTCGATTCCAGACGCCTGAGCGCGTCGACGAGCGTCATGGACGAATCGATAACGGGGACGGTCTTGTCCACCAGATGCCTTACGCGGACGTATACGTCGCGTTTTACGCGCGGAGGCTCGATGCCTGCGTGCTTGAACACCCACGCGGCCTTGTCGGGAAGACGTCCGGGACATATAGCCTCGACATCGGCCATGCCGGTGCGCCTGCGCAAATCCGCAAGCGCGCAGGCGCTCATGACCGAATCCACATCGGGATTTCTATGTCCGCAAACGTACGTTTTCATCTTTACAAGGTGATTTCGCCTATGAAATGTTTATCCTTCGGCTTGTCGAGCCGCATCGTCATAACCTGTCGTTTTTCCTGCGCCGTTCCCCAGTCGGTGTAGACGGTCGCCGTCACTGTCGTCGCGCCGGTGAGCGCAGTCTGATGCGAGGAGAAGTAGTTGGAAAGCACTTTGTACGTACCGCTCTCCAGTTCCTTTTTCATGTACTCCTCGGGGCCGTAGCCGGTCGTGACGTCTTCGGAGACAAACCCGCCCTCGGCGGTGCGGCGGTTGGAGTAGTACGCCTCCTCGCCGTTCGGTTCGAGAACATGGATGTCGATATCGGTTTCGTCGGCGTCCCAGCTCATCACTATACGGAGCTTGACCGGGAGATCGCGCCGGTAGGCGGCGTCGAACTCCGGTACGGCGGGCTTCACGCCGTCGGGCCACTTCACGTCGTCCACCCATGCGATGAGGCCGTTCAATTCCTCGAGCGCGATGATGGAAACCTGGAAGTCGTTGTCGCGCCGTCCGCTCCGGCGCGAACTGACGTTGAACGCCGCGTCCGCGAAAAGCTTCATCGCCTCTTCGAGTTCCCTGCGGGCGGTTTCAAGCCTTGCCTTCAGACGGCTTTCCGGAGTGTCGGCCGGATTGTTGAAGTTGCGCAGCGAAATCAGCTGTTCGTCCGCTTTCCTGACGCGCTCCCAGTCGCCGTCGCAAAGCAAATCCTTGGCGTCCTCCATCAAGACGAGCGCGAGGTCGCGGCGAGACTGCGCCTCCTCGCCGCGCAGGGCAAGAGCCTTGCGGAACGCGCGAACTGCGCAACCGTACCGTCCCGCTTCGCGGGCGCGCCAGCCCATCGACCGCCAGAGCGCCGCGTCCTCAAGTTTGAATTCGGCCAGGTTCGAAAGTATGCGGTCTGCCTCCAGAACCATACCCGCCTTGTAGAACCAGCCCGCGCAGTCTATATAGAACGCAGGAGACGAGCCGTGCGCCTCGCGTTCTTTGAGATATACCCTGTACGCCTCTCCTTTCGGTGCGGCCTTGATTGCGTCGATGTACGGCGTCTTCGGATCCCAGGCCTTCAAGGTGACGGTCGGAGCCGCGGCAGAACCGGCGGCTCCGGGCGCTTTTGCGGCGGTTTTTTCCATGCGCTCCGCGGATCTCATGCGCATCATCGCGGAACTGGCGGCGACCGCTTCCTGCGGCTCCGGCACGGCGCCAAAAGCAGCGCCGTGTGCTGAAGCCACCATAGCTTCTGCAGGCGCGTCCATTTCCTCTGCGGCCATGGCCATCGGCGCGGCCAGACTGTCGGCAGCGGAGTTTCCCAAAGCCGATCTCGCGCTTCTGCGGCCGACGATATTGTCGAAGAGTCCGCTCTTCGGCGTCTTTCTCGGAGGCTTGGGATCATTCCACCATTTGACGCGCTCTTCCCAATATTTCAAAAGCAGCTGCTCGTGCTCCGCTTTCGCCTTCCTGTCGGCGATGGGATCGTCTTCCGCCGCGCGCCGCCTGACCCACTCGTCGTGGATGGCGAGGTTCGCCGGCGGCTCGATCTTGTACTGCAACCACTGGTCCAGGCTTTCGAGAACAATAAGCGAAAGTCCGGGGCCGGCGACGCCGTACCTGCGTCCGAGGGCGAGAAACTCGTCTTTTCGCGTATCCGCCTGCGATGCGAGATCCTGCATCCGCCGCGCCGCCCACACGGTCGCAAGAAGCCCCGACTCCTTTACTGCGGCGCCGTCCGGGATTTTCTCGTCCTTCGCGAGCTTGCGGACCTCTATGGCGCGGGCGGGCGCATCGTCGCGGCTCGCCACCGTCACGCCGGCCATCTCCTCGTACTTTGGCGCTTCAAGGCCGAGCGTGTCGATCTCGTCAGTGAAAAGGAGCGCCGGACGCGGGAAGTCCGCCGGATTCGAAAGACATTCCAGCGCGGCGGCGATATCCGTTCCGCCGTCGTAGACGATACCGTCTATCGTATTCAGCAGCATCTCCTTCGTGAAGCCGTATGTCTTTGCATAGCTCTGCACATCGTTGCGGAATACGACAAGCGCCCACTCGCCCTTCCCGGGCAGACCCTCGAGCTTCTTGCGCCACGCCGCGGCGAACGGCTTCGAGCTCATGCTCGCGTCCCAGACTATCGTCCCCTTTTCGAACGCGGCGATCTTCTGCGCGACAGTCTCGCCTCCGCCGGCGGCATCGGTTGCGCAGGCGGCGAACACGTCGCCGCCGTCGCGTTCGTACACCGTACCTGACGCGTCCTGGGGAACGTCCTGCATAACGATCTCGATCCCGGCCTTGCGGACGACTCCGGGATTGAGCGGGAATATGCGCGTCTTCCACACATTGCCCTTCACATGCTCGACAAGTCCTGGATCCACACCCTTGCGCTTCTCGTTCTCGAATGCGACGCGGGCCTTTTCTTTTTCGCATACGACGCCCGGGACCATTTCGCCGTTCACTTCAAGTTCATAGCCGCACACGTACGCGCCGTCCGGTATCTGGAATTCCAGTTCGCCGGACATGACGCGCGAGTTGGGGTTTTTGAACGTTATAGCCGCCTTTTTTCGCTTGAAGAAGGAGTTTTCTTCGACAACGCTCCATTCGACCTGCGTTTCCACGGGCTTTTCATTCGCGCGGACGTCTCCTGTGACTACAGGAGACGGATGCGGAAGCGGCGCGGCCGGCTGCCGTGGCTCTTGGACGGCGGCAACGGCGCCGGCGGCGGCGAGAAGCACGATAGTCGGTGAGAACATGGCCGGAGCTCCTTTCAAATTTGCTTTATGCAAAAATTATAGCGAAATACTGCGGAAATATCAAGCGAAAACGCTTCGCCCGGCTATTTGAGCATCAGCGCCGACAGAAGTTTCCCGAATCTCGCGGGATCCGCGACCGGCGATCCTTCCGCGATAAGCGCGGAATCGTAGAGGAGCGCGACCGCGTCGTCGAATTCGGCGCCGGAAAGCCCTTCGACCTTCTTGACGAGAGGATGTCCGGCGTTCAGCTCGAGCGTACGCTTCTCTTCCGGCACGGACTGTCCCGACGCCTTCATGAGCCTGGCCATCATCGGCGAGATCGCATTCTCCTTCGCGACGAGACAGCACGGCGAGTCGGTCAGGCGCGAAGACAGTTTGACTTCGCCGACGGCGTCTCCGAGGCTCTTCTTGACGTTCTCGAGAAATCCCTTGAGTTCGCCCTCGGCCTTTTCGCGGCTTTCCTTCTCGGCCTTGCGCTCTTCCTCGCTGCCGAATTCGACATCGCCCTTGCCGAGGTTCACGAACGAATGTCCGTCGAACTCCCTGAGCGATTCCGCGAGGAACGCGTCGATATGGTCGCAGAAAAGAAGCACGTCGCATCCGTGCTTGCGCGCAGATTCGATCTGCGGCGCGTTGCGCGCGTCCTTTTCGGTTTCGGCGACGATGAAATAGATATCCTTCTGACCGGAAGCCATATCCTTCACGTAATCCTCGAGGAACAGCGTCTTGCCGGCGTCGGAGCGGGCGGACGGGAACTTGATCAGTTTTTCGATGCGCTCTTTGTTCGTCCAGTCGTTGTACGCGCCTTCCTTGAGCACCGCTCCGAAGGCCGTGTGGAATTCATCGTAGCGTTTTGCGTCCTTTTTCTTTATATCCTCGAGGACTGACAGGACCTTCGACGTCACGGCGGATTTGATCTTCTGGACGATCGCGTCGTCCTGGAGCATTTCGCGGCTGACGTTCAGCGGAAGGTCGGAGGAATCGACGACGCCCTTCACGAACCTGAGCCACGGCGGAAGAAGCATGTCGATGTCGTCGCCGATGAACACGTTGCGCACGTACAGCGAAAGGCCGCGTTTCTGGTTGGGCATGTAAAGTTCCATGGAAGGCTTCTTCGGCAGGAACAGCAGAGCCTTGAATTCGACCTGTCCTTCGCCGGAGAACGGAATCGTCTCGAAAGGATCCTCCCAGTCGCGGGAAAGGTGCTTGTAGAAATCGGCGTACTCGGAATCCTTGACATCTTTCTTCGGACGCTTCCAGAGCGCGACCATCGTGTTCAAGGGCTTCGCCTCGTCCTCTTCGCGGCGCTTGCGGTCTTCATCCTTCTCGTCGGCGGGAACGTCGATCTTCGAATAGCGGATCGGATAGGATATGAAGTCGGAGTATCTGCGCACGAGGTCGGACACCGTCCACCTGTCGAGGAAGTTCTCGCATTCCGGACGGAAATGGAGCATGACGGACGTGCCGAAACCGTCCCTTTCGGCCTCGCCCACGGTGTAGGTGCCGTCCATCGACGATTCCCATACGTACGCCTTGTCCGTGCCGCGTTTTTTGGTGAGCACGCGCACCTTGTCGGCAACCATGAACGCCGCGTAGAAGCCGACGCCGAACTGTCCGATGAGTTCGGGCAGCGCGTCGGACCCTTTTTCCTTGAGGGCCTGGCGGAACGCCTTCGTGCCGGAACTGGCGATGCTTCCGAGATTCTTCTCGAGATCATCGGCGTCCATTCCGATTCCGTTGTCCGCGATCATCATCGTCTTCGCCTTCGAGTCGCACGATATGTCTATCTTCCACTCCGGAGCGTCCGCCACGAGATCCTTCTGCGTGAGACCCAGGTATTTCGCCTTGTCGATGGCGTCTGACGCGTTGGAAATCAGTTCGCGCAGGAATATCTCCTTCTTCGAGTAGAGCGAATTGACCACGAGGTCGAGTATTTCGGCTATTTCAGCCTTGAACTGGTTTGTTTTCTTTTCCATTTTCCTTTTCCTTTTATTTTTCTTGCGGCGATCCGGAAGATTCTCCGTTCCCGGCATCGTCTTTGTCTATAAGCAGCGGATCGGCGTATTTGGCGGATTTGTCGACGACGGCGAACGACACGAACGCCGGAGCGCCCCACTGCGACGAGGCGCTTTTGCCGAACACGGCCAGATCGACGCGGTTTGCCGGATCGATCTTCGACTTGTCGAGGAATACTTTCACGACATTCGGCGACATGCGCTTTATCGACGCCGCGCCCTCGCGTCCGTGGACGATTCTGAATTCGTAGGCGTCGGCGCCGCCTGCGGCGAGCGTGAACACGCGCTTCGCGTCCGGGCATCTCAGCACGAAAGCGCTTGCACACGGCGTCATGTACGTAAGCTCCGGACGCGGCGGGACATTCTCCGTACCCGCCGACGAAACGCCGAGGACCGTCGCCACGGGCGGGACTTGTTCGACCGTCAGCCCGGCCGCCGCTTTCTTCAGCCGCTCTACATCAATTCCGTTGGCCGGGAATGCGGTGGGATGCGCCTTGGACGTCAAGTAGTCTTCTTCGCCGGAAACGGTTTTGAGGGCCTTCCTGACGAGCGTCTGGACCGTCGGCGCGAGCAGACCGTGTTCGACGATATAACCCTTGACATCCGGCTTCAAGGAGCGGGAGACTTCCAGCGCGGCCTTTAGATACGGAAGATCCGACCAGCTCTTGCCCTGCGTCTGGATCCAGTACGGGGAAACCGACGCGAACACGTCGCCGTTCGTCCCCGCAGGCGGACAGTCGTACACTGCGGGGAACACCCAGACCTGGTTCGACCGGTAGAATGCGTAAGCCGCTTTCATCCGCCAGGCCTCGGCTGTCATCAGCGCGCGCGGCAGACTGCGCCACATCGGACCCGACACGAGCGCCCTGCTGCAATTTCCGAACACGGGATACGGGAATGCGATGTTTGGGAAATCGAGATCGACGCCCTTCGCGCGCCCTTCGCGTTCGAGCACTACTTTCGTAAGTCCGGGGAACTCGGAAACGTCGGGCTGGGAATGGCCGGCGTCGCGGTTGAAATAAAGGTCTCCGCGGTTTCCGCCGCCTTCGAGTCCGGAGAGAACCATTTTCGCTTCGAATGCTCCGATGTCGTAGTTCCACGAAAGGTTCTGCGATCCGAGCACGAGAGTCCGCCCTGCGCTTCCCCTTGCGGGGATGCCGGCGTGCGGACCGCTCAGAATCGGCTGCGATGCAAGTCTGTCGGAGAGTTCGAGTATCTCCTCGAAACGCGGATTCCCGGCGAGCGACGCGAGATCGCGGTCGTTGCCGATGCCCACCGTGTCGCGGTAGCCGAGCCTCACGGCTTTTTCCAGCGTGTCGAGCGCTTCTTCCTTCTTGCCGTTCCTCGCAAGCGCGCAAGCGTAATTGTAGCGCCACGTCGGATCGTCCGGAAGCAGCGTCGCGCCCTCGCGGGAAAAAGTCTCCATCGCCGCGGAATCGCCCGCGGACACGGCCGATATGAATTCCTTGCTCAGGATCTCGTGTCTCTGCTGGCGCTGCGGGTATTCCCAGATCGAAAGAGCGGCCAGCACTGCGCAGAAAATCGAATTCATGATCCGAACCTCATCCATTTGGGGAGCTTCACGAGTTTCGCTTCGCGGCTCTGGTTTGTTGAAAGCGACTGGCTGGTGCCGATCGACGGCGACTCGAGCTGCGCCAGACGCGCCATGAGAGTCTGCTGGCTGCGGGCTTGGTGCTGGCGGAGGCTTTCCGCCGCCTCGCGCTCGGCGAGAAGCTCCTTCTCGCGCGTGTTGAGCCGCTGCTGAAGTTCGATCAGCTGCGCCTGGAGCTGGGTGACGTCCTTCTGCTTCTCCTGGCGGCGGGCCTCTTCGATGCCGGCCAGTCTCAACTTCTCCTCGAGCGAGGCGATTTTCCTTTCACTCTCCCTCTGCATCGAATCGGAACTGCGCTTGAGTTCGTCCAGTTCCTTCCTGAGCTGCACGGTCCGGGGATCTTCGGGACGGTTCAGGAGAGCCTTGCGCGTCATTTCGTCGACGTTCGCGCCGGCCATTTTCAGAAGTTCGCGGCGGCGGTTCAGCAGCCTGTCTGCGCGCTCCTCGTGTCTGCGCTTGAACGCCTCCGCCTCGGCCTTCTCGGTGGCGATCAGTTTGTCAAGCTCCTCGGCCTCGCCGGTCATGAGCGAAAAGACCGCGGCCTGGATATCGGCTATCTCGCTCGCAGTTTCGGGAAGGCGGCGCAGGTCGGTTTCCAGCGACAGGACCTGCTCTCGGAGCTTGGCTTCCCTGGCGGACGCCTCCTTCGCCTCGGCGAGGAGCCTGTCCTGGAGTTCCGACTCGCGCGCGGCAGAATCCTTTGCCTGTTTGTCGATCTTCTGCTGAAGCTCCGCCGTATGGCGGCGCTCTTCGGCGAGAAGCGCTTCGAGTTCGTCCACGCGCTTGGTGTCGACTACTTTCTTTTCGACGATCTTCTCGACAATTTTCTCCACTTCAACGGGAACCTCGACGCGCTTCTCGATGATCTTCTCGACTTCGACGGGGACTTCCTTCTCGACGATCTTCTCGACGGGCACCTCGACGCGGACTTCCTTGACGACTATCTTCTCGACCGGTATCTCCACCCTTTTTTCGACAATCTTCTCGACTATCTTCTCGGCGACGGGCACGGGAGACAGATCGCCTTCCGAACCGAACGGAGGACGGGTTTCGACGACCGTCGCCGTCGGAGGGAGGCGTCCGGATTTCATAAGCGCGTCGACGGCGTCCTTGTGGAAAGGCCCGCGCGGCGGTTTGCCGTCGCCCAGATCTATGGAATAGCGCATGTCGAGGAACGGAACGTCCTCGACCTTCCGCCATACAAGATTGTCGCTTGAGATTTCCTGCCCCGGCTGGATGCGTCCGAGCTTCGCCCACTCTACAAGACGCTCCTGCGGTTCGGGGCCGAATGTATCGTCCAAAGTCCTCAGATACCACTTGACATCGCTCATTTTTTCCTCCTGGAGAAGAATCCGGCCATTCCTCCGATTCGGCTCTTCTTTGCCGCCTCGAGTTCCCTTCTGGCGGCGGCCTCCAGCGCCGCAAGGCTGTTAAGATCGGCGTTTTTGAACATGCCCGCCAAAGCCGGAACAGGAGGCTCCTGCGCGGACAGCGACACGACCTCGGGCTCGACGATCTCCGTGCGCGCCTGCGGAGGCACCTCGACAATCTTTTCGACGATCTTCTCGACCGGAACTTCGACGGGCACCTCGACGCGCACTTCCTTGACCACGATTTTCTCGACGGGCACCTCTACGCGTTTCTCCACGATTTTCTCGACGGGCACCTCGACGATTTTCTCCACGATTTTCTCGACTTCGACGGGAACTTCCTTCTCGACGATCTTCTCGACTTCGACGATCTTCGGCGGCGGATCTTCGTCGATATCGAGTTCGTGCCTCCTGTATATGCTGGCTCCCTGCGGTATTCCGCCGGACTTCGAAAGGCTGGATACGAGTTTTCTGTTGAACGGTCCGTAGAACTTGCCGGGTTCCGCTTCGACGACCCATTTCATCTCGAGCTCGGGAAGAAGCTGCGCGGGAGTCCACGATTTCCTGTCGGTTGAAACGAACCCGCCCGGCTCCACGCGCCCTTCTTCGGCCCATACGACCAGGGACCGCAGCGTCGTCGGACCGTAGACCTTGCCGTCATGACTGCGCACGTACCATTCGTTCGAATTGACGTTCATCATAGTTTTCTTTCTCCAGGTATCAGACCGAAACGGCGTTTCCCCCGATGTTATTGATCGAAAGCCCGGACCAGTTCCCTGCCCACGGCGACGATCCTTTGGTCTATTCTCGATTTGATCTTGCTGACGAAATTTCTGGTTATGTGGAACTCGTCGGCGACCTTTGCGATGTCCACGCCTTCGAGCGCATACCTGCGGTAGACGTTTTTGTCGCGTTCGGAAAGCGCGGTCTTCGTCAGCACATGCTCCACCGCGCTCTTGAGGACAGCCGCGCGCCAGTCTTCGTCGATCGACTCTGGCGAAACCGTCTCCCCGGCGATGGTGTCGGCGACGGAGCGTCCCTCTTCCGCGTCGGATCCGTCCACTCCCGATTCGAGAGAAACCTTCTTTCCGCCCGCGCGCGCCTGTTCGCGTCTGTGCGCCATGTGCACCTCGTTGACGATCATGGTCGCAAGATACGAATGGAAACGGCCCTTCTCCGGCGTGTACTGTCCGCTGCGAAGCACTTCGACAAGCTTTCCGAGAACCGCCATAACTATGTCGTCCGCATTCTCCTCCCCGCCTTTGAACGCCGCGAACTGTCTGATCGCCAGGGAATAGGAATTCCAAAACCTGACCCATTCGGCGGAGTCCGCCTCGGGGCCGAGCTTTTTGATCTTGGCGATCATCGTCACGGATGTAGGTGGAAAATTCGAAGCCATGCTGAAATTATATCAAAAATGCGGCCGATTATCCAATAGAGCGATCGCGGATTTCACTCCACGCTTTCCGGGCGCTCGTCGATGTATCCTGCGGGGCCCGACGTCTTACGGGGGATCGTCACGTCGATTTTCTTCTCGGCGATCGCCATCAGAAGATTCATCCTGGCGACCTTCAGGGAGTCGTACACGACTGTCACCTGCTTTTTCCCGAGATCGAACCGGGTGTGCTGCGGCAGCACACCTTCGTAGAAGTTCATCGCGGCGGCGATCTCGTTTGTGTTGCCCGGCGTCATTCCGGGAACATCGAGAACGTCTTTCTTGAAGTCGTGTTTCCTGCACCCGGCAAGCGCTGCCGCGGCCGCGAGTGCGACGATTGCGATTTTGTTTTTCATTTGAATGTAGTCGGGTCTGAGTCGGGTCCGAACGGGGAAAGCGCGCGCAGGCGGGATATGACTCCCGGAAGTTCCTTGAGCACGTAGTCGACATCCTCGTCGGTGTTGTATCTGGAAAACGAGAAGCGCACGGAGCCGTGGAGTGCTATGAACGGCACCCCCATCGCGCGAATGACGTGGCTGGGGTCGAGGGAGCCGGACGCGCACGCCGATCCCGTCGAAATGCAGATGCCGAGATCCGACAGGCTGTAGGCGATCGCCTCTCCCTCGATGTAGCAGAAGCTGACGTTCAGGGTGTTCGGCAGTCTGTGCCGCACGTCGCCGTTGACGATCACATCCGGACACGTTTCGAGAATGCCCTTCTCGAGTCTGTCGCGCAGCCTGGCGATTTTGGCGCATTCGTCGTCCATTCCGACCCTTGCGAGTTCGCAGGCCTTTGCCAGTCCGACGATGTACGGAACGTTCTCCGTTCCGGCGCGCCGTCCCGACTCCTGGTGTCCGCCGAGCATGAACGGCTTGAAGCGTGTTCCCTTGCGGACGTACAGCACGCCTATTCCCTTCGGCGCGTGGAATTTGTGTCCCGAGATGGACAGCATGTCGACGGGGACGGACGACAGATCGATCTTCGTCTTTCCGGCCGCCTGCACCGCGTCGGTGTGGAACACCGCTCCGTATTCCTTGCATATTTCCGCAATCTCGCGGACGGGGAAAACCGTGCCGGTTTCGTTGTTCGCCCACATTATGGACACGATGGCGTTTTTAGTCCCCTTGAGATTGTCTTTGAGGGATTCGAGATCGATCTGGCCCGTCTTGTCCACCGGCAGTTCGACCGTTTCGTACCCCGACGCCTTGAGGCGCCTCACGGGCTGGAGGACGGCGGGATGCTCCACCGCGCTCGTGATTACCTTCGATGTTTTGCCGTAAAAGTCCGCCGCGCCGCGTATGGCGGTGTTGTCGGACTCCGTGGCGCACGATGTGAATATGATTTCGTCGGGATGGCATCCAAGAAAATCCGCCACCTCTTCGCGCGCGCGCTTCACGTATCTGGCCACGTTCCCCCCGAACTCGTGCATGGAGCTCGGATTGCCGTACAGGTCGCAGAAAAAAGGCATCATGACGTCGCGCACTTCAGGCGCCGCGCATGTCGTCGCGTTGTTGTCCAAATATACGATCTTGTTCATGTCTCTCATGTTGTCAGGCCGTCCTCTTCTTCAGCGGACGAGCGTTTTGAAATATTCTATCGTTTTTGCGAGCCCCTCCTTGAGGTGCACCTTGGGTTCCCATCCCAAAAGCTCTTTTGCGAGGCTGATATCCGGCTTGCGCCGCTTGGGATCGTCGGAAGGTATCGGTCTGTATACGAGTTTCGACGCCGATCCTGGAATCTGCCGCAGAGTTTCCTCCGCCAGCTCCTTGATGGTGTATTCGCCGGGATTGCCTGTGTTGATCACGGGCGCTCCGAGCGAATGGCGTTCGCAGAATGCGTCGATCGCGCCGCGCGGCAGCTCCATGTATCTGCGCAGCGCTTCTATGAGATCGTCGCAGTACTGGAAACTTCTCGTCTGGAGTCCGTCGCCGAAAAGAGTGATGTCCTCGCCGCTCAGCGCCTGCATGATGAAATTCGAAATCACGCGCCCGTCCTTAGGATGCATGTTGGGGCCGTACGTGTTGAAGATGCGGACCATCCTTGCGTCGACGCCGTACTCGCGGCGGTAGTCCGCGGCGAAAGTCTCGGCGCAGCGCTTGCCTTCGTCGTAGCAGCTTCTCACTCCGATCGTGTTTACGTTGCCCCAGTACTTTTCGACCTGCGGATGGACGAGCGGGTCTCCGTACACTTCGCTCGTGGAAGTGTGGAGGATTTTCGCTTTCGTCTTCAGCGCGAGGTCGAGCATGTTCATTATCCCGAGCACGCTCGATTTTATCGTCTCCACCGGGTTGTGCTGGTAGTGGATCGGGCTTGCCGGGCAGGCGAGATTGTAGATTTCGTCGAACTGCCCCCAAAACGGCTGGGTGACGTCGTGGAGGACGAACGAAAAACGTTTGTTGTCGAAAAGGGAAATGATATTGTTTTTCGTTCCCGTGAAAAGGTTGTCGAGCGCGGTCACCTCGTAGCCGTCCTCGAGAAGACGTCTGCAAAGATGGCTGCCGAGAAATCCGGCCGCCCCCGTCACCAATGCCTTTTTCGGAAATTTGAGTTCCATAACCGAACGTGCTCCGCAATCGAAATTACGTTCCCGGCGTCAGGCGCCCGGCGCGTGGATTCTGTCGTTTGCCGCAGCCACCTTGTCGCGCAGCGTTTTCTTGTGCGCGCGGAATTTCTCCCTGAGCGAGGCGTCCGCGGTCGAAAGGATCTGCACGGCGAGAAGCGCCGCGTTGACGGGACCGGCGGATCCCACCGCCACCGTCGCGACCGGCACGCCGCCGGGCATCTGCACCGTTGCATAGAGAGCGTCGAGGCCGTTTAGGCTTCCGCCTGCGACGGGTATGCCGATGACGGGGAGGACCGTCCCCGCCGCGATCACGCCGGCCAGATGCGCCGCTCCGCCCGCCGCGGCGATCAAGACCTGCATGCCGCGCTCTTCCGCCGTGCGGGAATACTCGAGAGCGACATCCGGCGTTCTGTGCGCGGATATCACGCGCGTTTCATACGCCACGCCGAACGAATCGAGCGTTTCGCAGGCTTTTTTCACAAGGGGCCAATCAGAATCGCTGCCCATTACTATGCCGACTTTTGCGTTTTGCATGATTGCATCTCCGAATTGGATTCTATTCGATCGGGGCGGCCGGATTGCCCATTACGGTCTCGCCGTCCCTTACATCCAGAAAAACGGCCGAACCGGCCCCTACGGTGGCGCCGTCGCCGATTTTGATCCGCGGCACGATAGTCGAACCGGGGAATATACGCGCGCCCTTTCCCACCTTGACGCCGCCGCCGATTGCGCATTGCGCGTAGATGTGCGCGAAATCGCCGATGACCGTGTCGTGGCCCACCGATGTGTTGTGGAAAACATCGACGTGCGCGCCGATGCGGACGTCGGCCGTCAGCGAAACCCCGGGCGCGATATACGACCCGGGACCGATTTCGACGTTGAACCCGACATTCGCCCTGCCGTGGACGAGCGCGATGAAACGCGCGCCTTTCGCCGAGAGCGTCTCCGCGCATCTGCGGCGCGCTTCGACGGATCCGAGCGCGACCGCGAAAACGTCGTTCCCTCGCGGCGCGTATGTTTCCGGAGAGCCCAGGACGGGCGGATAGCCGGAAAATCCGTCAAGCGCGCCGGCCCGCGCGTCGAGGAACCCGCATGGAACGAAATCGCTCCCGCATCCGCGGCACTCAAGGCTTGCGGCGTAAAGTTCCCGCCCGAACCCGCCGGCGCCGATTATCAGGAGGTTTGCCGGCATTTCACGGTCTCCATCAATTCGCCCGCGCTGCGCGAAGCGTCGATTTCAGCAAACGGAACGTCCGCGCCGTATTCCCTCTTGAACCAGAGTTTGAGGGCGAAACAAGCAAGCGACCCCCACATGGGGGCCGCATGGCAATCGTCCTCGATGTTCATGGAAGGAATTTCGAGTATTCTGGAAACACCCTCCAGAAAGACGTCCTTTTCGATTGCGCCTTTCACTTCAGGAATATCGTCTTGGCCCTCTTGCAGAGCTGTATGGCCACGCCCCACGGGTCGCGGAGGATGGCCATGTTGAACGCCGGATCGTCTAGCTTCAGCTGTTCCAGCTTCGCGCCGGCGGCGACGAGACGGTCGACATCCGCCTTGACGTCTCCGGACACGAACGCGACATGGAGCGTCATGGAATTCATCGCCGCATAGTCGGGAGCCGAAGGCGTCTCGCCCGTGCGGTAGATTTCGAACCCCATATCGCCGGAGTCGTCCATGATGAACGCAGAACCGGGCGCGCTGCGGCGGAAGCCGAGATTCTCCGACCACCAGGCGATGAATGCCTCGGGGTCGGGCACGTCCAACGCTACATGCTCGAGTTTCATCAGCCTTCCGCCTCCAGAGCCGCATCGACCTCGTCGGTCGTCTCCATGTTCGTGTAGACGTCCTGGACGTCTTCGAGATCTTCGAGCATGTCGGTGAATTTGTTGATAGCCTTTGCAACCGCGACGTCGCTGACGGGCGCGGTCATGTTCGGGATGAGCGTACGTTCGGAGGAATTCTCCTCGTCGATGGCGATGCCGGCGCCCTTGATGGCATCGACAACGGCCGTGTAATCGGCGCACTGGCACTTGACGGTGAATCCGCCGTCCTCGGCTATGACATCCTCGGCGCCGGCTTCGAGAGCGACTTCCATGACCTTGTCTTCGGTCACGCCGTCGGCCGCGGGGATCATCACCTGGCCCATGCGGTCGAAAAGACGCGCGGCGGAACCCTGCTTGGCGAGTTCGGTGCCGTTCTTCTTGAAAACGTTGGAGACTTCGGCGGCCGCGCGGTTCTTGTTGTCCGTAAGAACCGTGCAGACGATCGCGATGCCGCCCTTGATGCCTTCATAGACGGCATCGACGAGCGCGGCGGACTCGAGTTCGCCGGTGCCTTTCTTGATGGCGCGGTCGATGTTGTCGTTCGGCATCTGCGCGGCTTTCGCCTTCGCGATCAGAGTGCGGAGCGTCGGATTCGTATCCGGGTTCCCGCCCTTTGCCTTGACTACAATGGTAATCTCCTTGCCGAGCTTGGAGAATATTTTGCCCTTCTTTGCGTCGGCGGCGCCTTTCGCGCGCTTGATTGTCGCCCAATGGCTGTGACCTGACATTTTGTTTTCCCTTCTGGTTTGTGTTCAAGAAATTCAGACTTTATGGCGATAGGTGATACGGCCTTTTCCAAGGTCGTACGGTGAAATCTCCACCGTGACTTTGTCCCCGATCGCGATCTTGATGAAGAACTTGCGCATTTTCCCTGAAATGTGCGCAAGCACCTCGTGACCGTTCTCGAGCTGCACTTTGTACATGGTTGCGGGCAAAACCTTGGTCACCGTCCCGGTGACCTCGATCGCCTGATCTTCTTCTTTCGCCATTATTTTATTAACCTTTTTTTGACAAGGATACTTGATTATTATATCAAAATGTGTTTCTCTTGACAATATGGTAAAAATGATGATATAATTTTAGGCAAATTTGACAACGGTCCTGTAGCTCATCTGGACAGAGCAGCTGCCTTCTAAGCAGCGGGTAGTGGGTTCGAGTCCCGCCAGGACCGCCACTTCCCGATTCCACAACAACCCGCTCCACACGTGCCGCCCATGCCGTCGTTCGGGCAAATACTTGTCTGGCCGGCGACTGCCGCGCGCAGACACTTCCCCGCGCGGATTGTAGGCGAATGTGTCTTGAACGGGCGGGACGCCCGTTCCCCCGGTCGCAATCAGATCAACTTGTCGAACGCGATCCGCCCGGACGAGACGTCATGTACGACAAGACGCAGTCTGCCGTCTTCCACGCGTCCTTCCACGACCGTGGGGAACCCGCCCTGTGCGGCGCGGGCGAGATCAGGACCGCCGCCGACAACCTGCGCCCAGGAACGGTCTTTGTCCGGCTCGTCGAAACGGAACCTGTGCTGGTGTCCGCACACGACAAGGTTCACGCCCGCGCGATTCAAAACCGGACCCCATAGCGCGTTGCATTCACGCGACCAGTATGCATAGTCCTGGGGATCGATCTTCACGCCGTCGTGGGGATACGCGGAACTGTCAGGCGCCGCGAACAGCGGAATGTGGCAGAATACGATCTTGAACTTCGCCGCAGCGATTTCCGGTCTTGCAAACTGCTCTTCAAGCCAGGCGGTCTGCGCCTTGCGGTACGATTCGAAATTCGCAAGTCCGAACCATTTCGGGTGCGCGTCCGGCTTGTCTTCGCCTGTATCCATCCCGATAAGCGCCATTTCTCCGAGCCTCACGGCGAAATTCCACTTGAGATCCCACTGGTCGCCGCGCCGTTCGGAAGGATCGCGCGGAAGGACGACCTCTTCCTTTTTCGAAATCCAGCTGCCGCGGAAATCGTGGTTGCCGCTCTCGAAAAAGACGGGGACGTCGGCAGACCAGTCCGCATCCTCGACAGGCGGGTTCAGGAATATTTCGACCGCCGTTGCCTTGTCCTGCGTCGTATTCGTCGCATCGCCGTTCCACACGATCGCCGCCGGGGAAATTTCCTTCAGCTTCCGGACGGTCATGGCGAACGATTTCCACTGCGCATGGGTGTCGTTTATCACGCAGAAGCCCCCCGCCGCCGACGCTCCGAGAGTGGTGAACGTATGGACGGGCGAGACCACAGGACTGCCGAGTTTCGCATCGTAGATATTCCTGTAGTCCGTGAAAGGAGTCGTTATCGTCCTGTACCAGTATTTCGTTGCGGGTTTCAATCCAGTCAAGCGGACCTGCAATGCGCTGACATCGATGGGAACCAGTCCGTAGCCGCCTCCCTTCACCCTCTTGGCGCCGGCGAATCCGGGATTGTCGGCGTACTCGACTTCACCCTTGGAAAGGCCGGACACTGCCCAGCTCACGCCCATAGATGTTTCCCCGGGCGCCTGCAGGCACGGCGCGCCCGCAGTGAACGGCGCACCGCCGGTGCCAAGGAAAGGATCGGCCGGCCGCTTCTCCGCGCGTACGCCATTTTGCGGATTCTTGCCGGCCGCAGCCGCGACAGCGCCGACGGCCGCTCCGCCGGAAACGAGGAATTTGCGTCTTGTGATTTGGTTTTTCATGGGTTTGCGGGATTATGAAATTGTGGAATTTCCCAAGGAGATGGAGCTTCCAGCTCCGTCTTGACTGGGGGAACGAGCGTCCCGCTCGTTTGAGAGTTGTGAAATTGTGGAATTTTCCAAGGAGATGGAGCTTCCAGCTCCGTCTTGACGCGGCAAGATGCCGCATCTCCTTGACAAGCACTGCCTTCGGACACGCAACATGCCGCACTTCTCGGTATTTGAAAATTCACGTTCGCCATTTCATTGAAAGTTTTTCAATCACATCCAATCCAGCCAGCGCGGAGGGGTCTGGATGGTCACGCGATCAGACGTGTCAGGGTGTAAAAACGAAGCGGAAAAAGAATGAAGGCAGTGACCGGTCTGTCCCTCCACCGCGAACGCGCCGTACAGTCTGTCGTTTACGATATGCATTCCGGCCAAAGCCAGCTGTGCGCGTATCTGATGGGTGACTCCGGTGAAAATCGTGACCTTGAGCAAAGTCCTTTCCTCGTTCCCGCATGTCGTATGTCCATCCACCTCGTACGACGTGACGGCGCGGTAGACGCGCGTCTTTTCAAGCTGGCTTCTGGTCAGACGGGAGGGGCGGACCATTTTGCAGCACGGCATGGACGGATCGTGGACAAGCTCGTCCTCGAGCGTCCCCCCCACGGCTACCGACCCTTCTACGAGCGCGTAATAGACTTTCTCCACCGACTGCGAGGCAAACTGCGCGCGGAGCGAGTCGAACGCCGCCGCAGTCCTGGCGACGAGCACGAGGCCCGACGTGTCGGCGTCGATCCTGTGGACGGCGCCTGCCATCAGCGGGCGGTCTCCGAGAGGCGCGCACTCTGGATGGAAATACGCTACCGCGTTCATCAGCGTACCCGTCTCGCTGCACGAGAGCGGCTGGACGGGCATTCCGGCGGGCTTGTCGAAAGCGAGAATGCCGGAGTCGGCGAAAATCTCGACAGGACGGAAAAACGGATCGGGCCGGACTGAATTGTCGGACGCCTCCTTGAGACTCAAAACCGACACCCTGTCCCCCGCCGAAAGTTTCGCGCCCTTCCCGCTCGCGCGACCGTTCACGACTACGCAACCTTGCGCGACGGCCTCGCGGACGAACGCGCGCGTTGACGAGGGGCAATAAGAAAGAACAGCGGCATCCAAGCGGATGCCGCCTTTCCCGATCTCGAACGACACGTTTTCAATCATGTCATTCGTACCTGTCCAGCACTGCGGGGGATATCGGAGCGATGCCTTCCCAGCCCTTGTTCGACGCCCACGGAAGGTCTGTATCGACCGCGCTGTCCGCGATGCAGCCCGAGAGCAGGCATAGCGCAAGCGCCCCCGCGACAACCTTAATCGGCAGAGTAGACGATATCTTCATACGCCATATCCGTGATAGACCAGGAAGAAAGGATTTCGCACGTTATGATATTCACGCCGGGATACTCCTGCTTGGTACGGAGCCTGCCGACCAAATCCCCGTTGGGCCCCTCGAATCCCTCGCGCCTGACGCTGAACTCGACGAGAGGAAGCGGACGCGAAAGATCCTCGCCTTTGAGTTCTTTCATCGCGGCGTCGGAAAGCTTCACGATGGCGAACATGTTTTCGTTGTCGGCCTCGATGATGCGACCCTTGTCGCCGGCGGGGACGGTGGACGCGGCCTGCGAGCCTGCGAAGGTGGCGGGGCCTGTCGTGGTGTTGCTGGCCAGTTTCGCGAGCATTTCCTTGAGGCGCTCGGAATTCTCCTTCTCCTTCGCAAGCTCCTCCTTGGCGAGTTCGGCCTCGTCGCGGATGCTCACAACCTCGTCTTTGAGGGATGAAATCTCGGCGTTGAGCTCGTCGATCTGCGACTTGGTCTTGACGATTTCGTTCTGCAGGTCGGATTTCTCCTTGTCGAGCTTGCCGATCTTTTCATCCTTCTCCTTGATCGTAACCTTGTCCTTGCGCGCTTCGCCCTTGAGCGAATTGAGTTCGTTGACGACCGAAGAAAGATGTTTGCGGAGAACGGGGAGAGCCTCGCGCGTTTTCGCCAGGCGGTCCTTCTGCGCCTCGATCGCGTTCTTCAAAGTCTTCAGGAGCTTATCCTCCTCCGAATCGCGGGTCATGAACTCCGCGCCGTCCTTCATGGGCACGCGCACGCCGCTGGCGTCCTCCTCCATGACATACACTTCACGGAGTTTCTCGCGTTCCGCCTCTCCCCACGTGAAATACTTGTGATCGAGCTTTTCGAGATAGTAGGGATATTCGTCGAGAAGGTTTTCGTAGTTGGGCTCGTCGACGATTCTGTCCTCGACGGGCGAATCGTCCTTTTGGCATTCGACCTTCTCGGAGATATCGTCGTCGCCGCCCGTTTCAATCATGCGGGAGATGTCCACGATAAACTCCTCCTGCATGCGGTTGCGATCCTTCAACTCGGTCCGCTTGCCGTGCAGCTGGATCTCGAACCAAAGCGCAACTCCGGTCAAGATCAGAAATATGAATACGAAAATATGAAGTACTTTGCTCATGTTTGTCTTTCGTTTGTTTCGTCAACAATGTAAATGATACACCATTTTTCATGATAAATCAACAATTTTTTGGTAGAATATTCATGATGTTTTTCGAAATAAATAAAATTGACAGCGAAACAAAAGCCCGTTTGGGCGTCTTGCACACCCCCCACGGGGACGTGCATACGCCTGTTTTCATGGACGTCGGAACTCTCGGCGCGGTGAAAACGCTCGAGCCGCGCGACCTTGCCGAGAACGGCGCACAGGTCGTGCTTGGCAACACGTACCATTTGATGCTGAGGCCCGGCGCGGACATAATCAGGCTCCATGGCGGACTGCATTCCTTCATGCGCTGGGACGGTCCCATACTCACCGACTCCGGCGGCTTCCAGGTATTCTCCCTCGCGAGGCTCAGAAAGATATCGCCCGAAGGATGCCTTTTCAATTCGCACATAGACGGACACGAATTCTTCCTCGGCCCGCGCGAATCGATGGAGATGCAGCGCACGCTCGCGAGCGACATCGCGATGGTGTTCGACGAATGCCTTCCGTACCCTTGCGACCGCGCGCGCGCGGCGAAATCCGTCACGCAGACGCTCGAATGGGCGAAGCTGTCCAAGGCGTGTCCGCACGCGGACGGACAGCGGGTGTTCGGAATCGTGCAGGGCGGAGTGTACGACGACTTGAGGCGCCGGTGCGCGGAGGAGCTCGCCGCTGTCGGATTCGACGGCTACGCGGTCGGAGGCGTATCGGTGGGCGAGCCGGAGGAATTCATGTACAAGGCGGTGGACGCATCCGTGCCGTACATGCCGGAGAACGCTCCGAGATACGTGATGGGGCTCGGCGTGATGCACCAGATGGCGGAATGCGTCGCGCGCGGCATAGACATGTTCGACTGCGTCATCCCGACGCGCATCGCGCGCCACGGAACCGCGATTACGCGAAACGGCAACGTCGCGATCAAGGCGGCCAGATGGAAAGACTCTCTCGAGCCGGTGGAAAAAGGATGCGAATGCCACTGCTGCAGGAATTTCACGCGCGCCTACGTGCGGCACCTCGTCTCGTGCGGCGAGATAACGGGCCTGAGGCTTCTGACGATACACAACGTGTTCGCGCTCAACCGCTTCATGCGCGAGATGCGCGAAGCGATAGCGGACGGATGTTTCCGGGAATGGAAGGATGACGTGCGCGCAAGGACGTCCGGAGGCGCGTAGTGGCGCGTCCGGGGGAAACGGTTTTTCGGTAAAACAAAAGAAAGGAAACAAATGCAAGGTTACATACTATTCGCCGATGGCGAACTCATATCGCAAGGACAGGCCGGCGATGCCGGACAGACGGTCGCGTCGACCGAAACGCAGGCGCCTGCGGGCGACGGCGGACAGCAGGCTCCGGCCCAGCGCCAGCAGACTTCCGCGTGGCCGCAGTTCGCGATGCCGCTGTTGCTCATTCTGCTCTTCTACTTCGTTTTCCTGAAGCCCCAGCAGCGCAAGGAAAAAGAGCGCAGGCGCATGATCGAAGCGCTACGCGTCGGGGCGAAGGTCGTGTTCGCAGGCGGCATGATCGGCGAAATCGTCGAAGCGCGCGAAAAGACTTTCGTCATCGAGACGGAGGGCTCCACGCGCATGGAAGTGCTCCGCTCGGCCGTCCAGGAACTCGTCCAGTGACGCCGGCATGTCGCTGGTGAGGATAAAATACGGAGTCGAATACGATCCCGACAGGAACGACGACAGTCCGTCTTCGGCACGGTGGATAGTGGCCGCCGCGCTCGCGGTCGCAGTCGTATCGTTCATCGCGGGCGCGTTCCGCCGCACGCCGTCGCATGGCGATGCCGTGCCGGAAATCGTCCCTCCCCCGGCGGAGGAGCATCCCGCTCCTCCGCCGGACATCCCCATGGAGCCGATCGATCTCTCCGGCATAAACGCCCGCCCCGCGAAAGTGCGCAATCTGCTGATGCGCCTCGACGAGGCGTCGCGCTCGGGCGACGTTAAAATGCAAATCTCCACGATCGAGAGCATCCGCGCCCTGCCGGGCAACGCCGCGGCGGACGTTGCAGACGGTCTCGTCGAACGCCTCGGAATCCTCAACTGGTCGCTCATGTTCGACCGGCACAACCCGCAGTGGGTGGCCGAAGTGACGGTGAAACCCGGCGACACCGTTTCACGCATAGCCGCCGAGCACGGTTCCACCATCGCGTCTTTGCTGAAACTGAATTCACTCTCCAACGCCGACCGCATATCCGCCGGCAGGGAAGTCAAGGTTCTAAACCATCCGCGGTTCAATCTGACCGTCCACAAAAAACTGAAATCCGTGGACCTGTTCCTGAACGGCAAACTTTTCAAAAGATACGAAATCGATGCTGACGCCGCCGGAATTTCCGGGGAACCGGGCGACTACAAGACCTCGGCTAAACTGCGCGACACGTTCCGCGAACTCGGAATAGACCTTCCCGCGGAAAGCATGGAAGAACTCGAGATGCTCGTCCCGAAGGATTCGCACCTCAACATAACGGCATTTTGAGCCCTTCTATTTCAGGCTCCAGGTCGACGCCGAAACGGACGAAAACTTTTTCGCGCATAAGCAGCGTCAGCGCCAGTATGTCGCTCGACGTCGCACCGTCCTGCGCGTATACGACGTTGGCGTGGCCGTCCCACACGCGCGCGCCGCCGACGGACATCCCCTTCGCGCCGCATTCTTCGAGCATCCTCCCGGCGAAATCCCCCTGCGGATTCTTGAATACGCTTCCGCAGCATCTCGGAGGGAACGTTTTTCTGCGCGCGAGAAACTCCGCGCAGTCGCCCCTCGCCGGGACGAACTCCGCAGCCTCGACCGTCCCGCTGATCGAACTGGTCCTGTAGGCGAATCCGCACATGGAAGCGTCCATCCACCGTCCGTCGACCTTTACCCGGCGGACGGCCTCGGAAATGGAATGTCCGAACGCCCCGGCGTTCATCTTGATCCATCCGCCTACGGTGCCGGGAATTCCCGCCATCCACGGAACGGACAGTCTGGCGCCGGGGATTCCGGCCGGAGCGATCAGCGTTCCGCACGCGGTGCGTTCGATGTCGCCGCCGGGGAGTCTCCGGTAGTCGACATCCGTCGTCAGATCGCTTATCCAGAGGTTCGAACCCATCCCCACGGTACGTACGGCCCCGCCGGACGTCGTGCGTCCTCCAGTGCGGAAAAAAGAAAAATCCTTCAGTTCGCGAAAACCGTCGCAGGGCGGAGCGGCCGACGCGGCATCGGCGCGCGCCAACCGCGCCACATCCACTATGTCGCCGGCACCGAGAAGAAGCGTGACGTCCCCCCGGTGCGATTCCAGGCAGGCGTGACGCCACGCCTCGCGGCAGTCTCTTGCGAGTTTGACATTGAGCGACGCCTCTCTGCATGCTGCATAGAGATGTGCCATGCCGCCCCCTTCAAGGTACGGCTCGAAAGCGGCGTACGTGGGACAGAGGATTATCTCGTCCGCTCCTTCCAGCGCCCCGGGAAAAGATTGGAGCAGCGCCTTCGTGCGCGAATACCTGTGAGGCTGGAACAAAACGCGCAGCCGCCCCGTGCAGGATCGCCGTGCCATTTCCACGGCGCACTTCATTTCTGTCGGATGGTGGGCGTAGTCTGTCACCACGGCTCCGCAGGAACAGTCGGGAACGATCGTCTGGAATCTTCTGTCCGGAAGTTCCCGCACGATCTCCCGCAGTTTGGCGGCTGTTTCCCGGATCCCGTGTCCGCGGCGCAGCGCGACCTCCGCCGCCGCGCGGGCGTTCGCGGCGTTATGCCGGGGCAGCGAACGGAGAAAATCGAAAACACCTCCGGAAAAGCCGGAGGGGAACATAGGCAGGGCTTCGCTTTCGATTACGTCGCGCGCTCTCCCGCGCGCGGCATCGAAGCAAGCCTTGTATTCGGCAAAATCGCGGAAATGGTCGGGATGGTCGAATTCGCAGTTGGTGACAACTAGCGTGGACGGCGCGTAAAGGGCGAGAGTGCCGTCCGATTCGTCGGCTTCGACTACAAGGACGCCCTTCCCCTGCGCAAAACCATCGCACGCGCCAGCCACGGGAAAGCCGCCCGTCTCTCCGCCGATCGCCCAGCTGACATCCTCCCCGAGGGACAGAAGCAGGCGGGCGACAAAGGTGGACGTGGTCGTCTTTCCGTGCGTGCCGCAGACGGCCACGGAATCGCGCGACGAAACAATCGACGCCAGCAGCTCGCCGCGGCGCACGATTTCGACGCCGCGGGCGCGGGCAGCCTCTATTTCCGGGTTCGCGGAGGAAACGGCATTGGTTACGACAAGAGCGTCCACGCCGTCCAGATGGGACGGAGAATGCCCGCGCTCGACGCGAATGCCGCGCGATTCAAGCCAAACGGTGCGCGGCGAGGAATGGATGTCGCATCCCGACACATCCCCGCCGCGAGCCTTTTCAAGCAAGGCGAGCGCGGCCATGCCGACGCCGCCTATGCCGGCGAAATGGATTTTACCGGCCAATCAGCCAAGGGCCGCCGTGACATCCTTGAGGACCTGGCGGAGTTCCGCGGGAACGCGCCGCGCGGCCTTGTTGACTGCCGTGGAATCCTTGCTCGCCTTCTGGTCGTACTCGTCGTACGACGCGCCTACGGTCGCGATCTCCTTCTTCCAGCCGTCGACGTCGACCTTGAGGATCTCCTCGAGATCGGCCTTGACGACATGGAACTTCGCCTTCTCGTCATTGTTGGCGAGGTCGATGTCCTTGGCGAACGGGAGGTTGCCGATCGCCGTCTCGTTGGCCTTGACCTGGCCCTCGATGCGCTGGCAGATCCACTTGAGGACGCGGCTGTTGTCGCCGAAGCCGGGCCACATGAAGCGGCCGTCTTCGCCCTTGCGGAACCAGTTGACGAAGTAGATCTTCGGAAGGTTCGCGGGATTGGCGGAGGTGCGCTCCATTTCCAGCCAGTGGCGGAAGTAGTCGGCGACGTTGTAGCCGAAGAAAGGCAGCATCGCCATCGGGTCGCGGCGGACCTGCCCGATCTGGTCGGAAATGACGGCGGCCGTGACTTCGGAGCCGGCGGCGGATCCCATGAACACGCCGTGCGTCCAGCTCTTGGCCTCGTTCACGAGCGGAATCGTGGAAGGACGGCGGCCTCCGAAGAGGATGGCGTCGATCGGCACTCCGGTAGGCTTGCCCTTCCAGAGGCCGTTGAAACCGGCCTTGTCGAGGACGGGGCAGTTCTCTGCGGGAGCGGTGAAGCGGCTGTTCTTGTGCGCCGCGACGTAGCCGGACGCCTTGATCTCGGCCTTCGTCATGCCGGGCTTCGGACCCATGCGGTATGGATCGTCCGCGCAGACGTAGCAGGGATTGCCCTTCCAGTCGACGCCTTCCTTGGGAGCCTTGACGCCCATGTCTTCCCACCAGATGTCTCCGTCGGGCGTGAGAACGACGTTCGTGAAGATCGTGCCCTTCTTGCAGCTCTTGAGAGCGTTCGGGTTGGAGTCCATCGAAGTGCCGGGCGCGACGCCGAAGAAGCCGTTTTCAGGGTTGATGGCGTAGAGACGTCCGTCCTCGCCGGGCTTGAGCCAAGCGATATCGTCGCCGATCGTCTGGAGCTTCCAGCCGGGAAGCTTGGGCTGCATCATGGCGAGGTTCGTCTTGCCGCAGGCGGACGGGAAGGCGGCCGTGACGTGGTACTGCTTCTTCTCGGGGCTCGTGAGCGTGAGAATGAGCATGTGCTCGGCCATCCAGC
>DGHT01000001.1:0-21924 GCA_002392765.1 Verrucomicrobia bacterium UBA3841 | reverse complement strand
GCTCGGCCATCCAGCCCTGGTCCTTGGCGAGCTTCGAGGCGATGCGGAGCGCGAAGCACTTCTTGCCGAGGAGAGCGTTCCCGCCGTAGCCCGAGCCGAACGACCAGATCTGGCGCTCTTCGGGGAACTGCGTGATGAACTTGTCCTCGATCTTCTTCGCGCACGGCCAAGCGACGTCCTTCTGGCCCTTCTTGAGCGGGGCGCCGACGGAGTGGATGCACGGGATGAAGTCGCCGTCCTTGCCGAGGTGCTTCATCACGGCGTCGCCGGTGCGCGTCATGATGTTCATGTTCACGACGACGTATGGCGAGTCGGTTATCTCGATGCCGTACTGGGTGATCGGGTTGCCGATCGGGCCCATCGCGAACGGAATCACGTACATCGTGCGGCCCTTCATGCAGCCCTTGTAGCTCTTGAGCATGAGCTTCTTCATCTGGTCGGGATCCATCCAGTGGTTCGTGGGACCCGCGTCGATTTCCTTTTTCGAGCAGATGAACGTGCGGCCTTCGACGCGCGCGACGTCGCTCTCGTGCGAGCGGGCGAGATAGCAGCCGGGACGCTTCTTCGCATCGAGCTTGATGAACTGGCCGTTCTTGACCATCTCCTCGCAAATCTTCGTATGCTCTTCGGCGGTACCCTTCACGACGACAATCTTGTCGGGGGTGCAAACCTTGTTCCACTTGTCGACCCACGCGAAAACCTTCGCGTTTGCGAATTTCGGCGTTTTTGCCATCTCTGTATTCTCCTTAGCGTGTTTTTGGGCCGCGGCGCATCGCCTTCCGGCGTTTTGCGGCCGCTCGTCCGTTTGAAGAGTAAGTATATCAAAAAACCGGGAATTTATAAAGATAATTTTTATCCGTGGATCTTACCGCTTCGAGGTGACAAACCACTTTCCGTCCTTGCAGACAAGTCTGGAGTTCTGACTGTTCTCCTTCTCTGTCCCGGCACCAAGGACTACACACACTTTCGCGAACTTCATTCCGTCCTTTTCGGTGTATTCAACCAGTTCTGTCGAACCCATCTTCCTGGGTACGACGTCAATCGGTTTCCCTTTATATGCCGCAATCTTGGACAGATTGGGGATTATTCCCTTTTTCATCTCTTCGCGCGCTTCTTCCGCCGTCAGTGCGAGCAGACGGTCTGCATTCTCCTCCGTGGCGGACGTCCACCATGCTTTCGCCACGATGACAGGATCCGACTGGTCAACGTCGCTTTCGACTTTTTTCGAATCGGAGCAACCCAGGAATCCGATGGCGACCGCACACAGTACGCCGAACATCATTTTAGTTTTCATGTTGTTTTCCTTTTTTCTTGATTATGCCCTGGTTTATGTTTGACAGTCGGAGATCCGGGCCGGACCTTGACCTCGCTTTCTGTTTCAGGGCACGACATCCCCTGGGAAGAAAGCACGGATAAGATAGCATATTTCGGGGTGAATGTCAAATTACGCGACAGGCGAATCTCGCGACTCGCCTTCGGCTCGGGGGATATGCCATCCTGGTGGCGGGAACAGGGAACAGGGATGAGGAAAACTGGGGGAACATATCCCCCGAGCGCAGCGAGTCGCCGAAGGCGATGCCCTAGCAGGGGTGGCGTCTCGCCCGTTTGATGAGGGAACAGGGAAGAGTGTAAAGTGTAAAATGAGGAATTGCGGTCACGCGTCCTTCACGATCTTGACGCCGGAGACGGTGCGGCGCTTGGTGGAGAACGCGATGCCGATCAAGGTTATCGGCTTGCCGGAGGGACGGAAGCGGTCGGTGTAGGATTTGTCCTGTATCTGCTCGATCGCCTTCTTCGCAGTAGAATCGCGCTTCACCTCGATGATGTACGCGTCAGTGGCGGTCTCGACGGTAAGATCGATGCGCCCTTTGTGCGTCCTGACCTCGCCGCCGACGTTTATCCCGATCACGCGCAGCACCACGTACATTATCGCCTGCCACGACTGCTCGTTCTGCTTGCTCGTAAGATCATACGGAATCGCCGCGAAAAACTCGCGGAACGCCTCGACGAAAGCCTCGGGATCGCGTGCGAGAAGTGCGTTTACGACTTTCGCCGCGATGTTCGCCGACCCAGAGTTGTCGGTTCCGATGTACAAGGCCGAAAGATCGACAAGGAATGAATTCTCGACCTCCATATTCGGGAATTTGAGGCCGTACCGCCAGATTCCCCCGGTCTGGCTGCAGCTCTTGATCGTTAGATAGCCCGTCTGGAAGAGAAGCGTGACGGGCTTGATGTGCTCGGGCTCGTATGCGGCAAGGTCCGCTTCCGTAACGGAAAGATCGGAGACGTCCAGCGGCCGCACCTTGAAGAACTCCATCAGGAACGTCGGCATGGCTGTAAGCGACCACCAGTTGCCGAACCTCATCGTGTCAAACGTCATGCCGAGCGAAACGGGGTTGATGACTGGCTCGGCATCATCGGCAAACCTGTAGCCGTCGTACCACTTGACAATCTCGTTGAAAGTCTCCTCCGGCGACTTGCCGAGCTTTGCGCCGAGCGCCGCGATGCTCTGCGGGAAATTCCGCCGCACCTCGTCGTGCGTATAGCCGAAGAGCGTCGCCACAACCGATTCGAGCGTGTAGTCCTTAAGGTTGTTGAGGTCGGAGAAGATCGACACCTTCGAGAACTTGCTCACGCCCGTTATGAAGAGGAACCGCTGCTTCCCTTCCAGCGTCTTCAGGACGGAGTAGAAAGCCTTGAGCACGTTCTTGAACTCCGTCGCCTGCGGCGTCATCAGGTGCCCCAGAAGCGGCTTGTCGTATTCGTCGATCAGGACAACAACCTGGCCTTCGCCCGACTCCGCCGCGACAGAGCCATTTTTTGCCGCCGTCTTGCGTTTTGCCGACATTGCCAAATCATATAGGTCGTTGATAAGGTTCTTGAACGCTATCGCCGGGTTTTCATCGTCTCTGAACTTGACGCCGTTGCGCTTAGCCTCGTCCTTCAGCATATCCCGCCAGAACCTTTCGAGCTCCTGTACGGTCCTGGTCTGGGCACTGCCCATGTCGAGGTGGATGACGGGCCATTTCTTCGACCAATCCCACTCCGGCTCGATTGCAAGGTCCTTGAACAGATCGCGTTTCCCTTCGAAGAGGCACTTGAATGTCGATACGGCGAGAGATTTGCCGAACCTGCGCGGACGCGCGATGAAGAATTGCGAGCCGCGCGAATCATCGACAAGTTCTTTCAGAATCGCCGTTTTGTCAACGTATGTATAGCCTCTCTTCCGGAGGTTCTCGAACGTGTATATGTCTGTCGCCGCTTTTTCCATGCCAAATATCATATCATAATCGCCGCAGTTTTCCAATCGCTAATTGAGGGAAGAGGGAAGAGTTAAAGTGAAAATTGCGACATCAAGGAGATGGAGCGTCTCGCTCCGTCAATATGAACGGACGGGACGTCACCCCTGTAGCCACCGCGTTGCGGCTCGCCTTCGGCTCGGGGGATATGTTCCCCCAGTTGAACGGACGGGACGTCACCCCTGTAGCCACCGCGCTACTGCTCGCCTTCGGCTCGGGGATATGCCATCTTGGCGGCTGGAACAGGGAACAGGGATGAGGGGAAGAGTGTAAAATGAGGAATTGCGGTTATGCGTCCTTCACGATCTTGACGCCGGAGACGGTGCGGCGCTTGGTGGAGAACGCGATGCCGATCAGGGTGATCGGCTTGCCGGAGGGACGGAAGCGGTCGGTGTAGGATTTGTCCTGTATCTGCTCGATCGCCTTCTTCGCCGTGGAGTCACGCTTCACCTCGATGATGTACGCGTCAGTGGCGGTCTCGACCGTGAGGTCGATGCGCCCTTTGTGCGTCCGCACCTCGCCGCCGACGTTGATTCCGATAACGCGGAGAACGACATACATGATCGCCTGCCATGACTGCTCGTTCTGCTTGCTCGTAAGATCGTACGGAATCGCCGCGAAGAACTGCCGGAACGCCTCGACAAATGCCTCGGGATCGCGGGAACGGAGAGCCTCGCGCGCACGTCGCGAAATGTTGTGCGAATCAATGTCGTCCTGCCCCACGTACACGCCGGTCAGCGACTTCAGGAACGAATTCTCGACTTCGAGGTTCGGGAAGCCGAGATGGTAGGTTCTGTCCGCACCTTCTTGCTCGAACCCCTTGATCGTGAGGTAGCCCGTCTGGAAGAGAAGCGTGACGGGCTTGATGTGCTCGGGCTCGTATGCGGCAAGATCCGCTTCCGTAACCGAAAGATCGGAGACGTCCAACGGCCGCACCTTGAAGAACTCCATCAGGAACGTCGGCATGGCGGTAAGCGACCACCAGTTTGCAAGTTCCATGGAATCGAATGTCATGCCGAGCGATACCGGATTCACCACGGTCTCGGCATCCTGATGGAATTTGTAGCCGTCGTACCACTTTACTATGTCAGAGAACGCGCCTTCGGCGTCCTTGCCAAGTTTCTCGCCAAACGCGGCAAGGCTTTGCGGAAAGTTCTTCCGGACTTCCTCATGCGTATAGCCGAAAAGAGTAGCAACAGCGGCGTTGAGCGTGTAGTCCTTAAGGTTGTTGAGGTCGGAGAAGATCGACACCTTCGAGAACTTGCTCACGCCCGTTATGAAGAGGAACCGCTGCTTCCCTTCCAGCGTCTTCAGGACGGAGTAGAAAGCCTTGAGCGCGTTCTTGAACTCCGTCGCCTGCGGCGTCATCAGGTGCCCCAGGAGCGGCTTGTCGTATTCGTCGATCAGGACGACAACCTGCCCGCCGCCCGACTCCGCCGCGACAGAGCCATTTTTTGCCGCCGTCTTGCGTTTTGCCGACATTGCCAAATCATATAGGTCGTTGATAAGGTTCTTGAACGCTATCGCCGGGTTTCCATCGTCTCTGAACTTGACGCCGTTGCGCTTAGCCTCGTCCTTCAGCATATCCCGCCAGAACCTTTCGAGCTCCTGTACGGTCCTGGTCTGGGCACTGCCCATATCGAGGTGGATGACGGGCCATTTCTTCGACCAATCCCACTCCGGCTCGATTGCAAGGCCCTTGAACAGATCGCGTTTCCCTTCGAAGAGGCACTTGAATGTCGATATGGCGAGAGACTTCCCGAACCTGCGCGGACGCGCGATGAAGAATTGCGAGCCGCGCGAATCATCGACAAGTTCTTTCAGAATCGCCGTTTTGTCAACGTATGTATAGCCTCTCTTCCGGAGGTTCTCGAACGTGTATATGTCTGTCGCCGCTTTTTCCATGCCAAATATAATATCATAATCGCCGCAGATTTCCAATCGCTAATTGAGGGGAAGAGGGATGAAGGAAGAGGGATGAGGGAAGAGGGAAGAGGTAACAGGGAGAGCACCCCTGTAGCCATCGCGTTGCGGCTCGCCTTCGGCTCGGGGGATATGCCATCTTGGCGGCGACATCAAGGAGATGGAGCGTCTCGCTCCGTCAACATGAACGGACGGGACGTCACCCCTGTAGCCACCACGTTGCGGCTCGCCTTCGGCTCGGGGGATATGTTCCCCCAGTTGAACGGACGGGACGTCACCCCTGTAGCCACCGCGTTGCAGCCCATCGCCCGCAGCGCCCGGCAATCGGAATCGCCAAATGGCGGGCGGGAATCACTTTCCGACGCAAAAGCGCGAAAAAAGACGCTCCAGCATGTCGTCCGAGTAGACCGCACCCGTCGCTTCGCCAAGAAGCGTGGCGACCGTACGGACCGCATTCCCGAAAAGGACGAGATCGCCGGCGTCTGCGCCCTTCAGAACCGGAACCGCCCGCGCCAGAACGTCCGCAAGACACGATTCCCGCGCCGAAGCGGGAGACAGCGATTCGAGGCGTCTGACGATTTCCGACCTCAATGCGTCCAATCCCTCGCGAGTGAGCGAAGAGACGTTCAAACCGTCGCCTCGCGAAATATCGCATTTTGCGTGGACCGCCAGCACCTTTTCCGAAGCGCGCGCGGGCGCGTCCGGCGACAGATCCAGCACGATATCCGCGGCTGCGGCGGCGGCGAGCGCCCTCTTCACCCCCTCCGCCTCGATTGCGCAATCGGTGTCGCGGACGCCGGCCGTGTCTACAAGACGGACGGGAAAGCCGTCCATTTCGATCCAGCTTTCTATCGAATCGCGAGTCGTTCCGGGCGCGTCGGACACGATTGCGCGGTTCTCGCCGAGGAGTGCGTTCATAAGCGAGGACTTTCCGGAATTCGGAGGGCCGGCGAGCACGATCGTCGCTCCGTCTCTCAATATCCGCGAAGAGCGTTCCGCCTTGAGAAGCCGCTCCATCGCTCCGGCTAGATCCGCCGCCTTGCGCGAAAGGGACTGCGCGAAACCGGCGGGGAGCGCGCCTTCGTCGACATCCATCGCATATTCCGCCTCGACGGAAACATCCACGGCCGCGCGGTACAGTCCGAGCGCGGCTCTTTTCTTTTCTCCGGCAAGGCACGCGAGAGCGTCGTCCGCCGCGCGCGACGTTTTCGCGTCGATAAGGTCTATCACCCCTTCGGCCGCTTCGAAATCGATCTTGCCGTTCAGAAATGCGCGCTCGGTGAACTCGCCGCGGCGCGCCGTGCGCGCGCCGCATTCGAGAAGCGCGTCCAGGACGCGGCGCGGCGCGACGGCCCCGCCGTGCGTCTGGAACTCCACGACATCCTCGCCGGTGTACGAGCGCGGGGATGCGAACGCGAGCACGACACCCTCGTCAAGCGTCCTGCCGCCGTACGCAAACCGCGCGAACGCCACCCTTCCGGGGGCCGGGAGATTTCTTCCGACAAGCCTGGACGCAATGGGAAACGCATCCGGACCGGAAAGACGGACGATCGCCACTGCGCCCCTTCCGGGAGGCGTGGCGATCGCTGCGATGGTGTCGGCGGACGCCGTCATTTCTTGCGCCTGAAGAAGCGCCGCATCTCTTCCGGCGTCTTGCACTCCATGAGATGCTCCGCGCCGTAGTCGGCCCTGAGCGCTCTCGAAATGAAGCTCATAAGCTGAAGATACGGCGCCTGCTGGCGGTCGCTCGCGAGAGTGAGGACGATGATCTTGACGGGAGTCCTGTCTATCGTCTCGTAGTCGGGAAGCGCGCCGTTTTCGGGGTCGATCAGCGCCACGGCTCCGGCGAGACCGTTCACGCTCGCGTCCCTTCCGTGCGGGACCGCTATTCCGTGGTCGAGGCCCGTGGGCATGGACGCCTCGCGCTTGAGGACGGCGGCCGTCGCGGCGGCCACGTCCGTGACGTGCCGCGGCGCGGCTTCGGCGATCGCCTCGACCATCTTTTTGATGGCGTCGACCTTGTTCTTCGCCTTGAACGACGGAAGCATCACGAATCCCTGCAGGTAGCGTCCGACGGATTCGTGTCCGCGGGAGACGGCCTCGGTGGAGGCGATTATCTTCCTGACCTCCTCCCTGCGCGTCGGCTTTGCGATCGAACGCGCAAGATCGTTTATCTGGCTTGAGACCTCCATCCACGCCGTCATGACCATCGCCTCCTCCGCCGGAGTGCAGTCGAACCTGATCTTGTTGTCGATGCGGCGGATGGAAAGTTCTATCGCGTTCATGGCGACTTCCCAGATGTGGTCTGCCTGGGAGAGGCATGTGACGAAGAACCCCTCGTTGCGGAACTCCACCAGAAGCTTGGCCATCATCAGTTCGGCCACATCCTCCCCCGCGAGTTCGAATTCCACCTCGCGCGACGCACTGACAGGATTTCTGGGGTTGCGCACGCCCTTCTTCTGCGGCGTGAAGAGCGCGACGAGCGCGGGCGGAGCGATGACAGTCGTCACGAGCGTCATCATGATGCCGATGCCGAAAATCTCCTGCGAAAGGTAGCCTGCCGAAAGGCCGAGCCCTGCGATGATGAGCGCCACTTCGCCGCGCGGCACCATTCCCGCTCCGATGCGCAGACCGCCGAGCGCGTTGAAGCCGCAGCAGAGCGCCGGGAGCATGCACCCCACGACTTTGGCGAACACGGCGGCCGCCGTGTATATCGCGCCGAACACGAGAACCGGACGCGAACAGAGCGCGGACATGTCGACCATCATGCCCATCACGCAGAAGAACACCGGCACAAGAAACGTGTAGACGGGCGTGAGCGTGTCCTGGATCATGTGCTTGAGGTCGGTCCGCGCGAGCGACAGGCCCATCACGTACGCGCCGATGATCATCGCAAGGCCCATCGATTCGAAGAATCCCGCAAGTATGAGCGACAGGCCGAACGTCATCGTCGCGAGGACCACCTGCGACTTGAACATTTTCTTGAGCACGATGGAAAGAAGCGGCGCCATGACGAGTCCCACGAACGTGACCCCCAGCCAGACGCCGAACGCCTTCGACGCGACCGCCGCTATGTGCCCCCAGTCTACTGCCGCCGCCGACCCTGCGGCGGCCGCCTTCGAGTTGGCGACGATTATTCCGTTGCCGACGGCGAGGACGATCAGACCCAGAACGTCGTCTATCACCGCGCCCGCCATGATGGTCGTACCCTCTTCGCTGTCCATCTTCTTGCGCTCGGAAAGGATTCTCGCGGTGATGCCGACGGATGTCGCAGTGGACATTATACCCATGTAAAGCGGGCCGGGCTGCATCATGGCCTGCGCCATGTCCATCGTCTCAAGAGCCTCTATCCAGCCTACGCCGTCGAAAATGCGCGGCAGGAACGTCACCGCGCACCAGTCGCCCAGAAAGAACGAGAATATGACGCCTCCGACGCCCACGAGCGTCCCAACGAACGAATACTTCAGGAACATCCTGATGTTCGTCTCCAGACCCGACAGGAACAGGAGTATCACCGATGCGAGCGTCGCTATGCCGTAGAGCGCCGGAGTCGTGGCGTCGACGGAAACGCCGCTTTCCGCCATCCGCCTCAGCGCCGCTCCGTGGAAGAGACCGTCGGAAAAGAGCCCGCCGCCGAAGCCCACGCCGCCGAGAGCCCACGGGCCGATGACGATGCCTGCGGCCAGTTCGCCGAGTATCGACGGCATCTTGAGTTTCGCGGCTATCGCGCCGCCTAGCCTGGCGGCGAATATTATCACTCCTATCTGAAGGACGAGGAACATCATCTCCTCTGTCCTTGGAAGCCCGAAATTCGGGTACGGAGGGGTGTTGGCGTGGGAGGCGAAAAGCGGCAGCGCGAAAATCAGCGCGACCGCGGCGAGAATTGTTTTCGTTCTTTTTTTCATGGTGGAGGATGTTAATGGCGCGTCACAGAGAATATTCGCGGCAGTCCGCGTACCGGTCGTCGTCGCCGTATTTTTCGCGCAGGGATTCCATGATTCTCTTCAGTTCCGCTATCCGGCCCCGGCACTCCTCGTCGCCGTACGCGTTATGGAGCTCCTCCGGATCCTTTGCAAGGTCGAAATATTCCCATTCGCCGCGCTTCCAGTAGAAAACGAGCTTGTCGGTCTTGGTCCTTACCCCGTACCAGGCGGCGGTCGCGTGTTCCCCGCCTTCTACGTAGTACCTCGCGTAGCAGCAGTCTTTCCAGTCTGCAGGGGTGTTCCCCTCCATGTTCCGGAGGAACGAATCCCCCTGCATGGTTTGCGGCCTGCCCGCACCGGCGACATCCAGGAATGTCGGCGCGAAATCGACGTTCGTCACGATATCGGAATTGACCGATCCCGGTTTTATGAACGCCGGACATTTCGCGATAAACGGCATCTTGAAAGTCTCTTCCATGATGAAACGCTTGTCGTAAAGGCCGTGGTCGCCGAGGAAGAATCCCTGGTCCGAGGTGTATATGACGAGCGTGTCGCGCTCCAGCCCCTTCTCTTTCAGGTAATCCATCATCTCGCCGACGGAATCGTCGACGGACTGTACGCACGCAAGGTAGTCCTGCATGTATCTCAAATACGAAAGCGCGGTTTTCGCGCGGTCGTCCATCCCCTCCGGCCAATCGTCGACGAAACGGCCGGCGGCGTCCTTCCTGCCGGTGTAGACGCGGCCTTCGAACTCGAACGTGCGCCCTTCCGAGAAAAACTCGGCCAGTTTCAAATCCGCTCCCGGGCGCATGTGCTTCAAAAGCGTCATCGCCGTCGTTTTTATCGGCGAGGCGCGTCCGGCGAAATCGTCGAACACCGTGTCCGACAGCGGAATATCCCTGAGCGTCTTCGAACGGAATTCGTTTTTGTATTTGGCGGACGGAAGCCAGTTGCGGTGCGGCGCCTTGTGGTGCATCATCATGAAGAAAGGCTTGCCGGTCGCGAGAGAATCGTCGAGCACCTCCTTGCAGACGCGCGTGATGTTCTCGGTAGCGTACTCGCCGGGGTAAGTCTTGCGGGAGAATCCGCCTTTGCCGTCCGGCACGATGAAATACGGATCGAAGTAGACGCCTTGGTTTTCGTAGATCATCCAGCGGTCCCAGTCGGCGTCGCGCACGGATCCGGGGCCGCCGCAATGCCACTTGCCGACGAACGCGGTGTAGTATCCGGCCTCGCGCAGGTATCCGCCGACCGTCTCGATCGACGGGGAGAGCGCGACGAACGAAGGCACGCCGTTGCGGTGGCTGTACATGCCGGTCAGGATGCTCGCGCGCGACGGGGCGCATATCGGATTCGTGCAGAACACGTCCGTGAAAAGCATTCCCTCCCCGGCGAGACGGTCCAGGTTGGGCGTCTTGTTGATGCGGCTGCCGTATGCGGAAATCGCGTGGGCGGCATGGTCGTCCGTCATTATGAAGAGAATGTTCTTTCTCCCTTCGGCCGCTTTCCCGAGCGATCCCGCAATCGCGCGCAGCGCTCCGGGGGCGAACGCGCCGGCGGCGAGAGCCGCCGCGGAGTTCAGGAACCCGCGTCTGGTCGTTCCGTTTTTCATGGCGCCATCATCTCCCTTGTGGCGTAGTCGCCGTTGAAGTAGTACGCCTGGCCCGTCGCGTCCATCACGCTGCGCCACAGATCGCTCTTCAGGTTTATCGTCTGACGCTCGATGGTCGCGAGTTTGATGGGCACGAGACAGTAGCTTTCGCCGAGATTGCCGACCACGCAGTCGGTCCTTCCGGCCATCGCCGCGTGGACCGCGTTGCGCGCGAGCATGTAGCAGCGTATGGCGTCGGTGCCTTTCGCCGGGACGGAGCGGATCGTGTAGCTCGGATCGAAATACTTTACCGAGCTTTTGATGTTTCTGCTCTTCATGTGGCACTCGATGGCGCGCTTGAGAAACTCTCCGATATCGTTCTTGAGGATGTTCCCCGACGCGTCGCGCACCTCGGGCATGTCCTTGAAAAGATCCTGCCCCGCTCCCTCCGCCACTACGATGACGGCGTGCGTCTTTCCGGCGGCGAAGCGGTTTTCGAGCGCGGCGAAAAGGCCGCGCGGACCATCCAGCGTGAACGGATCCTCCGGAACGAGGCAGAAATTGACGACCGGGTTGGCGATGGACGCGTACGCGGCGATGAAGCCGGAATCGCGTCCCATCACCTTGATGAGGCCGATGCCTCCGGCGGTGCCCTTCGCCTCGACATGCGCGTTGCGGATGACGTTCGCGGCCTCGGCGACGGCCGTCTCGAATCCGAATGAGCGGCCGACGAACTGCAGGTCGTTGTCTATCGTCTTGGGGATGCCGACCACCGATATCTTGAGATTGCGGCGCTTCACCTCTTCGGCGATGTCGTGCGCGCACCTGAGCGATCCGTCTCCGCCGATGCAGAAGAGGATGTTGATGTTCATGCGCTCGAGCGTATCGACCATCTCGTCCGTCGGCTGCTGCCCGCGGGAGGACCCCAGGATCGTGCCGCCGAGTTCGTGGATCGTGTCCACGGTGTCGGGATCGAGCATCGTCGGCTGGTAGTTGAATTTCGGGGAAAGCCCGGCGTAGCCGTACTTGATGCCGAAAATCGTCTTCACGCCGTAGTCGTACGAAAGGATTTCGACGAGGCCCTTGATGACATTGTTCAGTCCGGGACAGAGCCCGCCCGCCGTCACGATTCCGACTCGCGTCCACGACGGCGCGTGGAATATCTTCGCCAGCGGGCCGGCGCGCTCGAACGTCGGGATGTGTCCGAGCTTCTCGGCGATGTATTTCATGTAGGTCTCGTTCTCGGTGACGAGTATCCTTTCGCCGTCCTGGATGAATTCATGGTGCCGCACGGGAGAATCGATCTTGCATTCGCCGAGCGTTTCGATCCCGCAGGAGTATTTCTCCTTGTTTGCGGCGATTATATCAAGTGCCGACATCTTCGTCCGCCTTTCGCTGTCAAAGTCCCTTGTTGCAGTGTTTGAGCCCGATTTCGAGTCCGCGCAGTTCGGCGAGCCCGATGAGACGTCCGCCGTAGCTGTAGCCGCAGTAGCAGTCTTTGCCCTTCAGCTTTGCAAGTTCGCGGTCGATTTCGAGATAGCGTCCGTGGTCCGGTCTTACGACGATCTTCTCCCCGCGGCGCTTCTCCTCTTTCAGGAACTCCTTGAATAGCGCGGGGATGTCCGTCTGTCCGCAAAGATGGCACTGCGACTCGTGGAACACGCCTTCTCCCGTATACTCGAGGTTGCGGAAGTGGCAGAAGTACACGCGCCTGCCGAACTTTTTCATGATTTCGACGGCGTTGTTTCTCCTGTCCCCGCCGAGCGAGCCCGTGCAGAGCGTAAGGCCGACGTGCTTCGACGGACACTTCTTGTACATCTCCGCGATATCCTCCATGTTCGACAGGATGCGCGGAAGGCCGAAGATGGGATGCGGCGGATCGTCGGGGTGGATGCACATGTTTACGCCCGTCTCCTCGAGAACCGGGGAGATTTCGTTCAGGAACCAGTACATGTTGTCGCGGAGTTTCCGGTCGTCGATCCCTTCGTACGTCTTGAGCTGCGCGAGGAACTCCTCCGGCGAGAGGTCGTCAACCGTTCCGGGAAGTCCGCACAGGACGGCGTCGGCGATGCGCTTGCGCTCCGCGGTGGAAAGCTTTTTCCACAGCCTTGCGGCGCGCTCGCGCGTTTTCCCGTCGTATTCCTTCTCCGCGCCGGGACGCTTGAGATAGAACATGTCGAAACCGGCGAGTTCGTACTCGTTGTATTCGAGACACGTCGAGCCGTCAGGCAGCGCGTACGCAAGGTTGGAGCGCGTCCAGTCGAGGACGGGCATGAAATTGTAGCAGACCGTCTTGATGCCGCACTTCGCAAGGTTGCGCAGCGTCTGCTTGTAGTTCGCGACGTACTTGAGACAGTCGCCGGAACGCTTCTTGACATCCTCGTGAACCGGCACGGACTCGACGACGCTCCAGACCATTCCGGCTTCCTTCACCTTCCTGGCGCGCGCCTTGATTTCCGCCACGGGCCATACCTCTCCCGGCTTTCTTTCGTAGAGAGCGGCGACGACGTCCGTCACGCCCGCCTGCCTGATTTCCTTCAGGGTGATTGCATCCGAGTCACCATACCAACGCCAACCTTGTTTCATGCGACAGTCCTTTTGTTTTATTGCTCGAGAAATAATCATTCTGCGGCAGGCGCAGATTCGACATTGGCCGCCGGGACGACGGCTGTCCCGGAATCTGGCGCGGGGTCCTCCGCCGAAGGCGCAGGTTCGACATTGGCCGCCGGGACGACGGCTGCCCCGGAATCTGGCGCAGATCCCTCCGCGGCAGGTGCCGGCTCCTCCTTCGGGAGGAGCTTTTCGACCGAATACGACGGAACGACGAACGTCCATTTCTGTCCGTCGATCTTGAGATACCGGCCCGAACCGCCGGGCGCGGCATTGCCTACCGTGACCGTCCTGTTCGTATCCCCGGCAATCGTCACTTTGGCAACCACGCCCGTGGAGAAACCCGTAACGGCATCGTCCACGTCCGCATCGGCGAGCGAACTGAAGCTCACCCACGGCTCGTCGATGATTTTCGTGTCGCACCATCTTTTGGGATCGTCGCCGAATTCGTCAAGCCCCTCGCCCGTTAGGACGGCGGCGCCTTTGTATTCGACATAGCGTCCGTAGCTCCACTTTTCGTGGCGTTCGCCGAGGACGACAGAAGCGAGGACGTTCCCGGACGCGTCGCGTACGGTTACAGGCGTAGGCTGGGCAATCTTTTTGCCGGTCACGACCTGTCCGACCTTGAGCTCCTGGAGTTTCAGCAGATTGTCCGCAATCTTGGAGCGGTCCGCAGGATACCCCTGCATCGTCTCGATCTTCCATCCACCCTCGCCTGCGGCGAGCGTCACCTTGTCGCCGATTTCGATCTTGTCGACCTTCTCGATGTCGAACGAGCCGACGATCTTTTCGCCGACCATGGCGTTGACGCGGTTCTTTCCGCCGTCGCCAGTCATGTAGGCGGCGATGCCCAGCGCCACCGCCGCGCCCGCAAGTACGTATATTCCTTTTCCAGCCATTTTCTACCCCCTTTTCCTTATGATTCCGCGGACGAGTCCGAAGAGAACGGCCAGGAACGGCACGAGCAGTATGTTCAGCCATTTCAGCCGCGTTCCGAGAGAATCGATGTCCGCCGTCAGTTCCTTGCGCACGTTCTTGAGTTCCCTTCTCGTGTCCGCCTGCGCCTTGCGGAGTTTCACGATTTCATCCTGCTGTTCGCGCGAGAGGATGAATCTGTCGTCGCCGGATTTCTGGCTCTGCAGGCGCGACAGGCTTTCCTGCGTCTGCTGGAGTTTCTCCTGGAACTCCGCTTCCTTGCGCTGCCACTTTTCGGTGGCGGACGCCCTGAGGCGCTCGACGACGTCGAACGGACGGTTCGACGACCTGCGCGTCCTAAGTCCGATCAGCTCCTCGCGTCCCGCGAACTGCTCGATCACGCCCGCAAAAAGCGAAATGTTGTCGTTTGCGAGTTGGGGTATGTTGCCGAACGGCGTCCTGAGCATCATGACGCACACGTCGTCGAGAAGGAAATCCGAGTCGGCGAAGAGCATCACGCTTCCGGAACCTTCCGAGACGGCGGAAGAGACATCGTTCGTGCCGTCGGGACCGTTCGGGTACGCCGTCTTGAAGACGCCGTCGAGACGGGCCGCCACGACGCGGCTTTCACCGTCGGGAACGGCGTCGCGGCCGGATCCGGACCCCATCATGAGCGACATCTTCTCAACCGACGAGGAATGGTCCTTCGACGTGGTGATTAGAGGCTTGAACACGAGACCTGGCATTTTCGATCCGTCGAACGTGAACGCGCCGGAGAACGGCATGAGAACCTGCGTAAGACGCGAGACGAGAAGATCCTCCTTGTCCATGTTGGCGGCCGTGAGCGACAGGCAGGCGGGCTCGTCCGCGCCCTGGCGTCCGAGCTTCGTGGACGCTTCGAGGTCGCAAGTCACCTTGGCCGTGTCGAAGCCTACGCCCCACGCTTCGAAAAGTTTGCCGAGCGTCGAGGGGCCGTCGCCTCCCATGCCCATCATCATCATCTGCTGGTTGCGGGAGGACGCCTGTATGTCGGCGATGCTCATCGGATCCGTGCACGCGATCAGCCTTCCGCCGCGCAGCACGAACTGGTCGATGGCGTACAGGGTCTTGTCGGAGAGATCCTTCGCGTGGAGTACGACAAGCGTCTTCACGTCGTCGTCGATCTTCTCGACATCGGTTTTGATCTCCCTCGTGTCGTAGTCCTTGGAAAGTTCGGAAAACGCGACCCATCCCTGCTGCGGACGCTGTCCCATGCGCATCATCATCGGATCCATGCCTCCGCCGAGCACGCCCTGGAGGGACGTCATCACGCCGATCACCGGACGCTCAGGCCATGCAACGCGCGTGACGAGCCTCGTCACATCGTACTCGAGGCTCGATTCGGTAGCGGGAGAAAGCGCGGCAATCGTTTCGGTCCTGTCCCCGCACGCGGCGACAAGGCCGAAATATACGGGCGCGGAAAGCTGCTTGACCACCTGCGGCTCCACGCCGTAGCGCTGCGCCCATTCCTCCGCGTCGGAATCCGGCGTCGGGTCGTACGTCTCGAGGACGAGTTTCCCGCCGGACGCGCGGACGTATTCGCCGAGGAGGTACGCCACCTCGTCGGCATATTTCTTGACCTCCTTGGGCATGTCCTCGGAGCTCGCGCTGAAGTAGTACTTGAGCGTCACTTCCGCATCGAGTTTGCCGAGCACCGCCTTCGAGCCGTCGGAAAGCGTGTAGAGCTTCTCGGCCGTGAAGTCGGCGCGGATCGACGACTTGGCGAGGATGATGTCGGAAGCGACCGCTATCGCGGCGACGGCTGCGAGCGCCGCGATGCCCTTCGACGCGCCGCGCCTGCCGTCGGTGACGGTCTTCGCCGCGGCGAGGAAGAACACCATCGTCCCGGCGTAGTACCCGACGTCGGCCAAATCTATCACGCCGCGCCTCAACGCCTCGTAGTGGGTGAGAAGCGAAAGCGACGCCACCGCGTCGACGATCTTGACGGGGACGCCCCAGCCGGCGAGCGCGCCGGACACGGGGTCGAACCCGATCACGAGAAGCGCGAACACCATCACCAGCGACGAGACGAACCCCACGACGCTCGAACGCGAAAGCGTCGAGGCGAAAAGGCCTATCGCAGTCGCGGCGCCGGCCAGGAGGAACGATCCCGCGTAGCCGCAGAATACGACGCCCCAGTCTGGCGCGCCCAGATACCCCGCCGTCGCGGGAACGGGGAACGTCAGCGCAAGCGCCACGCCTATGAACGCCCACGCCGCGAAGAATTTTCCGCAAAGGACGTTCCACGGGCTCATCGGCAGCGTCAGCAGCAGCTCCGCCGTACCGTTGCGGCGCTCGTCGGCCCAGAGGCCCATCGTCGCGGCCGGCACGAGCAGCAGGTACACCCACGGATGCCAGAAGAAGAACGGCGTAAGTTCCGCCTGTCCCCTTTCGTAGAAAAAGGCCACTACAAACGTAAGGAATCCCGTCAGCACGAGAAACGCCGTAAGGAAAACGTACGCAACGGGCGAGTCGAAATACGATTTGAACTCTCGTTTGAACACGGAAAAGGCATTTTTCATTTCGTCGCCTCCTTTTCGGCAGAGTCGCCGGTCAGTTTGCGGAACACCACGTCGAGACGTCCGCTCGGATCCTTGGCCTTAAGCTCGGCCGGAGTGCAGTCGGCCTTCACCTCGCCGCCTGAAATGACGACCGCGCGCGTGCAGACCGCGTCGACCTCTTCCAGGATGTGCGTGGAGATGACTATCGCCTTTTCGGAAGCCATGGACTTGATCATTTCGCGCACGGCGAACTTCTGGTTGGGGTCGAGTCCGTCGGTCGGCTCGTCCATTACGAGCACTTTGGGATCGTGGATTATGGCCTGCGCGAAGCAAGTGCGCTGGCGATAGCCTTTGGACAGGGTGTCTATCGTCTTTCTGGCGACAGGCTCGAGGTGCGCCTGCGCGATCACGCGTTCGACGGCCTCTTTCCTGGCCGCGCCCCTGAAACCGCGGATTTCCGCGATGAACGCGAGATATTCCTCTACGACCATGGCGCGGTAGCTGGGCGCGGATTCCGGAAGGTAGCCCAGACACGCTTTGGCCGCCACCGGATCGGCGACTATGTCGTGACCGCAAATCGACGCCGTTCCCTCCGTCGGGGGCAGGAACCCGGTGATCATTCTCATTGTAGTCGATTTTCCCGCGCCGTTCGGCCCGAGAAATCCCAGCACCTCGCCTTTCGCGACGGAGAAGGATATGCCCTTGACCGCCTCGAAACCGCCGAAGCGCTTTTTGAGGTTCTTGACTTCTAGCATTTCACTCCTTGATTTGTATGTTCATATCTGATCGATAGTCAGAATATTATAGCAAAATTTCGGAAAAGTTTACATGCGAAAGTTTCAACAGCGAAAATTACAAAACCCGGGGAGGGACGCGCACCCCTGCCAGAGCATCCGCTTCGCGGACTCGCCGTGCGAGGGGGATACCCTGTGCGTCCGCCGCGCAGGTGTCCGGCGCGCACACCTCTAGCGACCGCTTGCGCGGCTCACTTTGTTCGGGTGATACCGGTGATCGCGCCCTACCGACTTTGGCTGTTTCCACATTCCCACAATTCCATAATTCCACATTCCCACAATTACCCCATGCCCCCGCCGCGACGCCGATGGCAAGCGCGACCATGCCGTTCCATCAGAGCGCCTTGCTCATTTTATAGGCACCGGACGCTGTCGTGCGCACCAGCTGAACACGCCTTCGCCCACGCCCATGTTCTTGTATATCTTGTCGTAGACGGAAAGGTACGGCTCCAGGCATTCGTACGAAAACGAGGTTCTGTTGACCGCATTCAGGATATAGGATTGCTTCGCGGCGTCTCCGATGCCGTCAAGCTCCAGCTGTTCGTAAAGTTTCTCCGCCGTTTCCTGGATGGCGCTCTCGCGCGCCGCCATGCTCCTTCTCATCAACAGGGGGTTGCTGCTCCAGATGGAACCATCCGCGGCGGTGTCCTCGTTCAAGTACCCTTCGACTATGAGATCCACCGCATCCTGCTGCTGCCGTTTTATGGTCGCCTGGAGCTCGTCGAGGGCGTTTTCGAACACCGCGCGCTGTTCGGCATCCAGCTTCAGATTGTCGATTGTGTATTTGCGTATCTCCATCTGTCTTGCCCGGTCGGCATCGGCTTCCTTCAGGAACTCCGCCACCAGAGCCCCGGGATCGTTCTTGAACATGTCGAGGTAGCGGGCGAACCGCTCGTTGTCGTTTTTCTGCTCCGGCTGCTCCTCCTGCACGGGCTTTTCCTCCGGCTTTGCCGCCTCCGGTGCGGGACGCACATCTACATTGGCCTTGCGCCGGGGCGTAGCGGGGGCGGGCGCGCTCGGCGGTTTCGGCGGTTTCATCGAAACCGCCCTACCGTCCGGGCCGTCCGCCCTGCCGGCATTGGCTGTTTCCACATTTCCACCCGCCTTCGCCAAGGCTACGGCGGGCAAGCATTTCTCTTCTCTCCACGCGCTTGCGGCGAACCATCCCGCCGCCGCGCCGACTGCGAGCGCAATCACCACCGCAAGAACCATTCCATACCGTGTTTTCATTTTGCTTGCTCCTTGTCTACGATGCAAACCAGTTGGCCAGTTCCAAGTCAGGGAACCGGACGAAATGACGCGTATTTCCCGTTGCGAGGGGGGACGACAAGGTCAAAGCGGTCGCGGCGATGAGGATATCCGCATCCTCAACAGGCGCTCCCGCAGCCTGAAGTCTCGCCTTTTCCCTGCCAAATCGCCGCATGATGTCATTGTCGGTCTGTACAATGGGCATTGCAGCGACAAACTGCTCGACAAGTCCAAGATTCCGCTCTCTCTGCTGGGATTTCTCTGCACCAAAAAAGAGCTCCCCTACCGTCATTGCGGACATTGCAACATTGCCGGCGTTTTTGGCGTATGCCGCAAGAACATTTCCGTCACCGCGCAGAATGCCGATACAGACGTTCGTATCCAGAAGAATCATAGCGCAACCTCGCGTCCAAACGTCCGCGCCCCCTCTATGTCGGCTATCGTCGCCTCGATCGGACGGGCATCTTCCCACTTGCCAGCCAATTCAAGTATGGGATCCTTCTTTCGCCATACGCAATTGTCTTCCCGCGGCTGAAGCGGAAAATCAAACGCATCCCCGAAGGAAACAACGTATGAAAAGATGGAAAGGACTTCCCCGTTCAGACTGCGATGATTGCGAATCGCCCTGTGCTTGAGGATGGAAACAGTCCGTTCCGGCAGATCGCGTATCGTCAGTGATGCCATTGTGCTTCCTTGATTTCATTTTAAAACTATACATATTATATCACAACAACCGCACACCCGCAATCGTCAATACACCTGCATATCGGTTTCGGCGATTGCGCGAAACGATTCGGCTATGGAATCCGCGTCTTCGTTGGAGAAGCCCGCCTTTTCCGCGCGCGCCTTGACCAGAAGCGAAATCAAGCTGTTGCGCGCACTCTCATATACGCGCCCCATCTCCTCTTGAAGGCTCATAATCTCAGACTCGGCATGGACTACTTCCTCCGTCGTCGTATCGTCGCCCATCGCGGCGGCCTTGCAGACCGCCTCGGCAAGCCTGTCTTTGATTTCAAGCAACCGGACGATCGCGGCACGCTCTTTCTCCGGCAGACGCGATAGATCGATTCCGGATTTATCCATCATTTCTCTCAACTTCGAAGCCCCGCGCCCCCAACACGCTTTTCGATAGTGCCGCACGATGTCAAAGTCTTCATAGTCCTGCGGAGCCTTGACCCTCGCCTCCCCAAGCGTCTTCGCCCCGTTGAAGGTGTAACCGGCAACAAGGCTCCCGACATTATCTTTGCTTTCCCCGGATGCGCCACGCTCGATTTCCGCAATCTCCTTCGCCAACCGGGCTTCTTCTTCGCGCAATTCGGCAACGATGGAAGAGCCGGCGGGCGCAACTCCATTTTTCAACGGCTGGGCACGATCACCGGTATCACCCGAACAAAGCGAGCCGCACAAGCGGTCGTCCGAGATGTGCGCACCGTTGCTCCGCGCCGCGCGGTGCTCGGCCCCTACCGTGGATTTGCGACAATCGGAGACGCACTCCCTAGACACCCACCCGATCGCGAATCCTGCGGCAAGCGACAGACTCAATGCCGCTGCATATTTCGTGCGGCTTGTCATTTCGACACCTCCGTTTCCCCATGCGCCTGAGAGCCTGCGGTCTTTCCGTCCTTGAAACTCTTTCTGAAGTCTTCAAACGAGCCGGCCGGAACGTCCTGGAGTGCCCCGTCCACATCCTTGAATACAGATGAAAAACGGGCAGCGGCTCCATCCGCTAGTCCATACGCCCTCGATATCATGTCTATAAGGGCGCTACGTTCGGCTTTGAAATCGACATCGTTATATTGCGCGAACGCACCTTGAAACGCCTTGTCCATCTCTTCAAGCGTAGTGTCGTCGGAAATCCCGTCCAGCAAGACGGAGTCCGACTCCTGCGCGGCGGAGAGCTTTTCCACGAAAGCGTCATGCACCTTCAGTTCGTCCGGGGTCATCACCGACGGATCGACGGATGTCAATATGCCGAGAACCCTCCGCACACTTTTAAGACGATTGTCGTATCTGCCCGACAACATGTCTTTTTCCGTATGATCCCACCAGTCCGGCGCAAGTGCCCTCATTTCGCCGATGGTGGCCTTGCCGTCTTCCTTCCCGAGAGCCTTCTTTGCCTCCGCGGCCTGCAGCCATATTTCCTCAAGATTTCTCGCGGCTGTGTAAATCCCGTCGTTGGAGAGCCGCCGGCGGGCCTCCGCCAAAGCCTCGCTCTCACGCCTGGAGAATTCCAGACGTTTCTTCAGATCCGCAATTCTTCCGCGCAAAACTTTTTCCTGCACCTCGGCATCCGCCGACGAGCGCATCAGCACCTTGCGCCGGGGCTTGGAATCGGCGGGCAGGGGGCTGCCCGCCCTACCATTCGGCGTGCGCGGCGCGCCCGCCCTACCAACATCCGCCCGCGCCTGGTAGGGCGTGCGCGCCGCGCACGCCGCACCTCCCCACGCCCCCGCGGCGAACCATCCCGCCGCCGCGCCGACGGCGAGCGCCACCAGCACCACTATGTGAATTGTTCCGCATCGTATTCTCATTTCAGCAGTCCTCATTTCGGAAAGAAGATGGCTGCAAACTCGGATTCATGTGACATCATTGCCCTTTGAAGAGCGGCTATCTCCCTTGACAAGAAGCGCATATTTGTCAGCAAGATTGTTTTTCCAATCAAGCATCTGCGAATAAGCTTTGCGCCTGAAATTGACCATACTACTCTCCTATTGATAAAATTTGTCAATATTATAGCATGCAGCAATCACGCCGTCAAGGGGGACTTGTCACCACTAAGCCAACTTACAAATGGTCATTTTGTCACCGTCCCGCCAAATTATTAACGTAAGAAACGTCACGCAACCGCGTAACGTTCGTTATCTTGCCTGCAACGCCCCGCCCTGTACCCTCGAAGAAAAGACAAAGGTTCGCGTACGAGGAATGACTTTACCATTAATGCGCCGATGCTGGGCGCCTCGAAAACAGACTCTTACTGCTGACAATCGGGCGAAGATCAATCTTAAAATCAAATCCACATGCAAAAAGATACGCAGAAAAAGTGTTGAACGCAACCATGGGGCTGTGTTCTATGCGAGAGAC
>DGHT01000034.1:29071-141402 GCA_002392765.1 Verrucomicrobia bacterium UBA3841 | reverse complement strand
TCAACGGTTTAGAATCGCACCCGAACCTGCCCCACGATGATTTTACGCTTTGCAAAGAATCGAAGTTTTTGCTATACTAGTTGTCGAAAGGCGGATGCAATGTCGCATCCGCGTCAAGATTATCGAAAGGGCATACATATGGCTTGTTTTACCGTACCGCTCGCAACGGCGGCGGCCGCATCCGCCGTCAAGTCGGCGTTGCCGCGGCGCTCCTGCGCCAATGCGTTCGTCAAGAGGCTCGGATGGCTTTGCAAGATGATGTTCGGCGGCAGTTTCCTTCTCGCTATAGAGCATATCTACCATGGCGAAATCACGTTCGAGCCCCCCTTCCTCACCGCAGTCCGCGAAGGGCCTGAGGCCGTAAACGCCATGCTTCGCGAAATGGCAACGCGCGGAGTCGCGATGACGGTTCTGATATTCGCCGTGTGGGTTGCAATGGTCGCATTCTCTTCGGCGGCGGAAAGAAAGGCCGGTCTCGCCGATGTGTGAACTCATGACAATCGCCGCGGCGGCGGCGTTCACTGCATGGCACTTCGCGGCGAAGAAGTCCGGCAAGAGCGCCAAAGCCGTATTCACGACGGCGCTCATGTTCTGGGGCGCGGCGCTGATGTGGTCAGTCGATTGCGCCGCAAACGCGATCGAGGGAGAACCGCTTCTCGACATGTCTGCGGGCGACGCCATTCTCGGGTGCATCGCGATCACGGCCGGACTCGCCGTATTCGGACTGCTTTCCCTGACCGAAACGCGGCATGGCGCGAACGCCTGACAATTGCGCGGCCCCGGAGCGGAAACCTGCGGGAACCGGATTTGCCGCGCCCGGTCTCGACGTATACGGAACATGGAGTTTGAATGAAATCCTGTGATACGGACAACCTCGGATTCGCCCGCGTCGACATCCAGCGGCAGTCCCGCCAAGGCGTGGCGGAAGTAGTCTACGGCGAAGGCAAAACCGCCGGACAGACAATCGAGATACTCTCGTCGCTCAAAAGCCACGGCCAGTCCCCGGTGCTTGTCACGCGCATCGATCCGGACAAGGCCGGGAAGGTCACCGCGGCGCTGGGCGGCGATTTCACGTATTTCCCGCAAGCCCGCCTGGGACGCCTCGGCGGAAACAGGCCCTGCGACGGGATCGGCAAGATAGTCGTCGCATGCGGCGGAACGAGCGACATCCCCGTCGCCGAAGAATCGGCTCTCGTCGCGGAGGCGCTGGGGAACGAGGTGGTGCGGCTGTACGATGTGGGCGTGGCGGGCCTCCACCGGCTTCTTTCATGCTCGGACGAACTGCGCGCGGCGAATGCGGTCGTGGCCGTCGCCGGGATGGAAGGGGCTCTTCCGAGCGTCATCGGCGGTCTGGTCGACGCGCCCGTCATCGCCGTCCCCACCAGCATCGGCTACGGCGCGTCGTTCGGCGGCGTAGCCGCCCTTCTCGCCATGCTCAATTCCTGCGCCGCCGGCGTGAGCGTGGTGAATATCGACAACGGATTCGGCGCGGGATTCCTCGCAAGCCGCATCAACCACCCGAAAGGGGCGAAATGAATACGCTCTACCTGGACTGCAGCATGGGCGCGGCCGGAGACATGCTCTCAGGCGCCCTTCTTGAATTGACCCCCGATCCCGAAGCCGCCGTCGCCGAAATGAACTCGTTCGGCATTCCCGGAGTGGAATTCGCGCGCGAAACGCTTTTCAAATGCGGCATCGCCGCCACTCGCCTTTCGGTCTCCGTCCGCGGAGAGGAGGAAGGAGCGCATCCGCATCACAGCGGACACGGACACGAACACGGGCACGGACATCATGCCCACCGCTCGCTTGAGGACGTCCTTTCGCTCGTCAAGGGTCTGTCTCTCGGCGAAAAGACGAAAGAGGACGTCGCAAGGGTCTACTCGGCGATCGCCGCCGCCGAATCGCGCGCACACCGCCGCCCGGTGGGCGAGATACACTTCCACGAGGTAGGCGCGCTCGACGCCGTGGCGGACATCGCCGCGTTCTGCCATCTCCTGGACCGGCTCGCTCCGGGAGAAGTCGTCGCTTCCGCCGTAAATGTCGGCTCCGGTACGGTAGAATGCGCGCACGGGACTCTGGGCGTGCCGGCGCCCGCGACGGCATTCCTGCTAGAGGGCGCGCCTTCTTATTCGGACGGGAAGACCGAAGGCGAACTCTGCACCCCCACCGGCGCCGCGCTGCTTAAAACATTCGTCTCGAAGTTCGGCCCGCAGCCTTTGATGGAATGCGCCAAAACCGGCTACGGGGCGGGGCGCAAAGACTTTTGGCGCGCGAATGTCGTGCGCGCGGCGATCGGCGGAAGGATTCCGGAACATGGCACAGGGGAAAGCGTTTGCGAACTGAAATTCAACGTCGACGACATGACCGGAGAGGAACTCGCGTTCGCTTCGGAGCGCATCTTCGCGTCCGGCGCCAGAGACGTTTCGTTCGCGCACGTCACGATGAAAAAAGGACGCCCGGGAATCATGGCGTGCGTTTTGTGCAGCGAGGAGGACAGGCGGAACGTAGTCGCTTCCATATTCGCCAGCACATCGACTCTCGGCGTCAGGGAGAACGTCTGCCGCCGATACGCGCTCGAAAGGAAGATTGAAGAAGCAACGCTCGCCGACGGATCGTCCGTGCGGCGCAAAACGGCGTCCGGATGGGGCGTAAGCCGCTGCAAATGGGAAGCGGACGACATCGCCGCGCTGGCGAGGCGCCGCGGAATCTCTTTCGCGGAAGCCGAATCGGCGGCAGACGGCGAAATGCACTGATCGCCGCGGAAAGGCCTCGCGGGGAATTCAGACTTGCATGAAGCTGTCGGATCCGAGCGACGGAGATTCCCCGCCGGAACGTTCTGCCGCGGCTTTTGCGGCCGGACGGAAATCGGCGAGGAGCCGGCGCCACGTCTCGGCGTTGTTTACAAAAGTTTCAAGTTCGCTGTCAAAGAGATCGCCGTCCGTCATCGAAAGCAAGAGACGCCTCACGACAATGTACGGACCCGGATCTGGAGCTTTGGCGAAATACACGCCGGACTGAAGGTTCGCCTCCAGCAGAAGATTCGAGAATGCGGCGACGCCCTCGGCGGGCGGCTCGCCGATTTCAGCGGACAAAGTCAACAATTGATCGTTGGCAACCATCGTTACGATGATCCCGTCGATGTCGAGCGAGGCGGCGCCATCGACGACAATGAGGTTTTCCACATTGTGCCGCTTTGCAAAGTTGTCGATCAGTTCGTTGAATTCCATGTCCGTCTCCCTGCTTTTCAGTTCGGGTCTGCAATGTCGTATACGCGGACGAAGTCCACGACAAAATCGTCTCCGGCGCGGGCGGCGGCGTCAAGTTCAGGAACGCCTTCCCCCGTCATGCGGTTCTTGCGATACCACTTGGCCTCTGTCGAGACGAGAATGAACTCGGGTACGTGCGACACCGCCGCGTTGTTGAATCCGCGAAGGCGTCCGTCGATGTAGATCGAGTACCCTTCCGGCTCCCACAGAAGCCCGAAAGTGTGGAAATTCTCCGTATCGACCGCGAGGTTGAGTTTTCCCTCGAACTTCGGTGGTTCGTCGTACGCTGCGGGGATGTGGAAGCCCTTGTAATCCGCGCCGTAGCCGTTCGTGTGGAACGACGCGACAATCACCTCCCCGGGGTCGAACGACTCCATGATGTCCTGTTCAATTCCGCTTACGCCCGGATCGAGCGTAACGCCCTGCGACTCGGTCTGCATCCAGAAGGCGGACCACCAGCCTTGCATCTTCTGCAGGCGGCAACGGCACTCGTAATACCCGTAGCGGTGGAGGAATTTGGGCCTCTCGCGCTTCGGCAGAGGCCAGAAACCCGTTGGGTTCGAAAGGTGCGGGATGTCCCACACAAGTTCGCCCGTCTGGAGCTGCGGCGACACAAACTGGCCGTCCGGCTTTTTGACAAGTTTGAGGCGGAGCAGTCCATCTTTGACCTCGACCGCGCCGTCCTCGGGCGTTGCGAACCAGTGCGCCCTTCTACCCCAGAAATTCGTGCGGTAGCTCCATTTCGCCGCATCAAGAGCCGTGCCGTCGAATTCGTCGTTCCAGACGAGTTTGAACTGTTTCCCCTCGGGAAGAAGAGATGCTTCGCGTCCTTCGACGGTTCTTGCCTCGCGGCATGCGACGGGGAGCGACTCGATCTTCACAAGATCGCGAGCCGTTCCACCGGCAGTCTCGACCACCTTCATCGTCTCGTCTTCCGCATGCGCCGAGAACACCGCGACCGCCGCGGCGACCGCCGCGAATGTGTAACTTGATTTCATAATTCGACAGCCTCTGCAAATTGACGGGAGGAGGCGGCCCGTACGGACCGTCCCCTCCTTTTTACGGTTGAGCGCTGAATTTCCATCAACCGTTTATTCGGCATCCTCAATGGTGACGCCGACCATGTAGAAGCCGCTGACGGCCGAACCGGGCTCGAAGCCGGCGGCTTCAGCGTCGCCGAGCTGATACGTCTTCTTGAGAGTCCAGCCAGTCTCTGCGGAGGCGGCGATCGGCGCGGCGCTCTCGTAAACGTTGAGCATCACGGTGTAACGCGTTGCGTCAACCGCCGTGCCGTCGAGCGAGACGACGACCTTGCCGTTCTTGACCTCGATGGTGGGCGTGACGTCCTTCTTGAGCGCGCCTTCCTCGTCGAGGAGGCCGAGCACAGCCGCCTGCGCGTAGGTCAGACCCGTCGCGGCAGACGCCGTGTCAGTCAGGTCCTTGCCCGCAGGAAGCGTCACTTCGCCGTCGATCGTGAACGTCTTGCCGTCCGCACCGCCCGGGAAGCCACCTGCAGACTTGGAGACTGTCCAGACGCCAGTCGAGGTCTCTGTGGAGACGTAGCCGTTAGGAACGAAGTTGGTTCCGGCTCCCTCTGCGGAGTTATTCGCCGGGTTGAAGCCCGTGAACGTACCTCCGGTGACCGTTATCGTGCCGCGAGCAGAGTCAAGCATATTGAGCGTGAATCCAGCGTCGGTCGCCGTAAAGGTGCCGCCAGTAATGGTCGCCGCTGAAGTGGTCTTGCTGCCATACACGATATGGTTGCCTGTGAATGAGCCGCCTTCAACGGTCAACTGACCGTTGTTGCCGAGCATGAATACCGAGTGCGCGGAGGCTGCGGCAATGGAGCCGCCACCGACCGAGTCTTTAACGGTTAGCGCCGCCGGAGCAGGCCAGATCACGTTCACATAGAACGCGCCACTACTCGTGTTTGAGAAGGTCGAAGTAAGAGCATGACCATTAAGATCGAGCACCACGCCATCCTTTGTGACGGAGAACTGCTTCGTGATAGTAGCATCAGACAAGAGCTTGTTTACACCGGCAGCATTCTTCGGAGATGCGAGGTATTCAACCGTTTGGCTGTCGGCACTCGTAAACTCGAAGTATGGTGTCTCTGTCCCGACACTCCAGGTGATGACACCATCCTCCTCGGTTTTAACAATCGTCCAAGCCTCGCCCGCAGTCGTGCTTGCTGCCGCCTTGACAGATGCAGTACCACTGCGCTCGGCGAGCTTCTTCGTCTTGAGGGTTTGCCCCTTCGAGATGGTTGTGGAGACACCGAGGTAATGTTCAAGAACTTCCCCGGACGAGATTGCTTCTGCAATCGCATTATCGAGCTGTGCTTTGGTATATTCAGTCTCGCCAATCTTCGCGGCAACATCAGCAACCGTAATTGTCGCTTCGCGCTCAATGACATCTTCGCCATTCGTGATGGCAACCTTGGCGACAACGCCATCAAAAGCACTGTTCTCGGAATAAACCTTGACCGTGGCATTGTTCTTGCCGCTGGAAATCTTCACAGGGCCCTGCGAAGATGTGCATGCAACGCCATTCGTATACATCGTCCAGCCAAAGGTTGCACCCTCCGGGTAACCAGTCACGCTCAATGTGGCATAGCAGTTGTAATTGATCACGACAGCAGAAGGATCAATCGCAACCGGCGTCGGCGCGACATAGAGGACGAGGCCGCTCTTGGCCGCATCATAGACGAGCGTCTGCTCCGTTGCTACGCCATTGACGGTGACGGGGATCTGCTCACCGGCAACGCCGTTCGGTCCGTAGAGAAGGCCAGCCGTATCGCCCGTGCCCGCCAGCGTCAGATCGACGAGCACATCCGTGCTCGAAGGCGCTTCGGCGAAATCAACCGCGTCGATTCTGAGCGCGAACCTGTTGCCGACAGTGATGCTGCCAGCCCCGGACGCATCGAGAGACTTCACATAGAACGCGCCGTAAGAGTCGTTTTCCCACTTCGTCTGCCCGTATGCGAGCGAGAAGGTTCCGTCAACCTTCAGCGCGGGGATTTCCACCACGCGATCGGCAGTCCATGCAAAATTGTTCAGCGAGATATTCCAGCCATTGTTGATGGCAACCTCACCGCCTTCGGCAACGCGAACCTTCGACAGAATCTTCTCCGTCGCGGGGAAGTAAGTGTTGTTGCCGGTGAAGCTCGTAACTACGATTGTCGAATTCGAGCCGCCGTACCACATGATATCCGCATCAGACGACCAGTTATACCCGATTACGACCTCGCATTCGGACTCGTTGCTAACATTCGGACCATGACCCGGAGCAACGGAGAATGTCACCGTGCCGCCAAAATCATCGCCGACCCAGATTTCCGGGGCAGCCACAGAGTATGTAACCGAACCCGTGCCCGAAACAAGGTTTGTCAGAACGCAGTTCGCGCTGCCGCACGTGATCGTTCCCGACCAGTCCTCAAGCGCGTCGATTGCATATTTCTTGTTCCCGGCGGCAAAATTGATCGTGCCGCTGCCGGTAACCTTCTTGAAAACGCTGGCCGTCGTGCTGGAGCCGTTAGCAGGCGTATATGTCCCGGTAACCTTGACCGTCGGCTTGACCTGCGCATAGACCGTTGAACCCGCGCCGGCATAGCCTGTAAAGTTGCCGGCGATTTCGACGACGGAGCCATCTACGCCGTAGGTGTTGAACGGAAGTCCCGTTCCTTTGTCATCCGTAGCGTTCCATGCCACCACAAACGTACCGGTCCAGTTGACGAACCAGGCCGCATTGAACGAAGCAGGCGCCTTGGTGTACTTGATCGCGCCGGCGCCAGAGAGCTTGCCGGAGAAGACGACATCATCCGTGACGGCGACAGTGACGCCGGCGGGAATCGTGACCGCTTCGGGAGAAGCAGCGACGAGCATGACGGTGTCGCCGTCCTGGGCGGCGGCGAGCGCCTTGGTGAGCGACGGATAGCTCGTGTCGTTCAGCGTGGCAACCTCGCGAGTCGAGGTATAGACGCCGTTCTCGTACGACCAGCCGGTCGCCGCAACTTCCTCCGCATTCTCGTCAAGGACGTTGACGGACGAGGCGTTGGCAGCATCGGCGGCGGCAAGTGCATTCTCGACGCTGGCGTAGCCGGTGGTCGAGTTGTCGTCCGCGACAACCTGCGCGGCTGCGAGGTAGATACCCTTCTGATTGTCGAGAGTATCAACGCAGAGGACGGCTGGAGCGCCGTTGACCTTCGTGGAGGCGAGATCGTCAACATTGAAGTTGCTGCCAGCCTTGACGAGGGCCGTGCCGTAGCCCGCCTCGGCAACAATGTCTCCGAACGCAACCTTTTCGTAGCTTCCGGCAGATATCACGCCGCTATAGTTCTGCAATTTCGTAATGACATACCATCTGGTCGCCTGCGCATTCGACATCGTAAGATTGCCGGTGCCGGTGACAACGGCAAAAGTCGCGTTGGTTTCATTCTTCCAGCCATCGTTGATTGTCATGTTCGCCGAGAGCTTGAGCGTCGGGTTGATGACGGCGTTCCGCGCCGGGTAGCCCGTGAAGTTCTGGAGAAGCTCGACGGTCGAGTCGGTCTTGCCATAGAGGTTGAAATCGACGTTGTTTCCGCTGACGTCGAAATCGAGCGCGACGGTGCAGCCGGCGTTGAACTTGCCGATGTCGCCGGAGGCAATCGCAGACTTGAGCGTAAGGGTATAGTTCTGGACGGTGCCGACGAGGCTGCCGTTCACATCGGTGTTGGCGGCCTCGGACGTGTTGGAAAGTGTTCCGGTGTTCGTGCAGCCGTCAAGAACCGTGTTTGCCGTGCTGTACGCGAGAATTCCGGCAAGGCCCGTCGCTTTGGTGGAATCGTACGACGAAGTCAGTGTGCCGGTGTTGGCGCAGTTCTGGAAGAGGACGGAGCCGGCTGTGAAGCCTGTCTGGGTCTGGGCGATGGCGCAGACGCCGGCGAGCTTGGTGTACGCGCCGTAGATCGCAGCGTTGTTCGTGCAGTTCGCGACGGTGGTGACGGTCGCGCTGTCCGCGCCGCCGCAGACGCGGACGACGATACCGGCCATGTTGTGGGTGCCGGGCTTATCGGACGAGAGGAACGAGCCCGTTGCGGTCAGGTTCTGGAGAGTCGCGCCGTTGGCCGCATGTCCGACGATGGCGTAGCCGTATTCGTTGCTCGCGCCGTCCGCGACATTGATGTTCTCGACGGTGAGGTTCTTGATCGTGCCGCCGACGACCTGGTTGAAGACGCCGCCGTAGTTGCGAGCGGTCATCGTGACATTGCAAATCTTGAAGTCGCCACCATCATAGGTTCCGGCGAAAGGCTTGCCAGCCGTCGGATTGACGTTATACGTGCCGATACCGGCGAAGGCACCAGCTTCCGACATGTCAATGTCGGCGGTCTGCTTGAATGTTTCGCCGGAAGTTGCGAGGCCGGAAGCGACGCCCTTGCGGAGCATATCGAGATCGTTCGCGTCGTCGATCGTGTAAGCGCCATTGACAGCCTCGCCGAGGTAGTCGGCCCACACGAATGCAGCATCGGAAGCATCAATCTCATCTTTCGTGCCGGCAGTAGCGGGGAGAGTCTTCGTCGCGCCATCGGCATTCTGGAAAGTGAATGTCACGACATCGCCAGCCGTGAGATTCTGAACGGTAAACGGAGAAGCGCCGCTGATCGCGACAGGCTCATTTTCGCCGACCCGATACGAAACCGCTGTGTAGCCCTCCGGCCATTTAAGCACGACTTCAATAGGAGCAGGCTCCGCTACACCGCGGAGCGAACTGATTTCGCCGATGCCGCTGTAAACCGTCTCAGAGACGGCTCCGGATGCAACAACATCGAGCCAGGTTTCGTCGCTGTAGGCGAGAACATCGCTGTCGATCTTGTACTGAACCTTGTCACCCTTCAACGACATAATAACATCGACTTCTGAAACCTCTGTCGGAGTCGCGCCCGTAAGCTTCACCCATGTGTTGGCAGAGTCGACTTTCGCAAGGCCGTAATACGCAAGGCCGCTGTCGGTTTCCATAACGATTACGCCCGCCTTGCCGTCCAATGGGAACGCCGGGAAATCATCTTTCTCGTACGCCGTGAATTTCATCGTGGTCGTAACGGTGATAATTGTCTCTCTGTTGAGGTTCGTTGACGACGGCGCAGTGTAAGTCAAATTGCTCGCGCCATCGAGTTTGATCGCCGAGTTTTCGAACGAGGTATTATCCGTGTTAGACCAATCCGCCGCCGGCCAAGACGATATGTTGGCGATATCGGCGTCGAACCATTGATCCGCGTTGGAAGACAGCGCGAACGCAAGCGCCGCAGCCGCCACAACCGATTTCATTCTCATGTTTACGACCTTTCTTTTTTTTCGTTTAATGGAAATTTGAAAGCATGAAATATAATTTCTACTCCATAATTATATCATTTCCCCCATACGGGTGACAAGAAATTTTTTCAGCCGGCATGCGCACGCAATATGCCATAATAATGGCGCGGCAAAACTCCCTCTTCCCTCAATGAATTGGCATGCCGTTACATCACGGGTTTGATTCAAGAACTTTCAAAACAGCGTCCATGAGGCGGGCAAAATTCAACGTGGCGGAAACCCACACTGTTCTGCCGTCGCGCCCCGTAACGACGGCATCCGACAGCTCCGTGCGCAAAGCCTTGCAGATTTTCCAAGTGTTTGCTATCAGCGCAGGCGGGAAATTGGAATGCTGCATATCCCTCTTGATATCGTCCATGTTATACGATATCGCGACCATCCCGGAGTCGAGACCGACTCTGTACAGAAGCGACGATGAAGAAAGGAATCCGGCCATCTGGTCTGCATCGGCGTCGGAAGCCATCTCGAGACTTGCAATGACGCCTGCGGATTCACCGTTCAACCTGAAATCGACAACAAAATCTCCAAGGTTGAGCAAACTGTCGGACAGTCCGGGATCGCCGGTTCTGGCGACATGCTCGTTGAACAGCTGACGCAATCCCGCCCTGTCGACGTTTTTTCCGGGCGAGGGTATCATAAAGCGCGCAAACGTGTCGCCGGAAACTTCCGCAAGCCGCGCGAAGCGCCTGGAACTGCCGCCGTATCCGCGCTGGGATCTGATCAGAGCCTTGAGCGCGAATTCGTCTGGCTCGTATACGGCCTTATTATTCTCGCTGTCCCAGCGGGAGTATTCTCCGGGCGAAATAACAATGATATGGTTGTCGACGGGAGCGAAAAACCATCCATTGTACACAAAAACTTCCGCTCCGGCTACCGTGCGGACATCGTTGTCCAAATCCGTTTTTCCCGCCAGCATTTTTACGAACGGCGCGGTGTCTTTCATGCAAATGACGGCTCCGCCGTGGTTGATGTGTTCCGGTTTATCGTCGAGAGACGCGGTGGCGATCCCGGGATCGGCCATTATCGCGAAAAATCCCCATTCGAAATTCTCCACGGGCAGCTGCTTGTCGGCAAGGATCGCTTTGAAATCCTTTATCTCCATGTCGACTTCGTTCACGTAGGGTTTGAAAATCGCGGGTGTCTTGTCGTAGACTGTCCGCAGCGCTCCGTCCAAACCGTTCAAAAGAACCCGATAATCGATATATCCCGCGCAAAAGGCGCTTTCCGGGATGGCGGGCTTTGCGCTGTAAGGCGAAGGCGCCGCTTCAGGCGACTGGGCACGGGCCGACGCTGCGAACGTAGCTGCGGTTGCGACAGCCAATACCGGCGACAGTATTTTCAACATAACGAATCTCCTTTTCTTTTGACTTGTGGGTGATAATTATATCAATTTGTCCGAGTAGCAGTCAACTCATCCTTGCAGAGTTCGACCTTGTCCTTGAAGTAGGCGAGGCCGATCTTCTCGACGTCCGTGATGCCCTCGGCGCGGAAGGACGTGTCGTACTTCTTCCCGTCGATCTGGGCGCGGGCGTCGCGCGCAAGGGCCTTGAGGTCGTCCGTGGCGGAATCCGCCGCCTTGACCTCGATGATAAATGCCGGGAACGGCTCGACGAGCGGCTTGAGGGCGATGTCGAAGCGCCCTTCGCCCGACTCGACGTTCGAGAGGACCCGGAACCGCTTTCTGAGTATCGCGAGGAAGCCGAGCGTGAGACCGTGGAAGAATCCCTCCGCCGCCGCGTCAAAATAGCTGACGCTCTCCAGCAGAAATGCGGCGATCGCCGCGCGGAGTGCGTCGGCGTCGCGATCGAGAAGCGCCCCGACGATGTCGCCCGTCCCGACGGCCAGCGCCGAGTTGATCTTCGCCTTGATGTCGTTGACGAACACGAGGGACAACTCGTGGTTCGGAAGCGCCACCTTGCACATGCCCTCTTCAATGGGCGACGCGATCTTCAGGTAGCCCGCCGACACGAGCAGGGCGTACAGCGAGCTCTTGTTCGCCATGACGTCCTTGTACGGCCCCAGCTCTTTCGCCATCTGCACGCGCGGCGCCTCGTCCCGGAGAAGCGCCTCCAGCGTCCTCACCATGTCATGCGGCAGATCGCGCACGATCGCATTGATAAGGTCGTTGGAGCTTGTGTCGAGCCAGTAGGCGTCTGGTTTGCAATGGCAGTCGAAGTACCTGAGCACGCTCCACGGGTTGTAAATCTCCGTTCCACCGAAGTCGTATCCGTCGTACCATGCCTTGATCTCAGGCAGTTTGTCCTCCGCCCCGTAGTACCGCGCCATCTCGGCGACCTCGTCTTCAGTGAAGCCGAAATACTGCGAGTACTCCGACTCGAACACCGTCCAAACCCTGGGGTTGTTGAGACCTGAAAGAATCCCCTCCTTCGCTACGCGCAGAACGCCGGTCATGATGCCGATGTGGCAATGTTTGTTGTCCTTAAACGCACCCGAAAGGAACACGCGCATGAAATTGCACATCTCGTCGTAATACCCGTACGTCGAAGCGGAAGTGATCGGCTGGTCGTATTCGTCGATCAAGATTACGGGAAGCGCCTTGGAATTGAGATGCACCGCCTCGGCGAGCAGACCAAGCGACAGCTTCAAAGTGTCGATATCGGCTTTGCCGTCCTTCACCGCCGCGAACTGCTCGGCCTTGATTCCGGAAAGCATATCCCCGGCGGATGCGAAAGTGCTGAACTCGTATGCCAGGCAATTGACAAGGTCGTTCTTCGCGCTTTCCCATGTAGTGGACTTGAAGTCCTTGAAGGAAAGGAAGATCACGGGGCGTTTTCCCTGCTCGGCGCGGTACTTCCCGCCATCGGCGAGCCAGATTTTCTTGTCCGTGAAAAACTCCTCCGTCTTCACCATCCCGCGGCCTTCCACAAGCGTCTCAGGCTCGTAGAACGCGCGGATCATCTCCAGCATAGTCGTCTTGCCGAAACGCCTCGGGCGCGTGAACAGCACCACAGTCGATTCTGAGTCGATAAGGTCTTTCAGAATCAGCGTCTTGTCCACGCAGTAGGAGGTGCGAGAGAACCTCGCCCAGTCGCTCGTCCCCACGGGCGGCGGCAAAAGACCATCCCTCCTCGCCGTTGCGGCGGCGGGCATCGTGTTTACGGCTGTATCTGTTTTTCCGGCCATTTACATTCTCGTTTGAAATTTACAGACGGCATTTCGCGCCAACGCCGCGCAGAAGTCCGGCGCACGCCATATATTATACACTATCCGCCGCCTTCTGCGCAACATGATATTTCCGGGAAGGGAAATTACAAAACCCGGGGAGAGACGCGCACCCCGCATTGAGCCCGCTTCGCGGATTCGCCGTGCGAGGGGGATACCCTGTGCGTCCGCCGGTCCGGGAGAATTGTTTCGCGCAGAGGCGCAGAACGGTGACACACGCGAACTGTTCGCGCTCTTTCGCATGTTAAGGGGGTTAAATCAAATTATTTTCCAGAATCCACCCCCTTAACCTGACAATTCACCCCGCGAATACGCCCCGCTTGAGAAGATTCGCGACAACTACCCCAAGTACATCCTCACGCGCAACGATCCCATCCAGCAGCGAAACGGCATCATCCACCGCAACCTTCCGGAATTCATGCGCGCCGGCACTACGTTCTGAACCACAGACCAACACGGACATGCGGCGCGCGGCATATTCGGAGAACATGTCCTCAGAGTCTTCATGTCATTTTCAATTTTACTTTTGACAAATCATGACTTCTCGATTTAGATTATGAATCTGTTTTAGCGGTGTCCCTTCACAGCCATTCAAAGGATCATTAATCAAGACATATTTGACCAAACACCTACCGATTCATGAGGTTGATTTACCCTGGCCGCTGTGCAATACGGTTGCACAACGAAATGAGAATTTTATGCGGAAAATCTTATCGTGGGGTGGAGAAAGAACGACGGGGTATCTTCTTCAGTTGCATTCCTCTATCATGCCCTTCTCTGTGTCCCGGCGCGGAGCAGGATCCACTTGCGGAACCACTCCGGCTCGTTCCCGAGGTTGGCGGCAAGCGCCTTGATCCGGCGCTTACCAAGGCGCGCGTCCAAGACGGCAAGCAGCCGGATGAAGTAGTTGTCGTGCGCAATCGCTTCTTCAATTGACAGTACGTTCAGGGACTGGTGGATGTACTCCGACACGGTGTCACCCCAATAGTTCTCCACAAGCCCCGTTTCGCGTATGACGTCGCTGTCTTTGGGTTCCGGCCTTGACGCATACTTGACATCCCAAAATCTCTGATCCGTGTGAAACCAGCATTCCCCGTCAACGAATATGGACATGACATGGCATTCCGTACGGCACTTGCCGTCACGCCTATACACGTCCCAGTGGTAACTGACTCTGCCCTTCAAGTCTTCTGGCAGCCGACCTTCCAATGCCTGTCTCGTTTTACTCCACATTTCGCCATCCCTAACTGTTCAATGTGATACAAGGCTCCCCGATATAGCTGCACGTCACCCGGTATACGGGGAAAGCAGCTCGACGGAAATGTCCTTTGCCCGGTACCGGCACTTCGCCTTGATTGGCGTCCCATCGGCTAAAACGCCTTCTATCGGCACGTCAGTTCCTTTAGTCGCGCTCATTTCATCCCCCCTATGAATAGCTGCGACGGAGTATGTCGAAGAAATCATTGTCATGCACGTCCTCACGGTAGTTCCTGACCATGTTGAGCCAGTACTCCATGAGCTTGGTGAGGACGTAGTGATGAGGGACCTGTTTGAACCTTGCCATTTGACTTTCCTTTCTACTCTTGCCTGCTCTCGTGCCCAAGCGGTTCGCATAGCCAACTTTTGCCTGCGCAACGGGCCGATCCGTTCACCGCTCGTCAACGATGCATATAGTAGCAAAAACACAAGTCAAAAGTAAAGGGGGTTCAGAAAATTTTTCTAGACCTTGCGCACAAACCGCCCGGCCTCAACCGCCCGCTTCTTCACCTTCGCATAAATGTCTCGCGCATCTCAATCGAACTACGAATCAAACAAATCGCCCAGCACGACCTCCGACTGGACATTCCGAGAATATGCGTTTGGAAGTAGCCCCCTTGACGTGACCATTGTCAGATGGATGGTCTTGCCATCGCCAACGGCATTTGCAAACGCCTCCATGCGCGTCTGCAACTTCAAGTCCTCATCCTCGGAGATTTCGTACAGACCATTTGAGAATTTCATTTCACAGACGTTAACCACATTGTCCGCCCTGTCTATCAATAGATCTATCTGGACACCTTTCCCGCCGCTGGCAGCCCCGGACCAGGCGTAGACTTTCGTCGACACTCCTGCAATTCCAAGTTTCCGCTTGATCTCATCAATATGCTGCAGACAGACCCGTTCGAAGGCAAGCCCCCTCCAATTGTAAACGATTGGCGACGAAACGTGTGTCTTCCAAAAATTCTCGTCGGCATTTCGTTCGCCGTCAAGAAACTTGAAATAGAACAGGGTGAAATTATCAATCAGCTGGTAAACCGCCGCACTTCTTTTGCTGCCAAATCCAGTGTACTTTCGTACAAAACCGCATTGCTCCAATTCCGCCAGCATCTTCAAAAGATGCCCGTCTCGCGAAATCTTTTCGGCATCGACTAATTCACCAATGGTCATCCCAACTTTTTTCTTTCCAAGCGCGCGAATAATTCTCACATGCCCCTCTGGCCTACGGAACAAGGAACGGTACAATTGGAAAAATTCATCCTTCAATCTTGCCCGCGAATCAAAGAACAGCAAGTCAAAATTCTGTGCGACGCTATTGCCCTTCTCCAGCAATGTCCAGTAATATGGCACTCCGCCAAGTGCCATGTAAGTTTCTGCGATCTCCATGCGAGACATGTTCCATCCCCTTGACTTTACGTACTCCTCGCACTCTCCAAGTGTAAACGGTTCTAGAAAGACATTCCTCGTCACCCTATTGTGAAGTCCACCTTTATCCCGAATCACCTTGTTGATCATCCACGATGTGGCCGATCCGCAAATGACCAACAACACATCCTTGCGGTAGTCCGCCCAACCGTTCCAGAAATGCTCCAAGGCACTTACGAACTCACAGCGTCCCGTATCCATCCACGGAACCTCATCCAAAAATATGACCTTTCTCCCCTCCGGCATCGCCTCTATAAGTTCCTCAAGACGATCAAACGCCACATACCAATCGGCAATTGGCGAAGAATCCCGCATTCCCGCTTTTTTCAGCGATTTCTTGAACGCTGCAATCTGCTGTTTTTTGTCGGCATTCGCTAAACCAGTGTGGCGGAAAGAGAAGCGCCCCTCGAAGGTTTCCTTCACCAAAAACGTCTTTCCAATTCGCCGCCGTCCATAAACAGCAACAAATTGCGATCTTTCGTCATCAAAAGCATCATTTAACTCTTTCTGTTCCTTTTCTCGAGCAATCATTTCCAAATCCTTTCTTCCTCTTATCTGCCTATATTATATCATATTTAAGCCAAGCAAGGCAAGTAAGAGGAATTTCTATGGCAGGGTTTACGCACTATCCTTGCCCCTTGACGCAAGGAACAATTTCTGATATTCTATTGACATCTTTTTGAAACACATCATAAACATGCAAAAAAGAGTTTGAAATGACAATTCAAAGAAACGACCTTCTGCAGAGCCTCATCGCGGCTAAACACAACGGCTTTGTAAAGGTTCTTACCGGCATCAGACGTTGTGGAAAGAGCTATCTTCTTTTCAACATATTCAAGGCCTATCTTTTGGAAAATGGAGTTTCGCCAGACCACATCATTGAAATCGATCTTGAACATCCCGTAACAGCAGACCTCGTCAATCCAATCACTCTCGACAGCTACATTCGATCCAAGCTTGTTTCCGACGGGAAGATGAACTATGTGCTCATTGACGAGATACAATACTGCGGCAAGGCTCTTCCGGAAGGACTTGAGATTTCCAGAATCCACCCTGACGACCGCGCAAGGATGTTTGTGGACTTCTACAGAGTCTTGAACGGGTTGCGAACCACTCCAAATGTCGACACCTACGTCACAGGTTCCAATTCCAGACTGCTCGCCACCGATGTCGCTACGGAGTTCAGAGGCAGAGGGCATGTAATACACGTTGCCCCGCTTTCCTTTGCCGAGTTCATGCCGCTTCGCGCTTCCGAACGAAACCCATTCAAGGTAATCGAAGAATATCTTCTCTACGGAGGGCTCCCCGACTGCGTCCTCGCCCAATCGCCTGCGGCAAAAGAGGCGTACCTTAAAGACCTTTACGCCACCATCTACCTCCGAGACATCGTAGAGAGATACCACATCAGGAACGACATGCTTCTGGAAAAGGTGATCGACATCGTGATGAGCGACACCGCAACACTCACGAATCCAACCAAACTCGCCAATGCCGCAAAGACCGTCGCCGGAATCGATGCGAGCAGAAACACTGTCGTCCAGTACCTCGACCACCTTGCCGACGCCTTTCTGATCAGCAAGGCGGAGCGATTTGACGTCAGGGGACGCCGGCACCTTGACTATCCCGTAAAGTACTACGCGACCGATACCGGGCTCAGGAACGCGCGCATCAACTTCCGCCAGCCGGAATTCACCCATCTCATGGAAAACGCCATCTACAACGAACTCATAAGGCGCGGATATTCCGTTGATGTCGGCATTGTGCGACGCCACGACTACTCCTCCGGAAAGCATGCGATACGGCAATACGAAATCGACTTCGTCGTCAATCGCGGGTCGAGGCAGATGTACATCCAGTCCGCATACTCCATCCCCACCGCCGAAAAGCGGGAGCAAGAAACCTTTTCGCTTCGGCACACCGGCGATTCCTTCAGGAAGGTGGTGATAACGAACGACCCGTTCCAGACCAGAACGTACGACGACTGCGGAATTGCCTACATCGGCCTTGTCGACTTTCTCCTCGACCCCCGATCGCTGGAAACGCTGTAATGAGCCACAGACTAAAACCCGCCGTCTTCACCTTCCGCGCGTCTTCAATCCGGTCGCCATACTCCTTTTTGAACTCGCGCACAAACCGCCCGGCGTCAACCGCCCGAATTTTCACCTTCACGTAAACAAACACTTCTACTTCTCGTGTCTACCGCTCGGGCTGAATGGGCAGGCCGGGCCCGTGCTTGTCGAGCCGCACCAGATGCACTTGTTGGCGCCGTGTCCGTGGAGGTGCTTCCCAGTCGGCGAGAACGGACACGCCGATCCGTACAAAAGAGTCAAATGCAAAGCATCACTGATCTCGGCCCCCTCCAGCGGGATCAAGTTCCATACACTTGGCCTGCGCCGTCTCCGCAGCACTGGAATCACCGGCTGATTTTGCCAGTTCCGCTTCTCTACGCCATGCAGCCAGGAGCTTTGGATTTAGTGTTCGCGCTTTCACATAAGCTGTACGCGCTTCGGCCTGACGGTTGAATTTCTCAAGCAAGACACCTTTCTTCAGCCAGAACCTCTCCGGCTTGTAGGTTGCGACCTCTATAGCCTTTTCTATGGCCGCGAGAGCCGCGTCCTCCTGATTTAAATTGGACAGGACATCAGCCTTGTGTGCATACGCGTCGTCATACTTCGGCTGCAGGGCAAGCGCACGGTCGTAATAATCGACGGCCTGGGATGTCTTGCCGACTTTGGCGTATACATCCCCAAGGTAGAGAAGCGTCCGAACGGCATCAGGCTTGAGGTCATAAGCAAAACGCAGGTCGCGCAAGGCGTCATCTATTCTGTCGAGCTGTTCGTTCGCGCGCGCGCGCCTCACATACAAATCGGCATTCATAGGATCAAGTTGGATGGCGACGTTGAAATCGCGCACCGCCTCCTCATAGAGCTTCATTTCGCCGTTGATTATCCCGCGCCACTTGTAGGCTGTCAGAAAGTTGCCGTCTATCGATATCGCCTTGTCCATCCAGACCTTCGCGACAGGGTAATTGTCCTCGTATCCGTAGAACATGCCGATCTGATAGCAAGCCTCCTTGTAATCGGGATTGATTTTCAGGGCTTTCAGCATGTATTCCCGGGCCTTGGCATAATCCTTCTCCTTGCCGTACCCCCAAGTAGCGCCAAGGTTGTAAAGCGCCATGTCAAAGCGAGGGTCAATGGACAGAGCTTTTTCATAGCAAGTACGCGCGGCAGCTTTGTCCTTCCGGAAATCATTGGCCAATATACCCTTCCAAAGCCACGCCCACTTAGAATTTGCATTCAACTCAATGGCACGGTCAAGCGATTTCTCCGCACCATCCGTTTCTTTGCGCTCCAACTGCAGCATGGCCATTCGCAAATACACAAAATCGCTTGAGGGATCCAGTTTGAGCGCATGTGCAAGGCTCGCCTCTGCACGTTCGGTTTCTTTCAAAGCCGCAAGCACCTGCGCCTGCAGAATATACGGCTCCGGTCTGTCGGGCTTGAGTTCCTGAAGAAACCTTGCTTCTGCATAGGCGCGATGAACTCGATCCAGTTCGCTCTTGAGGAACGGTCTGTCAAGATTCAACAGCAGTCTCGTGGCGGCCATGCCTTCTATGTAGGCGCGCTGGAAGCGGTACTCTGCGTCTCCATCCCGCAGCTCGATCGCCTTGTCAAGAAAAGGGATCGCCACCTCGGGATTGTTTTCGTTGTAGTACACGTCTTTAGCTACGGAGACATAGCGATCAGCCATCACCTTCACTTCATATCTGGCCAAAACCCACGCGATCACATCCCACAACCCACCGATAAAGGCGATGAGCGCAATCGCCTTTATCAGGGGTGCGACAACATACTTCGCAAATCGCCTGAAGCGAGCTTCCTCTTCGGGAATGAAGTGATTGCGTATTTCGTGCAGATATTCCGTCTGCATCCGAATCGCTTCCGCATTGGCGCGAATCGCCTCTGTGTTGGCGGATATCCGCGCGTCCTGCTCGTTCTCATGCTCTTGCTGCTCCATGGCGACCTCCGTATGTAAATCCGAAAACCTTTCCGCTACTTCCCTACCGCTGTTTTGTAGCGAGTTGCGCGAACGGAACGACCGGCAGTCTGGCCATCAGGACATCCGAGCTGCCGACGGTATTTCAGCACATCTTTGCCACGCTCCACAGGGTAGCTTGCGCCGCCATAGGTTCCCTTCTCGGCCTTGAAGCGTTCAAGCACCTCGTACAGCGCCATTGTGTCGTACCCCAGCGCCTGCGACAGCTGGATGGAGCGCCAGTCCGCCTGGCTTTCAGTCTCGATGCCGTAGCCGTTTCTGACGGACGTGAACATCTTCTCGAACACCTCGTCGACCATTTTCTTCACTTCGGCGGCAAGAACAGCCGTACCCTCTCCGCCCTGGCCTTTTGCGGCGCCAAGTTCCTTGAGCATCGAGAAAAGCTTCAACACCTTTTCAGTACCTACGGCGCGCATTCCGTGCCGCAGTTCGATGTGGCCCATCTCATGACCCAGGATCGCCGCCAGTTCGTCTTCGTCGTTCAAAAACTTCAGCATGCCCGTCGTCACGAAAACAAAACCGCCGGGGACCGCGAAAGCATTCACTTCATCGGTGTCTAGCACGACAAAACTGTAGCCGTGATAGGGCATCGGATCGTTTGACGCCGCAACAATCACATGCCCGAGCCTGTTTACATAAACCGTCCGGGGGTCGTTCTGCGGCAGTACCGGATAGAGCGGCAAAACACGCGCTGCGACTGCGCGTCCCAGCTGAAATTCCTGCACAGGGCCGATTTCGCTGTAGACGAGTCCCGAAGCCGTCTTGCTGGCGGACGAAACAAGCTGCGATCCCTCTCCTCCGGACTGCGCGGCGGAATCTCCGACCTTGGCAAGGGTGGCCGCTCCGAATTTCTGCGTCCCGGAAAGAAGCGACGCCCCGGCGCCAGGTCCGTCTATCTTGAGCACTTCGGGATTCACCTTATGCCGCTTCAACCCGCCGGCACGGATGAATTCCGCCCTGTCTTCATCGGAAACAGGCTTGTAAGCCGCCAAAATCCTCGCTACCGCGGCAGTGTCGGCCGTGGCGGCCGCCTTGCCCGCGCCGGCGGCTCCGCGCATGGACGCAAGCTCTGCATCACTCTCCGACTCCGAGAATCCGCGCTTCGCCGCCGTCATGCCTTCTGCGGAAATCTCCTCGTCGGGATTCTGGTTTGCAATCAGCCACTCGCTCGCAAGCCCCGGGACAGCAAGGTATCCGCCATCCTTCAGCTGCACCCAGCCTGGGATCAAATCCTCCGGGAAAAGCTCCCGGTCGCCCGAAAACGGCGGTGCCACACGCAAATCCTTGACTACCGGAACCGCATCTTTGTAGGCCAGCGTCTTCACGGCGGGCGACAATTCGTCGGGAGACTGTCTTACAACGGCTCTTTCAGTTGAGACGTACCATGTCTCGCCCGGTTTCGGCCCGTTGAATTTCGGCCCGGAAGCACAACCGACCATCAGGCCCGCCACGCCAGCCATCGAGATTCCCGCGATCATCTTATTCATCTGCTTTCTCCTTTTCTTTTTTTTAACAGCCGTTCTACGACTTGCACTTGTTGTTTCAGTTTTTCAAATTCCGCTTCTATCGAAGTCATGTCGTCATTTGCAGATTCCACAATGTTGCGCAATCGTTTCATCTGCTACACACGTGAGGAATGACAGGCAGAAGCCACCCAAACTTCCAGCAAATGATATCGGTCAAAAGGTGGCTTCCGCTATTTTGGGCTACGCGACGAACCAAGGCTTCGACCTAAGTTCAGCTAGGAATAAGGTCTAACAGCGACATGAGCAAACCCTTCTTGTTTGCCTTCTTGAATCTATTGAGAATTCTTTCAGGGGAATTTGTAACAACTGCGTAGAGGGAATCCGTTCGCCGTTGCCAGGAGATAACGATGTGCTTGCCAATCACATCAATTTCCGTTGACAACTTCCTAAGTCTAAACTCCAGAAAGTCTCCTTCGGGAACATCAAGAGTAACCTGTTGCTGCTTCGGGATCTCAACAATTTCTTTTCCCTCATGGAAAACCTTAACCGGGCACTTGCCGATTACTGTTTCCTGAATACCATAGATAGTCACTTGCATTACGCAACCTCCTTTTGTTGTTTATTGTTAACAAGAAATTCAGATTATCACCATCTTCAGATGGCAATATTACATTATACTAATGAACCATACCATTTTCTTATAGATGGGAAGAACCAAATGGCGACCGGCGGTATAAAACCCATAGCAGAAATGATTGAAGGCATTTCCGTGTAACCACAAGCAATCATAGCCCCAAATGTACAAAAAACAGGAACAGCATACCTTGATCGCTTCATGCCAAAGCACATAGCGAGTAATGGTATTAAAAACATGGATAGTGCAATCACCAAGAAAACCGATTCAAATATCAAAGCACCTATGTCCAATTGCGAGTAGTCTCCGAAAGCCGCAGCCAACGAACTTACTACTATCCAAAGTAGTCTTAACATTACAACACCCGCCCAAATAAAGCCAATCCACTGCACCACGACTAATGCACGAGGCTTTGGCAGTTCATTTCCACCTTTGACCTTAGCGCTTTCTACAGCACTTATGATACGAACTTCTCCCATAATTACTCCTTTAATTGTGATCTTTCTATCGTTTCCCGCGTCCAGGGCCCCAGCTTAAGAGAATCCTGGACACAGGATTGCATAGTTTCACAAACAAGTTTCAATCAAACTCGCGCTCCGAGTCCGGCTTTATTGCAGAGATGGTTAGTTTTCTGTCGGGTAGTTTTCCAACTAACGACAGAGCAAGTAATACCTCCGCGTCGTTCTCAAGCATCTTTGACGTGTACCTGATGCCATTGTTGTTATAATAAGCGCGCTCAAAGAGCTCAACCTGATACCCTTTCGGACCTTTGTATGTCCAGGTGGTTTCCTGAATCAAACCTCTTCCCGGATCTTCTCTCTTGACCACAGGTTCCAAACTTGGAATATCGGGGTAGTTGTTCACAAGTGCCCGAGCGAACTCCTCGGCAGACATATCTCCAGCATTGAAGAATCTATTCATGCCAGACTCGTTGAAGCGTACGTTGTACACATTGCCGTCCTTGTTAACCCAAACATGGCACAGGGTCTTCAGCTGATCTTCGTTTTTTCCCTCCTCTTTGAAAGCTACAATAATCAGATTCTTCTTGGGAATGACCAGCTTGTCGCTCGGCGGGTGCTGCCCTCTGGCGTCAAGCCAGTTCTTGACTGCATCCGCCTTCGCGACCTCCACTCCGTTGGTAGTCTTCAGGACAAGGCGGAACCACAAGGGAGACCTCATTTCAACAAGGTCTTTTTCGAAATATTTCCGGGCGCGAGGGCTACCCTGTTGCATATATTGATTCAATCCCAAATCACTGTCCAGCTTACTGACAACCTTGATCGCGCTTTCATAATCGCTTGCCGGAATCGAAAACGCCTCTATGATTTCTTCCGGCTTGTCTGCCGGCTCCGTAAGAACGGCCCACTCCAGCATGACCTTGCAGTTGCACGCCATCTTCATCATCGCTTGCGAGAATTGAGAGGCGTAATTCGAAGTCGTGCGGTTATAGCTACCGGTTCTAGCCGCCGTCAAAAACTTCAAATCTGTTCTGTCCTTTTTCGCAACAGCTGTCTCCTCTACGGCCTTCTGCTCGGCGGCCGCCTTTTCTTCAGCCGCCTTTTCCGCTGCAATGGTCTTCTCTTGGTCGGCAAGGTCTCGTTTTATCGCCGCCTCCTTGTCCGCTATCTGTTTCTTCATGTCCGCAATCGCGGCAACCTCGTTTTGCCGCTCTTCCTTTGCCGCATCATACCTTTCCTTAGTTTCGGCAAAACGGGCCTTATTCTCCTCATGACGCTCTTTGATGACAGAATTCTTCTTCAAGGAAGGATTCTTCTTCACTTGTTCACTAAGTTTCTTTCCAGATTCCGCCAAACTCTTCAACTTGTTCCCCAAGTCCGTAATCTCGGCGTCCAATGAGGATTTCCGCTTCTCCATCTTCTTCAGGTCTGCTTTCATCTTGTTAAGCTCGGCAGTGTCTTCCGGCGACGGGGAAGGAACGGCGCTGTTCGTCTTCGCGACCACCGGTGCTGCACTTTTTTCCTTCGCGGGGGTCTGATGGCCGCCCTTGCCCTTCGCCATCTGCATCTTCGCCATGCCTCTGGCATCTCCTCGCTTCTCCATCTCAGCCATCCGCTCCGCATATTTCTTCTCACGTTCCTTGACATCTTCAGGCCGCGGGTCTTCGGGATCAAATATACTAACTCCGTCTATGCTATACCCGCCAAAATTCGATTCTCTCCGAAACTCGACCCACATGAAAAATCCGTCAAGTTCCTTTTCGGCCGCTTCGATCTTTTCCTGATTCGACCCCAACTCCTCAAAGAACTCGGGATTGTTGAGCACCAGCTCCGTGGCAAGTTTCTTTTTATCCACCGGGTTTCCCTGGGCATCTTCTGATGCAAGCCTGAAGAACACCCGCTTGTCATTTTCCTTGGACAGCTGCAGTCCCTTGGCGTAAAGATCCTTGGCCAGCCCTTTTTCCAGAATCTCCGAATTCCAAACAGAATATGGATCAGAGTCCTTCTTCTTCTCGGGGACTTCTACCTTCCCTGAGAACAACTTCGGAATCGAGGCCTCTTGCTCTCCGCCATTGCGCCTTCCCGGCAACATCCATTCAACTTGATAGCCATAGATTCCGGCGAATGCGGGCATGGCCGTTCCTACAACCCAATTGGCACCTGGAATCGGCGCAGTTTTGCTTCCAGAAGTCACATAGGGGCGCAAATCTTTCTCTTCAACGCCCCTTGCTCTGCATTCGTCGGCGCTGGGATCGTAGAAATCTCCATGAAGCCCACTCCATCGAAGAAATCTGTCGACATCCGTCTCGGCCATCTTGACAGTTTCTTCGTACGCCTTCTTCTCTCTGGCCTTCGTTGCCTCGTCCTTTTCGCGCTCGATTCCGTTCCGGAAATCAACGACCACAAGATCTTCCGAAGATCCAATCATCTCCTTGCATGCCTTAACCGCGTCGTCGCCTGGCATACCCATATAGAGTCCTTTGACGGCAAGGGTATCTTTTGGCACTGGACTGCTCGTTCCATCAGAACTATCACCGCAGCCAATTACAACGACAGAACTTGCGATCAGAGCCAACGCCCCTACAGTTCCGCTCTTCCAGAGATTCACGAACATGCTTTGGACCTTGCGGAATCCCGTCGTGCCCTCATCAGCCTTAAAGTTACCCTTGATTTCAGACATAGCAGCTTTGGCTTTCGCAGTCGTTTCACCAAACGCTTCTTTTACCTTTTCTTTGTCCATCATCTACCGCTTGTTCCTTTTGCCCTTGTTCCGAGTGCGGCAAAAGAAAGAGGGCGCAATCCCTTGCCGCGGTCCAGGTGAGGCTGTAGGATGCCCAGTAAGAACCACGGAAAGAAGATGCGCCCATAAAGGCACATTCTCCACCCGTTCCGGCTCTTACAGTTGAAACTTCCTACATTTCACCTGAGCCCAAACGATGCGCAGAACGCAAAGTCTTAAATTGTCTGCAAGTAATTATAGCAAAAAAATCTCCGTTTGTGGAAGAAATTTCCGCCGGTGCGCAGACAGAATCACAGACATTGCCCCTTCTTTCCGTGGAATAGACAGTATCCGCCTCTATATCATACTGCCGCGTTGCACGAAAATGTCACGCGAAAAAATAAAAAAAACGCTTTTAGGGCAGATCCCTGCATACGACGAGGTTCTTCTTGCAGAAGGCCATGCCGAATTTGAGAATGTCGCGCTTTTCACCGTGCGCGGCGAAGTCGGCGAGCATCTCGACGGTGTATTCGCGCGTGTCGATCTGGCGGCGCGCCTCGCGGGCTAGCGCATCGAGGTCCTCCGTCTCCTCATCCGCCGCCTTGAGCTCGATCACCACGCCGGGCATCGAATCGACCAGCGGACGCATGGAGATGTCGTAGCGGCCCTCGCCGGACTCGCGGTTCGACTTCACGACGAACCGGTTGCGGAAGCAAGCGATGAAGCCGAGGACGAGCCCGTGGTAGAACCCTTCCGCCGCCGTGTCGAAAAAGCTGACCGACTCCTTGAGATACGCCGCGAGATACTTTCCGAAAAGAAACGGGTCGCGCTCGCGGAGAGCCCGCTCGACGGCGACTATGCCGCCGCTTTTATCGAAGGACCTGACCTTCTGGACGATCTCGCTGTAGAATACCTGCTTCAGCTCATGGTTGGGGATCATGACCTCGCACTCGCCGTCCCTCACTCCGCCGACAGCCTTCAGGTAACCTGCGGACACCAGAAGCGCGTACAGGGTGTTTTCGTTGTCGCGGATCTGCTTGTACGGTCCGAGTTCCTTCGTCATGGGAACGACAACCGGCTTCCCGGTCATCAACTTGTGGAGCGTCACCTCCATATCAAACGGCAGTTCCTGCACGATCTCGGTGATAAGGTCGTTTGAGCTCGTGTCCAGCCAGTAGGCGTCGGGCTTGCAATTGCACTGGAAATAACGCAGCACGCTCCACGGGTTGTAGATCTCCGTGCCGCCGAAATCGTAGCCGTCGTACCACGACTTGATCTCCGGCATCTTGTCCTCGGCACCGTAGTACCGCGCCATCTCGGCGACCTCTTCCTCGGTAAAGCCGAAATACTGCGAGTACTTCTGTTCGAAGACCGTCCAGACCTCTGGGTTGTTGAGTCCGGAGAGGATTCCCTCCTTCGCAACGCGCAGGACGCCCGTCATGATGCCGATGTGGCAATGTTCGTTGTCTTTCAGCGCCCCCGAGAGGAACACGCGCATGAAGGTACACATTTCGTCGTAAAACCCGTTCGTCGAGGCCGTCGTGATCGGCTGGTCGTATTCGTCGATCAAAATGACCGGGAGCTTCTTCGTGAAAGCGTGGACCGCCTCGGAGAGAAGGCCGAGCGATTCGGAAAGCCCGTCCTTCGTCCCCTCGCGGTTCATCACCTTGCGCAGCGACCGTTTCTTGGCCCCGTTTCCCCATCCGTTCTCGATGCAATCCGCAAATCTGGCGACCTCGTCGCCGATCACGGCGGCAAGGCGGGCGAACGCCTCTTCTACAGTGGTCTGCTTGATGTCCTTGAACGACAGGAAGATGACAGGATGAGTACCCTGCTCCTTTCGGTACACCTCGCCCGCAGCCCAGATCTTCTTGTCCTGGAACAGAGCCGCCTCGCCCTCGTAGAACGCACGGACCATCTTCAGCATCGTTGTCTTGCCGAAGCGCCTCGGACGAGTGAACAGCACCACGCGCGCCTTCGAGTCGATGAGGTCCTTCAGTATGAGCGTCTTGTCCACGCAATAGGAATCACGTGAGAACGTCGCCCAGTCGCTCGTCCCCACAGGCGGCGGCAAAAGGCCATCCCTTCTCGCCGTTGCGGCGGCGGGCATCGTGTTTACGGCTGTATCTGTTTTTCCGGCCATTTACATTCTCGTTTGAAATTTACAGACGGCATTCCGCGCCAACGCCGCGCAGAAGTCCGGCGCACGCCATATATTATACACTATCCGCCGCCTTCTGCGCAACATGATATTTCAATGAGCCGGATTCAAGTACGCAACCTATTTCTGCATTTTGACGCGCGCGAGTCTGTCTTTCGCAAGGTCCCGGAAATATTCCAGAGCCGCGTTCCCGGCGACATGTTCAAGCGCGGCAGGATCCGTCATCTTCCCTATGACGGCTACAGGCTCTCCGATGTCGCCGGGGAAATCCTCCGCGACAAGGGATACGTACCTTGCCGAAAGCATTTGCGGAGGATTCACGATCCGTCCATAGGCGTCGATCCTGATTTCCGCGTCCGGATCCGTCGTGGCGAGCCTCTCCAACACGTCCGCATTTCCGCTGCGCACCGCAGCCCGGCGAAATCTCGCCTCCGCTTCCGCGCCGCACGAATCGAGCGTCGCCACGCCCCGTTCAATGCATATCTCGCGGGCGGCCGCGGCGAACGCAGCATCGTCCGATTCGAAAAAGCCAAGCAGCATCTTCTCCCCTTTTTCGATTTCACCCGGATCGCCCGACCGCAACCTCGCCAGGGCCGAACAATAGAGGACTGTGTTGGTCTCGTTCGCGAAATCGCTCGTAGCAACCAATCGCGAGTCCCCCGCGGCCGTCTCCGCGCCAGGCGTTGTCCGCAATGGATTGCCTCCGCCCCGCTGAGCATCTTGAAGAAGTTCCATTTTCAGGCCGACGCCCGGAAACGAGAAATCCGGTATTTCGGCGCCGGCCAGCCATTCCGCCGGCAGCGGATCGCAGGAAGACGAGTCGAATCCCTCCTTCGAAACGAATGGCTTGTACAGCAGGCCTTCACGGATTATCGCATCCAACTGACGCCCGGAAAGTCCCCGCTCCGACACCCAGCATCCGTATCCGGCGGAACCGTCGGCGGATTCCCCGGCCGGACGCCATGCGAAATCGAACGGCACGCCTCCGGGAGAGAATATGCGGATGGATGTTCCCGCCGCCGGATCTTCGCGCAAAACGAGAGTGACATGCATCTCGCCGTTCCACACCGGGAATCCGCCTTCTTCTTTCGCGGAATAGACTTTGCCGTCTCTTTTTGCGACAGCGCGGAGCCACTTGAACGAAACGCCGCTCCGGCGAGGGTCAATTTTCGGAAAACGGCAAGGCATTTCAACCAGGTTGCCGTCGAGGAACCACTTCACGTCCTTCGCTTCGGCGCCGTTCAGGACAGCTGTCGCGGAAAGCACGGGTTCAACCAGTTCCGCCTGCGGACATTCTCCGCCGGACGGATCGGCAGCGTCCGGTCTGCCGCCAAAGAATTTGACGCTCCGCGGCGCCATGCAGGCCGCCGCCGCCAGGCAGATGCAAAAAGCGGCAAGGAACGCTCTGAAACGCGAATGGCGATGACGGATTGCGCGCGCGAATGCGGCGGCGGAAGGATAGCGGCGGGCCGGTATGGACGATGTTGCGCGCTCGATGACGCGCGCCCACGTCTGCGAAGGGCGTCCGTCGAAACAGCGGTCCGCCAGGACGCCGAGCGCATGTATATCCGACTCGACCGTCGCTTCGCCGCGCTCCATCTGCTCCGGCGCGCCGTAGCCCGGCGTACCGACGCCGCCGATAGTAATATCCGATGTCGGCCGCCCGATATCCGATGTCGCGACGGCCTTGACGAGGCCGAGGTCGGCAAGGACGGGAACGGCGTCCCGTTGCGGCGCGATGGGGGCATCGCGCCCTACCGTGCGCCACAGGATATTGGACGGTTTTATGTCGCGGTGGACGTAGCCCAGGGCATGGAGTTCGGCAACCGCGCCGCACATCTGCCGCAGAAAGCGGGCAACAGGCCTGTCTCCGGACGGCAGTTCGCCGGGCTCAAGGAGTTCCATCGCAAGATATGGACAGCCGTTTGCCTCTCCGTATTCGAAAAACTTAGGAAACGAGGCAGACTTCAACTCCGAAAGAAGCCTCGCCTCGCGGGCGAAACGGGCCTTTGCACATTCATCTTCGCGAACAAGCACCTTTACGGCGGCGGGCGTTCCGTTTGCGACATGTTCGGCACAGTAGACTTCGCCGTTTCCGCCGCGCCCGATAAAAGCGGCAATGCGCCATTCTCCGAAAACTTCTCCAGGGGCGAACCGCCCGTCCGAAGCGACGGGTCCATGCGAAGCGCACATCGCTTCGATCGAATCCGGCGTTCGCGGCGGGCGCACTCCGCAGGAATCGGCGGCCGAGGGGCGGCGCGCCCTGTCCGGACGGTCATTCACCGGCGATGGCCTCCAGTTCCCTGACCATTTCGCGCAGACGCAGCACAGCGCGGCTCTTGGCCTGGTCTACGGCATGGCGGGTCATCTTGAACGATGCGGCGACGGTTTCCGGAGACTCCCCGTTCAGCGCGGTCCGCTCGAATATGCGCTTGGTGCGTTCGGCGACCGATTCGTCGGAAAGGAACCGCCGGAGCGCGATTTCAAATACCGCCTCGCGCCAGGAGCTGTCATCGTCCCGAGTCGCGAATTGCGGCGCGTCCGGCGATCGCGCCATGCCATCGTGCGCGGCAACCATGTCCTTGATCCCAGCCTGGCGATTCCTGTCGCGGAGCGCACGACGTGCCTTGTTGCGGAGTATGCCGGTGAGATAGTTGTGAAAGTGCCCTTTCTCGCCGGGTTCGTAGCGATACGACGGCAGCACCTTGCAAAGCGCGGCGAATGTTTCCTGGATGGTTTCGTCCGCGTCGATGGAAGGGAACCGCTCGCGCATGAATGCCTCCATAGCAGGCCGGTATCTCTCGACAAACTCGCGCCAGCGGACGTGCCCTGGATCGTTCGCAATGTTATTCAGAAGAGTCGTGGATGTAACGGGTATGCTGGCCATATTCCCGGGCGCTTTCGCTGCGGCGCTACGCCGAATGTATCTTGAAGATGTCGATGACGTCCAGAGGCCGGACTGTCCACATGCGCGTCGGAGCCGGAGTCTCGAGCGCATCCTGCGTCCCACGGTCGAGTTCGGGAAAGAAATCGAAGCCTGTCATCCCTTCGATTTCGCGGACCGACGTTATGTACCTGCGCGGCCACGCGCGCCAGGGAACCTCCTGCTCGACAAGAACCGCCAGCACCCTGATCTCCCCGTCCTTCTGCGCGGCGAGTATCTGGTAAAATGCCGACGGAACGTCTATGTTCGTTCCGCTCAACGTCTCCCGGTTCCCCGGAACGGTTCCCACTATCACCCATATCTCGCCCCACTTCGCAGTCCACAGATCGGCGATCCTGTGCTCGACCTCGCGCCACAAGCCGCGGTTGAGATTCGGAGTCTGCGGGGAAATGTTCGACATCAGGAACGTCGACTCCTGCGACTCTTTTCCGAATCTCGTCGCCATCGCGTAGTTGGGCACCATGTGTCCGCGGTCGTAGCCGGTATTTGCATAGAGAGACGCGGCCGGGGAATTGACGACCTTCCGATCGATCTTGAAGCCGGGGCGTTTCCCCGGATCGAAGCGGCGCACACGCGGAACATGGTATGCGCACCACACCGGATGGCGGAGGGACGGAGACCATCCCACCGCAAAATCGCCGCGGTCCACCAAGGTTGTGTCGTCCGGCGCAGGATTCCCCGTTCGCACAGGCGCGCCGGCGAAAAAGACGCTGCCCGACGGCGCGGCGCGCGATGTCGCGCACACGACGTCAGAACCCGTTATTCCGAGCGAGTCGGTGGCGTCGGACAGAGGATCTCCGACAAGAAAAACAGGGGCCCACAGCCATTTGAGCGTAGATCTTTCGCGCTCCTCCAGCCATGCGCGCGGATGTCTGACGAACCAGACGCTGAACGCACAGAATGCGAGCGCGCAAACGAGAACCGCCGCGCCCGCTTTCCGCAGGAATCTGCGCCCGAAAGGTATTGTACGCCCCGCCGCCACCGATTCAGAGGCCGATATCGCCCAGTTCGATCCGGATGGTCCTGCTCTTCGCGGCGCCGGTCACATTCGGCGACATCCCTTCGTCGGAACCGTGCCTCACCACGCCGTCGTCAACCTGCGGCGGAGGCTCGGGCACGATTATCATCGTATTGCACGCCGGACATTCCGTCTTCTGGCCCACCATGTCCAGCGACGCCTCGATTTCGGTGTTGCAGGACGGACAGACAAAACCTACAAATCCATGGTCGTGATTCATAACTCTTCTCCTTGATTTTCTTTTGTCAATCCAAGTAAAGCGAAGGAATGTCCAGCGGAACGCGCTGCGTCCTTCCGGTTGCGGCCGGCTTGCCCGGCGCATGTTCCGCCGGCGCCGGAGCCGGCCGCTCTTTCGCCTCTTTCGCTGGTTCGGCGGGCTGCGTTTCCGCCTGCGCCGCCTCGTTCGCAGGCGACGACATCGATGCGCGGTATATTGCGCGGATCCCCGCAAAAAGCAGCCAGATCGCGATCAGACCGACTGCGGCCAGAATCGCGAAGCGCCACACGTACGGCGGGACGTCCGGCATCCGCCAGCGTTTCGCAGGCGGCTCGTCGCGACTCGGAGCGACGTAAGGATTGAACCGCCTGAATTCTTTCGGCATCGGCGCGGCGGTTTCCGGTTCGAGTTCGAAACCGCCGTGCGAACCGGCGTCCGGAGTCCGGACCGCAAACGCATCTCCGGCCGCCGCGTCATGCGCCGGGACTTCGGCGGATGAGGCGTCCGGGAACTCGTCCTGCGCCGGTTCAGCGTCCGGAGGAAGCGGCTCCGGCGCGGGCCCGGCCGGAACCGTCCCGGCCGGAGGCTCGCCGGCCGACAGTGCAAGCTCCGGCGGCGGCGGGGGTGGCGGAGGCGGTGCCGGACGCGGTTTTTCCCTGCGCTTGACGGGAAGATCGCGGTTGCCGTTGTATATCTCCATGAATTCCTCTATCAGAGGGCGCGGATCTATGCCGACGGCCTCGCAGTAGAGACGCACGAAACCGCGTCCGTAGATGGGAGCCGCGATTCGCGAAAAATCCTCGTTTTCGAGCGCCTCCACCTGCTGCACCAGCATGTGAGTCCTGCCCGCGATCTCGCTCGTCGTCATTCCCTTCGCTTCGCGGGCCATCCGCAGCGTGTTTCCGAATTCTATCATATCTCCTCCTCGTTCGGTTCTCCGTCTCCGGCCTCGCCGGTGCTGTCGGCACTGGAAGCATCGTCCGCGCCGGCATTCCCGGCGTCCGCTCCGTCACCGTTCAAAATCGCCATCAGCTGATCCTGATCCATGACAATCTGTCTGGGACCCATGCCCTGGGGTTCGCTCACAATCCCCCTGGCGGTAAGCATGTCCAGTATCTTCGCCGCGTGGTTGTAGCCCCAGCCCAGCTGCCTCTGGAAGTGCGAAGTGGAGGCTCGCTTGGTGTTGATCACGCACTCCACCGCCTTCTTGAAATCGTCGGCGTCCGCCGCGAGTTTGACCTGTTCGCGCTTCGCGGCCTTCTGTTCCGCCTCGGCGTCCGTCTGGTTGTCGGGATCGTCCTCGTTGGACGCGAAAGGATCCTCTATGGCGGCCTCCTTCACGCGTCCGAGCTTGGTGGCGAACTTTTCGTCGAACTGGACCTCCGAATGCTCTTCGATGAACGACGTCACGTTCGCGATCTCCTCGTCGCTGATCCACGCGCCCTGGGCGCGGACGAGCGTGTTGTCCTTGCCCTTGAAAAGCATGTCGCCGCGCCCGATGAGGCTTTCCGCGCCCGTCTCGTCGAGAATGGTGCGCGAGTCGATCGACTGCGACGTCTTGAACGCCACGCGGCCGGGGATGTTGGACTTGATCGTACCGTTGATCACCTTCGTGTCCGGACGCTGGGTCGCGAGAATGAGATGAATGCCGGCGGCGCGCGCTTTCGCCGCGAGACGGGCGATATCGGGATTCACCTCCTTGGCGGCGACCGACATGAGGTCGGCCAGCTCGTCTATGATCACTACGATATACGGAACGGACACCGGCATGTCGGAACTGATCTTGGTATCCTCGCCGAACATGTCGGTCTGCGTGACGAGCTTGCGGTGGTTGAAATCGTGTATGTTCCTCACCTTCGCGCGCGCGAACAGTTTGAGCCGCTTTTCCATTTCCGCGACAGCCCAGTGCAGGGAGAACACGACCTTCTTGTTGTCGGTGATAACCGGCACGAGAAGATGCGGAATGTTGGCGTACGCGGTGAATTCGACGGACTTGGGATCGACCATTATCAGTTTGAGCTGCTCGGGCGTGCGCGACATCAGAAGTCCGTTGATTATCGAGTTGAGGCACACGGACTTGCCTTGTCCGGTCGCGCCTGCGACGAGGAGGTGCGGCATCGTCGCGAGATCCGCGATAAGCTCCCTGCCCGCCGCGTCCTTGCCGAAGAGGAGCGGCAGAGCCGCCTTGGAATTCTTCCACGCGTCGGATTCGAATACCTCCCTGAACGAAATTCCGATCGGTTTATCGTTCGGCACCTCGATGCCGACGCACTCCTCGCCAGGAATCGGCGCCTCGATGCGCAGCGACTTCGCGTGCAGCGCGCCCTTGAGGTTGTCCGCTATGCTCTTCACGGCAGAATAGCGCGTGCCCGGCGCCAGCAGAAGCGCGTACTTGGTGACGACGGGGCCCTGTATCGTGTAGCTTATGGACGCGTCTATGTCGAAGAGCTTCAGCGTGTCGACGAGTTTCTGGCACATCGGCGCGACATCGGCGTTCTGGGCCACTGATTTCTTGAGAGGGTTGAGAAGCGACACCGGCGGAAGGATGTAGGGCTGCTTTTCGCGTCCGCCCGACTCGCTGACTTTCGCCTCTTCCGCCGCGATTTCCTCGGCTTTCGCCTTGCGCTCCTTCTTTTCCTGCTCGACCTTTTCCGCCGCTTCCTTCTTCAGGCGCTCCTTCTCGGCCTTCGCAGCCTCCTTCTCCGCCCTTGCCGCCTCTTTCTCGCGGCGCAGACGGGCCTTCTCCTCCTCGCGCTGGCGCTTGGCAGCCTCCTGGGCCCGCTTGGCCGCCTCGAAGGATTCGACCGCCTCTTCGTATTCGGGCGTTCCGGGCTTGGCGTCTCCCGGATCGAACGTCGCGGCGTCGCCGCGCGCCCACGAAAGAATCCGTGAAAGGAACGAAACTATGTTGTTCAGGCCGATGGATCCTACAAGGGAAACGATCATCAGCACAAGCGTCAGAACGCCGGCTCCGATGTCAGACAGCAGCGGCGCGACCGCCTTCTGCATCACGATGTAGCCGACAAAGCCGCCGGCCGCCTGCAGATTGAGCTTCTCCTTCGCCCACATCACGCCGGGAGCGTGACTTTCCATGATCTGCACGAGACAGGACGAAAACGCCAGAAACAGGAGGAACCAGAGAGTTTTTACCGTCGGCTTCAGACTCGCGCCGGAAACAAGCCTGAGCCCTACCGTCACGCAGCGCACGGGAATGATCCACACGGCCAATCCGAACATGCAGTAGCCTGTGTACGAAAAAAAGTCGCCCAAGGCGCCGATCCAGTTCGTGCTCGGCGAGGGGGGCGTCTGCAAGGCGGGAATCGCAGCCCAATCGTACGTCAAAAGCGCGACCAGCGGGAAAAGCGCTATCGGAAACAAAAGCCACCCGGCGAGACGCCTTGCATAAGATCTTTCTGGCATTCTACTTTCCAACTTCACTCTCCGCGGTTTTCATCTCTTCTTCCGCCGTTTCCGGCGCGGCGTTCGCGACCGGCGCCGCCTGCCCGGCCGGGCGCGCGGCGGTTTCAGGCGCGGGCTGCGGATCCGGGGCGTAATTCGCGCTGCGCACGGGGCGGCCCGCGCTCTCCGCAATACCTTCGGCCACATGCTTCGCCGAATCGGCAAACCTGTCCGTCCCGTCCGTGTCCGGCGCCAGAGCGAGGTATATCGCCGTCGCGAGGACGAGCGAAAGGCATTTAAGTCCGAAATCCTTCGTAAAAAACGAAACGACGGACGAAAAAACGTTCTTGCCGCGTTTTTTTCTGCTTTTCATCCGTTCCCCTCCCCAGGCCTGATGATGATATGCTGGAGTTTCTCGACAACCGGCTGGAACAGCCGGCCGCCGTCGTCGTCCGGCAGAGCCTTGGCAAGCCAGCGCTGGATCGACTGCGCCGCCGCGCTGCCGACGTACCGGAAAAGTTTGCCGTTGTGGGCGACGGACACCACCCCCGTCTCCTCGGATACGACAACGACGAGCGCGTCCGTCTCCTCCGACAGGCCGACCGCCGAGCGGTGGCGCATCCCGTGGCGTATAAGATCGGGATTGTTGGAAACGGGGAAAATGCAGTGGGCCGAAGCGAGGCGGCCGTTTCTTATCACAACCCCGCCGTCATGGAGCGGCAGCGGCGGCGTGAATATGCTGTTGAGAAGTTCGCGCGATATTATGGCGTCCGTCTGCACGCCCGTCTCCTCGTAGCCCCTCAGCGAAATGCCGCGCTCGAACGCGAAAAGCGCGCCCATCCGCCTGGACGCGAGATCCATTATCGCATCGGTCAGCGCCTCGGGGGTTATCGCGCCGTCGGAACGGTGCTTAGGCTTTTCGAGATACCCGAACGCGCCGACCGTCGCCAGAAGGCGCCTTATCTCCGGCTGGAAGATGACGACCGTAGAGATCGACAGATAGATGAGCAGATACTTGATTATCAGCGACAGGACGTAGAAATGGAAAAGGTAGGTGAAGGCCGCGAGAAGCGTGGTCAGTATGCCGATGCCCATCAGGGCCTGACCGAAGCGCGACCCTTTCGCACCCTTCAGTATCGCGTAGATGGCGCAGTGGAGGATGAAAATCTGAAGCACGGCGGAAACTATCGCCATCGTCCCCTCAGCCATCCTCTTCCTCCACAAGGGCTTTCACTTCATCTCCGTCCATCGTCTCGCGTTCGAGAAGCGCGGCCGCAAGTTTTTCGAGTTTCCCTCTGTTCCTCGAAAGGAGTTTTGACGCGCGTTCGTAGGCTTCGCGGGAAAGTCGCCCGACCTCCATGTCGATCTCCCTGGAAGTCTGTTCGCTGACCGGAGGCGGCATGTCGCCCTGCTGGAGCGCCGACTGCCCCTTGAAAGCCTGGAAGCCGAACCTGTCGCTCATGCCGTAGGCGCACACCATCTTCCGCGCCGTGTCGGTCGCCATCGCAATATCCTGCGCGGCCCCGGTCGATATGTCGCCGGAATGCATCTGTTCGGCGATCCTTCCGCCGCAGAGCACGACAAGCTCGTCGAGGAACTGCGCCCGCGTCCTGTTCAGCACGTCCCCCTCGGGGAGCGACATCGTGGAGCCGAGCGCCCTTCCGCGCGGTATGATCGTGACCTTGTGGAGAGGATCCGTGTTTTCAAGCAGAAGCTGCAGCAGAGCGTGCCCCGATTCGTGCCACGCCGTGATTTCGCGATTTTCCTTCGAGAACCCGGCGGATTTCCTCTCGCGCCCCCACAAAACCTTGTCGCGCGCCTCGTCGAGCGTCGCCATATCGACGCCGTCGAGTTTCTTGCGCGTCGCCATGAGCGCGGCTTCGTTGAGAAGATTGGCGAGATCCGCGCCGGAGAACCCGGGCGTGCCGCGCGCGACCTTCTTCAGGTCCACCCCTTCGGCGAACGAAATCTTCTTGCCGTGCAGGGCGAGTATGTCCTCGCGCCCCTTGAGCGTGGGAAGGTCGATGACGACCTGGCGGTCGAAACGCCCGGGACGCAGCAGAGCCGAATCGAGCGTATCGGGTCTGTTCGTCGCGGCGATCACGATCACGCCCTCGTTGGCGTCGAAGCCGTCCATCTCGACAAGCATCGTGTTGAGCGTCTGCTCGTACGCGTGCGAACCTGTGAGCGCGCCCGCCCCGCTGCGCTTCATGCCGATGGAGTCGATCTCGTCGATGAATACGATGCACGGGGCCATGCGCTTGGCCTCGGCGAACATGTCGCGCATCCTGGACGCGCCGACGCCGACGAACATCTCTTCGAAATCGCTTCCGGACATGGAGAAGAACGGCACCTTCGCTTCGCCCGCGATCGCGCGCGCGAGGAGCGTCTTGCCCGTTCCGGGAGGCCCGACCAGAAGGACGCCCTTCGGAATCCTGCCGCCGAGTTTCTGGAAGCGCGCGGGCTCCTTGAGGAATTCGACGATTTCCTGCACCTCTTCCTTCGCCTCGTCTATTCCGGCCACATCCCTGAACGTGACCTTGCACTTCTCTTCCTTGCCCGTCAGTATCTTCGCGCGCGACTTGCCCATCCCGAACGGACCGCCGCTCCCGCCCATGCGCCTTCCTACGAACCAGTAGAACAACGCCATGAAGCCGATGAAGAAAAGCAGGTTCATCACGAACGGGGAAATCGCGCCGGACTCCAGCCTGACGTCCACGCCGACGCCCTTCTCGCGCAAAGTCTCCATCAGCTTCTCGTTTTCGCCGGGGACGAGATTGACCCGGAAAGCGGTTTTGGCTCCGTCGCCCGTCTTGCGTTCGCCGGAAATGAAAGTCACCCCCTCGTCACGGTTCACGACCCTGACGACGGAATCGCCGATTTCGCCTGCGTCCACTGCGCGCATGAACGCCAGGGCCGTCATCTCCTCGGGACGGTCTATCGTGGCATTCATGCGGAAATACGTATACACGGCCAGACCGATTATGAAGGCTATGAGCCACGGCCTACCGTTGTTTTTTCCATTTTTGATCATACACTACAATTCTATCATAAAAAAGAAGATAAAACAAAACTTTTCTGACAAGGTTCAGAAACGGTGAGAGGACACTTTCATAAACATTTACATATATACTTTTGCAAAAGTTTGGTATAATACTCGCCAAACTGCAATCGCACAATTGACAACGGAACATCAACCATGGAACTTAAATGAGGTGCTTCGCCTGTGAACATGCTTACAACTGGTGCGAGTTCGGGAATGGGCGATGAGGCCGCGTACGCAAAGCGCGGCCAGGCGGCATGCGCAAAAAGCCTGCCGTTCTCGGTCAATAAGAATCTGGCTGTGAATCTTTCCGACCAGCTAGCTGACGGACTTCGCGGCGCTATACTTTCGGGATACTACAAAAAAGGCGAAATGCTGCCAAAGCTGTCAGACATGGCGAGCGCGCTCGGCGTGAGCATGCGCATCCCCCGCGAGGCTGTCGCGAAACTCGCGTCGGAGAATCTTGTGAGTCCGCGCCAGAGGCTGGGATGCGTGGTCCTGGGGCGGCGCGAGGCTTATTGGCGCGGACAGGTTCTGGCGATAGTGCCTGTCGCCTGCGAAGGCGCCTACTTCGCAATGATGCTCCTCGGGGAGATGCGGCGCAGGCTCGTCCGCGCGGGATACCTTTTTTCCGTGTTCACGCTCGACCGCGAGGCGAACGGCCGGTGGAATTTCACCGGGCTTGACCTGATGCTCAAGCAGAAGCAGACCTTCGCCGTGCCTCTCTACTGTCCGAAGCAGGTGTTCGACCGCCTCGACCGTTCCGGAACGCCGTGGTCGACGATCCTCTATTCGGAGGACTTTCTGCCGCATGGTTCGGCTGGATACCTCGGCGACATGGCGGAGTTCCTTGGGCAGTGCGCGGCGAAGAGCGTACGCCGCGTGCTGCTGGTCGGCTGCGACTTCAGAGCGGCGTATGACGGAATCGGCAGCACACTCAAGGACGCTGGACTGGAGGTCGAGGAAAGTTTCTTCAGCAAGGCGCAGTGCGGCGGATACTCCTACGGATATCTCGAACGCATCCAGCGCCTTGGCATGAACGCCGCGCTCAAGCGCTTCTCCGCTCCCCGCGAAACCTGGCCGGACCTCGTCCTGTGGCTCGACGACTTCCTTGCGATCGGCGGCCTCATGGCGCTTCAGGAGCTTGGCGTCCGCGCGCCGGACGACGTGTTCGCCGTCACACTCGCGAACAAGGGCTTCGTCCCGGTGTACCCACGCTCGCTCGCACGCTTCGAGTTCGACCCTGTCGCGACCGGCGAGAAGGCGGCTGAAGCGATACTCGACCACATGGCAGGGAAGCCCACTGAACTTTTCGGTTTCATACAACAATATATACCCGGCGATACCTTTCCGGCGGGCTGACGCTCCATTGTACATTTTGCACATTTTCCCCCTTGCCTACTGAAGGGATAAATGGTATACTGTTGTCGAAAGCCCGAAGTGGGAACCATCAAAAGGAGGAAAAACCATGTTGGCTATACGAAAGGCGAAGTCATTGTTTACGGTTGTACTGACGATTGCGATTGCGTTCGCGACCTGTCATGCGTTTGCGGAAGACGCATATATCGAATCCGACGGAACGAGCGGCATTCTGACAGGCTACAAGCTGAAGCCCGCATCGCGCGTCGCGGTGGATTTCGCACTGACGACCACAGAGCAGGCGTCCGGCGCCCGGCTCTTCGGCGCGGATCGCAGCCACACGGCTTTGAAGATGTCCGGTTCTTTCTACATTGGCGGCGCCGAAAACACCTTGTGGGTGATACATCTCGGCAATGGCGAGAAGTACGACAGTGTATGGCCGAAGGACGGCAACGGCGATTTCATCACGCTCGACACAGACCGCCACACGATTGTGATTGACTATCCGAATCCGCCGCACCTCTACATTACCGGAAGTATTACGAATGAAGTGCCCAACGAGGACTTTACGCCTGAGAGCTTCACCAACGAGGCAATTGAGCCAATTGCCCTTTTCGCGCGCCAAAACGCCTCCGGCGCATTCGAGAAGCAGTGCAAGGCCCGCATCTACGGAGTGAAGATCTACGAGAGCGGTGCACTCGTCCACGATTTCGCGCCGTGCCTCCAGGACGGAATGCCGGGCTTCAAGGATGTCGCCGGCGATGGCGGCTTCATCTGCAATCCCGCAGCAGAGACATCCTTCACGTATGGTGGCGACATCCTCGTCGATGAATCGGCTTACGTCGCCACCCCGGCAGGCAACAACACCGATTCCGACAAGCATCTGTATATCGACACCGGGTATTGTCCATCCGGAAACATGAGGCTTGAACTCGACTACGCTCTGACAGAGGCACAATCTTCCGGCACATGGTATTTATTCAGTGGGACTTCTCGCTTTTGCTCTTACCTTAGCAGCGCGGGAATAGGCTATGGGGTTTGTTCCACTTGGGGCAGTAAATCGATTGCAAAAAGCGTATCCAATCGCCCTGGTGTGCGCCGGACCACCATTCTGGACATCCCAAACAAGTCAGCCATGGTTGTGACGGCGGGATATACGAATGACACTCTTGCAATCACAAATACCTCGACGTATGCGCAGACCGCGACCATAAAACTGGCGACCAAAGACGATGCCAACGACTACTTTGCTTCCATGAAAATCTACGGTTGCCGCATCTACGAGGCGGGAACGCTCGTGCGCGACTTCCGCCCCTGCGTGTTCGGGCCGCTGGATGGTACGCCTGTTGTCGGTTTGAAGGACGAACTCACCGGGGCGTTCATCTCCTATCCCGCCGCCACGGACTCGAAGCGCCTCTCGTGCGGCGGAAAGATGGAACTCCCGTCCTACGTCGAGACGCTCCGCGCCGATTCCCGCTACATCGACACAGGCTATCTTGTGACGGCGAACACCAAGGTTGCAATCGACTATGCGCCAACTGAAGAAAAAGGAAGCGGTGACACATGGTACCTTTTTGCCGCCAAGGACGCGTACAACTTTGCCGCCTACATAAACGACAGGGGGTTTGGTTTTATTAACAGTAGCAGCTGGAAGATGGATGTGGGCGCGGATGTTGGGGCGAGCTCAGTGAATGTTCGTCGCACAGTCATCCTAGACAATCCTGCCAACATGGGCGCTATTGTTACCGAGGGAGTGACGAATGCAACTTGCACCACAACGGCAGGAGGGCCGTTTTCTCGACTTACATTAAGGCTTGGTACGCAAGTTGGCACTGTTGACCACTGTGCCTCGATCCGCATCTACGGCTGCAGGATCTGGGAGAAGGAGAATGGCGAATACGTTTTGAAGCGCGACTATGTTCCGGCGGTCGAGGACAGCGTTGCGGGGCTGCGCGACGCGACCGGCAACGACGCGACATTCAGGGTGTGCGCCTCTACTGCGGCATCGCCTCTCACTTACGGCGGTGCGTTCACGCCGATTGTGGCGCAGACGGCTGCCAAGGTTATGCATGGCAATACAGTCACGCTGACGGCAACGGCTCCCGGCGCCACATCGTATAGCTGGTACAGAAACGGCGAGGAAATTCCCGGCGCGACATCATCCTCGCTTGTTGTTCGCTGGAGACGTGGCGGCGAAACCGACACATATGCGGCAAGGTCCGTTTATGCAGTTGACGCCGCGACAATCGAAAGCGGCGAGTCTGAATCCGTTGCAGTCGAGAATGTCACGCCAGGACTGGCTGTAATCATCAGATGAAAATGCGTTCCAACATCTTACTGGCTGTTTTTGCTGCGGCGGTCGTCAATGTCGCCGCAGCGGCGGCGACCGGCGAACAACCAAGCGCGCCATCGCGCAAATTCGTCGGATTCGCCTGGGAGTTCTCGCGGATGTCATTGCGCGACCTCGCGTCTTACGCCGACGAACTTGACAAAACCCCGCTGAACGGCATCGGCGTATACCTGAACGAGAAAACGCCGGACGGGACGCTTGTCAGCACGCACAACATCATGCATGCGCTCTGGAACCGTGACGCTCTCCAGCCGCTCGTTCCTCTCGCCCGCGAGTTGACGGCGCACGCCTCGATGCGCGAATCGTTCATAGGCACGTTCCGCGCGCCGGCCAAGCGGATAGACTGGTCGGACGATGCGAGATGGAGCGCGATCGCCACGAACATGGCTATCGCCGCGTGGTTTGCGAAGACCGGCGGATTTCGCGGCATTTCAATGGACCCCGAGGACTACCGCCATTCCGGGCAGTTCCGGCGGCGCGGCGGCGATGCTCCGTACGAAGAGCTGTGCAGACTGGTCAGACAGCGCGGACGCGAAGTTTTTTCCGGCGTGTTTCGAGAATATCCAGATGTCAGGATTCTTTCGTTCTGGCTTCTTTCCCTCACGCACACGTATCTTGCATCGGACGATCCGGCGCGCGATGCCGCCGAAAACGGCGATCTTTGGCCGGCGTTTGTCGACGGCATTCTGGACGTGGCGCCTCCGGAGGCGCTTATTATCGACGGCAACGAGCATTCGTATCGCTACAATGCCGGTCACGGCGATTTTGCGCGCACCGCCATCGCCGTGCGCAGCAGGCTTTCCGCTCTCGTCTCGCCGGGAAACAGGGATAAGTACCGCCGCCAGGTTTCGGTCTCGTTCGGTCTGTATCTCGACATGTACACCAACCCGCCCGGCTCAAGTTGGTTCTTCGGCCCTCTGAACGGATCGCGCCTGGGACGCTTTGCCGCAAATCTCCAGGCGGCGGCGGAATCGACCGATGAATACGTCTGGTTCTGGGGCGAAAAGCATTGCTGGGCCGATTGGCGCGGGAAAGGACCGTCCGACGAGCGCAAAATATCGCATGATACCTGGGAGAGCCGCCTTCCGGGAATGGAAGACGAAATCCTTTTGCAGAAGGCGCCGGGCGAATTCGTCCGCAATCGTGTCGCGAAACTGAAAGATGCGGGGCTCCTGCGGCCAGTCAACGCAAATCCTGGATGTACCGGCGTTGGAGACGCCGTGCCGCCGCCATATTCCGTCTGGCGGCAGAAGGGGACAAAACCCGGGCGGTTTTTCAGGGATTCTGTTTCGGCTGACGGAGACGGGTCGTCGCTCGCGGCAGATGGGGTCGAGGACGGCGCGTTTTCGGTCTCGCTCCCCAGGGAGCCGAAGCCGGGGGAGAGGTTTCTCGTTTCAACATTCGCGAAAGGTGACGGAGTTTCCGCCTTTGTCGCATGGAAGCGGAACGGCAAATTCGATTGGGACGTGCTTGCGCCCGTCCAACTGCGGTTTGGCGCGGCGAACGCGGACGGTTGGCGCGAGGGCGAGGCTTTGGTTTGCGTTCCAAATGGGGCGGACGGAATGTCGCTCGTAATTTCCGTCCGCCAGAAACCGGACGCGAACGGCATATGCCGCATTGATGCCGTGAAGATGCAGCCTCTCGATTTGCGCACAACCGACCTTTTCACCATCGGCACAGACGCGCTTGGCCCGCGCGACGGGCATGTCCAGGGAATTGCCGCGACTGACGACGCGCTCTACATATCGCAGATGAAGCGTATTGTCAAGGTCGATTGGGACGGCAATGTCCTCAAAACGATACCAACGCCGCACCATACTGGTGACATTGCATTCGCCGACGGCAGGCTTTATGCAGCGGTCGCGCTGATGGTGGATGGTAAGAAGACAGGCCGGATAATGGTTTTCGACGAAGATCTGAAGCCGGTAAAAGAAGTGAATGTCGATCGCGGCATAGACGGCATTACATGCATGAACGGAATATTGTATTTGGGCATGGGTGCGAAGGAGCAGCCGTCGTCCGAACCGCACCGCGTGAACATACTAGGGCGTTTCAGCGCCGAAACACTGGAGGAAACACCGCCCCGCGCCGAATTCGACTATGGCGTGGAGACGTCGTATGGCTTTCAGGATCTCGCCAACGACGGCGAAAACGTCTATGCCGCGTTCTACACCGCCGATGGCGATGCTCCGATGGCGGTGTTCGACGCGGGCTTGAACATAACGGGGCGCGGCTGGTTCGATGCAAGCCAGGGTCTGGACGTCGCGCCTGCACATTTGCGCGCGGGAAAAATGGCGTTCGTCTGCGCCGAGACCAAGGCGAAAAACGGACTGGTCATGTCGTGCACCGTGAGATTGTGGTTTCCGGACAATGGAGATTTCCTGTGATGACCGGACGCAGAGGATTCATCGCCGGCACGATATGCGCGGCGTTCGCCGAAGGCGCGAAGGGACGCGACAAGGCGGAACCGGCCCGTCTTGCAAAGTCCGATGTTTTCGTCGCTGGCGCGGGACCGGCGGGATTCGTCGCGGCGATCGCTGCGGCGAGGAACGGCGCGACTGTGACGCTCGCGGAATCGTTCGGCTTCCCCGGCGGCATGGCAACGGCGGGTCTGGTGGGCCCTATTTCAAAGTTCAATTTTGCAGGACGCCGCGTAGTCGGCGGAATCGCGTGGGAGTTCGTCGAGCGCATGGCCGCGCTTGGCGGCGCTGTAACGGATCTCCCGAAGGGCAATGTCCCGTTCGAGGCTGAAGTCTACCGGCGCGTGGCGCGCGAGATGCTGGAGGAGGCGGGTGTGCGCTGTCTCTGGCAGACTCAAGTTTGCGGCGAACCGGAACTTTCGGCGGACGGTTCCATACGCGCCGTGACGCTTTCGACTGGCGGCTTTCTTGCGCGTATCGAGGCGAACCGCTTTGTGGACTGCACGGCGTCCGGCGCGATCGTCGGGCATTGCGGCTTCGGCGGCTTCCGTTCGGAGAAAGGCGCCGCCCAGCCGCTGTCGCTCTGCTTCATACTGGGAGGCGTCGACACCGACAATGCGCGCGTGCTTGTGGGGAAAGACAATGAGCGGTCGAGAAATCCTGTTTTGAGAGATGCGCTGCAAAAGGCGATGGCCGCCGGGCGCATCAGGTCTTTTGGCGGACCGTGGGCCGTCTGGGGCAGCACGATCCGCAGCGGGTTCGTGAGCGTCAACGCGACTCGCGCCGCTGCGGCAGATGTCACAGACCCGATTCAGATCGCTGAAGCGACGGCTCTCATGCGGCGCGAGATACCCGAAATTGTGGCGGTGATGCGCGAGGCGGATCCAGCCTTCCGCACCGCATGGCTGGCGCAGACTGCCGCAGCCAGCGGATTCCGCGAATGCCGCGAAATCGCGGCGCTGCATCGCGTCACGGCGCAGGAGTTCCTCGGCGGCGCGGACGAGCCGGACGCGATTGCGCTAGCCGCGCATCCAATGGACAGGCATATCGCCGGTTCAAGTGCGCAGAACCTGACTTTTCTCGAACGTCCTGGGGTTGTGCCGCTGCGTTCGCTTGTATCCGCCAAATGCCCGAACCTCCTTGCGGCCGGCGGCCTAGTCGCGGCCGAATCCGCGCCGTTCGCGTCGATCCGCGTACAGGCGCAATGCATGGCTACTGGCCAGGCGGCAGGAACGCTCGCGGCGTATCGCATGGACGAAGACGTACGGCAGGCCGATTTTGCCGCAGTCCGCCGCATCTGCGAGCGAAACGGCGCGATCACCATGTCGAAAAACGGCAGCTGCTCGTGAGGATCGCGGTCGTCTTTTATTCAGAAATCGCTATTGTCTTTTCGGGCCTTTTTTGATAGAGTATAGGAATAAAACAAAACACAAGGAGGTTCATTATGGCAAAGTGGGTATGCCCCGTCTGCGGGTATGTGTACGAGGGCGACAGCGCGCCGGAGAAATGTCCGCAGTGCGGATGCGTCGGCTCCAAGTTCGCCAAACAGGATGCCGGCGCCGGTCTTTCCTTCGTTTGCGAGCATCATGTCGGCGACGGCATCGTCGACGATCCCGAAGTGACGCAAGGGCTCAAGGATCATTTCGCCGGCGAATGCACGGAAGTCGGAATGTATCTGGCCATGTCCCGCCAGGCCGACCGCGAGGGATATCCCGAGGTCGCCGAGGCGTACAAGCGCATCGCGTTCGAAGAGGCGGAGCACGCGGCGAAGTTCGCCGAGCTTCTCGGCAAGACGATCGACATCGTCACCGATTCCACCAAGGAAAACCTCAGGCGCAGGGCCGAAGCCGAATCCGGCGCGACCGCCGGCAAGCTCGCCATCGCGAAGCGCGCGAAGGAGCTCGGCTACGATGCGATCCACGACACCGTCCACGAGATGGCAAAGGACGAAGCCCGCCACGGCAAAGCCTTCGAAGGCCTTCTGAAGCGCTACTTCTGAAAAGCTGCCTTCAGATAATCACCCTTGTCTGGCCGCTCGCGCTGGGCATGGCAAACAACGCGGTCATGCAGTTCGCTGACCGCGCTTTCCTTTCGCGCGAATCGCTGGCGTCGCTGGAGGCGTCGCTCCCGGCATCGATGCTCGCGCTTCTCACGCTCGGCTTTTTCCAGTCGATAGTCGCGTATTCCGGCACGTTCGTCGCGCAGTACCATGGCGCGGGGGACTCGGCGATGGCCAGAGCGTCCGCCAGGGCGGGAGGCGTCATCGCCCTGGCATCCTCGGCGATCGCGCTAATTGCGATCCCGCCTGGGCTGTGGATGCTGGACGCTATCGGCGCGCCGCCCGAAGTCCTTTCCCGCGAGCGCTCGTATTTCATCTGGATGATGGCGGGCGGATTCTTCCTCCTCGCGCAAATGGCGGCCGTTTCGTATTTCACCGGCATCGGCAGCACGAAGATCGTGTACCGCGTGAATCTGGCTGGCAATCTGCTGAACATCGTGCTCGATCCGTTTTTCATCTTCGAAGATTTCCGCATACCTCTCGGCAACGAGAGCGCGATCAGACTCTCCGGGCTCGGACTCGGGATTTCCGGCGCCGCCGCCGCGACAATCGTTTCGATGGCTTTCCAATGGGCTTTTCTCGCATATCTCATGCGCAAGCACAAAGCTCCGGAAATCCCGCCGCGCGAGATGCGCGGACTGATTGCGAAAATCCTGCGCTTCGGAGTGCCGTCCGGTCTTTACAGCTCGATAAACGTCCTTTCCTTTACGATATTCGTGTTTTTCACGGGAAAAGCCGGCGATCTCGCATTCGCCGTCTCGAACGCCTGCTTCGGAGTCAACTATCTTCTGATAGCCCCGATAGAAGGATTCGCGATCGGCGCGCAGACGCTGGTCGGACACGCCAGGGGGCGCGGGGACGAAGGCGAAGCGCGGCGGCTCGGACTCCTGACGGTCGCCCTCTCGGTCCTGTTCGCGGCGATTCTGTCCGCCGCCGTCCTTGCCGCCCACCGTCCGATCATATCCATGTTCATCGGCGAGGGATTCGAAAACGCGGCCGAATTCCACTCCCTGGGGTTCGTCCTGTTCGCATTGATGGCGGCGTGGCAGGTGTTCGACGCGGCGGACGTCACCCTTTCCGGTGCGCTGAAAGGCGCCGGCGACACGAAATTCGTATTCTGGTGGATGCTCGGCGTGGCGTTCGGGCTGTGGCTGCCGCTTGTATGGCTTGTTTCCGCCACGCTGAACACGATGCCGTGGCTTTGGTCCACGATGATATTCTACGTTGCCGTGATGTGCGCCGGAAGCCTGGCGCGCTGGACGCGCGGATCGTGGAAGAAAATTTCCGTAATCGAAATAAACGGCAAATCAAAGGAGATTATAGAACAATGAACGCAAACGAAAGGTTCCTTACGTTCGAACCGAACGTCCATACCGCCCTCTGGGGCGAAGAAAAGTGGGAGATATCCGTCCATCCGTCTTCCCCGTCGGTCATTGCCGGCGGGCCGCTCGCAGGGAGCACCCTCCCTGCGGCAGCCGGAGATTTCAACCTTCTCGTCAAGGTGATAGACGCCAGGACGCGCCTGTCCGTGCAGGTCCACCCGAACGAAACTACGAAACTGACGACGGGCGGGGACGCCAAGACGGAAATGTGGTGCGCCCTGACGGCGGGCCCCATCTATGCAGGGCTCAAGGAAGGCACGAGCGCGGCGGACGTGGAAAAAGCCGTCGCGGACGGCTCGTTCGAAAATCTGCTCGTGAAGCACGATGCCAGGCCGGGCGACTGCTTTTTCATTCCGGGCGGGCTGGTGCACGCGATCGGCGACGGAATCGCGCTGTACGAAGTGCAGCAGAGTTCCGACACGACATTCCGCCTTTACGACTGGGGTCGGACAGGCGCCGACGGCAAGCCGCGCCAGCTTCATGTCAAACAGGCGCTGCAGGCGATAGACTATTCGCTTGGCGCGCCGGTCGCGTCAGAAAGCGTGAAATCGCCCTTCTTCGACTTCCGCAAAATCCGGCCCGGACGCGGAACCGTCCTCCCGGGCGCGTCATGGACTGTCGTATACGCATGGAAAGGCGCGATAACTCTCGACGGAAAAGAATTCGCCGAGGGGACGAGCGTGTTCGTCCGCCCCGGCGGGGATTTCACAATGTCCGGCGAAGGGATCGCGTTCGTCACGCGCCCCTAGTGCCGGAACGTCAATAGAAGCGCGCCGTTCCCGCCCTTCCCTGGTTGCGGGAGCGTCCTAGCGGCAGCACGAGATTGACGGTAAGCACTTTCTTGACCGCCTTGCCGTCCGCATCCTTCACCGAAACGATGGGGGCGAAGCCGGCTTTCAGTTCTCCGGCGGAAATATTCGAAACGTCGGCGTACGACGTGGATCCGATCGAAACGCCGCCCAGCTTCCCGGCGAGCGCGACGACGCCGTCCGACTTGAGCGAGACCGACGCATTCGCTTCGGCCACACTTCCGGCATGGAAGAACGTCCATCCTCCCGCCGTATTTTCCTCGGTCTTGAAATACCATGTGCCGGACAGCGCGTTGCGCTGGGCGCTCACATAGTAGGTTTCCCCCTTGTCCGGTATGTTTAACATTCCGGAAAGCTGGCAGGAATCCCACGAACCTTCGGAATCTATCTCGATTTCCAGCCGTTCGCCTTTTTTCGAGAAAAACGATGCTTTGTACATTCCGTTTTCACACCAGTTCCATTCGTTTGCGGAGAACGAATAGGCACCGCCCGCAGTCGTGATTTTCGCGGTCAGTTTGCCGATGTCGGTTGAGACGAGATTGAAAGTCCCGGCGTATCCGCCCTGCGCCGCGCTCCTGTGCAGAAAACCGCTGAACGTTCCGGCGACTCCGCCGGGGAGCGTGAATACGTTCAACGTAATCGTGGCAGTCTGCTTTTCCTTGCCCTTGGCGGCAGTGAACGTGACGGTGTACGTTCCCGGCTTGACCGGCACGCCGACGACCATGTTCGATTTCGCATCGAATTTAAGACCGGCGGGAAGCCCCGACGCCGAAACCTTCCATCCGCTGTCGACAGGCTTGCAATCGATATATACCGGATAGAACGGCATCCCCGTTTCAATGCGCCCGTAGTCGTTGTCGCCGGGCTTCAACCCCGGCAGGGCGTCGCACGAAAGATTCGGAACTTTGATCGTGAACGTCTTTTCGGTCTGTCCAGCTATGGGATTCTTCGCCGCCACCGACACCGTATACAAACCGGGCTTTGCGGCCTTGCCGGAAATGTCGCCGGTTTTCGCATCGTATTTGAGACCCGCAGGCAGGCCTTTGACCGTAACCGAAGGAAGTGTCGCGCACTTGACGAGTTCGAGTAGCGGAAGATGGAACGAGCCGTCCGGGGCCGTTTCGTACGAAGGCTCGGTCTCTATGTGCAGACCCTCGGACTGAGCCTCGCGCTGGTCGACGTATCTGACGAAGAGCGTGAGCCCCTGGAAGGAGGTCTCGGGTATCTTGTACGATATCGACGGCATGCGGTACTCCGTCGCGGGCGCTTTCAAGGGGTTTAAGTACGAGCGGGTCGCGCCGTCGTAATCCGTGTACCATCCGGCGAACTGGTACCCCTTGGCGGGGGACGCCTTGAGCTGCACGACGGTTCCGGGAGCGTAGAAGCCGGGGATCGCGAGCGACTGTCCCCTGTTTTGCGGATCGACGACGACCACTGGGCACTTGTTTCGCGCGCGGTAGTTCGCCGCGAGCGGCCACGTCAGGGAAAGAAGCCGGGTGTTGTCGTGGGTCGAATCGCCGAGCGGAACGCGACTGTCCACCAGGATTCCCGAAGTTCCGGTATAATCAACATACTTGAAAGTATGCGTACTCGACGAGAAAAACCTCGTTTCCGTGTACAGTCCGCTTCGCCACAGATCCGGATCGTCGGCGTACGTTGGAGGCTGGCCCCATTCGTCTTTGTGCAGCTGTTCGTAGCCGTCCGAATCGTACCCCATGACCGTAGTGCCGTGCATGAACTCTTTCCCGGAAGCGTTTTTGACATTGAAATAGTACCCGGAGGAATAATCGTAAAGCTGCGGTCCGCTGTTGTCCGCGTCGTACATTTCAGCGTGCCCGGCGCCCATGTTGTGGCCGATTTCGTGAGCCATGGTCGTGCCCCCGTTGGCGACTGTCTCAACCAGACATACATTGTACGGAATGTCGGCGAAATACTCCCTTGAAATCATCTCGTCGTCGAGCGCGAATCCGATTCCTACCGTGCCGGTCGGATCGTCCTGCCCGCAGGCTACGAGAAACGAGACTACATCGGCATGCACCTCCTCGCGCTTCGCCCTGACCATCTGGTTGTACGGTTTGCGGAATTCGTCGGGAACGTCCTCGTTAGCAAGTCCGTCGAGAATCTTCTCCGTATCGACGTCGCCGTAACTGTCGCGCAATTGCGAAAGATCCTCGTCGAGCACTATCACGCCGGCGAGGTTGAAGCGGAAATACCTGTCGAGATCCGTATTGGCGTATATCGCGTTGCAATTCTCTATCGCGTCGGCGGCGAACAGTTCCGCGGAGTTGTCGAGATTCGCGAATGCGGACGAGCGCCGGACCCATTCGGCGGCGGATTTGTCGAACCCGACCAGAACGTCTACCACGTCCGTCACCGTTTCGCCGTGCTTCATTATGGCGGATCCGTCCACGAGAGGATCGCCGGTCAGCTTGCGGGCCGCGAGAGTTTTAGGATCCGCCGCAGAAATCTTGCCCGCGCGCGTTCCGCACTTTCCGCCGCGCGACGGCGGATATTCGCGCACCGTCCATGAATCGCGTCCTCTGGCGAACGACGTCGAAACGCCGGTCGAGGCGTCGGCAACGGTCGCGACGAAGCCGTCCGGAATCATGACGAACGTCGTATCGTTCAAGACCCCTCCGGATGTTTTCCCGCGGTATGAAACGGTGCCCGCAGACGAAATCGAACGCGGCCCGACTTCGGCCTCGACCGTCCCTCCATCCAGCGACGGAAGGGAAACAATCGTTCCGGTTTCAATGGCGAAATCGCCTGGAACGGCGGGAAACACGGCCTCGCGAACCGGCGATGCAGCATACGCCGCCGCAAACAGGGCCGAGCATGCGATAAGAAAAAAAGATGCTTTTTTCATATACCGTATCCTCTTGTTTTAGAAATGTTTTTGCAAAATAATATCAAAATATTCGGGAAATTGACAGTAAAAACGAAGGCAAATTCGGCACAATCGCCAAATTTCCGACAGCACGCGCATTCACGCTCAATCGTTCGCCCTGCGTATGGCGAGTGGATTCATCCCGGTGGCGTTCTTGAGGCGCGTGCCGAGATGCGACGGCCCGCAAAATCCGCATATCCGAGCGATTTCACCAACCGGCATGGACGTCTCTTTCAGAAGTTTCACGGCCTCGCGCCGCCTCAAGTACGCCAGTTCGTCCCTTATTGTGCGGTTCAGAGTCCGCGCGAATTTCATCTGCAGCGTCCTGACCGAGCAGTTGGCGGCGGCAGAAAGGGTTTCGACGCTCAACCGTTCGCCAAGGTGCGATTGAGCCCAGGCCAGCGCCTTTGAAACGACCGGATCGTCCAGGGCGAACGATTCCGTGGAAAGCCTCGTGACCACGCGCGTGTGGCACGTGCGCACGACTCTCGCGGTTTTTCCGCCTTTGAGCAATTTGTCCATGGCCTCGCCGAACCGCCACCCCGTTTCCGGCGCATATACCGGGATGGATGAAATCGGAGGGGACGCGGTTTCGCAAAGCAGAGTGTCGTCGTCCACACCTAGAAGCGCTATATCATCCGGTATGCGAACCGATGCTTTCCTCGCGGCGGTTTCTATCTGCTGCGCCCTCTGGTCGTGCGCGGCAAGAAGAGCCGTCGTTCGCGGGAGCCGTTTCAGCCATCTGGCGAGTATCGGGGTTTCCACGGTGAAATCCGTCGCCGCCGCTCTGGACGGTGCCGGATAGACGGCCGGTTGCAGACCTTCTTTCGAAAGACGCGACGAGAAACCGCGCCCGCGCGCTTCGCTCCAGGCTGTAGGCAAAGGCGTTCCGACAAAGGCGAACGACTTATACCCCCGTTCGAGGAAATATTCCGCCGCGGTACGCCCTTCCGCCGCATGGTCGTTGAAGAACGTCACGTTGTTCGCGGGGCGTTTGGAAGCGTCCATCCTGTCCAGCGTGGGTTCGAACAAGACCGTCGGCAGCCCCGTTCTGAAATATTTCCGCCTGTCGGACGCATTGAGCACGGCGGCGATGATCCCAGAAAACCCTCCGGATACGGTCTCGCTCGATATGCTGCGGGAAATGTCGCGGAGCTCCAGCTGCACCTGCCATGCGGGCATGCATTCCGAGCGGACGTATTCCAGTATCCCCTCGAGCATCAGCCTGTGGGTGCGGTCGAAATTCGAGAATACCACGAGAATTTTCGGAGGCTCTTTTTCCATAGCCGCAATTTTACCATAAATGCAGACGTTTGTCCATCCGAAATATCATATTCATGCAATAAAAATATCATAATCGCGCAAACGTCTTGCCACTCTCCCCGGAGGGTGGTATAATTGCTGCATGACATTGGCAATAGTTATGGCAACCGCGCTTTTTGCGCAGGAGGAACTTGACCGTCATATTGAACTTATGACGGGTTCCCATCCCGCGCCGGGCGCATTCGCCGTCACTGCCGGAGATGGCGGCGGCGACGGTTTTTCCATCTCCGCGAGCGGCGGAGTCGTGCGGGTGGAAGGCGAATCCGCGCGCGGCGCGCTTTACGGCGTGTATGAACTTCTCGAACGCTTTGGCGGCTGCGGATGGTACGCGCCGTGGAGGACGGTCGTGCCCCGGCGCGAGAGGCTCGAAGTGCCGGACGGCACGTTTATCAGGGAACGTCCGGCGTTTGCCGTCCGCCAGCCGTCCTGGTACGGAGTGCGCACGAACGGACTCTTTGCCGCGCGCTGCAGACTGAACGGAGAAAGCCCCGATGGCGCCGTACCGGACCCTGATCCCAAGTACGGCGGCTCTCCGGTCCGTTTTGCGCACCGCCTGTATTCGTCGCACACGGCCCTCGCTCTCGTTCCGCCGGAAGTATACTTCGGCACGCATCCCGAATATTTCAGCGAAATTGGCGGCAGGCGCGTCGCGGAGTCGACGCAACTCTGCTTCTCGAACATGGAAGCGGCGCAGGTCGCGGCATCGAACGCGCTCGCGTTCGCCGCTGCGGATCCGCTATGCGGCATTGTCGGCGTTTCGCAGATGGACTGGGGGAACTTCTGCGAATGCGAAAAATGCAGATCGATAGTCGAGGACGAGGGTGCGCTGTCCGGACTTGTTCTGCGCTTCGTCAATTCCGTCGCCGAGACGGTCGAGCGCGAGCGTCCCGGTCTGCTTGTGGAAACCATAGCGTACGGCGATACATTCACTCCGCCCAAAAAGACGAGGCCGCGCCGCAACGTCGTCATGTGCTTCTGCACCGCAGCGGACTACGCGGAGCCGCTCGCATCGGCCGTCCGGGAAAAGAACGTCTCGTGGAAAAAGGACTACGAGACGTGGACCTCATGGACGGACGGCTTCATCCAGTGGGACTACACGCCGAACTTCCGGTGGTTCTTCCTGCCGCACCCGAATATCGGCGTCTACGGACCGAACCTGCGCTATTACCGCGACCGGGGCGCAAAATGGGCGTATATGGACGGCCAGCCTCTGCCAGGCGGAGACTTCGGAGATCTCAGGTGCTGGGTTCTGGCGAAGCTGATGTGGAATCCGGACCAGTCCACCGACGAGCTGGTCGACCGTTTCTGCAACGGCGCATACGGGGCGGGGGCGAAATGGGTTCGTGCCGCGTACGATCTTGCCATGCGGCAACTTGAGAATGTTCCGCATACAATTCTCATTTACAGCGGCGAGGACGATCCGAGAGTGTCCCCGGACCGGTATTTGAGGGATTCGCTTGCGCTTTGGGACAAGGCCGACAAAGCCACAAAACACGACAAAGAAGCGAATTTCTGCGTCCGTATCGGAAAATATCCCGCCGTGATCGCCCTGGTTAACAGACTTGCGCGTTTTGCGCCGTCCCATTCCGCAACGGCGCATCCCGGACGATTTGCGCGTCCGCCCGAACTCGACTCCCTTCTGGCGGAGGAAAAAGCGATCCGCGACGAAGCGTCCGCAAGGGGCGTGCCGCTCCATTTCTCGCTGCAGCGCGGACAGGACGACTGGATGCGCCGCCGCCTGGAGCGTCTGCGCACGTCGCCGCCCGTCGCCGCCTCGTTCGTCGCGCGTCTGACGTCTGCGGACTTTTGCGTGCGCGACGGAGACTTCACCGGCGGGGAGTGGAACGAACGCCGCGGCTACCACGCGCGCCGGGCGGCGGATTCCTCATCCATCGGCGGCGAGGCGGTCGAGGCGTTTGCTCGCGACGGTCTTGACGCGATCCGCGTATTCCTCGACGATATCGCTTTCGACGACGGCGTTCCGCTCGAAGTCCGAGTCCACGCCAGAGGTGAAAAATCGCCCGGCGGCGGACCGGACGCGTTCACGTTCCTTGTCAAAGACGCGAATGTTAAATACCGGCGCGACGTCAAGGCGGAAGAGATATCCGCCGCATGGAATTGGGTGCCGCTTGGGCGTTTTACGCCGGAAAGCGGACTCAAGGCCGACATTCGAGGCGCGCTTTCCGGGCGCTGCGGACTGAAATCCGTATTCGTCGATGCGATAGAGTTTTCCAGATACGATACAAACAACAACGAAAGGACAAAACGATGAAACGGCACGGAATACGGAGGATGGCGGCATCTTTCATTCTCCTGGCATCAACCGTCTCGGCCTTTGCCGATGACGCTTACATAGAATCGACCGGAGACCAGGCGATTTCGCTAGGACGCAAAATGACCCCGGCGACGCGCTGGGAGGTGGATTTCGCTCTGACCGACGCGGAAACGACGCAGCAGCGCATATTCGGCGTAAGTTCCGGAAGCGGACAGCTCGCGCTTTACGTGAACGGCGAGAGGAAATGGTCTTTTGGCGCCAACGCCGGCGGGTACGCCACGCCGCTCGCCGCCGACACCGCACGCCATGTCGCAATCGGCGACGCGGCCGCCGGCAAGGGATATATTGTCACCGGTGCCGCTACGAACGGCGTGTCCGCCGCGACTTTCTCCGTAGAAGGAGAAAGCGGATATCCGTTGGCGGTTTTCGGATACGCCGCCAATACCGGTGGAACCGAATTCGGGAATTTCGCCAAGGTCCGCGTCTACGCTTTCCGGGTATGGGAGTCCGGGAAACTGGCGATGGAAGGCATCCCGGCGCTGAAAGGCGGCATTCCCGGTTTCTACGACAGGGTTGGCGGCCGCTTCCACCGAAGCCGCACAGGTTCGCCTCTGGCGTACGGCGGCGACATCGGGACCATTGTCGAAACGGATCCCTACATCCGCGCGGACGGCAGACAGTTTATCGATACTGGATACGCCGCGAAAACGACATCCTGTTTCGAGCTGGACTACGAGATAGAGCCGGACAATGCGGCCTGGAACGCCGGAGGATCGGTGCAGACGCGCCTTTTGACGGCGGACGAGTCGTCGGCAGTCGCCACAATCTACGTGGCGGGAACGGCGGGCGGGACGGACGCCAACATCGCTTTCGCCTGCGGCGACACATGGAGCAGCGCATGGACGGGACAGGGATTCGACGCGCTCCGCCGCACTGCCGTGCTGGATATTGCGAACGCCAGGGGGCGTCTGCTGGAGGACGGCGTTGAAATATCGTCGAAAGCCCTTTCCACGATGACGTCCGGCGCGACTAAAAGCCTGTCGCTTTTCGCCTTGATCAAGACGGACGGCAAAAGCGCCCAAAACCAGGCGCGCATGAAACTGTACGGTTTCCGGATTCTCGAAAGCGGCACGCTTGTCCACGACTACCGCCCTGCGGTCCGCGACGGCGTGGCGGGCCTCCTTGACGCGATCGGCGGCGGATTTCTGGCGCCAGCGCCGACGGGGCGGCCTTTCTCGTACGGCGGCGAGGGGATCGACTCAGACGGCAGCGACGGCGCGCACCTTTCCTCGACTGGCGACCAGATCGTCAACACCAGCCGCTCTATCGGACTCAAAACGCGCGTGGAGGTGGACTTCGCCCTCAATAGCCACACAAACTGCCAGGAAAGGATTTTCGGCGCGACAAAGGCGACCGATTTCGTGTACGGTCTCTACTGCAACGGCTCCGTCGCGGGCGCGGGCGACTTCTCCATCGCCGCAGGCGACTACGAAGCGGGAAAATTTCCAGGCTATGACACCGGCGTACCTGTGGACCTAAAACGCCACACGGCAATCATCGACGTGAAAAACAGGATGATGTACTTCATAACGGGCTCTACGACGAATTATTCCCACGAGATAGCGAATGCCACGAAAGGCTCGTCCTGGCTGATGGGACTCTTCGGCGAACCCTACACCGCCGATTTCAGCGGAACCGACCATCGCGCCGATATGCGCCTCTATTCGTGCAAGGTATACGACGACGATGTCCTCAAACAGCACTGGCTTCCGTGCGGCAGCGGCCTTGTCAACGTCATCACAGGCGACGTGCGCAGAGACGGGCGCGCGGCGGCGGTTCCGTTCACCCCAGGCGGACGCGGCTGGGGCGAGACGCCGGAAGATTTCCATTCCTCGCCGACAAACATCTCCGTCCGCTCCGGCAAAAGCGCCGGTCTTTCGGCATTCGCGCCTGCGGCGCTTTCCTACCAGTGGTACGTGGACGGCGAACCTGCCGCCGGCGCGACCAACAGCACTTTCGAAGTCTCATGGTTTCGCTCCCGCGAGGCCGTACCCGTTTCCGTCAAAGCGATGTTCTCGCTTGGAGACATGCTTCTCTGGGGCAAGGCGGAAGCGGATGTGACAATGGCTCCAGCCGGCATGTGCGTCGTATTCAAATGAAAACGGACAGACGGAAATTTCTGGGAATGACAGCCGGCTTTGCCGCTCACGGCACTCTTGCGTCCGCCTTGCGCCCGTTCGGCGCGTACGGCCTTGCGGCGCCGGGAGAGCCGGATTTGAGAATCGGAATCGTCTCCGACATCCATGTCGATGCGCCGAAGCGCGACTTCCGCATCTTCGGCGACACGCGCACGTTCGTCAAGGCGCTCGAATACTTCCGTTCGCGCAAAGTGGACGGAGTCGTGATCGCCGGCGACATGGCCGATACCGGGATGCGCTACCAGCTGGAGACCGTCGCCGACGCCTGGTATTCCGTTTTCCCCGGCGACAGGGGAGCGGACGGACGGAAAGTCGAAAAACTTTTCATCTACGGCAACCACGACATGGAGGGCTGCAACAACTGGGGTTTCGCCCGCAGGCACGAACACAAGGCGTCGTTCGAACGCGAAGTGATCGCAAACGATCCGGCGAAAGCGTGGGAAGACTACTTCCACGAGCCGTTTTACCCGGTATGGATGAAGTCCGTGAAAGGATACCGTTTTATAGGGGCGCACTGGGCGCCCGGATGCAAAGACGGCGTAAAGGCGATCAAGCCGTTTTTCGACGCGCACGGTGCCGCGCTCGCGGGAGACAGGCCGTTCTTTTTCATTCAGCACCAGCACCCGAAGGACACCTGCCACCACGGCCACGCCTGGGGGGAGGACGGGGGACTTTCTACGCGGATACTTTCGCGATTCCCCAATGCCGTAGCGTTTTCGGGGCATTCGCACACGCCTCTCACAGACGAGTCCGCAATATGGCAGGGTGCGTTCACTTCCGTCGGTACGGCGTCGCTCCGCTTCTGCGCGGGGAACTTCAACTGCCCTGTCACGGTCAACGGGTATGAAAACATCAACGGCGGCCTGATGCCGAAATACGAAGGCGTATGGGAAGCGCGGCACGGAATGGTCATGGAGGTTTTCGGCGACAGGCTCGTATTTGAACGTCGCGACTTTCTGCGCGGAGCGGAACGGCTTGGCGACGACTGGACCGTACCGCTGCCCGTAGCGTCCTCGCGGAAGCCGTTTTCGCCCGAAAACAACCGCCGTGCCGCTCTTGCCCCGGAGTTTCAGCCGGGCGCGGCGCTGTCCGCAGCCGTACGCGGCGGCAACATCGTCTGCACATTCCCGGCCGCAACCGCGCTTGACGGAGTCCGTACGTTCGACTGGGAACTTGTCTGCACACAAAACGGCACCGTCCGTTTTACACGGCATCTTGTGGACTGCAACTGCCGCAATGCGGCCGCCAGGGCAAGAGGACCGGTGGAGGCGATCCTGCCCAAATCGTATTTCCCGCCGGGCGTCTCGACTCTTGCCGTGCGTCCGCGCGGGTTCAACGGAAAGTATGGCAAACAAATCACACAGGAGGTCATGATATGAAAAATACGAAAACGCGTCTTGCCGTGCAGCTCTTTTCCATCCACGGCATTCTCTGGAAGGAACCGGAAAAATGCCTTACGGCGCTAAAGGCTGCAGGCTATGACGGCGTAGAGTTCGCCAAGTACGGCGGACATTCGGCGCACGACTTGAACCGGCTGCTTTCAGGCACCGGGATGACAGGCGTCGGAACGCATGTCAACGGCGATCTTTTTCTCGTCGGGAACGAACTGAAGCGGACGCTCGACTTCTGTGCAGAGGCCGGCATCCTGAGCGTTACCACACCTCACGCGAAACGCGATTCCGCGGACGCCTACCGCAGATTCGGCGCTGAAATGGGCAAGGCCGCCGAGGCTGCCGCGGCATACGGCATAAAGGTGGGAATCCACACGACTTACCACCACTTCGAGGAGGTCTACGGCGGCGTCACGGCCTGGGACCACATATTCAGCGACACATCGCCTCTTCTGCAGCAGCAGGTTGATACTTCCAACACGTTCCATACGGGAACGGACGTAGTCGCGCTTCTGAGAAAGTATCCCGGCAGGCATTTTTCCGTGCATCTCAAGGAGAACGTTCCGTCGGCCACGGCGACTCTGGGCGAGCCTCCGTCCGACGGCGGACCGCTCGTGCCGTGGGACACGGTCTTGGCGCAGATTGCGGAGGAATCGGTCCCATGGGGGATTGTCGAGGCCGAATCGATTCCCGACTCGCTCGAGCCGCTCATCGCTTCGCGCCGTTTCCTGGAAAAGCACGGCATCTAAAACCAAACAAAAAAGGATAGAATGAAATGTCAATGAAATCGTCAAGAAGGTCGTTTATAAAAGGATTGGGCGGAGCCTGCGCGTTATCGGCATTCGCCGGCTGCGCGGGAAAGCCGTTCGGCATCGGCAGTGCCGCGCTGCGCGGCGAACGCCTCAAGTTCGGCGTTGTCGGAGCAGGCGGGAAGGGATTTACCGACTGGACGAAGTTCCTGGCCAACGGCGAGATTCCAACGGCGATATGCGACGTTGACAAGACGCTTATCGATGCGGCGCTCGCGCACCTTTCCAGGAACGGGGTCGATACGTCGTCCATCAGGACATACACCGACTACCGCAAAATGTTCGACGAACAGTCGAAGCTGGGCCTGGACGTAGTCAACATCTCTACGCCAGACCACATGCACGCCGCGCAGGCCGTTCGGGCGATGCGCGAGGGCGTACACTGCTACCTGCAGAAACCGCTCGCCAGGACGCTTTGGGAGGTCGATCAAGTCGGACGCATCGCGCGCGAGACCGGGCGCATCGTGCAGATGGGCAATCAGGGTTCCGCCGCGCACGGACACCGCCGCCACGTAGAACTTCTGCAAAAAGGCGTCATCGGAAACATCACCGAAGTGTACGTCTGGACGGATCGTCCGATTTGGTTCCAGGGCGAGGCCGCGAAGCGCTTCGCGGCGGGCCGCATGATTCCGGCGCCGGAGAATCTGGATTGGGACTCGTGGCTCGGCATCGCGTCGAACAGACCGTATATCCAAGACCGCCCCGAAGACACACCGTGGCCGTTCCGCAGCCAGTTTGCACGGAACCTGCGCGGAGTCTATCACCGGTTTAACTGGCGCGCATATTACGATTTCGGTACGGGCGCTTTTGGCGACATGGCGTGCCATACGCTGAACCTGCCGTTCCGGGGCGCCGAACTGGCGTCCGTAAAATCCGCTGAAACGGACATGGTGTGCGAATGGAACGGCGTGGCGTATCCGATGAAGAGCCGCGTGAAGCTCGTATACGCGTCGCGTCCCTCGAAGGCGCGTCCCGGCGTCACTCTTCCCGAGACGACGGTCTGGTGGTACGACGGCGGAATCCGTCCCGAAGCGCCTAAACTGAAGCCGATGATCGAGGCGCTCGCGAAGATCAAGGAGCCGCGCGGCGGATGCATCGTCTGTGGCACGAAGGGGATGCTCGCATCGCTCGACGCATACGGAATCGACTGCATCGTAATGATGGACGGCGAAGCCGCTCCAGTAAACACGAAGCAGCACGAAGCTTGTCGCGAAAGCATCGTCGCACCGTACCTGCCGCGCGTCAAGACCACGACGACCGATCTTTACGGCGACACGGACAAGGCTCACATCGGCGAACTGTGTTCGGCAATCAGGGGTGAAGGCGAAAAGTTCCCGGACGGCGGACGCTGCTTCTCCGGGATCGACTACTCGACTTCGATTCTGGAGGGGATGCTTGTCGGATGCCTCTCGCAGCGGCTGAACCGCAAACTGCGCTGGGACGCCGCGAAGCGTGCGTTCGACGACGCTGAAGCAAATGCGCTTGTCAAACCGTATATCAGGAAAGGATGGGAGGGGGAGTTTGGAGTTAAGAGTTAAGAGTTGAGAGTTGAGAGTTGAGAGTTAGGAGTTAGAAGTTGAGAGTTGAGAGTTTGCCGATGAAATCATTGAGTTGGATTGCAGCGGTCGCGGCGGTTGCAACGGCACAGGCGGCGGTTCTGCCGCTTGTGCCTGCGCCGCAGAAAATATCGTTGACCGGCGGCCATGCGGTATCGACGAATGTCATTTTCCGCACAGAAGCGTATTTGCCGCACGAGGGCTACCGTCTGACGATTGAGAATGACGGCGCAACCGTCGCGAGCAGCGACGATGCCGGCGCATTCTACGCGAGGCAGACCCTTGCGCAGCTGCCGCAACCGTGGCCGCGCCTTAAAATAGAGGATTCGCCTGCGTACAGATGGCGAGGACTGCACCTTGACGAGAGCCGCCACTTTTTCGGAAAGGATGCGGTCAAGGCGCTCATCGCCAGGATTGCGGCGCACAAACTGAATGTTTTCCATTGGCATCTGACAGACGATCAAGGCTGGCGCATAGATGTGCCGGGATATCCTGAACTTGTAAAATACGGCGCGGTCCGCTCTGCGAGTCCGCGGCGCGGCACCCATCCTTCGCGGGGGAGCGTCGCGGAGAACGCGGAGGCTCTCGACGGCGAGCGCTACGGTCCTTACTGGTATTCGGAAGCCGACATTCGCGAAATCGTCGCGTACGCGGCGGAGCGGCATGTGACAATCGTCCCGGAGATCGAACTGCCGGGGCATGTCTACGCCGCGCTTGCCGCGTATCCGCGCTTCGCCTGCTTTCCCGAAAACCTCTCCGCCCGCGACCCGCGCACGATATGGGGAATCGAAAAGGACGTTCTCTGCATCGGCAACGGCGAGGCGGTTGCATTCATGGAAGACGTGCTGGACTACGTCTGCCGCGTTTTTCCGGGCGGGTTCGTCCATATCGGCGGAGACGAGTGCCCGGCCGACAGGTGGGAGGTGTGCGGGAAATGCCGGGCGTTTCGCGAGGCTAACGGACTTTCCACCGCAGCGGATCAGCAGGCGTGGGTGACTCGCCATTTCGCAGAATTCCTGGCGGAGCGCGGCAGACGCGCTGTAGGATGGGACGAGTGCCTCGCCGGGGACGTGCCTGAAAGTGTCGTCGGCATGTGCTGGCGCGACCCCGGATGCGCAGGCGCAGGCCAGGCGATACTGCCGCCTGCGGAGGCGCTGCGGCGCGGACACGAACTTGTTATGTCTCCTAATTCGTATTGCTACCTCGACTACGGCCAGGGCCTTGAAAACGATCCCCTGCAGTATGCGCGCAGGACGCTGACTCTCGAGCGCGCCTACGGATTCGATCCCTGCGCCGGCATCCCTGCTGAACTGCACGGGCGGGTGCTCGGCGGACAGGGCGACAACTGGACCGAATATACGTGGAACGCCGAAGAACTCGACCAGAAAATCTGGCCGCGCGCGGCGGCTCTGGCCGAATGCCTGTGGACCGGGCCGGCGCGTCCCGGTTTCTCCGACTTCACTGCGCGATTGGCGCTGCTGCGCGGAATGCAATCCGCCGGCGGGAATTCCGGGGCGCGATGAAACCGGTCAGACTGATAATCCTTGGCTACGGCATTCGCGGGCGCACGTATGCCGCGTATGCGCTGGCTCATCCGGACGAGTATACTCTTGTCGGCGCCGCCGATCCTTCTCTTGACGGTCCGCCGCAGCCGGGCGTGCGCTTCTGGACGGGATGGGAAGAGGCTTTGGATGCGGACATCGCGGCCGACGCGGCGGTCGTTTCCCTCCCCGACAGGCTGCATTGCGCCGCCTGCTCGGCGGCGCTGGGGAAAGGTCTTCACGTGCTTTTGGAAAAGCCGTTGGGATGCACATGGGCGGAATGCGAGACGATACGCGCCGCGCAGAGAAAGTCGGGACGCCTTGTTCTGGCGGGATACGTGCTGCGCTATTCCCCCTTCTACAAGCGTCTCAAAAATATCGTCGGTTCCGGCTGCATAGGTGAAATCGTCAGCATCAGCCATCTCGCGGCGGTTTCGTATGGAAAGGCGGCGCACTCGTACTGCCGGGGCAATTGGTCGGTCGAGAGCGAAGGGACGGGCATGCTCGTCAACAAATGTACGCACGATTTCGATTTGATTTCCTGGTGGATGGAATCCCGCGCGTGCGTGAAGATTGCGAGTTTCGGGTCTTTGTTCCACTGGCGGGCGGTAAACCGCCCGGACGGCGCGGCCGCAAGATGCCAGGACTGCCCTGCGCAAGTCCGCTCCGGCTGTCCGTTCGACGCGAAGAAACTCTATCTTGACGAAGACTGTCTGCGCTACCATTTCGCGGAGCGTTCGGACGTTGCGATAAGCAGAATGATAGAGACATCGCGCTACGGCAGATGCGTCTACGCCTGCGGCAACGATTCCGTCGACCATCAGACCGTGCTTATGGAATACGATGGCGGTCCGACAGTCACGCTGGAAATGGAAAGCTTTTCCAAGGAGCGGGGCAGGACGACGCATTTTTTCGGAAGCCGCGGAGAAATCCTGGCGGATGGAAGAACGATCGAAATCAGGCCTTTCAGCGGCGAAAACCGGACGATAGAGCCGGACGGAACCATGCTGCACCATGGCGGCGGCGACTGCGCGATCATGTCGTCTTTCGCAAATTTCATCAACACCGCTTCGCCGTCTCTGGCAAACGATCTTTTCGATTCATCCCTTGAATCGCACCGTCTTGCCTTTCTTGCCGAGGAGTCCCGCAAAACCGGACGAACGATTTCAGTGCAACCGCCGGTCTGGCCGCTGTGATATGAGAGCCGGTCCGGCACAATCGCCGGATCAGCACCGTTCCTGATTCGCATTGTCCGCGCTTTTTAAAGCGCGTCAAGGCTGTCCCGGTCGGATGAAACCTTTTGATTGAACTCGAAAATTCCCTGCTGCAGAAGCGCGGGGCGTATCGCCTGGACAAGGATGCTGTCGCCGCTGATTTCGACGCCGATGACATCCCCGTTGTCCATCGTGAGCGTCCAGTCGCCGTCCTTGTCCTCTTTATCGCGAGCCTCCGGGAACATGGCCTTCAGCAGCCGCGCCGTCTTGCCGCGGATAAGTTGCGGATCGTCATTGTCTTTGTCGATTTCCGCAACGGCGCATATCAGTGCGATCTTCTTCGAGGAGGGGGTGATCCATGCCGCGTACGCGCCAAAACCGTCGATAGGACGGTCGGGCTCTATCGCAACAATGGGAAGGCCGGCCTCGCTCGTCTCCGCACCGGCGGGAACGGCGGACGGGTCGCCCAGCGTTGCCCCGAACAGTCTCCCCTTCCATGCTCCGGCGTTGACCTGTCTGCCAAACTCGGCGATTCCCCGCTGCAGAAGCGCGGGGCGTATCGCCTGGACAATAACATTGCCGTCGACAATTTCGACGGCAACGATATCCTTGTTGTCCATAGTGAGTGTGATGTCGCCGTCCTTGCCCTCTTCGACCTTCGCCTCCGGGAACTTGGTCGTGACCAGAGTGGCCGCTTTCTTGCGAAGAACTTTGGCGGCAACCGGGTCGTCATCTATTTCCGCCACGGCGACGATGGCCGCCACCTTGTCTGTCGCCGGAGTGACCCACAACGCATATACCGTAAAATCGAGAAACAGTTTCTCGGGGACGAATCCGTCTATCGGAAGTCCGTATAGACATTTTTCCGCATCCGGAGAGACCGGTGCACTGTCGCCTAGACGCTTTCCGAACAAAGACCCGCTCCATGCCGCAGCCGCGCACGACACGGACAAAAGGACTGATACCGATACAAACAGCAATTTTTTCACGAAGACCTCCTTAATGCGCGCATTCACGCTTTGAAAATCACGAATTTCCTGACCAGGAAATTGAATATGAGCGAAACGGCGACTTCGAGAAAGACCGCCGCCGTAGTCATCATCGAAAAATATTTGATCAGCGCCCACGCCAAAAGCATCGCCAGACAGACTGAAAAAGCCGACGATGCGAAGAACATGCCCAGCTCGACGTACCAGGAGTATTCTCCCGGCTCGAACACGAAAAGCCTGTTCATGATCCAGCAGAATACGTTGGCCACGGTGAAGGCGAACGCCGTCGCCGCCGCAAACCTTGCGGCCCGCAGGGCGTCTCCCGCATCCGACGAGGGCAGACGCAGAAGCCTGACCGCCCAGTCGTCGCACTTGAGGCACTTGAGAAAAGTGGACGCGAGCAGGTAGAAAAAACAAGTCTGCACGACCGTGGACAGTACGCCTATCACGGCGTACTTGGCGAATTGCCAGAAAGGTCCGCAGTCGTGCGACAGTATTTTAGCTGCGGTCTCAGACATTCAGCTGAGACTCGTCCTTCTCCACGTCGGTCAGGCCGAGCTTCTCGAGATCGATCGTGACGATATCGAGCGGCTTTGCCGACTTCCATCCGCCCTTTGTGAAATCGGGTACGTCCTGCGAAGCGCCGCGGTTGAGCGCCGAACGCTCCGAAAGCTCGCAGATGGAGCAGGAAGCGGCAAGATCGTACACGTCCATATCGAGCGGAAGTCCGTTCTGCAGGCAGTAGCAGAGCCTGAGATCCATGAGGAAGTCCATTCCGCCGTGTCCACCCATCTTCTGGGCGAGCTTGCCGGCCGCCTTCCACAGGGGGTGCATGTACTTGGCGCAGATCTCGGCGGTCTTGTTCTGGTCGAACCAGCCGTGCGCGCCGTCGCCTTCCTTCTCGGCGAATGTAATGCGGAACGGATAGTCGTTGAGGCATCCCTTCGTGCCGGAAAGCAGATTGATTCTGCTGTACGGACGCGCGCTGGTGACGTCGTGCTGGACCATGATCGTCCTGCCCTTGAGGGTCCTGATGACGGTCGTGGACATGTCGCCGCACTTGGGATGGAGCCGGGCCTGCCAGCTGTCGGGTCCGAACTTCGCTTTCGCGTAGGAGTCCATGCCGATCTGCGCGGACGAAACGCACGTAAGGTAGTCGAATCTGTCGCCGCGGTTGATGTTCATCGCCTGCATTATCGGCAGAAGGCCGTGCGTCGGATACGGGTTTCCGAAATGGTCGCGGTTCCACTTGAGCCTCCAGTATCCCTGGTATCCGCCCTTGGCCGGGTCGAGATAGTTGAGATCGCGGAGGTCGTGGATGTACGCGCCCTCGCCGTGGACCAGCTCGCCGAGGATGCCCTGGCGCGCGAGATTGAGCGTGAGAAGCTCGACCTCGCCGTAGCAGCAGTTCTCCAGCTGCATGCAGTGGCGTCCGGTGCGCTCGGAAGTCTCGACGAGCGCGAAGCAGTCGTCGAGGGTCATCGCGCTCGGAACCTCGATGGCGACATGCTTTCCGTGCTCCATGGCGTAAAGCGCGATGGGCGTATGCGTGGCCCAGGGGGTCGCAATGTAGACGAGATCGAGATCGCTCTCGCACATTGCGCGGTATGCGGCCGTCTCGTCGCTCGAGCTTCCGTCGGAATCGGATTCATACACGTAGTACGACCGCGCCGCCGGGCTGCCCTTGCTCTTGAGATGCTCCTGCATTCTGTCGACGCGCGCCTTGTACAGGTCGCACAGAGCCTGCACTTCGACGCCCGGGATGGACGAGAGCCTGTGCACGGCTCCGGGGCCGCGCATGCCCAGTCCGACAACTCCGACGCGGAGCTTCTGTATCGGCTTGTCGGCATAGTAAGACATCCTGCCGGCGCCGCCGAGCTTTTCGCCGGTTGCGGCGCAGCCGGAGAAAGCGGCAACGGCGCCCATCCATGCGGTACCTTTCAGAAAATCACGACGATTCGTCCCCATTTCGGAATTCTCCATTGTTTTTTTTCAGTTGAATTTGTAGACATCGCGCTTGTGGTAGTGCGTGTGGAGCAGATGCTCCGCCTTCTCGCCGCCGTTCGCGCCTGTTTCGCCGAGATAGTCTTTGTAGAGGGCCTGAACCTCGGGGTTGAGGTGGCTCATCCTGAGGACGCTCTTCTCGTCGTCGGTGTAGATGCCAGCCGTGCGTTTCGCGCGGACCTCGTCGGTCGCAAGGCACGGCTGGCCGCCGCCGCCGATGCATCCGCCGCGGCACGCCATGACTTCGATGAAGTCGTAGCGCGGCTTGACGCCGTTCTTGCGGTCTTCGCGGATCTGGTCGATGACCTTTTCGACGTTGCCCATCTGGTGCGCGACGGCGATGTTGACCTTCGTGCCCTTGATGTCGATCGTCGCGGTCTTGACGCCTTCCATGCCGCGGACCTCCTTGAAGTCGATCGAGGGCGGCTGCGCCTCGCCGGTGATAAGGCAGTACGCCGTACGGAGCGCCGCTTCCATGACGCCGCCCGTCACGCCGAAGATCGTGCCGGCGCCGGTGTACGCGCCGAGCAGATCGTCGGCCTTCTCTTCGGGCAGGTCGTTGAAATCGATGCCGGCGGCCTTGATCATGCGCGCGAGTTCTCGCGTGGTGAGCACGACGTCCGTATCCTGCGTTCCGGTTGCGGACATGTTCTCGTCGCGGCTGATCTCGTACTTCTTGGCCGTGCAGGGCATGATCGAAGTGACGTGGATCTTGGTGTGGTCGATTCCGTTCTTTTCCGCCCAGTAGCTCTTGGCGAGAGCCGAAAGCATCTGCTGCGGGGACTTGGCCGTGGAGAAGTTCTCGGAGAAATCCGGCGCATACTTCTCCATCCAGTCTGTCCACGCAGGGCAGCAGGACGTGAGAAGAGGAAGCGTGCCGCCTCCCGTGAAGCGCTTGATGAATTCGGTCCCCTCCTCCATGATCGTGACGTCGGCGGAGAAGTTCGTGTCGAACACCTTGTCGAATCCGATCATGCGCAGAGCAGCGTATATCTTGCCCGTCGTGAGCGCGCCGGGCTCCATTCCGAACGCTTCGCCGAGGGCGACGCGGACGGCGGGGGCGATCTGCACGAGGCAGGTCAGCTCCGGGTCGCGCAAAGCAGCCCAGACCTTCGCCGTCTCGTCGTTCTCGTATATCGCGCCGACGGGGCAGTGCGCGGAGCACTGTCCGCACTTGATGCACGGGGACTCGGCAAGCGGGACGCCGGCCGCGGGGGCCATGACCGTCTTCTCGCCTCTTCCGATGAATTCGAGCGCCCAGACGTTCTGCATCTGCTGGCACACTTCCGCGCACCTGCCGCACTTGATGCACTTGTCGGGGTTGAGGACGATCGAGGGAGTCGATTTGTCGACGTCGCGGTGGATGACCTCTTTCGGGAACGGAATCTCCCTGATGCCGAAATCGGCGGCGATGGCCTGGAGTTCGCACGAACCGGACCTGGGGCACTGCAGACAGTCGGAAGGATGGTTCGCGAGGATCAGCTCGAGAACCGTCTTGCGGACCTGCACGATGTCGGGATCGTGCGTCAGAATCTTCATTCCGGCGGTCGCCTCCGTGCAGCACGCCCTGAGCAGTTTCGGGGACGGAACCCACTTGCCCTGCTCCGTGCGGCTGGGCACGAGCTGCCTGACCACGCATATTCCGCAGCTCGCGCCGGCCTTGAGGTCGGGATGGTAGCAGAGCGTCGGGATTTTTATGTGCGCGGCTTTGGCCGCGTTTAGAATCGTCGTTCCCTTCGGGACGGTCACGGACTTGCCATTGATCTCAAGGGTGATAAGTTCAGGAGTTTCCATGTTATTAAACCTTCAACTTTTCAACTTTTCAACTTTTCAACTTTTCAACTTTCAGCCGTGGCTGATCGCGCCGAACTTGCAGTTCAGTTCGCACTGGCCGCACTTGATGCACTTCGACTGGTCTATGACATGCGGGTTCTTGACCGTGCCCGATATCGCGCCGGCGGGGCACTTGCGCGCGCAGAGCGTGCAGCCTTTGCACTTCGCCGGGTCGATCTTGTACTGGATGAGCTTCGAGCACTTGCCCGCGCGGCACTTCTTGTCCTTGATGTGCTCCATGTACTCGTCCATGAAGTACCTCAGCGTGGACCTGACGGGGTTGGAGGCGGTCTGTCCGAGACCGCAGAGCGACGCCTTGCACATCGCGTCGGATATGTTCTGCATCTGGACGATGTCGTCCTCGGTGCCGCGTCCGTCCGTGATCTTCTTGAGGTAGTTCAAGAGCTTCCTGCCGCCGATGCGGCACGGAGCGCACTTTCCGCAGCTCTCGTCGACGGTGAAGTCGAGGTAGAACTTCGCGATATCGACGACGCAGTCGGTCTCGTCCATGACGATGAGGCCGCCCGAACCCATGATAGAGCCGATCTTGGCGAGGTTTTCGTAGTCGATGGGCGTGTCGAGGAACTGCGGCGGGATGATGCCGCCGGAAGGTCCGCCGGTCTGGGCCGCCTTGAACTGGTGTCCGCCGCGGATGCCGCCGCCGATGTCGAAGATGATCTCCCTGAGGGTCGTGCCCATGGGAACTTCGATAAGGCCGGAGTTGTTGACCTTGCCGGTGAGCGCGAACACCTTCGTGCCCTTGGACGTCGCGGTGCCGATCTTCGAGAACCAGTCCGCGCCCTTGTTGATGATGACGGGGATGTTGGCGAGCGTTTCGACGTTGTTGATGACCGTGGGACGTCCCCAGAGGCCCTTGACGGCCGGGAACGGCGGACGGGGCTTGGGCATGCCGCGGTTGCCTTCGATGGACTGCAGAAGAGCCGTCTCTTCGCCGCAGACGAACGCGCCGGCGCCGAACCTCAGCTCGATATCGAACGAGAAACCGCTGCCGAGAATGTCGTCGCCGAGAAGTCCGAGGTCGCGGGCCTGCCCGATCGCCACTTCGAGGCGGTGGATCGCGAGGGGATACTCCGCGCGGATGTAGATGAAGCCCTTGGACGCTCCGATCGCGTAGCCGGCGATCGTCATGGCCTCGAGAATCGAATGGGGATCGCCTTCAAGGGTCGAACGGTCCATGTACGCGCCCGGGTCGCCTTCGTCGGCGTTGCAGACCATGTACTTCTGGCCCTTGGGCTGCTGCTGGGCGAACTTCCACTTCATTCCCGTCGGGAAGCCCGCGCCGCCGCGTCCGCGGAGGCCCGACTTGAGCATCTCTTCGACGACCTGCTCGGGCGTCATCTCGAAGAGGACCTTTTCAATGGCCTTGTAGCCGTCGCGGGCGATGTAGTCCTCGATCTTCTCGGGGTCGATCACGCCGCAGTTCCTGAGAACGATGCGGTACTGCTTCTGGTAGAACGGAATGTTCGCCTCCGCGACGAGCTTCTTCGCCTGCTCGGGGTCGTAGCACAGACGCTGCACGACGCGCCCCTTGACGAGGTGCTCGGCGACGATCTCCTTGACGTCCTCTTCATGCACCTGGACGTAGAACGTCCCCTGGGGGAGTATCTTGACAATCGGTCCCTGTTCGCAGAAACCGAGACATCCAGTCACAACCACCTGGACCTTGCCGGACAGACCCTGGGCGTCAAGCTCTTTCTTGAACGCTTCAACGACATCGGTGCCGCCGCCGGAACAGCAGGCGGTGCCGCCGCAAACCAATACGTAAGATTCGTATGCCATTTTCGTAAACTCCTGTTAAACCGGTGTTACGGTTGATACCGGCTTCAGCCGTTCTTGATGATGTCGATGGAAGGCCTGTCGAGGATCTTGCCCTCGATAAGCTCGCATCCGACGATGTGCTTTTCGACGATTTCCCTGGCAGTCGCCGCGTCGACGTGTCCGTATATGACGGCGGGCATGCCGGGGACCACGACCTCCACGGTCGGCTCGCTGTGGCACATGCCCATGCAGCCGGTCTGGCGGATGAGGACGTTTGTAAGCCCCTTCTCGTCAATTGCGGAGACGAGCGCCGTGAAAGTGTCTTTCGCGCCCGCCGCTATGCCGCACGTGCCCATTCCCACCACGACCTGCACATCCTTGTTGGAGGATTCGCGCATCTCCATGGCCTTCTGTTTCTCCCCGCGCATCCTGCGCAGGTCTTCAAGCGTGAGTTTCGCCATTTTTCGATCTCCTTGGATTTGTATGAAATTGCCTAGCCGCGCTGGCGGTACTGTTCGATGATGCCGGTCACGTCCTTGGCGGACAGCTTGCCGTGGACTTCGCCGTTTACGACCGCCACCGGCGCGAGGCCGCAGCACCCCAGGCAGCGGACCGCCTCGACGGAAAACATCCCGTCCGAGGACGTGGCGTTCAGACCGACGCCGAGCTGACGCTCGAATTCCTTGATGATGTCGTCGCCGCCCCTGAGGTAGCAGGCCGTGCCGAGACACACCTGGATGTTGTACTTGCCGGCCTTCTGCAGACGGAAGAAATTGTAGAACGTGATCACACCGTATATCTTGGCCAGCGGTACGTCCAGCAGCCGGCCGGTCTCGACGGCGATTTCGCGCGGGATGTAGCCGTAAGTCTGCTGCACCCGGTGCAGCACCATGATCAGGTTGCCGGGTTTGGCCTTCCAGTCCTCGATGAACGAACGCAGCTCCGGCGTCATCGTCTCTAGGGTTTTGCTCATTGTTGTTATCCTCGGTTGTTGGTTTGGAAACTGTACGGGGCGATATTCCTCGAATTTTTCGATGTTTCAGAATATTATCCCATAAAAAATCAAGTTAGACAAGACAAAGAATACGCGGCGTCACTCCGCCGAAAACCTGAATTCCGTGACGGTCGAGTATTTTTCGCCGGGACGGACGATGGTCGTCGGCCAGTCAGGCTTGTTCGGCGAGTCGGGCGCGTGCTGCGTCTCCAGCGCCACGCCGCAGCGGAACGACAGGTGTTCGCCCCCTTTCGCGGTCTGGTCGTACGTCGCCCAGTTGGCGGTGTAGACCTGCAGGCACGGTTCGGTCGTGTAGACGTCCACCTTCCTGCCGTTGAGCGGACACGCGAGAGTCGCGGCGTGCACGAGCCCGCCTTTGCCGCCGGCCATGATACCCTCGTCGAGCACCCAGTTGTGGTCGTAGCCCTTGCCGATTTCGAGCTGGGGGTCGGGCTCGTTTATGCGCTCGCCTATGCGCATCCCCTTGCGGAAATCGAACGGGGTGCCGTCGACCGGCGCGATCTCGCCCGTCGGGATCTGGCCTTTGTCGGTCGGCGTGACGGAAGACGCGGCGATCGTCATGATGTGGTCTTCGATCGTCCCTCCGGACTCGCCCTTGAAGTTGAAGTAGACGTGCTGCGTCATGTTAAGCGGCGTGGCCTTGTCGGTCGTCGCCGAATACTCGACGCGCCAGACGTTGTCCCTGGTAAGCGTGTAGACGACCTTGACTTCGACCTTCCCGGGGAACCCCTCGTCGCCGTCCGGCGAGACGTGGGTGAACACGACGCCGACGTCGTCGCCCTTCACAAACGGTTCCGCGCCCCAGACGTACGCGTTCCATCCGCGCGCGCCGCCGTGCAGATTGCAGCCGATTCCGCCCGGCGCGTTGTTGAGGGCGGGAAGTTTGTATTCGACTCCGTCAAGGGTGAATTTCCCCGCCCCGATTCTGTTGCCGTAGCGGCCGATGATGCACCCCCAGTACGCATCGCCGTTGTCCCATCCGGCGGGGGAATCGAATCCCACGACGACGTCCTTCATGCGGCCTTCGCGGTCCGGCGTGAACAGGCGCACGACCTTTCCGCCGTAGTCGCTGACTTCGAGAACGACGCCGCCCGCGCCCTTCAAAGTGAATTTCCTTGCCTTCTCTCCGTACTTCGTAGTTCCGAAGTCGCAGACTTCATATTCGGGCTTGCTCATATTCCTCCTGGTTTTTGAAAGTTGCCTATGCAATTGGGATTATATCATAAATCCCGGCACAATGCGAGAAAAGAATCTCGCCCAGGAGGTTCGCATCAGCCGCGCTTGTGATGTCCCATCCCCACCGGGCGGACCAGATTGCAGGCCACCATGGCGGCGAGGAACGCGGCGCACGTCCAGTGGACGGCGGAAAGCGGATGGCGCGCGGTTGAGATAGCGGACGAAACGGGCAGCGCATCCGGGACAAGGTTTATCGCGATGCCGCACAGAATCGCGCCGATCATTATCGTTGCGACGTACGCGGCGGCGGCCTTGCGCCCTAAAAGCGAGGCGACGGTCGCGAGGGACATCGCGTTCATGGCGGGCCCGACCGTCAGGAACACGAACGCCGCCCCGGGCGAGACGCCCTTGGCGACGAGCGACGCGGCTATCGGAATGGACGCCGTCGAGCAGACGTACATGGGGAAGCCGACAAGCGCCATGACCGGCATGGCGATCCAGTCGCTGCCGCTGAACGCGTCCGCGAAGAAGTTGTCGGGCACGAGCACCGTGACGAGCGCCGAAACCGCAAGCCCGACAGCAAGCGGTTTCGCGACCGAACCGAGAAGCCGCCTGTACGCCTGCCATAAAATCGCTTTCAACCCGCGCGAACCGGCGGCGGAATCCTCCGACTCAACTGTCGACGCGTCTTCACCCCCGACGGCCGAAACCACCGCCCCGCCGACGACGCCCGTAAGCGCGGCGGCGACGGGACGCGCCACCGCAAAGACCGGACCGAGCAGCGCGTACGTGGCGAGGATGGAATCCACGCCCGTCTGCGGCGTGGAGATGAGAAGCGCGGCGGTCGGACCCTTCCCCGCGCCGTGCTTGCGCAATCCCGCAGCGATCGGCAGAACGCCGCACGAGCATATCGGAAGCGGCACGCCGATCGCCACGGCGCGGAGAATGCCGCGCAAACCAGAACTTCCCCCCATCATGCGGTTGACCCAGGTTTTCGGAATCCATACCGCAATTATCCCCGCCATCAGAAAACCGAATACAAGCCACGGCGCCATCATGGCGAATACGCGGACGAACGCGATCAATATTTCTTTCATTTCAGGATTTCCCCGTCACGCCATCTTCGAAAAACTTTCAAGAGCCTCGGCGAACGATTCTATCGTCTCGTCGGCGTTCCCCTTTTCTATCCCCTCGCGCACGCAGTGGCGGAGATGTCCGTCGAGGACGATGAACGACAGGCGGTGGAGCGCCCCGTTCGCCGCGTTCAGCTGCGTAAGGATGTCCTCGCACGGAGTGTCCTCCGCGAGCATCTTCTGGACGCCGGACAGCTGGCCGATGATCTTCTTGAGCCTCAACTGGAGCGACGTGATGTCTTCAATGCATTTTTTCATCTATTGCCCTTTCAATGTCCCATCGGCGGGATATTATACCATACCCCCGTAGGGTATGTCAAGATAAATAACTAGGTCTTTCGCCAGCCTCGGCCGGGCTGCACTACCTCACGGCAGTTGAAGAGTTGAAAGGTTGAAAAGTCGAGAGGTTCCCGTCGCCACGCCGCACTGGCAGGGCGCGGACTCCGGCCGCGCCGCGTCTGCGGCCACCGTCACCGCGTTGGTGGCGACTTCCTTGCCGGACTTGCTGATGACCGTCGCGTGGAAGGCAAGACTTCCGACTTCGGACTTCCGGATTCCGGATCCAGGCGGGGCGAGCCGTCCCCGTATCCCCCAGCCGAAGATTTCTTCAAGCGGATAGTCGTCGAGGAGCCGCGCTTCGTCGAACCACGGCGCGCTCAGCGTCCACGTCTTGCCGTCGCCCAACGCCTTGCCGCTGATCTTGCCGTTTGCCGCGATGGTAAGCGAAACAACCCCACTGGGGGAACGTATCCCCCGAGCGTAGCGAGTCGCCGAAGGCGATGCCCTAGCAGGGGTGGCGTCCCGCCCGTTCTGAACGGCCGAGACGGCCGTTCCCCCAGTCGCCCCGCCCGCGAACGTCCCCTGCGCCCACGCGGGCAACGCATCGACAACCGTATCGATCTGGTACGTCTGCGACGACATTGCCATTTTCATCTTTATAATCTCCCTTGGACGCGAAAAGCGAAACGCCTTCACGTTTTGTGACGGCAACGATGAATGGAACTCTCGCTTCTTCCAATTCATCTGTCGACAGTCCCTTTTCCATTGTTCCGTTGCTTTCGGGTTGCGGTTAAATCGTCGCCGGCCTGTTCACGCAGGCGGACGTCCCTCCTCCAATTCCTCTGCGAAGGTGCGCTTCCCGGCGGAGAAGGAGAACCCGGCTCAACACACTGCGCAGGACGCCTCAGTTGAAGTTGAATTCCTTTGTCGTCCCGTCCCAGTAGAGATTCACCGTTTCGAAATAGCCGCTGTTGAAGTCCTTTTTCCCGTTTGGCGGGAAGTACACGTTGACGAATGCAGGGAACGAGCCGTCCCCGTCCGGCATCGCCAGCGGCACCAGCGTCGAGGAGCCGGTGGCGGTGTAAGACCACCCGGAGCTGTTCCTGAACACACCCTTGGTCTTCACCGAGCCGTCGGCCTTGAACGTGAACGTAAAGATTCTCTCGTTCGAGTAGTCTCCCTCGCCGTATTCGAAGACCGCCTTGTCGATCGCCTTGCCGCCGGCCTTCCACGCCTCGTCCTTCCAGAATGTCTGGTAGAGCTCCATCTTGTCGAGGTCTCCGTCCATCTTGACGACGACATCGCCAATCGGATTTGCGGGTTCGCCGATCGTCAGCTCTTGCAGCCACTCGGTATTCCCGCTCTTGCAGGTGACGGACGCATGGTACTCGCCATCGTCGCTGTCGCAAGCGTAGAAATGCGGCGCGGAGAGCGTCCACACGGCGCCGTTTACGGAGGAGAACCTGCCGCTGATCTTGCCGTTCGCCGCAACTGTCAGCGAGACGGGGCCCTGGAATAATTTCGCGCCGCCGGAGCCTTCGAACCGCCCGGCAGCCCAGGCGTCGAGCGGGTTGATGTCGCCGTATACGGCATAGTTGAACGAGTTCTTCCCTGCCGTCGTCACCGTAATCTTCACTACGTACGGGCCGGCCTTTGTCGGCACGCCGTAAATGGAGTTCGCGGGAACCTCGACCTCGGTCTTCGAACCTTTCTTCATTATGTCCTTCGCGGTGAACTTGAGGCCGGCGGGCAGGCCCGACACCTTGACCGCCGCAGCCGAGAGCGCCTCCGCCGAAATCTGCCACGAGACATAGACGCCGCAGTGGACGATCGCGACAGGATCCTCCGCGTTGTGCGAGAGCACGATTTCACCGTCTGTCGTGGACAACGTGGCCTTGACATTGGCCGGGTTCGCGTCGTCCGCGGCCTCCAGGAACTTCGCGTAGAGCTTCACTTCGCCAACCTCCGGCATCTCAAACGGAAGACTGGCCGAATGGTCGATGAGCAAGGTGCACGCTTTGTCGTAGTACCAGCCGCCGAAGACCTTGCCCTTGTCGGCAGTCGCCTTGAGGGTCGCCTTCTTGCCCACGGCGTATTCACCGGCGCCCGTAACCTTGTCCTTGCCGGAATTGCCGACCATCTCGACCTCCAGCTTTTTGAACGGCAGCACGAAGAACGTCGCGGTCGCCGTGTGCTTCACCTTGCTGTCGTCCGTCTTCGTGAAGAAAACGGTGTAGTATCCAGGCTTCGCCGGCGCGCCGTAGATGGAGTTCGCGGGCACTGGGCCGAGGTTCTTGTCGACGATCGCCTTGTCCGTCCACTTCAGTCCGGACGGGAGACCCGCGACTTTGCACCCAGCGGCCTTGTCGATGGTTTCCACGTACACGGCGCCCGGAAGGCACCAGCCGTACATGTCATCAAGTTCTATCAATTCGTCTTTGAAGTTCGGGACGCAGAGATCGAATTGCACAGTCTGCGGTTCCTTTATCGATTTGTTCGTCGCCGAGACGGAGACGGGGTATACGCCGGGCTTCGAGGCCTTGCCGGTCAGCACCATCTTCGCCGCGTCGAATTTTACGCCCGACGGGAGCCCCTTGACCGTGACCTTCGGCTCGGACAGGGAACTGACGCCAACCGGCACGTAGACCGTGCCGTCGTCGTCTGCATCGTACTGCGCATAGGGCGAACTCACGTTGAGATAGTCGTCCTTCGGCTCTGCAAATCCCGTGCGGAAGTCGGTGTCGGCCCCGGTCACAACGTAGGAAAGCGTTGCAGAGTGTCCGTAATAGACTCCTGTCGCCTGGTCAAGCCATCCGCCGCACAGACAGCCCTTGTTCGGCGTCGCCTTAAGCGTGATCTTCTTGCCCACGGCGAATATTCCGCCGCCGGAAACGGTGCCGAGGGTGCCGCAGTCTTCGTAAGCGTCCGCCTTCACATACACCATGCAGTCGCCGCGGACGAGCGGCATCCCCTGCCACGTGCCGCCCTGCCAGCCCTTCGCCGCGGCGGGAACATAGACAAAGCAGTTTTCTTTCGAGACGCCGCCAAAGGAGTTGGGGGCGCCGATGTGCTGGTCTATATCGACCGTCGGCTCCTTGGCGCCCCTGAACACAAGCGCCTTGAGCGAACTGCAACCCTCGAACGCCTGTACGCCGATGAACGAGACGTTCTTGCCGAAGTCGACGCACTGCAGACCCGTGCAGCCCTCGAACGCATGATACGCGACGTTCTTCACGGAATCGGGCAGCTTCACGCTCTTGAGATTGGAGCAGAAGCCGAATGCGCGATAGCCGATGTACGTCACGGTGGACGGGATCGTCACCGCCGTGAAGTCATAGCCCTGAAGCGCGTATACGCCAAGCGAGGCGACCGCCTTACCGCCGAGTTTCGCAGGGATGACGAGATTCGGCCCGGGCGCGGCATACTTGGTGGACGTGAATTGCCCAACAACGTCTTGCGCCTTGCCCTCCGCGATCGTGTACGTCCATGTCCAGCCGTCCACCTTCTCGGTGTATACGGTAAGATCGGCGCGCAGAGCACCCGTAAGCATCGCCGCAGCAGCGGCGACAACCGCCATCAGTTTTGTCTTCATGTGCTGCCTCCTTGTCGTTCGGCAAGGGTCCGTTCCCCGCCGGTTGTATGTAAATTATACCAAACTCCGCCCAAACGCGCAATAGACTAACTTCTCCGCCAGAAATTACAAATGAGGTGGAGGGACGCGCTTCATCGCGTCCGTCTGGGTGCTGGGATGTATCACGCGGAGGTGCGTAACCGCCCCCTTGAGGGTGGGCGCGACCCATGGGGAAGCGACCAAGCCGAGCGAAGCGAGAGCCGAGAGCGCGGAGATGTCGTTTACAGGCATAGCGCGGCCAGCCGCGCGGAAGGCGTAATCTTCCGCCCTTTTGAGGTGCAAGACAGCGTCCGCTCCGTCACCGGCGGTGAATAAGCCTCCATCCTCCGGCCGGCACTTCGACGCCGTCCACTATGGCCGGACGGTCGCCGTAGTTGACAACGACAGACTCGCCGTTTGCGTATGACGTCTTCCATACGCCGGGCGCTACTTCGGCATGGTCTTCCATGTACACGAACTGAAGATGATTGAGCTGCGCATAGACATCCCAGCCATCATTTTGCCTCCTTGTCATTCACCGGCAGCGCCCGTTTGAACCTGGCCGGACGCTTGCCGTCGGCGATTCCGTTTCCGAAAGCCAGCCAGTAGCGCGCCCTGGCGTTGTCGTCGTTGTCGCAGACGGCGAAAGCGAAGCCGAACGACTTAGGCGCGCACTCGAGACCCATCAGTTTCCATGGAATTGCCGCACGATATTCCGTAACGACATCCTTTCGGACAATCCGGCAGAAATCGCCGTCGACATAACCGGCGTTTGTAGTGCCCGGCCGCACCCATGCGAACAACGGCTGCCCTTCGCACAGTCCGAACTCGCAGTCGTCGGAAAGATAGCCGGCGTTCTTCTTCGCGTTGTCCTTCGGATCGAACGCAAGCTGGATGACGTCGTTCATGTAGCACTCGTAGTCTTTCTTCGGCACGCAGTGGGTATCATCGCACACTGCGGCGAAATAGTAGAAGTTCTCATCGTCCCATCCAAGGAGGAACCGGCCCGAAAGGTCGTCCGCACCCGACCACTGGACTGTCGGATCCGGCGGCTGAACATCCGTGCGTTTGCCACCGAGCGTGAAGCTTGCCGCATCCGCCGCGAAGTCATAAGTCTTCCAGTCGCCGGCAAAACGGCGTACGCGCACATCCTCGCGGGACAGCGGCGGACGGCGGGCGTAGGCCCGGGCTGCGGCACTGCGGAATGTCGCTTCGAACGCCGCAGCCTGCGCAGGTTCGACTTCCAGATATACCGGCTCTCCTGACAGCGTGAGCTTTGAAACATCAAGACGCCTTCCGTCATATCCGAACGCCGAACGCGGCGGCGCGTCCAGCATACCGAGCGACTCCGCTATCGGCTCGTCCGTCCAGTAGGCATAGTTCACGACATCGGCGTACTTCCAAGACAACAGATAGACGCCATCCTTTTCAAGCATCTTTACATTTCCGCCGCCAGGCGCAGGCAGCCGTCGCGCAGCCTCGCATGCCGCCGCGACGGCAGGAAGCGGGCGCGAGCCGTCCGCCGGATTCGACCGCCAGAGACCGTAGTCGAAGGTGCCGTTCTCAGGCGCATTCGCAAGCGCATACCAAATGAGGTATTCTATAGCGGGGTATGTACGGGCAAGCAGGTGCATGCGCGATAGATACCAGCCAAATTTCTTCGCGCTGGCAGATTCGTACGGCGCGTCCATGTCCAGCGCCCATCCAAGCTCCCCTATCGACATTCTGCTTTTGCCGTACTTCCTGAGCAGCGCTGTCTTGGTTTCCAGATCGCTCATAAATCCGCCTGTCTCCGGATCCGACACGGCACGCCCGTCTTCGGAAAGCTCTCTCGGCCAGGAATAGGGGTGGGCGGCAATCATGTCGACCGACGACGGAATTCTTGAAAGGACATGCTCGACAAATACGTTGCCCTCTCGCGTCCCGGAGACATCAACTACAACTGGCTTTCCTGTCGGACGAATATACTTCGACGTCAACTCAACCGCCCGCGCAAGGTAATCGCACGCTTCGTAAAGGGACACCCCCTTCTCGCGAGGGAGCACCAGGTCAGGCTCGTTGATAACCTCATACTGATCGACGGTGTTTGTTGTCGCATGCACAAGATTCGCCAGATAGTTTGTCGCGTTGTTGACGTCATCCGTCCACATTGTACGTCCTGGACCGAGCGCCCACTTTGGAGCATAATGCCCCCACGCAGTAGCCAGCCTGTGCAGACGGTCGGGACGTCCCGGCTCCACTTCTTCCGCCTTTCCGGAGAACGGACGCGGACCGTCCTGTTCATCCCATCTCCAGAACTTCGTGTTCGTCCTAGTCCAGCGGAAACCGACCCTCCGCAGGGCTTCGAGGGGCACTCCTGCACATATCTGGACACCAAAGAACTCGTTTCCGCCGAAACGCCGCGTCACGACAAAAGGCGTCTCGCGGCTCGCCAGAACCGTTCCGCCGGACGTCCGCAGCCGCGTCTTCCACGGATAATACCCGGAATCCGCGGCACCAGGCATAACCAACGACGCCTGCCCGCTGGCAAGCGGCTTTACCGCCATGACGTCGCCACTCTCGTTCACAACCTCGGCTACGAGCGATTCGTGCGACCCGGAAACTTCCACTCCCGCAGCCCTCACCTTCATTACGGGCAGACCGTCCGAAGTGAAATGTATCTCGCCCGGCTCCTCGAGCGCCGCCGAGAACTGGATGGCGCACGGCTCGTACGGTGTCGCCGCACTTCCCTCTTCGATTTTGACTCCGTCAAGGCGAAGCCATTCGCCCGTGCCAGAATGCTTGACCTCAAGACAGAACGCGCGTCCGAAGTCGCCTTTCTTTCCAGTACGGAAAGTATGGCTCAACCGACGCCATTTCGGATTCAGTTCGAAACTCCGTCTCCCGAGCCACTTCCAGTCGGCCGTTACGAGACATATCGCCAGCGCACCCCCGTCGCCCTTGGCGTCGAACGAAACGGTGTAGTCAGTCTCGGGCTTGAGCGCATCCCAGATGAACGGTGTGCGGACGGCATCGCGCCCGCGCACCTCGAGCGCCCAATTCCCGATACCGCCGTCCTGAACACGCGCTGGCACGGGAACGTCCGGATTCCAGCCGTACCAGCCTTCCGCCGTCGTCTCGAAATCCGTTTCGCATATCAGCAGATTACCGCCTGCCATCGCCGACGATGCAATACTGGCGACAGCGGCTGCCGATAAAACAATCTTCATTGCGCACCTGTTATCTGAATGTCAGAACCAGTCCGTTCTGACGGCTCAGTTTGAGACCTGCCTGCGTCATCCGCAGCACCCAGCCTTTCGGAAGTTCAACCGAGTCGTCCAGCTCCGGCACCGATGCCGGAACAGCGCCGGAAGCGAATCGCAAAAGCAATACGCTCTCAAGAGACTCCAGCGCATCAGGATCATATCCTGGAATCAGCGTCTTCGCATCTGCCGCAAACGAAACGTTTGACAGGTCGGCCACGCCGGGATTTCCCGCAAGCGCTGCCGCAAAGTCGCAGACAAGATTGCCTGCCGCAGCCGTACCGTTCAGGATTGTTCCGCCGGACGCACCGAAGCTGACGCTTCCGAACGTCTGGCTGTGTCCGTTCATGTCGTAGTTTCCGCCGTCGAGCGTCAGAGCCGTCGCCGCAGGGAAGGCGTTGTCGACGCCGCTCTTGACGCTGCCGCCCGCAACCTTCAGCTTTGTCACGGAGTTCTCCGCGTTGAAGGTGTAGCTGCCCGTGCCTGCCTTTACGAGCTGTCCGCACTCGACATCACCAAGCTCAACAATGGATTCACCGATGCACGTATAGCCACCGTGGTTGAACCGCGCCTTGGCGCTCGTATATCCCCATCCGGGAGACAGCACCTGGACGCCAGTCACCTTGCCTGTCGCCGGATTGAAGAGAACGCGCGCCGACGCGCCCTCGCCGTCGCCGATAATCGCCACAGTCGGAGGCGCGGCAAACGTCTTGGACAGGACTTCCGCAGGAACGGGTACGGACACTGCGCCCTTTCCGTTTGGCGCGGAAATCGGCATGTCGGAGGCGATGTTCCTGCCATCCGTGTCGAGAGTTGCGCCGCCGGCAAAAACAGTTACGCGGTCGATCGCCTCACTGCCAGACCCGAACGCACCGCCCACATTGGTGGTCTTCAGCGTTCCTCCGTTGAAATTGACAAAGGCGCGCGAAGAAGCACTATCCGAGCGCTTATAGTTTGTATCGCGGACAATCTGCCATACCGTAGATGTGCCGCCGTTGAAGTTGAGCATGGCAGGGTTGGCCCATTCGTTTGCACTGCTGGAATGGCCTTTACTGATGCGGCCCATATATACTATGTTTGCCTTGAACGCGCTCTCGCCATCGACCGTGAGGACATAGTTGAGTCTGTTCCCGTCGACCGTATAGCTGTTGCAGCCCGCCCCCCATGTCGGAAACTGGCACGCGCCGTTGATTGTAAACTGTCCGCCCGACAGGTAAAGGCTCAATTGCGCATCCCATCTGCCGAGCACGAATTCACCTTCGTGGCAGTATACACCACCTGTCTGCTCGAATGTGACCTGACTCGGGTTAAACCCCCATGCAGCATCATTACCCGTCCCCGTTTCGACAAAAGTTCCGCCCTCAAGTCGCAAATACCCAGACCCTTTCTTGAATACGCCCGTGCTGTTTGTCACCGTTCCACCAGATATGACAAGGCCGGAGTCCGCAGTCTCCTCGCCGCCCAACGTGAGGCTGTCGGCGGAAAGCGCTCCGGGGCCGGTGAATTTTGCAACGGCATTCGAGACATTCCACGAATCAAGATGCACATACGTCGATGACGGCACCGCAAGAGCGGGCGATCCCGACGTCGTCAAAGAGCCGATGTCGACATCGGCACCCAGTTGCACGGTTCCGGAGCCCTTGATTTCCGCCGACGCGATATCGAGACTGCCCGAAAGCGCGAGGACGGTTCCTTCCGCCGGGTTTAAACATACCGGGGTGGAATCGGGGCCTGAAATCGTCGCCGATCCGGCGGAATCAACCGCCAAGTCTCCGGCATCTTCGGAGACCACAATCTCCGAAACATTCAGCGTCTCGCCGTACTTGAGCGATATCTCGGCATCCTGGCCCTGGCTCTGGTTGACAACGCCAACGGTTGTTGTCGACTTTTCAAGGGAGACGTGCGTCCCCGAACCAACCGCGCTCGTGATGCCAACGATCGCCGTGGAATCGTTCGGAATGACGCCGCCCTTCGCATCGATATTGACGGTAAAATTGCCCACGGACTTGACTTTGCCGCCGACAATCATGCCGGTCGCGCCGCCGACTGTGAGCCACGAAGGCGTCTTGCCGTCGGCTATGCCGGTCACCGTCAGTTCGGCACCCGTTCCAAGTGATATGTCAAGAGTCGAGCCACTGTTTACGGTGAATGCGGGAAGCGTGTACGAAACTCCATCAGCGACGGAAAGTCCGTTCTCCGTGTTCGCCGCAAGCGTCAATGAATTGAATGAAGCGGCTGCATTTTCTATGCGGAGAGTTCCGCCGTTGAGCGTCAACGCAGAGCTCGCAATAGACCCTGAAGGACCGAGCGCAAGAGTGCCTGCGTTCACCGTTGTCGCGCCAGTATAGGTAGCCGGACAGTCGATGCGCCAAAGTCCGCTTCCGGTCTTGCGTATCGCCAACTTGCCGGAGCCGTTGTCTGCAAGGAGTCCGGAATACGTCCCTTCGCTTTCCGTGTCGTTGACAAGATACAGAGTCGAAGTGCCAGAGTCGGACGAAATCACGCAGTTGCCCGACATGACGAGCGGACCCGTGCCGCCCTGCTCAAGATATCCGTCCGAAGCATAGCGTATCTGGATGCCGCGGTCGGTGGTTTCTCCCGATCCCGTATAGACGAAACGACCGCCGTTCGCCACGGAAACGCACGGCCCTCTGCCCATCGGCGAGATTTCGGAATTCGCAGCGCCTACGATGGGCGACTTGACGGTTGCATAGTTTTCAATGTAAGTGCATTCAGAGGTGTTCGTCACCGACGATGTCAGAATTGTCGTGCCATTGCCGACAAACCAGATACCCTTCCACGAGCCGTCTTTATATGATGTAGTCAACTTACCGACATCAAGTGTCAGGAACTTACCCTCTGCTACGCTGACGCGGCAATAATCCCAGTCGCTATAGCCGAAGTCCAACCCCGCCGCGCCGGTAATCACAGTATCCGCGCCTATCTGAATCGCATCGCCGCTGCTCTGCATCCTGCGTAGGCGAAAGCCATGCGTATTAAGTTCGATCCGGCGCGACGTATCCGAAGCCGGGACTATCAGAGCATCAGCGTACGTATCATCCAGTCCCTCGTGCTTGAATGTGCCGGTTTGGTTAAACACAAATACGGGTATACTGCCGCCGGTCGTAAGAGGGTTGAACCCGTTAGGCGTCCAACTGCCTGTATGCAGGACAATGTCGCCTTCTCCAGAAAAACGGAACTCAGGATAGAGCTGGCTATCTTCAGTCTGCTCATTGCCGAACGAACCTAGCAGAAGCGGATTCTCCTTCGAATTGTTGACGATGTCGATATACTGCCCGGCTGACGACACATCGGTTATCATCAATTTAGTGCCTGCTCCAAACGAGAGCGTCTTCCCGCTGTCCGCCTCGATTTCAAGTCTTCCGCCTGGTTCCAGCCACACGGTCATACCGTCCGGTATCAAGAACGCTTTCTCGGACGCGCCCCTGAACACCATGTTCGACACCGAGACCATGGCTGGGTTGTGCGTATAGAGATTCACACCCCATCCAGTCGCATTGTCGTCGAATATCATCGTTCCGCCGTACGTTCCGTTCGTGACACCGCCGTCGATGAAACGGCCTGGACGGATTCCGTCCTTCCAGTTGTTTATCTCGCCCAACTTGTGGGCGCTGTTGCCGATATAGTACCCGGTCACCTCGCCAGCCGCTCGTCCGGGCAACATGCCGATCGCGGGGACCATGCACCATGTCGCGGCGCCAAGGAGCGCTCTGACTCCTGATGCCAACCTCTGTCGGATTGATGTGGTCATATCATTTCCTCCTGTTTTCATTGTGTATTTTACTGAAACTCCTGTTACGGCAACCTTTCGAGAAGAAGCCCCTGGTGGCCTGCGGGAACAACGGCGCGTCCATGCCAGAACGCCGCAAGGTCGGGATTGCCGGACAATGTGTATGCGCGGAGCAGAACGGGTTTGCCGGGCACCGCAAAATCATATACGGCGACAGTGCGTCTGTGGCGGCTTGTCACCGCGACAAGCCTTCCGTCCGAGCGCGGAATTCCCGAATAGCGCACTCCCTGTCCGTCCGACGGCAGGTCGCGGAACTCCGAGCGGGAACCGTCCGGTCCGACCAGCTGATATTTCCCGCGCGCCGTGTAGAGATACCGCTCTCCGAACACGCAAACTCCGCTGTCCTGATCTCCAACGGGCTGCTGTTCGTTCCCCGTACACGGGACCGCAGTCGGCGTTTCGCGAGAAAAGTCGAACCAGTCCAGTCCTCGGAACGGACACAGCGCGGGAAGGCGGTTGCCGACGAGTCCATCGGGCAGATACTTGTTCCATTGGCATGCGGCGACATTCATTTTGCAGAGCGGCTTGCCTAATTGGAAACCACGAAGATCCACGACTTCATACGGACCTGTTCTCGTAGAGAGCACGACTCTGTCCGAGCCTGCGCTCCAGCACCAGAAAGCGACCTTCCGTCCGGATGCCCGCCGCGCGACTTCGCGGAACGCGGCCGGTCCGCCGTCAAGCGCGTACACCGCCCAGCCGTCGACTCCCTCTGCCGTCACAAGCCGGTCGCCCACGAAACAGCAGTCCGTGACGCGCCTTCCGCCGGGGAGCTCCCCGATCTTCCTGAACGAGCCGTCTGGACGAATCGCGACTACATGCAGCCCCGCGTTTCCGAACGCCGCGTATACCACATCGCCGCGTATGCATGCCGTGCGGGCCTGGCCTGCGGCGGACGGACGGTAGACGGCGAACGACTTCATGTCTGTCGGATACTTTTCGCCTGCATCGCAGTGTTTCGGCGCTGCGCCATGTTCGCGCTTCTGCGGGTGAACTCCGGGAAAAGGAACAACCCAAAGTCCGCCAGGGGAGCAAGTCACGTAGATACACCCTTCCCCGACCGCAACGGAACTGATCGCAGCGGACGGCCAAACGGAGCCAGGCTGCGGACCGGACGAGGATTGGCCGGGGATGTTCGGCCATACCGTTCCGTCCTGCGGGACGCAGAATCTTGCAGCGATTTCTGGTTGCTCCGGCTTGCGGACGTCAACGACGAACAGTCCGTTGTGGCTGTCGCAGCAGAATGCGAATCCGTCTGCGACGCGAACCGTCCAGAAATCCTCGTTGCGAGGCTTGAACACGGGGAAATCCACTCGGGAGACATGCCGCGGCTTCGCTGGATCCGCAAGGTCGAAGATGTCGAGCCCGCGCCCGGCTCCGACAATATCTCCGACATTCAGCGCGTCGGCGCGGTTATGGCGCGCGTCGTGTCCAGTAGAACAGTAGAGATATCGTCCGTCTATGTCAAGACCGTCGCCATAGCCGCCAAGGTCGATCTTGCCGACGGACCGGAACGCGCGCATGTCGTGCGCGTCGAGAACGGTCACGCTTCCAAGGCCCCACTCGCCGGAGTACAGATAGCCGTCGCGATACCGCACGGACTGCGATTCGGATGTAGGACGCACCGCGATGTGCCGTGGACGGTCGGGGTTGGAGACATCGACAGCCTCGACGCCGTAGATGCGCTCGGAAATGAAAGCCGTTTTGCCGACGACCTCTATTCCCGTCGCGAACTCCACCGAATCGTATAGAGACCGCAGCTTCATGTTTTTCGGATCAGAAACATCGACAATGCGCATGCCCGTTTCACGCGAGACCACATACGCAAAGCCGTCCGAAACGGCGATCTGGCGGTTGTTGTCCATGCCGGACAGTCTGCCTACGACGACGGGGTTCAGGGGATCGGCCACATCAAGCGCGTAAAGAGTTCCGCCACCAATGACATACAGAAGCCTTCCATCAAGGCAACCGCCCATCGCCGAATCCGAAACCTCCGCAACCCTGCGGCATTCGTTCGTCGCAATCGTACGATACGAAACGGACGGGGCTGCGGATGCGCACGCCGAGCATAGCAACAATGCAGCAAACATGCTACGCATCATAGCCCGCCCTCCTTGCGCTCCACTTCAAATACAGCTGCGTCGTTCGCACATATCTCCGCCGCATCTTCTGAGATGCGTCCGCGCCACACCTTGCTGATTTTCCCGTTCACGGCAAACGCGGTCTTGATTGCACGCGGCTCGTAATTCACTGCGACGACTATGACTTTGCCATTGTCCAGGACATGTTCTGTCAGTCCGATGGAAGGACAGTCGCACGAAACAAGCCTTTCAATCCCCGCCAGCGACGCGACCTTGCGATAGACGACATAGAGAGGGTTCAGGTCGTCGCCCGTAAAGCAATTAGACGAGCGCGCCGCAAATATCTCCATAGGGAAATTAACGAACACGATCCTCCCCTTGCCGACGGTCTTGACCGTAACAACAGGATCTCCGGCGTCCGTTTTCGCCAGTACATCGGAAGAAACGGACGAAATCACTGTCGTCGTCTCGTCTCCGCCGCAGATAGTCTTGCCTCCGGGGAACGAGAATTTGAATTCCCTCGACTGGAGATTGAACGTCTCGATCTGATTCCCTGTCGCCTGGAGAAATCCAGAGTAGCGTGTGCGGTTTCCCTTTGAGATCACAACCGTCGCGCCTTCACGAGCTTTTTCAAGGACTCTGTTCCACGCTCCAAGCGTATAAGGGTCGCCGCCCGATCCTGAAGGCAGGATGTACATCTTCGACTCCGGCCAGGACTTCTGCTCAGCTCCGGCGAAAGCGATGTCGAAACCAGCCTGACGCGCAAGAAGAAAAGCCCCGAAAGCTGCGGTCCATCCATCTTCCATTTCTGAAACGAGGCATACCGCGTCAATCCGTCTTTCCGGTAGTTTCGCATAGGGGAATTCTGCAAGGAACGACCGGAAGGCCGCCATCTCGCGTGCAGCGGGCTTTGGCTCGCCGTCCGCCGTCAGAAGTCCAAGTTCGCGCTCCAGTGCTTTTCTCGAGTACGGCGCGAAGTCAAACCTGTCCTGATCGAAGCCGCACCACCAAAGATAGGCTGGCAGGCCATGCGTCCATGCGGTGAAGAGCCCGGCGCGCACCGTTGCCGCAGACCTTTCCGGCGAAGCCGTGCAGCGTCCGAGATCGCCGACTTCCTCGATGAAGCACGGCTTTCCCGAAAGGCCTGCATAGAACAGCGACTCCGCAGTCGGGTGGCAGGCGTTGCGCATCGTGTCGAAGTCGTCGTTCGCGCATTCCGGCGTGAAAAGCGGATAGGGATGCGTCGTCAGGATGTCGTTCAGTTCTCCCTGATGGCGAAGGTTCCACGGCTTGCTCATGTCAGACGGACAGCTGTGCATCCCGGAAACGACCGGCCGTGATCGATCTTCGGCGCGTATTGCCGATGTAATCGTGTTCATCCAGTTCCACGCGTCGGCAGACGACTCGGCCTTGCCCATGCAGTTGCACTCGTTGCCGAGATCCCATGCTGCGATTGCGGGATGATCCTTCATTTCCCGCACGAAATGGCGCACGAAACGAACCTGCCACATGACCGATTCGGAATCCGCGACAGCGTTCATACGCTCAAGCGCCGGCGGCGCGAAGAAACGTCCGGACATCCAGCCGGTCACCAGCCCGACGACAAGTTTCATGTCGTTCTTCGCCGCAGCGTCGCACATGAATCTGAAGCGCGCCATCATGGTCTCATCGACGCCGGCTTCGTTTTCAAGGGGACGTCCCGCCTGCGTCATCTCGCAGAATCCGCCTAGATAGCCCAAAGTCGCCGTCAGCGGCTGGAAGTCCGACCAGAGCGGAAACACCCGGACGACATCAACGCCGTTTCGCTTCAGCACGGCAAGATCTTTTTCGACTTGATCGCCGTTCCAGTCGCGCCACATGTTGACGCCTGCATGGGAGGCCCAGTAGTTGCAGCCCGTATAAAATGCACCGTCCGTGAATATGCCACAGGCCCTCGGCGCGCTGTCGGCCCGGATTGTCGTCAAAGTTGAAAGCAACAGAAGGGATGCAAAAAGCGCATTCTTCGCTCTGCAGAAGAAACTGGCGGAAATTTTCATACCCATATTATACCACAACCTCATTGGCAGACACAAACATTTGCGAAAAATTAAAACAAACGATTGCGAAACATCCGCAAATATGGTAAAATTTCCGGCATGGATACGATTCTCTTTATAAGAACATTTTCAAACAACCGTCCGTCGTACACCGAAAGGCTGACAGGTGCGATCGACGGTGCGCGCAAGCGCAATTGGCGAATACAGACGGTCGACAAGCCAAACCACGACCAGATAGCCGATTTGCTGGATCTATGGCATCCATGCGGCGCAATCTGCGAATTGGCGCGCGACGCACAGAATTTCCCGTCTGCGATATTCGGGGGGATCCCGGTCGTTTACGTTGATGCATGCCGCGACGATGTCGTGCACATGAAAGGGAGAATCGGCTGCGTGGAACACGACCCGGTCGCAACAGCCAGAACCGCCGCGAAAGAGCTTCTTTCCAACGACTGTGCCGCATACGCGTTCATACCGAACTTCGTTCCGGCACCATGGAGCGTCAGCAGGGAGACGGCATTCAAAGAGGCTCTTGCGCTCCACGGCAAAACGGCGCTCTCTTTTCAATTTCGCAGAAAGGCCGAGGACATTGCCCGCTGGCACAAAGATCTCTGCGGCTTTCTCAAGAGCACGCCGAAACCGTGCGGCGTGTTTGCCGCGAACGACTATGTCGGCGAGAGCGTGCTTGTCGCCTGTGCGGACGCCGGTCTCTCCGTACCGGATGACATCTCGGTAGTGGGCGTCGACAACTATGCGATCATATGCGAAAACACGACGCCAACCCTGTCGAGCGTCGCCCCCGACCTGGCCGGAGCGGGGCGCATGAGCGTGGAACTTCTGGAGAAGCTCATCCATTCACATAAGGAAACCGTAGCCACATGCACGTTCGGCGTCCTCGGTCTGATTCGCAGAGCGTCGTCGCACCGGCTGCGCAGGAACTATCCGGGCGTGGCGCAGGCGCTGGAGAAGATCAGGACGACGGCCTGCGAAGGCTTGAGTTCCAAACAGGCGCTGTCGTGCATGAATTGTTCGCGACGCCTTGCGGAGATGCGCTTCCGCCTTGCGACGGGACAGTCGGCGCTGGATGCGATCCACGCCCGGCGCCTTGAGCGCGCCTGCGAACTGCTCGCGGCCACGGACTCGTCGGTCGAAGCAATCGCGAACATGTGCGGCTACGGCAGCGCAGTCTTTCTGCAGAAGCTCTTCCGGCGGAATCTGGGCGTCACGCCGAGCGAATGGCGCTTGCGCAGCCGGGACGGCGGCTTTCCCGGTTAGGGGTGCGGCATTACCTGTCTCTGCTCCGGATGCGGCGCCAGTTGACGTTGAGATACGAAATCAGGGCGAAAAGGAACATCACGCAGATCAGATTGAGCTGCTGGCGCAAAACCCACTCAAGCGCGCTTTGCAGATAGTTGGCCGTAAGCCCGCCCAGGAGCCCCGCGGGGATGAAAAACCATCTTGTTCCGCGCAGGCGCTTCAAAAGCCTGAAGCACGATATCCAGTACCACAAAAACCATATCAGCATGGCCGCAAGCGCCGGAATGCCGCATTCGGCGCAGACGAGCAGGTAGACTGTCTCGACTATGCCGCGGTAGCCCTGGTATTCGTATCCGTCGCCGAGCTTGTCGAATGCGTCCATCTGGTACGGATGCGTCGGCTCCATGTTCAGGCTCCAGTTGTTTATCCCGACGCCGGTGAGCGGCTTGTCCATTATCATCTCGCGCGCACAGGCGGCGAGTTCGATGCGCGTCTTGCCGGACGACTCCGGCGCGTTCACGAACCGGTCTATTATCCTCGGCAGGGCGACCAGAAGCGCGATCACCCCGATCGCGACCATCGGCAGCACGCGTCTGAACACCTCGCGGCGCTTTCCGCCCGAAAACCAGCAGAAGAACGCCGCCATGCCGTAGGCGACGGGTATCATAGCCATCGCGCCGCGCGAGTACGACCACAGCGTACTGAGCGCCGCCGCGCCCGCCAGAGCAAGCCCCGTCTTCCCGCTCTTCGTCTTCATGCCCTGCATCATGAAAAGCGCGAAGAACACGGGGCCCAGAAGCAGCATCGCCATCGCCATGCCGTTGCGGTGCGGAAAAACGCCTCCGGGCTGGTAGACGCCGGAATAGTGTGCCTTAACTACCATCAGCGTGTTTATGCCGACGAGAAACGCCAGGACCTTAAGCACGCTGTCGAGATCGTCCGTCGCCGACAGGCACGTGTACGAGGCGTAGAGATGGAAGAACAGCATGATCATCTTCCAGACCTCGAACCATGCGATGAGCCCGTCGTCCGCCTGCGAGAGCGACGGCAGGCACAGCGCGAAATAGAACAGGTAGAAGAAAAACCCCTTCTCGGCGATGAACGGCTGCGTCTTCCGCCTTATCTTCGCGGCGAGCACGATCGCCGCGTCGAGAAGATACACGAGGCTCACCTCCATGCCGCGCGACGATCCGGGGTACATCTCGTGCGAAAAGAAATTTATCGAAGTGTTCTGGTACAGCACCAAAGCCGCCGCCATCCCCCAGAATGCGTACTTCATCCAGCGCACGTTCATGCTGAGAAGCACCGCCAGCGGGGGGACGCCGAGCGCGGCGACGGCGAACACCATGTATTTCATCGCTAGTCGAACACCTGCACGGACGAGAAGCGGGACGTGGAGAGGCTGAATACGTTGGCCGTCGGAATCAGCTTTCTGACGAATACGTTGTACTCCGCCATATTATCCTTGGGCACGTACACTATGTCGCCCGGCTTGAGCGAAATGTTCCTGCATCCGCCGTTGACGATGCGGTCCACGTCCACCTTGTACATCTTCGGATTCGCAAGACCGTCGCGGATTATTATGACATGGCTCCAATGCGTGTCGAGCATCCAGCCCGCCGCCGCGAGAAATTCTATCAGCCCCATTCCGGCCTCCCACGGGCGGATGTGCGGATTCTTGACCTCGCCGCAGATCGTGACGGAGGAATCGAGCCTCTGGCTCACGTACACGTAATCGTCCTTGCGCATCAGGATGTTGTGGAGGGGATCGCCCTGCTCTATCGCCTTGCGGAAATTGACAGGCAGAATCTTCCCCTCCCTTACGACTATCGACTTGTCGAGGTCGGCGGTCTCAACTTCCGTCCCCATGAAAAGACGGTGGGCGCTGGCGCCGCCCATCGCGAACAGATCCGCCAGGCGCGTCGAATTGGATATGACGAACACTCCGGGCTTGCCCACCGCGCCGGCGATGGTGGCCGTCTTCGAATGGACTTCCTTGAGCGTTATGCTGACGATTGGGTTTTTGATGTATTTGGACAGCTTTTCGCGGATCATCTCCGACCCTTCGGCGATCGTAAGGTCGGCGAGTTTCATCTGTCCGACAAGTGCGAAGCCGACATTCCCGTCGGGGCTGATTCTGGTGGACATAAGCAGATCGTCGTGGCCGTACACCTTTATCTCGATAACGTCGCCTGCGTTCAGCCTGTATTCCGGCTCGACTTCCGCCGCTATCTCCCTTAGCCTCTGTTCGCACTTCGCCTCGTACTCCGGATCGCGCTGCGACTCTTCGATGACCGCGTCCGCCTTCGCGTCCGCGCCAAGCTCCTCCATATCCTCGAACTTGCCGGTCATTCTTTCCGGATAGCATCCGGCGCACACCGCCAGCGACAGCAAAAACGCGAAAATCCAGTTTGTCATCCCTTCGCCTCCATCTCCGTCCTGACAGTCTTTTTTTTTGCACCCGTCGCAATGGCCATAACCGGCTTGCCCGCTTCCCGGATGTGCTTGAGAATGTACGCCAGCCAGCTGCGGGGCGATTTTCCCGTGCCCGCCACTATCATGGCGCTGTCGCATATTTCGAGAAGCTGGTCGATGAAGCTGCCCCCGCGCCGCATCCCTCCCTGCTGGTGGATGAACACGTGGTCGTAGTCGGCGCAAATCTGCGCAATGTCCGCCTTGAGCATCTCGAGTTCCGTCGGAGCGAGCGTGTAGCGGTTGTCGACGGCGAACCAGCCCTTGTCCCCCTTGCGGGCGGTGGCGAGCATGAACTCCGAGCCCTCCGGCGGCTCGAACGACGCGGACGGGACGATTTCGAGAGTGAAGTACTTCTTGCCCGACATGGTCAGCGACCACGCGAGCGCCTCGCGGAACCTGGGCTGCGGCTCCGCCCCCTTCAGGCGGCACACGAGAACCGTGGTGCGCGGCATCGAAGCGTTGACAAACTTGAGCGCGACGACGCCGAGAACGTCCTTCTCCTCCTGTTCGGACACCTGCCCCGGCGCTGGGACCGAGCCCAGATACAGGATGTCGTCGTAGGCGCGCAATTCGCGTCCGCCCGACACGTTGCCGAACAGCAGCTCGAGACACAGCACCCAGAACGCGAGCACCAGCGTGAAAAACACCGCGCCTCCGCCCGCGATTATGAAGTTCTTCACTCGGAGAGGATTGCTGTCCCCCGCACCCCCCGCGCGCTCGATCTGCCTGAGGTCGTTGGCGGCGGACATTTTCACGTACGATATGTTGTCGAGCTGGTCGTCGAAATCGCGCACCTTCTCCTCCAGTTCGACGCGCTTGTGCTTCAGGCTGCTGAACTCGGGTATCAAAACTTCGATCTCCTTCGAGCGCTTGACGTTCGACTCGATGTCGACTTCCAGCGACATCTTGTTGCCCTTGAGCACTTCGATCTGCATCTCCACGGCCACCAGATCCTCGGCGGCCTTCTGCACGCGGTCGATCGTGTCGATCTTGAGATTCGTTATCCCCTTTTCCTCGAGAAACGCCGCGAGCAGCTTCTCCTGCTCCTTCTTTTCGTTCATCTTGCCCACGACCATGAAATGGGCGTCGGTGTATTTCGTGCGCAGATCGTCGATCTCCCTGCCCAGAGCGGCAATGGCGTCTATCTTGCGGCGGATCGTCGCGATGTTCGCCGCGATCGCTATACCGTCCGGTCCGATAATCCCCTCGAGCTTTTTCTTCTTGAGTTCCTCGTTCGCGAGCTGCACTTCGATCAGCGACATGTTCTTGCGCTGGTCGGAAATGAGGTTCGTCAGAAGCGCAAGCGTCTCCGCCGGCGCTACGACACCGGTATTCGCGCGCAAAAGGTGCTCCCTGTCCTCCAGTTCCGAGATCTGCGCCTCCTTGTCCGCCTTGTCCTTCTCGATCGCCTCGCTGTGTCTGTCGAGATCGCGCGCGCGGTCCTTTTCGTAAGCCTCGATCAGCAGCTGCGCGTACGCGTTGACCTTCCTGACCGCGCCCTTCCACGACTTGGAGTACGCCGTCAGCGTGAACAGGTTGGACGGCCGCTTCTCCTGCTTTATCTCGAGATCGCCGACAAGGCACTGCCGTTCGCCCGGATCCATCGCCACCCTCTCGCCGACCTGCCTTTTTATCGAACCCAGGTTCAGGTTGTGGATGAGCTGCTTCTCGCTTATGCTCGGGACCTTCGGCATCTGGCGGGGATTGTAGACAAGGTGCGTCTCGGCGGAGAACCTTTGCGCGCTCTTGGCGGACTTGTATACGATCAAGGCGGAAAACGCGCAAAATACCAGCAGGAAGAACACCAGCAATACAAATCCCCATTTGACAAGTATCGCCAGCGCAACCTTTTGCAAATACGCAAGTCTGCGCATCTGCTCGCGTTCTTTGTCCGTTATATCTTCCTCTACTGCCATGGAATATATAATTTTATCATATATTCGCGTAGAAAACAACCAGTTTTTCCGCAAGCGTCCGCCAATCGTATTCTTTGGCCGCCGCGATTCCGGCGGCGGAAAGACGCGACAGGAGACCGCCGTCGGAGGCCGCGCGCTTCAGCGCGGCGGCCATCGCGCCGACATCTCCAGGGGCGAACGTCAGCGCAGCGCCGGGATGCGCGGCGCAAAGCCGCCCCAGTCCGCCGACGTCGCTGGCGATAACTGGCAGGCCCGCCGCCCACGCTTCGAGCACTACTATTCCGAAAGGTTCGTGACGGCTTGGCAGGACGAAAATGTCGGCGCCGGCGTATTCGGAAAGCAGCTGCGCGCTTCCCGGCTTCAGCGCGCCGGCGAAAGACAGCCTGTCCGATACGCCCAGCTCCGACGCCCTCGCCTCGAGCTCAGAACGATAGTCGGGCTGTGTGACGGGCCCGACGAGGCGGACGGACATCTCCGGAAGCCGCGCAAGCGCTTCCACAAGCATCATCTGGTTCTTCTGGCGGTCGATTCTGGCGACGCAGAGAACGCGGAGCGGGCCGGTGTCGCCGGACGGAGAGGACGCCCTTGCCCTTCCGGACTCCCTTGCCGCCTCGAACAGACTGCAATCCACGCCGTTCGGCAAAAACATCACGTGCGGATGCCGGCCTTTGTACTTTTCCGCCTCGTCCTCCCCGACGCACACTATTCCGCCGAAATCTTCGGGAATGCGGCGCGTCCAGCGCATCAGCTTGTCGACGATCTTGCCCCAGGGGAACAGCCCGCGGGTCGGCGCCTTGAGGCTTTTCGCCTCTTCGTCCGGCACATTCGCCCCGCCTCCGTGCAGCGAGATAATGCACCGCACCCGTTCCCCGTTCCCGGTTCCCCGTTCCCCGACCCTAAGGCACAGCTCCGCGATACGCGCCATCGCATGGCAGTGGATGACATCCGGTTTCCATTCGCGAAGGGCCTTCCCAAGCCCGGGGACGAACGGGTTGCCGCCCTTGCGGTCGAGTTTGTCCGCAAGGGACTTCGGCATCGGCCACCACGGATACACGGGACGGAAGCGGAATATCTCCAGACCGTCGACCGTTTCGCGCTCCGTGCCGCATAGCGCGGTCGTCGCGAAGAGCCGCACTTCGTGTCCTGCGGCCTTCTGCGCCCTGGCGATGTTCCAGACGACCTGCTCGGTGCCGCCCCAGTCGTCGAACGATATTCTCCTCAGAACGTGCGCGATTCTCATTTCACCTCCCTGGCAAGCATTTCGGCAAGCTTGTCCTTCGTCACCGGCTTGAGGAGGATGTCGTCGAATCCCGCCTCCGCGAATTTCGTGCGGAACTCCACGTCCGCCGTCACTGCGGCGACGCGCAGTCCCGAAAGCGCGGGATCCGCGCGGATCGCCTTCACAAGCGACTCGCCGTCCATGTACGGCATCCACATATCGGTGAGCACGAGATCGAAAGAACCGGCGCCTCTGGATTTGAGAATCTCGAGAGCCTCCTGTCCGTCCGCGGCGGATGCGACGTCGGTTTGTCCGAGGCTCTTCAGCTGCGCCTTCATGACCATCACGTTCATCCGGGAGTCGTCGGCGACGAGAATGCGCAGATTGGCGGGCAAGCGGGCGGGCGGGCGAGCGGGCGAGTCGACTCCTCCGCTTCCGACTCCCCCGCTCCCGACTCCTTCGCTTTCCGCGACCTTCACTCCCGGAACGACGATCGAGAACACGGACCCCTTGCCAAGGACGGATTTGATTTCGAGCCTGCCGCCCATCGCAGCTGCGAGCTGTTTGCAGATTGCAAGGCCGAGGCCGGTCCCGCCGTTGCGCGACATCTTGGATCCGACCTGCACGTACGCCGAGCCGATGATGGCGAGATCTTCCTCGCTTATGCCGCACCCGGTGTCCTCCACCTCGATGCGCAGGACTCCTGACGCGCCCGCCTTCTGTTTCGCAAACGTGGCGCGGATCTCGACATATCCCTCGTGCGTAAACTTCACCGCGTTGCCGACAAGATTGAACGCAATCTGTCTGATCCGCTGCGGGTCGAGCATCAGCGGGGGCAGTCCGTCCGCGCGGCAGCGCACGTCTATCCCCGCCTCCGCGCTCGCGAGTCTGAAAGCCTCGGTCACGTCGCGGAGGAGCCCCGTGCAGTCCGTCGGCTCCGGGACTATCGCCATCTTTCCGGACTCGAGTTTCGAGAGGTCGAGCAGGTCGTTGACAAGTCCGAGAAGCGTCTTGCCGCTCGCGACTATGGAATCGACGGCCTGTCTGCGCTCCTCCTCGGTCTTGAAACCGGACTTGAGCATCTCGGAAAAGCCGATGATCGCGTTCAGGGGCGTGCGGATGTCGTGGCTGACCGTCGAAAAGAAGTAGCTCTTTGCCTTCGCCTTCTCGCGCTCCATTCCGCGCTCGCGGCGTCTCATGGCGATGTACACCGCGATCATCAGCGCGAGAGCGAGGATGACAAGGACGCTCTGCACGTCGCTGTTGCGGACGATCGTATCCCGGACTATCCGCAGATCGCAGCGCAGACACCCGCGCCACGCCTTCTCGCGGACGGCTAGACCGTCCTTTTCGGCGGCGGCGTGCGGCGAGTTCCTGCCGTGGCTTTCCACAATTTCGCAGTACGCTTTGCGCACTGTCTCGTCCGCCGTCCGCCGCGCCCAGATGTGGGTGAGCGCCACGATAACGAGAAATATGGAAACCCACACGACTGACGAACGGCCGAACCTGTGCGAATCGTCGCGGTGGAAAGCGAAGAGAAAGAGCACAAGACCCGCTATGCTCAGCAGGACGAGCGCAAGATACGAAACTGTTCCCATGGTGACCGAAACGACCGGGAGCTGGAAAACGACCGCTATCCCCGCAGCGAGAACGAGCCCGGCGAATCCGGTTGCCGCCGAGAAGCGGTCGCCGTTCTTCTTCGCCAGCTTGAATGTCGCGGCGGACGTATACGCATACGCCACGGCGGTGCCGACGAGCGCGACATCGACTATGATGTCTATGACGGTCTGCCCGAGCGCGGACATGGCGACGGAGGCCGCCGCGATGGCGAATACGGAGTTCCTCGCGGACACCACCCCTTTCTCCCTGCCGAGCCACTGCGGCATCGCCCCGTCGTCGGCCATCGCGGAGAGAAGTTTGGCGGCGACGACGGTGTTTCCGATCAGGTTCGTGAAAATCGCGCACAGAAGCGTAATCGAGAGCACTGCCGTTCCGCCTCCGCCGAGAACGTTCTTCACCATGTCGAAAGCGCGGAAGTTGGCGTCGCCCGGCCGCGAGACCGCGGCGCACCAGCCCGCGCCGTCTCCGGCCGAGGCGAGAACGGGAATGAGCATGGCCATGACGTACGCGGCGACGGACGCGACGATCGCCGCGATCATCACGCCGAAGGACTTCCTGACCGGAAAGCGGAAATCCGCCGTCAGACACGATATGGCCTCGATTCCCACGAAAAGCCACGGAGAAATCATGAGAACGTTGGAAACCTGCATCAGCAGTCCGCCGCCCTTCGGGGAGAACAGCGGACGCATCGACGCCGCTCCCCCTTCGTGACCCGCCGCGGCCGCGCAGAAGCAGACGGCCAGTCCCGCCGCCATCGCCAGGGCGAACACGATCTGCACCGCCTCTGCGACGCGCATCTTCAGGGTGAACGCCAGAACGGCGCCCATGGCCGCCGCGACCATGATGATGTCGCCCAGGCATACATGGAACCCCGCTACGCAGTAATTGAAGCCGAAGTGGAGCGGATTGCCGCCGGGCAGATATCGGGCGGCCACCGGCAGCATCTCGGCGTCGGCCCAGACTATCGCCGCGTACGCAAGACAAAGAAACCATCCGCACACATACCCGTGGTCGTGTCCGAACGCCTTTTTGGCGTACGAGTACACCCCGCCCGGGCCGGGGCACCTGCACATCATGTAGTGGAAGTTCCACGCGATAACAGCCATGACAAGCGCGGTGAAAAGAAAACCCAGCAGCGTGCCCGCCGGTCCCGCCGCAGGCAGAAAATCCGTCCACGGCAGAACAAACACGTCCCAGCCTACCGCACAGCCGAACGCAACGGCCCACGCTCCCAAAACCGAGAGGCGGGCCGGATAATGTCCCGTATTTTTCATTTATATTTCCCCATCAAAGATCTAAGCGACAGCCAGCCGAATTTAACAAGCCCGTACGCATACCGCTTCCACAGCCTGCCCGGCTCCTGGATGATGCGGTATATCCATTCGAGTCCCGACTTCTGCATCCACATCGGCGCGCGCTTTACGCGTCCTGCAATGAAATTGAACGTCCCTCCGATGCCGATCATCGCGCCGGCGTCGAGTTTCGCCCTGTTGCGTCCCATCCAGAGTTCCTGCTTGGGATTCCCGAGCGCGACGAACAAAATGTCCGGCTTCGCGGCGTTTATGCGCTCGACGATTTCCGGCTGGTCTTCGCCGAGCTTGACGAACGCCGGATCGATGCCGGCGATGCGGAGGGGTTTTCCGCCGCCTCCGGAGTCTCCGGCCGCGCGGTCCAGTTTCGCGAACGCCTCCTCCACGGCCTCTCTGTCGCCGCCCAGTACATAGACCGACAGGCCCTCCTCCGCGCAGCGGCGGCAGATCGCCGGAACCATGTCGGCGCCGGTGACGCGTCCGGGAAGAGGTTTTCCCATCAGCTTCGACAGAAGGACTATCGGCATTCCGTCCGCCGTCACGAAATCCGCATTCTTCAAATAACCCCAAAGCTCGGCGTTTCCTTCGAACGGGAAGCCGTCCACCGCATTCGCGACAAAATCGACATTGAGCGTCGCCACGAAGGACGGAGAGCGGGGAACCGGGGAATTGCGGGAAGATTTCGCCATCGCGACGATGCGCTCGACCGCCTCGGTCTCTGTGACGCGGGCGACCGGTATGCCGAAGAGACGCGAAACCCTCCTTTCGCCGTCCAGCAGCTCCGCAATCCCCCTGGCGTGGTCCGCCCACGAAAAACGCTTTATCCATTCGAGCCCGCGCGCTACGCGCGCTTCACGCTCCGCCTGCGGCTCGCAAAGAAGTTTCTCGAGCGCTTTCGCGATTCCGTCCACGCTCTCCGGATCGAACGTAACGGCGGCATCCCCGGCAATCTCGCCCAGAGAGCCGTTGTTCGAACAGGCGCACGGAATCCCTTTCGCCATCGCCTCCACGAGCGAAAGGCCGAATCCTTCGAAAAGGCTCGGGAAAACGTAGAATCCCGCTTCGTCCCAGAGCGCCGGCATGTCCTTGGCGTCGACGAAACCGGTGAACCGGATGAGATCGCGGTGCGGAGAATTTTCCGCCGCGTCGTGTACGGCGCCGGCGTCCTTCCAGTCCGCCCCGGCGATGACGAGCGGATGGGTCTCCGCCAGAGAGCGCGGCAGACGCGAATACGCCTCGATCAGCCTGACGTGGTTTTTACCGGGATGCTCGATGCGGGAGATGTAGAGAATGGTTGTCCCGTTCCCCCGGTTTTCCCGTTCTCGCTCCAAACGGGCGGGACGCCCGTTCCCCCAGTTCCCCGTCCCCCCCGGCAGCCCGTTGTAAAGCACCGTGACATCCTCTTCGCGGCAGTTCCAGAACTTCACCATGTCAGCCTTCGTCGCCCCGCTCACCGCGACGAGGCGTTGCGCCCGCTTCGCGAAGAAAGGCAGTATGTGCGCGAGGTAGAACATCCGCGAGCGCGAGTACTTGCCGGGGATGTGGAAGTTCGCCAGATCGTGGACCGTCGCGACCGTCGGCAGCGGATACCATGCGCACACGCGACGGTTGGCGGCGCAGATGACGAATCCGTCGAACTCGCGCCGGCGCCGCCCTATCCGGAAGGGAAGGACGAAAAGGTGCCAAAGCATCGAAAGGACCGCGCGCCGCGTCCAGCGTGGGGCGGAGATGATGTTGAAAGGTTGAAAAGTTGAAAGGTTGAAAGGTTGATGGGTTGAAGATCCGCTTTTCGACTTTTCAACATTCAACTTTTCAACTTCTGACGCTTCTTTGCGAGACTCCGGCTCGCAGAGAAGCGTCAGTTCGTGGCCTTGCGCCGAAAGTTCGCGGACGACTTCCCTGACGTATACTGATATTCCGCTCTTTCCGGCGTCGTACGGTATGCAGGAGACAAGCAGTTTCATGATGTCATGCGAGCTCCCCGAACAGCGATCGGAGTTTGTCGGCAGTGACAGGCTTCGAGATTATTTTTGCGAAAAGGCTCAAGTCGTAGGTGGAGCCGACGTCGACGTCCGCAGTGACGGCGACTATCGGGATTTCCGCCAGTCTCCTGTCTCTGCGCATCGCCTCCGCGAGCTGCGTACCGTCCATTTTCGGCATCCACATGTCGGTGAGCACGAGGTCGGGAATCCATTCATTCATGATTTCAAGCGCCCTCTCGCCGTTCTCCGCGTAGCGGATGTCCATGATTCCGAGGTGGTGCAGATGTATGCCGAGGATTTTTCGGTTCATCATCATGTCGTCGACCAGAAGGACGCGTTCCGGCATGACCTGCTTGAGCGTTTCGGCGGCCGCCTCGCTGATGTTGTGCCTGACCGTGATCGTCTCGAGACCGGGGATGTCTATCGTGAACTCCGTCCCCACGCCGATGGTGCTTTCCACCTTGATCGTGCCGCCCGCCGCGTCCACCATGCGCTTGACGATCGGAAGTCCGAGTCCCGTGCCCTTCGTCTCGCTGTCGCCCGTCTTCATGCGGCTTGCGATGTCCTGGACGAAAGGATCGAAAAGCTTCGCCTTCTTCTCGTCCGATATGCCGCACCCCGTGTCGCGCACTTTAAGGCGCAGCGTTCTGGCGTCGGCCAGCCATTCGGCCTTCACGATGATGGAGCCCTTCTCCGTGAATTTCGCCGCGTTTCCGACGATATTGATAAGTATCTGCCGCACGCCCTGCTGGGCGAGGCGCAGCGTCGGGCAGTCTTTTTCCGGTTTTTCTATGACCAGATTCACGCCGTGCTTCCGCACGCGGTAGCCGAATATCGCCGGCAGTTCGTCCAGGAGCTTGCTTATATTGCACTCGCCTTCGCGCATCTGCATCGCGCCCGCCTCGAGCTTCGAGAGGTCTAGTATGTCGTTGATCAGCTCCAGAAGCGCCATCGAACTCGTCTGTATGCCCTCGGTGTACTCGTGGCGGCGCGCCTCGTCGAGGTCCTCCCTCGAAAGGAATTCGGCGAAGCCGACGACGGCGTTCAGCGGCGTTCTGAGTTCGTGGGACATCATCGCCAGAAAGCGCGTCTTCGCCCGGGCGTGGTCTTCCGCGATCTTCTCCGCCTTGCGCGCCTTCTTCGCCTCGCGCCTCAGGATGCGCATCATGACGAAACCGTAGATCGTCACGAGGATGAGAACTGCGAAGCCGATTCCCACGATCGTCCACGTCAGCTCCGACTTTGTAAGGCCGAAAACGCGGTGGACGACGGAGCGTTCGGCCATGTCGCGCATGAACATTTCGTTTAGTTCGCCGGCGTCTATGCCCACGACGGTCTTGTGGATGATCGAAACGAGTTCGCGCGGAACCTGCGGCTTCGCGAACATTTCGAGTTCCATGAATCCGTCGCTTACGCCGTAGAAAGCCGCGACCGACTCGGGCACCGGTATCGAAAACACGGGGTCCACCCCGTACGTCGCCTCTTTGGACACGCCGGGGTACGGAATCCACAAATCCGTGTCGCCGCGCATGAATTTCGCTTCGGCGGTCTGTATGCCGGTCTGCTGCTGCGCCTTGAACTTGAGTCCGGTCCTCCTGCCCAGCTCGTCAAGGAACTCCGCGACGAATCCCGTCGGTCTGCCGTGCTTGTCGAATATGGCGAACGGCCAGGGCGAGAAATCGATCATGACGGGGGCGCCGGATTTGGCGCGGCGGTTGAGCCAGTCGGTCTCCTGAAGGGAGAACGCCGCCATGCCGCTGTGTATGCCGTAATGGTGTTCGCTGATCATGCTCATGTACTTCGGGAAGTCGTCGCATATCTCCTCGAGAGCGTTTTCGAGGGACTCGAACACATCCTTCCTGTTCAGCGCCACGCAGATGTACATCGGGTGCGACGCGTAGACGTGCAGAGCGCATTCGCCGGCGAGCTCCGGCATCTCCACGTCGACGCAGGCGTCGATCTCGCCCTTGAAATACGCCTTGAGCATCGCCTTGTCGGTGGCGTATTCCACGTAGGGTATGCCGACGGAATCGAACTGCCTTTTGGCGCGCGCGGCGCTGACCGTGCCGGCGAGCAGTCCGACCTTCATACCGTTCCACGTTTCCGGTTCGCCGGGCTTGTAGGGGCTGCCGGGACGCGCCCACAGGTACACGCGGAGCATTCCGATGGACGTGTGCGGATAGAGAAACTTGTCGCGCCTTGTCGGGGCGTAGCCGAGGCCGCCGATTATATCGAGCCTGCCGTTCATGACATCCGAAAGGCTCTCGTCGTATCCGCCGTACACGTAGTCCGTCGTCCAGCGCGTGTGCCCGGTGATCGCCTTCATCCACATCTCGAGCGCGCCGGTGCGCTCGCCGTCCGCCGAGACTTCGAATAGTCCGCCGCGGCTGTACGCGGCGATCCTTACGCGCTTGAGCGGTCTGGGTATGCCCAGAAGCTCTTCGCGCCAGGCGTCGATCCTGCCGATTTCGTCGATGTACACGCTGCGGTACGCGGCGGACAGCTTCTTGAGAAGTTCGGGTCTGTCCTTGCGCACTGCGAAGTACACGTTCCGCGCGCCTATCGGGACGACCTCGGTCAGGCCCGGCGGCCTCTTGCCGAAAGGCGTATAGAGGAAGAGCGCGTCGATTTCGCCGTCGTGAAGCGCCTTGACCGCCCCGGCGCTCGTCGGGAACTCCACGTATTCGGGCGACAGTCTCGCGTGATTGAAGTAGTTCACGCGGTCGCAGTTCTCGATCTGCCCCTGCGACACGGGCGAATACCCGACCCTCATGCGCGGCCAGTCGGTGATCTTCGTCGACATCATGGACATCGCGCGCGACGGCGTGGCGTACAGCGCGTAGTGCATGCGGCCGAGCGGCTGGACGGGGAAATCGAAATCACGCAGCATGCCCGGCGTCCTGAACGCGGAACAGACGACATCCGATTTCCCGGCGGCGAACAGGCCGTTCGTCCCGAACGGAACGCGCTCGGTCTCCACGCCGGCAACCCTGAACACCTCGTCCATTACGTTGCGGCAGAACTGCACGTCCGCCGCGGCCCAGAAATCGAGGCTCGCGTCGCGTTCGCAGTCCGAGACCTTGACCGTCCCGGCGGCCGCCGGAATCGTGAAGGAATGCAAAATGTAAAATGTAAAATGTAAAATCGCGGCGAACCCCGACTTTGCATTTCCCCCGCCCGCATTCCTCATCTCGCTTTTCCTCGTCATTTCACACTTCACACTTTTCTCTTTACATTTTACACTTTACACTCTCTCAGAACTTCGCGTCTTCGACGGTCGGGACTATCTCGAACACGCGGCTCACCTTCGTTATGTCGAAAACGATCTTGGGGCCCGCCTGAAGCGCGGCGAGGACGACTTTCCCGCCCTCCGCCTTCGCTTTCTGCAGCACCTGCACGAGAACGCCGAGACCGCTCGAATCGATGTGGACCATCTTGCCGAGATCGAACAGCACGTTCGTTCCGGCCTTCATCTTGGACATCACCTCTTCCCTGAGAGCGGGGGCGACGGCCGCGACGAGACGACCTTCGACCGACACTTTCAGCAGTTTTTCATCTCCTGTTATATCCCACGACATTTTTATCTCCTTTGTTGTTCGTTTTTAGTTCCTGTTTCAGTTGAAAATCTCCCAATCGCGCATGAGCTCCGGATCTGCGGCGCGCCTGCCGTCGACCGCCCTTGCGACTCCGTCGAGAACGCGCAGCACGGGGTCGAGCGCGAGCGTCCGCACGCTGCCGATGCTTTTGCGCCGAACGATCCATCTGGCGGCGGCTTTGAAAGTCCTGCGCGATGCCTGCCTGCCGCCAGCATCCATGACGGCGTCGAGCGTTTCAAGCCATGCCGCGCGCGCAATCTCCCAGTCGCACACGGGTTCCGCGGACGGCCGGAATTTCCACTCCAGCGCCTTCGAATAAAGAGCGTCGCCGAGGGCCGAAGCCCTGTCCAGCCCCCGCCAGCGGTACGTCCCGGCGGCGATGAGCCGCGCGTCTCCGCATCCGAGGATGCACTTGTTTATGTTGCGGTTGGTGAAATCGGCGTCTGCGGCGGACATCCGGCAGTCGGCGTCCGCCGGCCCGCCGGTCTTGCATTTTTCGATTTTACTCTTCGCAAGCAGCAGTCCCATGCCGCGGTTCATCATAAGCCTCGCGGCCTCCATCCACGGCAGCGCCGAGGGTTCGCGCTTTTCGAGTCCGGCGAACAGGACCTCCCCCTTCTCTCCGGCGACGTCGGCGTAACCGTGGAGAAGCTCCTGCACCATCAGCCGCTCCATATCGTGCTTCAGACGCCAGGGGGTCTTCACCGTGAAATCGACGTCTATTCCGAGATTGCGCGTCCATTCGGCGGAAACGGGTTCCAGCGCCGCCGCGATGCGCGGCGCCGCGCTTCCCTCGTCCGCGCCTTCGTCCGCTATCGCAAAGAAGTCGAGGTCGTTGGACAGGCGGCATTCTACATTTTCCGTTTTACACTTTACACTCTCCCGCACTCCGCCTTCGCCGCGCCCGTATCCTCCCCCGAGCACGACGCCGCGCAGCTGCGGCACGGCGAGAGCCTCTATCTCCCCGCCGATGCGAAGAATCGCATCCGCGACGATCGCGTCCGCCTCCGGCGCTTCTCCTGCCGCGAAACGCCCCATCAGCGCCGCCTCCCCCTCGAATTTCCGAGCAGAAAGTTCCAGATGCCGGCGAAGAGCGCGCGCAAGCCGTATACGGCCGATATGCGCCGCGCCACGCCCTGTTCCTCGACATCCACCCACGCGCCCGTTTCGGGATCCACGATTCTGTTGCCGATGACGATTTTGTTCTCGAGATCCAGCCCCTCGCCGACGTATGTATCGTCGCAGACCACCGTCCTTTTGAGCGTTGCGCCTTCGGAGATGAACGATCCGGAGCCGATCACCGTGTCGCCGGAAAGCGTGACGTTGCGCGCGCACCAGCAGTTGTCCTGGAGAAGCGCCGGCGCGGCCACTTCGGTGCCGCGCTCCAGGACGACGTTGCGCCCGAGGTAGACGTCCTTCTCGGCCGAATATCCCGGAAGCGTATACATGCCGGGATTGTGAAGAATCGAAAAGTTTGCTTCCAGCCACGCCTTGGGCCCGTCGACCACCGTGCCGCAGGAGGCGATGCGCATCCACTTGCCGCCCTTGCGCCTGTATACGCCCGGAGGGGTGCTGTCGGCCTCCTCCTGCGAAACCGGTTCGAGAACAAGCGGCGCGGATCCGTCGCCGGGCAGGCAAAGGCCCCATACGACGACCAGATCGTCGGAAATCGTCTGGGTGAGCGGCGAAGAGAGCCCCTCTATCGAGGAAAGACCCTTCGGACGCGCGCCCTCGCCCTTGGCGTAGAACACCGGATACCCGGTCTGCGTAAGTTCGATGAAACTCGCGGCCGTCTTCGCCGAATAGTCCCAGTCGAGAATCTCCACGAAGAGGATGTCGAACCTTCTGGCGCCTTCGAGCATGTAGTCTATGATGCGCCTGCCGGCGACCGGCAGCTCGGCGGGTCCGAGACCGGGGACGGTCTCTTTCACCCACTCCGACTCGCGCACCGAAGGAACGAAAAGGACGTTGTCCATCAATACGCCCCCTTCCCCCCGACAATGGCCGGGATGGTCTTGAACAGGATGCAGATATCCTTCCAGACGCTCGCCTCCTGGATGTACTCCTTGTCGAGACGCACCTGCTCGTGGAACGGGATCTCGCTTCTGCCGTTGATCTGCCAGAGACACGTTATGCCGGGGATGACATCGAGACGCTTGCGGTCCTCGAGCGTGTATTCCTCGACTTCTTTCGGGACGGGCGGGCGCGGTCCGACGAGACTCATGTCGCCTATGAAAACGTTCCACAGCTGCGGCAGTTCGTCGATGCTCGCGCGCCTTATGAACTTGCCGACCTTCGTGATGCGCGGATCGTCCTTCATCTTGAAGATCACGCCGTCCTTGGATTCGTTCTGCGACATAAGCGCCGCCTTGCGCGCCTCGGCGTCCTGGTACATGCTGCGGAACTTGTAGAACTTGAAATGGCGCCCGTAGCGTCCGACGCGTATCTGGCTGAATATGACCGGGCCGGGGCTGGTGAGCTTGATCGCCAGGGCGATTCCGATGAACACCGGGGAAAGTATGATCATGCCCAGCAGGCTGCCCAGTATGTCGATGAACCGCTTGACGGCGTACGCGGCGGAAACGGTGAAACGCCACGCGTAAAGCCTCAGACTGCGCCGCTTGTTTATGCGCGACCTCGCCGCCAGTTCTTTCACAAGGCGGTCGAGATCCGCGTCTTTGGATCTCTCCAGGAAGCTTTCCATTTCGTCAAATCTGCTTTTCGAACGCCTCCAGATCCGCAATCAGCTTTTTAGACGCTTCGGCGTCGGCGAGAGTCGCGGCCTTGCGCAGCGCGATCGCCGTTTCGGCCGGCTCGGCGTCGCCGACGGCGAGCGCATTGCCTTTGATCGTATGCGCGATCTTGTCGAGGGCGTTCCAGTTTCCCGCCGCGAACGCGGCCCTGGCCTCCGCGAGCTTAACGCCGAACGAACTCTTGTACTCGCCGTATATCTCGGCCAGAAGTTCCTCGTCGTCGCCAAACTGGTCGTGCATGTATCTTTTGCATACTTCTTTCATTTCGATCCTCCGTTTGTCTCGCCTTTAGGCTCGTCGAGCGGTTTGAGATGGTATACCGTCTCGTTCATTTCGCCGTAGCGGTTGCGCTCCACGCCGCTGCACAGCTCGCGCACCATCAGGCGTCCGCGCCCGTGCCCCGACATCGCCTTGTTGGCGAGATCGAACGCGACGGACGCATCGCCGGTGGCGACCTGTATGCTGGGTTCGGGCGTTCCGCAGTCCCACACGGTCAGCTGGATTCCTGCGGCGTTCTTCAAAAGGCGCACGCTCGCGACCTCGCGGAGGCGGTCCCTGTCGTCGAAGCCGTGGTCGTACACGTTCATGAGCTTCTCTTCAAGGACGAGCTGCAGCCGCCCGATCGATTCTTCGTCCCAGTTGCGGTCCCGGCACCACTGGCCCATGTCCTGCGCCACACCGTCGATTTCGGACGGCGCGAGCGGAATCGACGCCTCGAAGACGCCGTGTTTTTCGCAGCGCGCGCCGAACACGAGAATGGACAGGTCGTCCTGCGGCCGGTCGTAGCCTAACGCGTCGCACGCCGTCATGAATTTGTGCAGGGACGCCACGACGGACGCTTCGCCGCGCGACGATCCGATCACTTCGCAGCAAAGCTTTTTGCGCAGATCGTCGGGAAGCTTCTCGGATCCGTCCCTGTCGCGGGACAGGTCGAGCAGTCCGTCCGTAAATGCTATGCAGAGCGCCGTCGGGGAAAGTTCCGTCGTGATTTCGTCTTCGCGGGAATACGTCGTCTGGGGCATGAGGCCTATCGGAAGCCCGCCCTTGCGTTCCGGGTTGACGGCGAGTTCAGCGCCGTTGTCGACGACAACGAGGTCCGGCGCGCCGCAGCTTATCCACCTGACCTCCTTCACGAGCGGGGAATGGATGCAGATGAGCGCCGTCATGTAGGTGACGTCGGGGAGGCTCGAACGGAAGAACTTGTGGAGAAGGTTCGCGATGTCGGACGGCGACATGGACGGCGCGCCGCTCCTGTGCGAAAGATGCTTGAGGAACGACTGCACGGCCGTCATCGCGAGGGCCGCGCTCGTGCCGTGGCCCTGGATGTCGCCGAGGATGTAGAGATACGAGCCGAATCCGAATGGGACCGCCTCGTACAGGTCGCCGCTGACGATATCGAACGGACGCCACAGCGCGGAATACTGTCCGCGCGGCGTCATGACCGCCCTGAACGGAAGCATGCTGCGCTGGATGTGCGCGGCGAGTTCGAGGGATTTCTTGTCGCTTTCTATCTTTTCTTCGATGAATCTTTCGACGCGGCGGGACGCCACGATCTGCCCGACGCGCTTGAGAAGGACGTCCGTCTTGACCGACTTCGGCAGATAGTAGCTCTGGGGATCGTCGAGAATCTTCTTGAGAAACCCGCTGCCCTCCTCGGGATCGAGCGCGGTGAGAAAGAACATCGGCATGTGGCTGTCGATGCCGCGGACGATGTCGCGAAACACGAATCCGTCCATGTCGCCCATCATAATGTCGGTTATGATGGCGCCGAACGCCTTCGGGTTCTCCTTAAGTATGCCGACGGCTGAATCCACGTCGCCCACCGGAACGGGAACGTACCCTTCCCTTTTCAGTTTTGCGCTCATGGCGAGAAGTATCAGCTTCTCGTCATCGACAATCATTATTTTGTTGAAATTTTCCCTGATTCCAGACATTGCCGTCCTCGTATATGCTTATTAAGAGCATATTATAGCAAAAATTACGCAAAAAAGCAATTTACAAAAAGGCGGCGATTTTCCTCAAATCCTTCTTGTGGATTCGCGTTCGACAAGAGTCGTGTCAAGCAGTATGTTGCGCGGCGGAAGTTTCGGATTCTTGATGCGCTCCATCAAAGTCCTGAAGGCCATAGCCGCGAGTTCCGAGCACGGCTGGCGAATCGATGTCAAGCCCGGCTTCATCTCGGCGGCGGACTTCACGTCGTCGAATCCTGCGAGCATCACATCGCCCGGAACGCGGATCTTCAGCTTCGCAAACGTCCTGGCGAGCATCCCGGCGGCAAGGTCGTTCGGGCAGACGATCGCGTCCGGACGGTGCCTCGCAAGCGCAGAGGCAATCGCCGCGCGGTCGTCCGGCTCGGCGACGAACACCCTGGCGTGGGAGCCGGTCGCGCGGAAAACACCCTCGTCGACGCCCGCGAACCGGACGCGGACGCTATCCGCGCAAAGTCGGCGCAGCAGGCAGCAGACGCGCTTCGCGCCTGACGCTACAAGGTGCGCGGCGAGCTTGCGCCCCGCCGCGAAATTGTCTATCGCAACTACGTCGTACCGGCTGCGTCCGGGCGGAGGGACTATGTCGTAGTCGATAAGGACGACAGGTATGTTCGCCTCGTCGAGAAGAGCGGATATCCTGGCGTTCAGGCTGTTCGCTTTCTCCGAAAAGCCGACAGGCTGCATGACGACCCCGGCGACGCCGGCGGACGCGAACCGGCGCGCAAGCTTCTCGGCCTGCTCGTCGCGCAGACCGTGGTCGGGCGCAAAGCCTCCGCACTGAACGAGCGTCATGCCGCTCTTCTCGCAACACGAAACCAGCGCGTCTTTCACCGCCAAGAAAAACTCCGAGTCCGCCGTGCCGGGAATCGCAAGTCCGATCGACCAGTTGCGCCTCGTAACGAACGTACCGGCCCCTTTGAGCGACCTGACTATCCCCATGCGCTTCAACTCCGCCACGACCCTCACGGCGCTTGGGCGCGACACTCCGAAACGTTTCATGATTTTCGTGAGACTGGGAAAAGCTTCCGGCGCGGAATACGCGCCGGCGAACGTTTCGTCGCGCAACACTTTTACTATTTGCGTGTAGTCGACGAAGAACCGGGCTTCTGCGCCCTTTTCCCGCTCCATTGGCATAGGTATGCGATCCTCTTTTTGGCGTCATTATACCAAAATATTTCCGCCTTTGGAATTGCTGGTTTTACCACTTTCGCCGTTTCACCGCAAAGAGCGGGGATTTGCCGCTTCAATCGCCGCGGCCGAGCACTAGAACCCTGACGCGCCTGACGCCCCATTCGAGAGCTTCTTTGTGCGTCGGGAACCAGAGATCGATATGATCGCCTTTGATCGCCCCTCCTATGTCCTCGACCCGTCCGAGCCCGTATCCGGGAACGTATATGCGCGTCCCCGTCTTGAACCTGCGCGGATCGGCGGCTATCGTTCCGGGGCGCGCCTGCTTTCCGGAACTGGTGAGACCGACCGTCTTGGGTTTCCCCGACATCGTACCGTACGAGTACACCGGTCTGCCCGATTCGTCCGTTTTCCAGCCGCAGCATTGTCCGCAGTTGCAATACCCCGTCGTCATGAGCTCGACATGCCTGTCTTTCGTCGCATCCCCTTCGTCCGCCCGGTTCCGCCACAGCATCGCCGCTGCAAGCGCGGCGGTCGCCAGCGCCGCCGCGAACAGTGCGAGGCGGCGGATCGAGCGCCCCCGCGGCGCGGCGCCCTTCCGTCCGGATTTCCTTGCCGCAGGCGATTTTTTCCGGCGCTTTTGCCGCTTACACTCCTTTTCTGCAACTTTACCGTTCTCCGTCCTGAACAGGCGGGATGCCCGCCTCCCCGGTATTCTCGCTTCCTTCAAGCTTTGCGTCCTTTGCGTTCTTTGCGGCTGAAATCACTCCGCGTTATACCACTGCTCAAGCTTCCGGTTGAACTCGAGGCGCGTCAAGTTCGACCATTCCTTCACGCGACCGGTCAGGTCTTCGATGTGCATCGGCACGCGGCGGCGCGGGACGAACGGCGACCAGAAGAACCACAGGAATACGCTCTTGATGAAAGTCGGCACGAACGAAGGCGAGGCCTTCCGTCCCTTGCGCGACCAGATCGACCCCCAGAGTCCGCGCGTCCTGACGCCGATGACGCGCACCCCCTCGGGCAGATCGCCGCACATGTTGTATGCGAGCTGGCGCGTGCCGATGTCTTCATGATCGCTCTCCGTCTGTATGTGTCCCGATGGATAGAAGATGACGTTCCCGCCGTCCTCGAGCGTCGACTTCACGATGTCGCCAAGTCCCCGCGCGATTGTCGCGCCTTTCGCCGTGCGGTGCTTGCGCAGGTCCGGGACGGGCACTGCGCCAAGCGTCTTCAAAACGCGCGGCGCGACGATGCCGCTGTGGAAGAAGAGTTCGTCCGAAAGCGGCCTGAGCGGCGTCTTCCAGAACGTTACGCCCACGAGCATCGGATCGACCATCGCCGGATGATTCGGCAAAACGAGGTAGGAATATTGTGGAATTGTGGAATTATGTAATTGTGGAATTGTGGAATTATGAAATTTGCGATCAGATATTTTAGAATCGTCTTCACAATGGTCAATTCCGCTATTGCACATTTCCATATTTCCATAATTGCATAATAAATCCAGACCGTCGACCTCCACCCGGTAGCGCCGCGCGAACACCCAGCGGCCGACGCACAGCAGAACCGGGCGGTAGCAGAACACGAAGAGGAACGGCGCGACGAGAAACGCGATCGCAAGAAGCAGGAGAAACGCCTTCGGGCCGAACGCCCAGCTCACGAGCGCGTAGCATCCGCTCGCCGCGAGCATGAAGAGAAACGACACCTGGTTGAAGTAGGCAAGCATCGTGTTGAGCTTCGGGCCTTTCACGACCTTCTGAATCTCGGCGTCGAACGGCAGCTTGAAGAATCCGAGGTCGAACGCGAGAAGCCCCAGCACAATACCGAACCACCAAGGCGAAAGCGGCGCGAAGTAGAGAACCGCAAGCAGCGCCGCCGCGATCCATCCGGCAAGAAGCGTCGCGCCAAGAAGGAAGCGTTTCTTGTCGACGAACCCGGCGATGACCTGTCCGAAGACGATTCCGACAGCCGCGGCGCAAAGAAGCGCGCCCGTCCCCTTCGCGTCGAGGTTGAGCCCCGCCTCCGATTTGCCATACACGAGGAGCCCCATCTGGAGCATCGCCGCAGCCCACCAGAAAACGGAGAGCATGAAGATGACGGCGTTGAGTCCGTCGTAGCGTCCGGCCATCCTGTAGGCGCGGCGGATATAGCGAACGGGATTCACCGCGTGAAGCGCCCTGTTGAGCTCTTCCTTCGCGCGAACGGTGTAGCTCGCAACAAGGCCGAGCGCGGCAAATCCGCCGAGGCATGCATAGCGGGCCGTCGTGTCGGCCATGTCCGCAACAATCGCCCCCGCGACCGTGCCCATAAGGACGCCGAGGAACGAGACTCCCTCCATGCCGCCCATGCCGGTCGAGATGCGCGCCTCGCCGCCTATGTCGCGCACAAGCGCGTATTTCGCCGGCGAGTAGAGCGAACTCTGGAGCCCCATCAACAGCACCGCGCCGATGACGAACCAGGGCGAGTGGAGCGCGAAGCCCGCAATCGCGACGGCCATTATCGGCAGTTCCGCCCACTTCGCCGCTATCACGATGCTGCGCTTGGACCACACTGCCGTCAGTCGATCGGCGAGCGGCGAGCAGAGGATGTAGGGCAGCACCAGCGCTCCGGCGGTAACGCCCATCGCTGCCGACTTCGTCCGCTCGTCGGGAAGCCAGCCGATGACGGTAAAGCTTGCAAGCGTCTTCAGGAAGTTGTCGTTCAGCGTTCCGAAGAAGTTGGTCGCATAAAGCGGTAGAAAAGAATTGCTTTTCATACTCGATCCTCCAGGTTGTCTAGCCAATAAAACTTGCAGATCGCGCAGCCGCCCTGCCAAGCGCAATCCCCGTGTCGCGCTCGATCTTCCTCTTGAGCGCCTGCGTCAGCGCGGCCTCGGTCCCCGCGATCACCGCGCGTTTCTTCGCGCGCGTGATGCCCGTGTACAC
>DGHT01000034.1:0-28959 GCA_002392765.1 Verrucomicrobia bacterium UBA3841 | reverse complement strand
CGAACTCCGACCCCTGGCTCTTGTGCACCGTCATCGCATACGCAAGCTCGTGTTCCGGCAGTTTCGAAACCGGACAGCATACGACCTTTTCTCCGCGCGGGAATAAAACGTACAGGCCATATCCCGGACGTTTTACCGTGACGCCCACATCGCCGTTGAAAAGGTTCAGGGATCGCGTGTTCTTTGTGACAATCACCGGGATTCCGCCGTCTGCAAGAGGCTCGGCGGGGTTGCGTCCCAAACGCTCCCTGAGGAGCAGTTCATTGACATGATCCGCTCCGAACGGGCCGTTCCTCACCACAGACAATATCCGCGACGCGTCCAGAACATCAAAAAGCTTCCTTGCCTTATCCGAACACTCGCCGTTGAAAGCGCCGTCGTCTTTCCCGACGGCCCTTGCCGCATTTGCAAGTTCGCCGTCATCGCCAAGTCCGTATACGCGCGACCATTCTTTCAGAAGCGCGTCCACTTTCGAAGAAGGCCTGCCGCCGGACAGTTCATACCAGAAACATCCGTTCTCCGTATCCTTGTTCTCGAGAGCGTCGGTCCACCGCTCGTTTCCATTCCGCGGCAGCCTCGACTCTTTGATTGCCGCGCACCTGCCGTCGTTGAATTCCGCCGCGCATTCTTTGAGCCTGCCCGTGAACCGCCGGGACTCTTTCAGTTCGACGAATGCATCTTTGTTTTCGGCGTTTTTGCCGATTTCAACCAGGTCGCCCAGAACCGCGCCGGCCTCTACGGACGGCAACTGGTTCTTGTCGCCGAGCAGCACCAGCCGGCAATCCCTGCGCAGCGCCGCGAGAAGCGACCGCATCAGTATAAGATCCACCATCGAGCTTTCGTCCACTATCACCAGACGGTGCGGCAGGGGATTGTCCTCGTTGTACGTCCACTTCGGCCCGTAGCCGCCGAGAAGAGAATGGACGGTTGTGCCTTCAATCTTCCCTATGGCAGCGCATAAATCCCTGTCCGCCCCGCTGTCGCATAGCGCCATCTCGCACTGGGCGCGCAAGGCCTCGCCCATGCGCTGGGCCGCCCGCCCCGTCGGGGCGGCCAGCGCCACGTCCGCCGGCTTCATATCCGGATTTTTCAGCAAAGCGCGCAGAATGGAGCATACGATTGTCGTCTTCCCCGTGCCGGGGCCGCCGGTAATCACGGTGAGTTTGTGCGACACCGTCGCGCGGACCGCCTCCTTCTGCCCGCCGCCTAGCGCAAACTCCGTTCCGTCAGGACGTCTGTATCTGGCGACAGAATCGAGTTCGCCGTCCGTCAGCGTCTCTCCCGTCGTCCCGAGTCTGGCGGCGATCAAGCCGGACACGCATTCGACGGCCTCCCGCTGACGGTCGAAATACCAGCAGTCAACCGCTTCCCCGCCCTGCCCGCGCTTCGATTTGTCTATTACATCGCCTTTCAGCGTCTCCGCCGCGGCGACAGCCTCTTTCCAGATCGATTTCACGGCGCCCTCAAGCGCGTCAATGGCAGCCGCCTCTTCCGCGCTTGCGTTTCGGCGGCACGCGTCGCTCAAAAGTTTTCCATCCTCATTCGCTTTGCGGCCGGGATTGAACACGGTGTTGCCGTCATGCAGCGAAACGAACATTCCCGCGAGAAAGACGTAGGCGGCGGCGGGCGCATTCTCTTTCCTGCCCGCAATATCCCGCGCGGTCTGAAGTTCGCCAAGCGAGACGGCGCCGCAGGACAGCAGCTGCGCGAGTATGCCGCGCACGCGCTGCGCGTCCCCGCCGCCGGCAGGCGGGATTTCAAACAGTTCCAGCCTCTTCCATGCTTCCTCGCACACCATCACCCATTCTCCTTTCCGCCGGCGAAAAATCCATTCGCAGAGATGCGGCTCTTGAACTCCCCGATGGTTTCAGCGCCGTATTCTTTCGCGAACACGCCGCTTGCAGAGCCGACTTCCCCGCCCCGCACGAAGAGATACGCAGCCCCGGCGAGAGTCAATCCGCTGGACTTCAGCCATGCGTCCGCGGCAAGCGAGTAGAGCTGATATTGCAGATGGTAGTCCGCCTCGCGCATCGCCTCCTCGATGACTTCGGCATCTGTATAGTCCGTCAGCGAATTCGTCTTCCAGTCGAGGATGAAAACCTTGTCTTTCACGCGGACGACAAGGTCGATTTTGCCGTTCAGGACACCGTCGCGCCCGCCGTCGAGCGCGAGCAGTCCGTCTTCGCCGGCGACGAATTCAACCTCCGCCATCCTGTCCTTTCTCGGAATGTCCTTCAGCAAGAGCCGCGTCCTGCCGATCTGGATTTCCGTCTTTAGCGCGTTCTGAACCATCCGCAGAAGCGTCTTCTCCGTGGAGTCTCCGCTCTTTTCCCGGTTCGAAAGCATGTTCTTGCGCATCTTTTGGCGTATCAGCGCCATGAGCGCGGAATCGTCTTTATCCATGCCTTCGCCGCACGCCGTCCCGAAATCGACTTCCCCTTTCGCATTGTCGTTGTTGCATAGCGTCTCCATAATCTCGTGGAACGCGTTGCCCGAAATGCTGCCGCGCGGAAGAAGCGTGTCCGCACGGACCCTTGAATCGTCCGGCTCGGCTTCGCGGAGCGTTTCGCCGTCGACGGCGGCCTCCGGTTTCTCCGCCGCGCCCGGGATTTCCGCCTGGGCCGCAGAATGCTTCTGCATCATCGTAAAGGAATCCCATTGCACGCGGCGGCTCCCCAGCCCGGGGATTTCCATAGGCGCGCCTTGCTGCGGCTCCAGGGCGGGGGATCGGCCGCCGGAGTCCCGCGGCTGCCGCGCCGCGCCTTCGTCTTCCGCCGGAAGTTTGCGTTCAGGAGCAAAAGCCTTCTCGCGGTCGCCGCCGAAACGGGCCTGGACGTAAACCTGGACGGCCCTGCCCAGAAACCCGCCGGGCGAACTTGCCAGCAATGCCGACCCCGGACTGCCGAGACCGGATCCTTCGACTGTTTTATCCGAACCGTCGCGGTTCCTCCCCGCCGCCGTCCACTTCCAGGCTCTGCGGGACCACGGCAGATACAAACGGTGTTCGGCGCGCGTCAATGCGACATAGAGCAGGCGGCGGCGTTCCTGCAGGGCCGCCGGCCTCTCCTCGTCGGGCGTTTCCCTTTTCGTCTGGTTCGCAAATCCGTACGCGAGGAAAACGATCGGGAACTGCAGCCCTTTGGACGCGTGCATGGTCATTATCTGCACGCGGTCCGCCGCGCTCTCTTTCCTGTAGAGCGTGGCGTCCTCCCCCGCCGCCGCATCGTTCCTTCTCCACTCGCGTAGCGCCGACGCGAAGTCGGCGGTTGTTTCGGCCAGGGGCCCGCGCTGCTCCAGGAGCGCGTCGAATATCTGCCGTGTCGCGGCGCGCGTACGGTTGAATGCGCAGACGTCGGCCCGGGGATGCACGAGCGCGGTGCAGTCATCCGACATCACCTGCTCGAAAAGTTCGTTCCACTCCTTCGCCCGCGCACGGTCTTGGAGCCGCTCGATGAATTTATCCAAAGCGCTTTCATCCGCCGGGCTTCTCCCGGCAAGCTCCGAGGGGTGTACGTTGAATATCGGCGATATCAGCAGCGCCGCGCGGTTGCCGCGTCCGCTTGGATTGGAAAGGCAGTCCAGAAGCGCCAGCACGCCCTCCGCCTCGGGAGAATCGTACAGTCCCTGCTGCTTATACTGCCCGTAGGGGATTCCATGGCGCGCGAGAACGCGGCGCACTATTGCCGCATCGGCTCTCCCCTCCACCAGCACGCACATGTCGCCGTAGCGGAATCGCGGCTGCGGGGTTCCCGGCCTGGTTTCTTTCAGAGTGTAGGCCGGGACAAGCCCGTTAAGATACTTCATCTCCTTCGCCGCATTCTCCGCGAACACGGGCAGGCACTTCTGATTGTTCCCGAAGCACCCGCCTTGATAGGCTGACGGCGCGACCCTCCCGGGCATGGACTCCAGCAGCAAAACGGGCTCCGGCTCGCGCTCTTCGGAGATGCACTCGAATTTCCCGTTGCCTTTTTTGGGATAGCCCACATCCTTGTAAGAGATCCCCTCGCCGGCCGCACCGTCCTTGAACCAGTCCGAGCCGGCCTGTTTTTCCGCCCCGTCCTTCAAGTCCGTATTTGCGGCCGCCGCACATCCGCCGCCGTCCCTGAAGAAAATGTTGAATGCATCGACAAGCGATTTCTTCGAGCGGTAGGTTTCATCGAGCGATTCGCGCCATTTCGGTCTGCCGTTTTCATCCGCCGCGTCATTCTCCGTCAGTTCCCCGCGCGCGTCGCAGTAGACGCGCACATCGGCGCCGCGGAACGAATAGATCGCCTGTTTGGGATCGCCTACGGCGATGAGGAGCCCCGGCATGCCGCCTTCCACCTTGTTTTCCCTCCATGAGAACAGCGTGCGGAAAATACCCCACTGTTTCTGGTCTGTATCCTGGAACTCGTCCACAAGCGCCACCCGGTAGCGCGAACGGATGGATTTGAACAGGCTCGATTTCGCCTTCCTCTCCTCGTCGTTCCGCGGCTCCTTTGTCACGACTTCGCAGGCGCGCGCCACCATATCGTCAAACGTCAGCAGCGCCGCCTGCTTTTTCAGCTTTTCGAATATCGGACGGGCAAGCCTTGCCAGTCTCAGAAGAAGCTCCTGCCGGCGAATCTGCTTGTTGCCTTTTTTCGTTTTACGGGCGGCAATGGCGCTCTCCATCTTCCTGCACGATTTCTCGAATTCCGCACTGCCGGTTATCTTCTGCCCGGCTTCGACAAGTTTCGCGATGGATTTTATTTCGGCATCTTCAAGAGCGGCATACAAGCCATCCCCGCACCCCTCGCAGAACGAATCTTCCTTCAAGGCCTGCAGCACGGCCTGGCGGGCCAGCGACCCGCTGTCTCCGCCGACCTCGCAGCGCATCGGAACGCCGTTCTCGAACGCGTACTCGCCGAGGAGCCTCTGGCAGAACGAATGGATCGTGCAGATCGTCATTTCGTCGAAATCCACCGGGAGTTTCCCCTCCTTGGCCAGCGCCTTGCGGACGCGATCCTTCAGTTCTCCGGCCGCCTTTTCAGTGAACGTGACGAGCAGAATGCTTTTCGCGTCGTAGTGCCTGTCGCAGATGAGCTTGAGGACGATGCTCTCGAGCGCATACGTCTTGCCGGTGCCGGCCGATGCCTCGATCAGCGCATCATGGTCGTACCGGAGCCTGTTCCAGACGTACTCCTGATTTGAGAGTCTGTCGTCCGCCATCTTACGCCTCCCTCTCATCCGCGCCATCGCGCGTTCCGCTCATCGGCAATTTGAACAATTTCTCGAACCGGTCTTTTACAGTGTCGATATCTCCGCCGTTTTCGCCGTTCTCCGGCATGCGGCTCAGAGGTTCGACAGTCCTCTCGACGGCAAGGCTGCTGTCGAATCCGCCGCCGGTGCGGTGATAGTCGTCCGGCGAGAACGCGTCTATCACCTTGCGCCACTCGCCGTCATCCTTGGGAATCCGCCCGCCGATCGTCTTCTTCCTGAAGCAGTCCGCAACCGCCTTCGCCATATCCGAATATCCGTAGTCCAGATAACACCCGTCGCCATCCGGTCCGGCAAGGTATCCCAGGTATTCATCCGACAGGTCTTCGATATACCGCCTTGCGTGCGCGGGCGTGACGCTCCAGTCCCAGCAGTTGTACAGCACCTGGTCCATGTCGACGATGCCCGCGCGCAGGGAATGGCTGTCGCCGCCATCCTTTCCCGCCACCATCATAAGCCATGTCACCAGCGGCTCTAAGACGGCTTTGGGCGGGAACTCCGCAAGATCGGCGCCCCCCTTCCCTTTTCTCGCGTCTCCGCACCTGTTGAGCACGAGCGCAAAGCTCGCCGCTCCATCTTCCGACCGGGCCAGGCCCGACGTCTGTCCCGTATAGAGAATCGCGGGCCGCTCTAGCGCTCCATTTCCGTCAAACCGGGCCGGACGTGGAATGCGCACCGCATCGGGTTTTACAGATCGTTCCGGGAAAAATCCGTCGGCAAAGCTTTTGATCGCGGCGAGGCTGTCGCGCCGGGCCTCGTCTCCCGCAAATTCAGCCTCGGCCTTTTTTAGCGCATAAGCGCCAAGAGGTCCCGTCGGCTCGGGCAAATATCCCCTGTCCGAAAAGTCTCCGAACACTTTCCCCAGATCGGTTGCGGTCCTGTCTTTAGGCACGGCGTCCAGAACCGCGCGCTCGAATTGCCGTTTCGCCGGTCCCGGCTCGACTTCGAGCGGGGCCTCCGGATCGATCGACTCGTCCCGATAGCCCTCGACCGCGATGCCATGCCGCCTTCTCAGCGCGGCGCGGAGCGGCGATTCGAGAAATTCGGCAAGTTCTTTCGCAGTGATCGTCACGCGCTCCGTCCGCGCGTCGCCGCCGCCATTCTTCGCGCCGGCTTTCCCGGTCCGCGTTCCGGATGCTCCACCGGGCGGCGCATGTCCGGCGGACGCACCGCCGCCGATCCGCCGCGCGATATTGCGTTCGACGCAGGAGTACGTCGGGATCAGCCCCGCATAATAGTTCTTGCTCCATCTTATCGGAGAGACCGGGTTCTCGAGGATGTCGCCGCCATCTTCGCCGTGCATGAAATCGTCGGCCTCGCCCCGCTCAAGAAGCGGAAGCTTTACCTCCATGAACTTCGCGGGCTTCTTTCCGCCTTCCGCGCCTGCGGGTTGCGGGAGAATGTTCTTTTCGATAAACTCCTCGAGTTCGCCCACCATGCCGGACGGGAACATTTCCGCGTCCTTGGCAGCGTCCAGGTTTGGATAGGAGATGACAAGCCGTTCCCTTGCCGCCATCAGCGTCTCGAGGAACAGGTACCTGTTCGCGGCCGTCGCGCCCATGTCGCCGAGCGTCCGCGCGGCGCCGCGGATTTCGAGAGTCGTCTCGCTGTCGCGGCCGGGGAACATCCCTTCGCCCATGCCCAGAACGAACACCTGCTTGAACGGAACGGGGCGCATCGGCTGGAGCCCGGCGATTGTCACGCCATGCGTCAGGTAGCCGCCGCTCCTGCATTTGACGCCGCGCGCAAACTCTTCAATCGCCGCGACGACGAAGTCCAGCCCCTGCGCTCCTTCGATCTTGTCGAGCGCGTAGATCATGTTGAACAGATTGCGGCGCACAGACTCTTCAAGACTGTCGTCGCGGCCGTTTTCCAGGAATTCCTCCGCTATGCCGCGCAGCCTGTCGGCCCAGTTTTCCGGTCTTGCCTTTCCCGATGCCGGAGCGGTGCAGACGAGCTTTTCCCCGGCGAGAGGGGCGAGCCTGCGGTAGAGCGTTTCAACCACCTCGGAAAACTTCAGCGCGGTATCCTCTCCGCCTTCCCAGACCGTCAGCTTTGTCTTTCCGTCTCCTCCGGGACGGTCTCTTGCCACCATCCCGAGCCGCAGACGCGACAAGGCGCTGCTCCACGACATCTTCCTGAAATCACCGCTGCCTTCAAACCCGTCAAACGCGCCGATCTCCCGCGCGTAGCGGCGCCACTCCCGCACGTCGTCCGGCGTGAAGCCGAGCGCCCGCTGCACGCATGGATTGTCCAGGGCGGCGAACAGCGTATTGCGCGACAGACCTTCGCGCGATATGTCCATGAGCGCCATGAAACCATCGAGGTAGCGGCTGCATTCCGATGCCGACGAGTCGATGAGTCCGTACGGAATCCGGCCGCGCGCGCGAAAGACCGCCTCGATAGCGGGACGATACGTTTTCATGTCCGGAACGAGAATGGCGATGTCCGAGAATGTGCAGTCGCTCCACGGGCGGTCGCCGCTCCCCTCCGGCTTCCATACCGCGCCGAGAATCGCGTTGTACGCCATCTCGACCTCGCGCCGGATGCCGGGCGCGCCGACAATCTGGATCGAAGCATCCTGCTCCGCGACGCGTCCGACTTCGCTGACGCGGCGGCGGACGGACTCCTGCACCTTTTTCAGCATCGTATTCCCGCCGTCTGCGGCAGAAGGCAGCTCGTTCCATTCAAAGGCGATCGGACTGGAATCGTTTCCGTTCGCCTCTTCAAGGTCGACGAACAGCCTCAGCGTTTCGCGTCCCGCCCGCCCCCAGTTCTGCAGCAGCTGATTGTCAAGTTCGACATCGGTGTCGGAACGGTCCGCGCCATCCCCCCCCGCGATGGCCTTCAGCCTCCTGATGCATTCATTCTTGGTCTCGACATCCCCCCAGTATTCAAGGCACACGTTGTTGTGGTAAACCTCGATGTCATGCGTCCGGGCGAGCCAGAAGATGATGTCGGCCTGCAGCGATGAAAGCGTGGACAGCCCGAAGAAATGCATCGTCCGCGCCGCGCCGCGCGGCTTCCTGCAGGATTTTTTAACGCGCTCGAACAGCTGGCGAAGCGAAACCGCATCCCCGGAAGGCGGATAAAGGCCGTTTTCCCCGAACAGCTTCCGCGCGAGCGCCGCTTCGGCTTTTTCCGTAGGATCGGCGATCTCCGCGGCGCTTTTCACGTCGAGCCATTTCTCCACGATCTTCTGGCGGTGCACCTCGTACTTGTCCATAAGGTCCGCCAGCTTTACTGCAAGCTGCCAGGCCATGCGCGCCTTGCTTCGGGAATCGACGGCGAGCGGACCGCCGCCGTCCCCGGCGACATATCGCCTGAACGGATCGAGCCGGGCATCATCGTCCTTCAGCAAAATCGACATGATGCCGTTGGCGTATGCATTCATCGGCAAAAGTTGCGGACGGTCTTCCGGTTCCAGACATTCGCCAAGCGCCTTTGAAAGGCTCTGCTCGATGAAAGGAAACTCAATTCCCATGCAGAGCGACGGCTCGTCCGCGAATTGCCGTATTCGCAGCCACTTGGCGATATTCGTGTTTGGCACTACCACATGGGAGAATTCAAAAGGATTGCCATTCGCTTTCCGTTCGCCCTGCAAATGCCTCTTCAGCTCTTTCGCCAGCTCCTCGATCCTGTCGCTATAGTAGATTTTTAAAGACATGTCGTTTTTGCTATGTATCGCTCCTCGGCGCATATTATATCATAAAGTCTTCAGTTGATAAATTCCCCTGTTGCCGACATCCATTCCAAATCCCGATTGTCAAATGGCAACATTGGTATTGGCGACATTTCCACATTGGCGACATTCAACATCTTGCTCCGCCACCGACTGGGGGAACATATCCCCCGAGGCCGAAGGCGAGCCGCGAAGGGAGCTCACTGGGGGAACGGGCGTCCCGCCCGTTTATGAAATTATGAGGTTGTGGGATTGTTGTCATTAGAAGTATTTGCCACCGAATATATTTCACGCCAAGTTCGCGAAGTACGCAAAGTTTCGTTTTTATGGCTGCTTTGCGAACTTAGCGTACTTTGCGTGAGACAGACAAGCAGATTTTTAACTGCCTCATTATCCAACCCTCTTCCCCAAATGTATCGCTATGGTCGTGGCGATGAAGCCGGGCGGGATGGCTCCGAAATGCCGACGAAGATTCGCTTGCGTGGAAGAATATGATTAGCCCAAGTCATGAAATCTATCATCCTCGCTCTCCGCCGTTGAGCTTGTCGCCCATACGGCATTGGATGTCATAGTTGATGATGAAGTCAAGCTCCTCTTCCGTGAAGCCATAGTGCTTCGCAAATTGCCAGCTGAAGATTTGATGGATGAAGATCATAGTCCGCTCACTCCTTTCATCAAACTTGTTATAGAGTCTATCAAATCCGCGAAGTGAATGTCCTTAGCATACGGCATTCGCCTTTGGTAACGGATCCATTGCTCTTTCTGGAAATCGGACGCCATTATTGCATCGACAATCTCTTTCCACCGCCTCAAGTATTCTTCCGAATTGCGAGTTTCAATTGTGTTCTGCAGGGCCTTTGCGAACAACTCGCCATCAAATCCGCCTTGATGGACAAGCATGTGAAGGTCGTAGAAATCACGAGGCCGAGTCGTTGCGTCACCTCGCTTCAATATCGACTGGACCTTCTCCGCCATAAGAGTTTCCACTGTATACGCCAAAAGCTTTATGCGAAGCTTGTCGTCAAGAACTCCCGAAAACTCCCGTATAGCCGGCGCTGGCGTTATCGCATCGCCATACGTCACGTCAATGCCGATGGGCAATCTGATTGTCCCGAACTCGGCTACAAGGCCAATGCTCCAGCCTCCGTATTCATCGTCTTTTGCAATCGGAGTCTGCACCGTGCTGTCGCGGCAAAAAGAAACCCCGTCACCAACATCCACAGAAGCGATTGACTCCACTATCCGCACAACGGTCTGCTCGTCGACCCGCAAGCCAACGACAGTCGCGTCTACGTCCATCGTAGTGCGCTGCGGCAAGCCGAGTATCCCGCACATGAGAGTGCCGCCTTTTATCACAAGGTTTCCCGCATACGTAGACTTCTCAATGCGCGCAAGAAACCTTTCGATGAAGAATCCTTGCAGGGCAAGCTGCGGCGAAACCCCAGCCCTTTTCGCATAGTTGTTGATGCGGGCGCGGAGCGACATGGATTTCGCCTGGCTCATGCTAGTACCTCCATCACCGCATGGGCTTTTCTCTCGATCCCCATTTCTTTTGCATAGTAGAACAGCAGCGGAAGATTCCTGCTCGACGAAGCTGCGTATGTGCGGATGGCACCCGTATAAGTCTCGACCTCCATGCGGGAACGCGACCTGATGACGTCACAGATTGTCCGCTCTGGGTCGTAACATGGTATGTCATTCCCCATAAAGCTACTTACCACGGTTCGCCCCAGCTCAAATAACTGCTTGCGAATATGATAGACGACAACCGCGTTGTCCAAACTGCGCGGCGAACGGCATCCCGTTGGAACGGTAAATGTCGGCAATGCCGGTATGCGATTGTGCAACCTGTGCAAAGCTAAAGCAGTCTCATGGGAGAACACAATGCGCTCGGAACGGCGAGCGATTACGACCAGATCGTCTGGTATTTCGTCGATTGGAGCATACAGTCCTTGCGCAAGTCGACTCAACCTGCCATTCCGCACCATATATGAGAGCATAGCACGCGATATCCCAAGGGATTTTGCCTCGGGAACCGTCAGCGTTCCATGACTTTCAAAGTATTTATCTATCTTCTTTTCCACGCCTCTCCTTTGACATTCGGACACAATTATATCATACATATTGTCCGATAGTCAAGTCTCACTCTCCGCCGTTGAGCTGGCGTGGCAAGCTCGTTGTAGGCGTAGGCGACCATTACCCAACCCTCTTCCCCAAATGTATCGCGATGGTCGTGGCGAGGAAGCCGGGAGGATTTAGGGAATTTTGTATGCCCCGCCGCCATCAGATTCGGGAGTGTTCAGCTGGATGTTCGCGTCGATGACGCGGATGTTCCCGCACTGATCCACAAGCACGTTCTCCTCTGTGAGGTCAGAAACTACAAACCTGCCGTCGTCTGAAACCCACACAATGTCCCCACTCGCCAGACGCCGATGCTCGTGAAAACCCAGCGACTTCATGTGCGCGGCAATCTGATCTTCCGTAGCCGGCATATCGGCAACAACAACATCCTGCTCGACCTTTACGCAGAACATCGGCCGATCTGGATCGTCCGCCCAGTTGGCGTGCGTGCGCCCAAACCCCCTCACCGTCAGCAACGTGTCTGGAAACAGATAGTTGTGCAGGATTATCCGGTCGAGGAGCTGGACGATTTCCGGGAAATAGGAGCTCGTGATAAGCTTCGTCATCGGCTTCGCGCTGTCCGCCGGAATGAACACCATAGTCTCGCCGCCCTCGAAATATTCAGGGAATTCAGGCGTCTCGCGCATCTGGACATCTGCATCAACATGCCACATTCCCTTTGCCTTTGCATATTCCTCTAAGAACCTCTCTTGTTCGCGGCACGCCTTCCGAGAGCGATCCAGTTCTTGAAATCCGCCCTTAGCCGATTCTTTTCCTCTGGCGACTCCGCATTCGTTATCTCCCGCACTCTCAAAGCTTGCTCCTTCAGTTGCGCGGCAGACAAGTGTTGCCTCCATGAGAGTTCCCTCGCCCTCATACACGCCTCGTAGTGCTTCCGCTGGAACTCGTTGATGAAGTTCGGTTGACATTCTGCTTCCTCCGCCATTTGAAACCTCCTTTATCATTTGCTGATCACTGTTTCTCATAGCATGACGTTCCGCCCTAAGCCCCATCACCCAATCCTCTTCCCCAAATGTATCGCGATGGTCGTGGCGATGAAGCCGGGCGGGATTGCATATGGGTCGCACTCGCGGTCGTCCGAGTCCATGAGCGCGACCGACTCCACCTCGTAGCGCAGCCTTAAGCGCGCTCCTAAGCGCAATCCCGCGTAAAAACAACACCGTCAACGGGGACATAAGCGCGTTTTCTTGCAATCTATAAGCCTTGGTGTGATGGATGTCCAGGTATAATTCTATTTACTTGTGTTCGCTTAAAGCCATTAGCACGTTCATATTTCATTATAAGCATTCTTGCTGAAAGCAACTTCTTGGCATACCCCCTAGGCATATTTCTTGGATATGATAGAAAATCATCTGCTAACTGTATCGAAAATGATTTCCGATTTTTGTCATAAAGCATCATATAATTATCGTGCACTGAAATTTCAAGCATGTCATAATAGTCCAATTGATGATTATACCATTTCAATTTTTTTCGTATTCATCCCCGCTGATATCGTGTTTTTCTTTTCCGTTGCCATCAACGAAGGATATAGCTGCCAACAACAACCCCATAGACATAAGACCTGCCACAAAAAAGCATGGAATTTTTATTTTATGTTTGGCTATATCTGTTGTTGGAGTGTTTGTACGACTCCTTACAATCCGATGAATCGCCAGATTTTCGCGATCTCTCATCCTTGTCTTCATATTGCCATGCCTAGCTACAAATGCGCTTGCCGCAATGCGGACAATATGAAATTTTCGGCCCCACCGTGTTTTTTGAGGATACTCTCTCAATCAGACCCGATGATATTATACCAGTTGGAACAGCAACGGCAGCGACGCCAAGCAACGCCAACACGGCCCCAAAAATCCTACCGATTACCGTCACAGGATATATATCACCATACCCAACTGTGGAAAGCGTGGCGACAGCCCACCACAGGCCGGAAAAAGCATTCTTGAACGCTTCGGGTTGTGCATCATGTTCTGCCGCATAGATAACGAGCGAGGAAACAAGCATAAGGAGACCCACAAAGAAAAACGACCCGAGGATTTCTCTTCTTTTCTCGCTGATAACATCTCCAATGCTTGCCATTGCCTCGCTGTATCTATGCATCTTCAGGATTCTCAGCAATCTTACCAGCCTTATCGCCCTCACGCCGAGCAATGAGCCTGGAAGGAACATTGGAAGCCAGAATGGAAGGATTGCCAGAAGGTCGATAATCGCCATTCCGCTTACTACATAAAACAGTCTGGCGCGAACAGGAGAGACGTCAGAATACTTCAGATCGGCAGTCCATATTCTTAGAGCATATTCAATAGTGAACACTACCGATGCGACACGTTCAATCCAGGTGAAAACATCCAGAACGGCAGGCGGAAGTTCAAATGTCGTTGCGAACACAACAGACACGCTCAAGACTATGAGAGTAGATATTGCACAGTCAAAGATGCGGCTGGGAAGAAAGTTTTTCCGGTCCGGCTCGATTATTTCAAATACTGTTTGCTTCATAGCGGCATCACCTTGCGTTATCTGCACGGAGGCAGTCTCATTATGCTCTCTGCGACCCTCGTCCCTGACAGCATAAGCTCTGCGCGTCTACGATTGGCAAAATTGACATCCAGTCTGCCATAGGAACATTCCACCAACATTGGGTTATAGGAGAATCGTCTGTCTGGACCGCCTTTCTTGTTTACATACTGCCATGTCCGTCCAACAACCTGCGAATCCTTGGGGGCACTTGGCTCAACAAATATCGTCATCGAACTAGACCACTTGATGTGTTCATAGTGCAAGGCTTCGCAAGAAGAGCCCTGGATCATGTACACGCAATCTGGCAGAAATACAAACTTCCTATCTGGGAGATAAAGGGTGTAGGCGTTCACACTCGGCTTGAACGGGAACGGGACGGAATACACAACTCTTATTTCCTTCCGCTGAACCTGAACACTGCATCCAGCATGGTATTTCCTGTCATATCCACCCGATGAGCTTGTCACCTCCCAAAGGCGCTTGGTTTTTGACATATATGTGAACGGTGCCATTCGCGTGTTGGCAAAGTTGCGCCAGTTTTGATCCATTTTGTACTCAAGACCGACACCCATTGTCGCAAGCACAATGGCTTTGAATACTGCGGCCGCAACAAAAACGCAGAACGCAGCAATTCCTGCCTCTCGAGAGAAGAAAAAAGAGGCAAGTGCAAGTATGGATAGAACGAGAAGCACCGATGTTGTTCTGTGCCACAACAAACCTCTGTTGATTGCCGCACAAATGTCAGTTGCTGCCTTGGGATATGCCAAGGCACCAGTATTCTGCGGATATCGATATTCGAGCGTAAAGTTCTTAGCGCTCATGCAAACCTCCCTGATTGCTCTTTAGACATAATCTTGAAATTTATTTTTGAGGGATCAATATCCGCAATCATCTGTGCTGGCTGCGGCGTCGTAAATATTGTGAGCTTCTGCATTGCTCGTGTCATGGCCACATACAACAGTTTGCGCGATTTCGACACCTCGTCAGGATCGACATTCACCGTCGGGAAATACTTGTCGGTAACACCCCAAAGAAACACATGCATGAATTGAAGGCCCTTCAAGGCGTGAAATGTCGAAAGCCTGACACTTCCCGATGTCTTAACATCAGATGCCGACTTGGTGATTTTGATTCCTGCACCCTGCAGGATTTCTTCCATGTGCGGGAACATCTTTCTGGTTGGAACAGCTAAAACAGCATCTTCTGTCTGCGGGAATGACTTTAGTGCCGTCAACAGCACCCGTTCGTTCCATATTTCGTCGCCCTGCACCACAAGAGGCTTCGATCCCTCCTGTACTGCGTTTTCCATCCTAGTGAAATCCCCGTCGTCCTTTTCGTGTGCAATAAGCGAATATGCGGCCTCGGATATCTGTCTCGTATTTCGATAGTTTCTCTTAAACTCCACGCTACGCCCGACGACCTTTATGCCCAGTTCCGACCATGAAAATCCGCTCTGATAAATTTGTTGAGCCGAGTCAGCCACAATTGTTATGCTCTCTGTCTGCGGAGACACTAAATGTCGAACGAGGGCAATCTTGGCAAATGAGAAATCCTGCGCCTCATCAATGACAATATGCGTATATGGCGGACGGAAACTCGGTCTTTCTACGATGGCGAGCGCATCAATAACTCGATCTTCCCAATCCCTAATGCCATGAAGTCGCAAAATAGAGTTATAGCCTTCGTGCATACGCCACAAATATTCACGGTCTCCAGATGTTACGCGGTCTTCCGTGCCTCGCCCAGTCCTCTTGGTTGACTTGTACTGCTCAAGTGTAGTTATTCTTCTGCCTTTCAGCCATTTAATCTCCGCCTCGTAAAATTCGTCAGTCTTCTTCGCAATTGCACGTGTAGAAATATCAGCAAACGCCCGCTGTTTCGCCTCGGCCCTAAATGCGCGAAGCTCTGTGTCATTAAGCATCGTCAATCTTGCGCCGTTACTGCGAAGGAGTCTATACACCCATGCATCTATGTTAAAAATCTGTACACTCGTATCTGAGACAAGATTTTCAATTTCCCGGACAAGCTCCTTATTGTAGGCAAATATTGCGACACTGGCTCGCTGGAACATATCTGAGTAATTGTTTGTCAAATACTCAGCTCGCTTCACGGCAACCAGAGTCTTCCCTGAGCCAGCGCCTCCTTTTATCAGTACGGCACCTTTTGGCGGAAGAGTCAAGACCTGCTTCTGCTCTCCAAGAAGTTCAAAACGCCTGCTTCCAGGGAAGCCATTGCTTGCTTGGACAATGTATGTACTACATGGAGAATGGCAGCAAGGGCATTCAGTTATTGCAAAGGGGTAGACCTCCTTGCAGTTGTGACATTGACTGTAGTCTCCAGTCCATGTCATGCCACAGCCCCCTTGCGTTCAAGGATGTCCATCGCGTAATCCAGACTAATCCTGGCCTTTGCAGTAACACCGCCAAGGCCAAAGAGTTTCATCGTTTCCTTGTAGACCGCCTCCTTATCACAACCACCCAGGTCGGTGGCAATGCTAAGCATAGCATTGGCAATCTCCTCGGAAGGTATCTCGTTGATGGCACGCTTTGTGTCGGAGTCAAAAGTATCTGGAACGCGGAATGAATCATAAGAATCTGGCGTCTGCTCGTGCGTCCAATACACGTCCTCGGCGCCAGAACTGGTCTTCGCCATTCCTGCCATGCCAAGACACGTGGCTATTACCCTACGGTAGTTGTCAGTCAGCCGTATATCCCATGCGCGAGCAATCCTTTTGTAAAGCAGACTTTCGCAGATAGGCGCTTCAACGCTCACGATTGCGCGTATCTGCTCGATTATCTTCGAGCGAGACCTTGGATCGGTGAAATATCCGTGTAGAAAGATGCAATCCGGTCTCCACACGCAATATTTCTCATAGAGGTCTTCAGGTCTCGCAACCTCCTCGGCTTCAGACTGGAAGTCCACCGGGCTAGACGTCTCGGGCGCAGGCGGTGGTTCTACTGGCGCAGTCTTGGCTTCTTCAATCGCTTCAAGAAGACGTCGCTCAGCATGCTGTCTGTCGAACATCCAATCTACACTCCAGACACTACACATCCGCCAGCCTAGAGATTTCAGCACCAATGGCAACAACGCATCGCGGTCACGAGCCGTAGCTGAATGTGCATACGTCCTGCCATCGCATTCTATCCCTATCAAGTATTGATTCTCATTTTGCGGATTGCGTACGGCTATGTCAATCTTGCAATCGGATTGCCCAACCGAGCGTTCAACTTTGTAGCCTTTCTCTGTAAGGAACGTCGCCACAGTTTCCGCCAACTCATCATTGCCCGCCTCGGTAGCCTGCACCTCTGTTTTTGCGGCAACTCCTTTTTCTGCAAAGTCGATGAAATCCTTTAGATGAGCGACGCCCACAGAGTCTGTCCTGTCCAGATCTATCTGGTGAGCGTGTATCGACGAAAAGAGTACTACCTGCTCCTTAGCACGAGTAACGGCAACGTTGAGACGTCTCTCGCCGCCGACCTTGTTCAACGGTCCGAAGTTCATGGAGAACTTGCCCTCTGTGTCAGGTGCGTAACAGATGGAGAAGAGAATCACATCCCTTTCATCGCCTTGCACATTTTCAAGGTTCTTGACGAAAAACGGCTCGTCGTTCTGATCAGAGAAGAACTGCTCAAATGCTGGTTCCTTCTCGCGTCGTTTGTCAACAATGTCCTCAATCAGCTCCTTTTGCGCCTCACTAAAGGTGACAACACCCATGCTGCGCCCCCTCTGCGCGGGGTCTTTGAACGTATTGAATATGTAGTCAACAAGAGCAACAGCTTCATTTCTATTCGTTCTAGACGCCTTGCGATCGTATATTCCATTGGGCACGAACTTGAAGCGGACACCGAGCCGTGGAGATTCTGACGCGGACGGGAATGTCAGCAATTTGTCTTCGTAATAATTGTGGTTGCTGAACGAAATTAGGGATTCATGCCTACTCCTGTAGTGCCATCCAAGATATGCGGAGTAAACGCCTGCCGCAAGGCACTCGTCAAGGATGCTTTCAAGGTCTTCTACACCTTCGGTGTCGTAATTAGCGCCGGCATCACCTTTATGGAAGAAATTTGTCGGCGGCATCTGCTTTGGATCGCCGACAATTATCACCTGATTAGCACGCGCTATCACACCGATGGCGTCCCAAACAGGAATCTGAGACGCCTCGTCAAACACGATAAGGTCAAACTGGTCCGTGTCAGCCGGGAGATATTGGGCTACGGAAAGCGGACTCATCAGGAAGCATGGTTTCAACATGCAGGCAAGTGGGCCAATTTCCGAAAGAAGCTGGCGCACGGGCATGTGCCGTGCCTTCTTCTCGCATTCGTGTCTTAGTATACCCAAAGGAGTTGTCTTGGCAAGAGTCGAACCAGAGCGACGCCGTGGTAGCCCTGCCGCAACCTTTGCGAAAACCATCCTTGCGGACAGTCTTGTGTACTCCTTGTCAATCTCTTGGAACTTCTTAATGCGCTCTTCATGTCCAATACCAGAGAAATTTGAAAGGCTCGGCTCATTTGAGAACACCTCGTTTAGCATCTTTGTGGCGTATGCAAACTTAAATTCATCGTTGAGAGAGCCAACATCCAGCAATCCGCGTTCCAAAGCTACAGCAAAGCCCTCAAAGCCATAATTGACCGAGTTTTGTCTAGCATCTCTATACCTGAATACATTGCGCATTTCGCCAACGCTGGCAGCAATGCCTTCTAGTATGGCCTTGAACGTCGGAACATCGTAGTCGGAAAGGTCGAAATCGGCGAAGCGCGTTAAGGAATCCGCCCATTGCCTGAATAAAGTCCAGGTGTCGAGATATTCGTCTTTTATCTTTGAAAGTTCCGATCCCGTGGATAGCTCGTGTTTCGCGTTGCCCATTATCGCACGGATTTTTTCAAGTGCTGCCAGAAGATGTGGCCGGTCTTCAACTACTGCCTCATTGACCGCTGATACACATATCTTTGCATTGTCTATCGCAGTAGAGAGCGCATCCCAGTTTGGCGAGCCTTCGTTCCAAAGTTCTCCCAGGACACGTTTTGCTCTCGACTCGTCCCTACGATACTCCACATCTGCCTTTTGGTATTCCCCAAAGGTGGATAGTGAATCAGCAAGTTCTTGGAATGTCAGCTTCCCTCCACCAATCTTTTTAATGGTAGCAAGTTCCTTGACGAGCCCTGAGTTGCGGAAGAACTTGACGAGAAAGAATGCCTGATTGTTCTCCTCGATTCTCCTCGCTATTCCATTGACGTCCAGCCCCAACACGTCATCGAGTTTGAACGATTCAAGCTTCTTTGATATCGACTCGCGCCGCAGGAAGATTTCCTTGAACTGGAGCAGAAACTCGCTCAATGATTCAATCTCGTCTGTAATCAACTCCATCGGGATGCTTCCCGAGGAGAATAGTGCCTGAAGGAGTTTCCTCACTCTGTCGAGAACGCCAAATCTTGAGTCGGACGGGTCCAATGAAAAAAGTTCTGCCGTGCGGTCAAAAGCCGCACCCATGCGGATAAGAGCGGATAGCGTGGAAGATACGCAATCCTGCAATTCGCGTTCAATGGACGGAGACCATACAAGACTCTTCAGAATTGCCAGATTCCGATACGCCGTCATGTCAACTAACGCGGCAGCAGCCCCAAGGTCCGATACGGATTGAAGCGTTGCATTATAGTCATCAGCCGATTGTTTGGTACACTGGATGTCTATGCACCTATCAAATTGTGACGTTCCCTTGTTGAGAAGCGCGGCAAAACAGTCGTATGCGGACATCCCGTTTGGGTATGTCGTATGCAGGGCAACCACATATCCGTTGAGATCGCGCCTAAGTCCCTCCAGCTGGGTAACAGTCGTAGCCCAATCCGCTGGCTCTGAAAGATCTCCAACCTTTAACGCAGCCGAGAACTGCGCGAGAACATCGGCTTTGCCAGCTTTGTTGGAATGCAGTTCAAGGCAGAATGGCTCAAGACCAATTGACGAAAGACGTCGATGTACGACATCAAGGGCAGCCTTTTTCTCCGACACGAACAACACCTTGCGCCCCAAAGCCATGTTGTGTGAGATGATGTTTGTTATCGTCTGCGACTTGCCCGTACCAGGTGGCCCATGCAGAACAAACGACTTGCCCATCGCAGAATACAAGACTGCCGTCAACTGCGACGAGTCAGCACTCATCGGGCAATAAAGCGAATTGCAATCAATGTAACGTGAAATCTCATTGGGGGGAAATACCTCAACCCCGTCCTCGTAAAATCCGCCGCCGTCAATCAGGTGAGAAACCAGTTTGTTTTTCTTGAAGTCCTCAATCCTGACCGTCATGTCTTTCCACATGACAAACTTGCCAAAAGAGAACTGCCCAACAAGTGCCTCTTCAACAACCAACCATCCTTGTTTGCCTTGAATTGCATCCCGGAAGCGGTCCATTATCTGCGGGACATCCACCCCAGACGCATCAATTGGGAGCGGGTCAACGCCGGCAACCCCGATTCCAAACTGGCAGCGAAGAAGCTCCAACAATGTGGCATTGAGTACAGTGTCATCGTCCAACCTTGCCATCCTGATACCATCAGAAATTGAACGTCGCTCCAGCCTAACTGGGACAAGCAGGATTGGCGAACGATAGACATGCTCGTCGTTCTCGTCAATTTTCCATTCAAGAAATCCAAGAGCAAGGAAAAGCGTGTTGACGCCCGATTCCTCCAAGTCGAGCTTCGCAAGACGATAGAGCTCCTTAAGCCGCCGCTGCGTTTCGGCTGGCGACAGACGCGTCCACAAGCGCTTTTTCTCAAGTTCCTTTTCAAGATTTACATTGAAATCGGCGGGGTTGTAGTTAAGCCTTCCGTGAATGTAGTCCTGATACTTCTCTTCTCCGAGAAGCCCGGAAAGCGATTGGACGACGACTATCTCATCCGATGCAATCTTGTCCTCCAACGCTCCTATGTTCGGACAGAGCAACGGGATGACCTTCTTTGAATCTTTAAGATTGAGGAGCCTGTTTCCAAGCGTAAGGTCGAGAAGTTTCTGCGCCCAACGTGCGACGCGGCCCAAGGGCTTAGGCTTCCCGTCCTGCTGGGAGGATGCGGTCTCGCCCACGTTTGCCGACCAATCGCTGAAGTCTTCGCGGACAAAGGACCCGATTCTATCGCAGATACCGCCGCAACAAGGACATTGCGGAGTTCTGTAGGGATAGATTTCCCCACAGTCGCGGCACTTGAAATTCTCTCCAGACCAAATCATCAAATCATCCTCTTGAACGATTCACGCTAAAATCATTCGACTGCACTATCTTCCCGCTCAGACCACAGTTAGGGCATGTCATTATTTCCGATTTTGAATCCACACAGGACAATGTCCCGCATTTTGGACAAAAGACCACCGAATCATTTCCGCAATGCGGACATGGCTTAGCAGCACCCATTCGTGATGCCGCCACCTGCCCTGCATTGCCACAATCCCCATCAAGCTTGCGCTCAAGCGGATGTGCTACAGAACATAAATAAGAACCATTCTCCTGCAAACGATACCGAAGCAAATAATACCTCTTCGTGTTCGCACACATCGCTGGTATCATAACCTGCCGGGATTCACCAATAGGGCGGCACTCATCCTCGGTCGGCTTTCGCACCTCGCCGTCAGACAGCTCCGCAAGATCATCCTTAACGCCGTCGCCGTTCATCATCGAGGCCGTTACGCTCCTGACGGATGCCGTCACACACTGAAAGAGCTTCCCGAACGACTCTGCCGTCATGTCCCGCATGACATAGGTGTTTGGCGTAATTTCCTTAAGGATGGAAAAGTCAACGTCGTCCCCGCATCCGACGGCATGAATCGACACGGAGGGATAGCACTTGCGGAACTTGGCATACCCAGCACGCCAGTCGTCTGTGGGTTGCCCGTCAGTTATAAGAAACACGATTGGCTTGTAGTCGCCGCGAATCTCCCGCGTAGTTTTTGTCACCTTGGAATTGACCTCGGATGTCAGCAGGTCAAATGCCTTTCCAAGGCTCGTCCCCGACGAAAGGTCAAGCGATGGAATTCTGATATCCAATACAGATGAAAGAGGAACCTCAACTTTCGCCTTACCGCCAAACGAAATGATGGACATCGCACCTATCTCAATGACCATCGGGTCTTTCTTCAATGCCTGAAGGAGCATCAGCATCCCGTCATGCATCGCAGTAATGGCATTCCCCGCCATTGACTCAGACACATCTACAACTACAAATACTGGTAGTCTTCTCATTTTTCTATTCCCTTTCTCTACTTGTTTACCATCTGCACATAGATCATCCGTGAGTTTTCATCATCAAGGCGGATTTGGACGCCATCCTTGAGTTCGACGATGCTTCCGGCAGGGATTGGCTGTTTGGTCTGCAAATCAGTCATCCATTTGGCCCGCTCGTTGCGTAGATACCATTTGTCCTGATGGAACTGGAAACAGGCAAGCGACTTCTTCTGCTCGTCGGTCAACTTCTCGTTGCGGACAATCCTAGGATTCGTATGCCATAGATAAAGCCGCGTCCCGTTATACACCATAACACGCATGCCTGTCGGCCTGTACGTCGTCCCCTCACGGTCGTAGAGGTTCAAAACGGGGAGAGGGATGTCATACGATGCACCGCAAAACGGGCACTTCGGTTTCGATGCGGAATTGTCGAACACAAACCACTTCTGCTTGCAACTTGGGTTCTGGCAAGGGATCATTAAGTCCATTGTCTGAACAAGTGCAACCTCCCATTCCTCGGCTTTAGGACGAAGAGACGGATTATGGAGTCCCTGCACAAACGCACGATCTAATAAGTCCTTAAGGTACGGGCCAAGAATCGTGTACGGCAATTTATCCAAGTCCATCCAAGGCAGGATATATGGCAACTTCGATTTTGGATAATTGTCACGTACCCAATCCACGTCATAGCGGTTCACTTTGTTTGTCGGATCTTCGATAAACACCGCCTTTTCGCCCATCGTCATCAGTTCGTCTCTCTGTTGATCATCTTTGTCGCAAATCTGCCGCCCACGCAACGGATGACGATAGAGGAGATACATATATATGAGGACTGCAAGTGAATGCAAATCTGTTTCGACGTTGGGCTGTTTACGATTAGGATCGCCAGAACGAAGATGTATCGTCTGATAAATCTCAGGAGCCATGAAATCAGGGGTGCCGATGGCGTTCGGAGGATACTTGCCTAGAACAACCAGCTCATAATCTAATCCGATTAACTGAATCGACGAGGACACAGGATCAACTAATACATTCTTATAGCTCAAGTCTGCATGGGCAAAGCCCATATCGTGCAGTTTCCTCACCGCCCTTGCTATCTGTAACGAAATGTTAAAGAAACTTCGCCAATCTCCCGCCTCCTCAGAAGGGATATTTCTAAAATGATGCTCTGGACTGGTAAACCACTTCCCCGCTTTCTCCATGCCTTTCAAGGAAACGGTCGGGCCATCATGCTTGAAATAAAACTTATCGTGGAAGGTTGGAATTACCACACCAAGCTTGTTAGGTTCTCGTATCAGGTCTTTAGGCCAACAAAACAAATGAGTCCAATACGCACCGTCAATTCCACCATAAATATATCGCCTTCCCATTTCAACGATATATTGCATTCTCTCGACGGTAGTCGAATCCTGCGAATCCCTAAAATAGGCCACTACATACGACTTATCAGGAGCAAAATAGACATTCTTCATCGCCCCTGCTGGCGGATTGCTCGTCCACACGTATTTATATTCTTCCCCAGAAACACCTTTTGCCGTCAACACATCGCCATCTTGCAACGATGGCCTATCGTCACTTATCACGACTTCTGGCGGAGGAGGCGGCAATGAATCAGTTGTCGAATTTTCATTTTCTGTATAATCAAGCTCACAATCAACCCAATATGATCTGAAAAAGCTAATTAACGTTGATTGATCCGCACTTGCCAAATCGACAACACAATCTGGCGTAATTTGATTCATCAAATTTTTATCTGCACACGGACCGACAGCGCAACTGACAGTTACAGCCCATTTCATTGCCTGAAATGCGGAAAGACTATTTGTTATGTCGTCGTCTGGGCGTCCATCAGTTAGTATAAACACATTCGGAAGCCAATCACCTTTGAAGTTTGCTGTTGGCAGCACCACTTCATTTGTCCTGCATTTACAAAGAAGCCTCAATGCTGCGCCAAGCATTCTGTCACCACCAGCAATCAGATCAGGAACCTCAAACGAACAAAGATTCGTCAGTGGAACAATTTGACGCGCAACGCCCCCGAAGGTAATTACACTTAACCAAGCGGTCTCAAGTGTTTGCGGGTCTTTGTGCAATGCCGAAACAAGCATTTGGAGTCCGTTCTTTACAGACTCTATCGGCTCGCCCCGCATCGACTCAGATGTGTCGACCAGAATATATATCGGCAATCTGCGCATTTAGATTCCTTATTTGTTCACCATCTGTACATAGATCATCCTTGAGTTCTCGTCGTCAAGGCGGATTTGGACGCCATCCTTGAGCTCCACGATGCTTCCAGCAGGGATTGGCTGCTTGGTTTGCAAATCAGTCATGCCCTTCGCCCGTTCGTTTCGCAGATACCACTTGCCTTGATGGAACTGGAAACACGCAAGCGACTTCTTCTGTTCATCCGTCAGCTTCTCGTTGCGTGCCACCCTCGGATTCGCATGCCACTGATACAGGCGCGTTCCGTTGTAAACCATTACGCGCATGCCAGTCGGTTTATACGACGAACTGGCCCTGTTGTAAAGATTCAAGACCGGTAGCGGGATCTTGTACGGGGTGCCGCAGAACGGGCATTTAGGATTAGATGCTGAGTTGTCGAACACAAACCACTTCTGCTTGCAGCTCGAATTCTGACAGGGGATCATCAAGTCCATCGTCTGAATTATTGCATCTTCCCACTCGAAAGCGGCTGGCCGGGCACTAGGGTTGTGAAGCCCCTGAATAAATGCTCGGTCAAACAAAGCCTTAAGATGCGGCCCCAGAATCGTATATGGCAATTTGTTGAGATCCATCCACGGCAGAAGATACGGCCACTTTGACCTTGGATAGTTGTCGTGCACCCAATTCACATCGTAACGATTAACTTTGTTAGTCGGGTCTTCAATGAACACTGCCTTTGCGCCCATCGACAACTGTTCGTCTTTCTGTGGATCGTCAATGTCGCAAATCTGTCGTCCACGCAAGGGATGGCGATACAACAGGTACATGTAGATAAGCACTGCGAGCGCATGCCTATCTGTATTCTGACACGGCAATTTACGTTTAGGGTCATTCTTAGGCAACGACATTGTCTCGTACACTTCTGGGGCGATGAAGTCAGGAGTGCCTATAACATCCGGCGGATATTTGCCAGGAACAACCAATCCGTCAATATCAATAATCGCCGCAGATGGTGTAACAGGGTCTATGAGAACATTCTTGTAGGAGAGGTCAGAGTGGGCTAGCCCAGCATTGTGCATACGCCTAACACCTCTTGCAAGCAAAAGGCAGACATCGAAAAAGCTATGCCAGTTGCCAATCTCTTTTTCGCTTAAATTCCTGAAATGATGTTCTGGGCTGGTGTACCATTTCCCTTCTTTCTCTAGCCCCTTCATTGGCAATGTTGGTCCATCATGTTTAAAAAAGAACTCAGGATGATAAGCAGGAACAATAAGACCAACCCTGCTGCCTTCCCTAATGAGATCACTAGGCCAACAATATATCTTTTTCCAATACTCACCGCCTGCACTGCCAAAGATACCTTGCCGATATGTCCCGACAAGATTTTGAAGACGGTCAACAGCATTGGCATCTTGGGGCTCCTTAAAGAACGCCACAACATACGACCGGTCGGGCGCAAAATAGACATCCTTCATTGCGCCTGCATTTGGCGAATCTGTCCAGACATACTTATAGGCGTGCCCAGAAATTGCCTTTACCGTTATAACATCACCTTTCTTAGGCATTTGCGACCTCCTCGCTCCCCTCTTGGTTGCGCCCTCCATTTCGTGGCTGCACTATAATAAGCGTTCTATCATCATGATTTCCCTTAATCTTAAAATGCAACCATTCGGTCAGTTCTTGGGCTTTCTTCTCAGCAGAATACTCCGGTTTAAGAACAGCCCGATTTTCCCCATCGCCAAGTCTAAGCGTTTTTGCAAACTTACTCCACATCTCGCTGTCGTTGAGTGAAGCATCCGTTTCAAACCACGGATCAGAAACCCCATCAGTCATAAGGAACAGCGTTATTTTCTTTGCTTCATCCGAAGAAAACTTCTTGCAAAACACCCGTTCTTTATAAAATGTCGGCCAATCCTTTGTTGCCTTTTCCCAAACACTGCGCGTAGTCAAAAAACGTGTTCCTCCGCTAAACTCACCGCCATCTGGCGCACACATGAGACCTGCCTTATCGCCATCAAACCATGCAATAGCACCATCGCCAATGGAAAAAGTAACAAGTCGCATACTACCATCGGGATCACATTTGACTGCTGCAACAAGAAGCGTTGTGTTAAAGTCCCTCACCTCCCATTTGTCCTCTGGATGCTTTTTATTCTCGGAATTGACAAATTCCGAGATTGAACCATAAGCGTACCGCGCGAGGGAAGCTAGCATAACACCTACCTTCCCATTGGACTGAAGGTTTGCGCCCTCTTCATTCCACATCTGCACCGTCAAATTTGCAGGTAGTTTTTCTTTCAGGATTTGAATGGCCATACGCGAACCTTCGCGAGAATATCTTGCGCTTCCTGCTCCATCCGCAACAATAAACACATACCGTCCTGTTGTCTCATCAGCCCACATTCCTAAATCGTCATCCCGAAACGTGCCAGAATGTTCATGAGAACGGCCTCTCCTGCTTGCGCCTATAACTGTAAAATTTCCATCCTCTAAATAAATACTGCTTTTATGATGTCTAGCAATCCTATCCTTATCTTGCGCAAACTTTATAAGTTCATCCGCAGGATCCTTTGCTGTCCAAAGCGACCACGGATCGGGATTAATCGTAAGATTAAAGCGGCAAGTCTTATTGTCGTTATAAAAAACATCAAAGCTAATAATACCCGTGATGCCATCTTTGGGGAAGACTCTAAACCCGGATTCCGACTTCTCTATCTTAACCTCTTTCGTTTCCATCCAAGGACGGCCATCAGCCGCATACTCATCGGCAAGAGTTATGCCGTTTGGCAACTTGTATTCAACAAATGTGTCTCGCCCAAGTGTTAGGTTAGGAAGCGTTATCTCGTATGGCATTGCACGATATTGTATGCGCTTATCAATCTTCTCCAAAGTTACTTCCTCTGCTTCAGCATCTATTTGGGGCTGAGACAAACCGCCTTGTTCTGTTATGGTTGACTCCATCTCTACTTTCTGCGACAGCCCTTTTCCCGTCTCAAGCGAAGTATTAGCTGAAATATCGTCAATATTATCTGTCACCATGACCAATTGCCTTTCCGAAGTCGGAGTGACACTTGTATCTTCTGCTGTGAATGACGTCTGGTTTGGCTCTGTTACATTCGCCATGCCAGCCGGACTTGCTGTAGAAATCTCTTTCACGGGATTTGCCCCAAAAAACTCTGTTTTATTCATACACTCTGACATAGCGAAACCTCCTACTCGTTAGAAACACAATTGATCACCGCCATATCATCTCGACTCAATGGTATCTCCATTGGCGAGATGATATGGGATGAAAGACCTTAATTATACAATTTGAACTTCTGGCGGCGGCGGCGGAAGCTGGCTGATACTTTCCGTCGATGTACCAGACTCGTTGATGCTCTTCGACGTTTCCAAAATTGAAGACGAGACCCACTTGAAGAACGCCTTGAGCGAATCCGGATCAGCCGTTGCGAGTTCCACAACCGCTTCGGGGGTGATTTGGGCAAGAAGATTCTTATCTGCACCAGGGCCAGCAGCACAGCTGACCGCAACGCCCCATTTATTATTGCCACGCGATGTCTTTGCATGGAATTCGGCGATGCCCTCTGTAGGATCGTCAGTGGGAACACCATCAGTCAATATGAACACCATCGGACGCCAGTCACCTTTTTGTGTTGATGTCGTCTTGGTAACCTCATTCTCATAACACTTGCAAACAAGTTTGAGCGCTTCACCAAGTACCGTGCATCCGCCAGCAGATATCTCCGGAATCTGAAATGTGCTAAGTTCCGTTAACGGCACAATCTGCTGTGCGCTACTACCGAACGTAATGACGCTCAAATAGGCCGTCTCCAGTGCTTGCGGGTCTTTACGCAGTGCCGCGACAAGCATCTGGAGTCCGTTCTTCACGGATTCAATCGGCTCACCGTGCATCGATCCCGACACATCGACAAGCAAGTATACTGGTAGTCTTCTCATTGTTTCTTTTTCCTTTCGTTTCTTGGGTTGAACAAAATCAAAATCCTAACAAGTTCCTCAATCGCTCCCAGAAGGAAACTTGCGGACATTCGGCAGAGGGCGGAGGAGGGAGTGTATTTTGCTGAGAATGCCCCCATTTCCTATACGGCGTTTCATAACGGATACCTGTGCCGGGGATTCCAAAGCTATGCTTGACGCCGCGCGACCCAATGGTCGTGCGCGCCCCTCGCGGCCCCATCGATATCGATGCTCCGCGCTTCCCGAGATTGATTGAAATCCCTGGCAGAATCTTTATTCTTCTTTGGAACCTAAATCCCATTCTGAACTTCCTTGATTCGCATGTTACAGATTTTTAAACCGTGTCTCATCATTAGAAATTGCTCTATCGTAATTTAAGCTATTGATATCCGCATGAATGGATAACATAGTAAACATAGCAACCATAACATCTCACTTCATTTGTCATTCCTTTCTTTCCACGCCTTCAATACAAGGCCCGCCGCATCGGCGCGGAAAAGAGAACGTGGCGTGCCTTAAAACCCATGTCTTACGTGAGGCACGACCAAGCGCCTATACAGAAACATGAATAGAAGACACGCCACGTGTGGATTACACACGCAGCGCATCTTACATATCCGGCTTCTGTATGAAGATTTGGTCGTTTTCACGTAAAGCCAAATACGCAAGATTGCGTAGCGTACTGCGGGCGTCGGATGCGTTTCCGCAACTCCCCGGGTTGGCGGCGGTCGCGGGGCGACACGCCCTACCGTTGGCGGCGGACGGCGATGGAACGCAGTCCCTACCATGCGGCGCGATGGGGTCATCGCGCCCTACCGTTCCGGGGTTGTGGCCTTGCCGACTGGCGGACGGCGATGGAACGCCGTCCCTACCGGCTTCGGCCCGGTGGCCGATCGGCGCCATTCAGCGCCGCCGGCCCTGTCAAAGATCAATTGTTCAATTGTCTGAACTCAAAAATTATACTAAACCCTTTCATGAAAATCAAGAGTGAAATGCGAGCTTTTGGGATGCCGGGTGCGATTCTAAACCGTTGAGC
>DGHT01000024.1 GCA_002392765.1 Verrucomicrobia bacterium UBA3841 | reverse complement strand
AAGAACCTTACCTGGGCTTGACATGCAGCTGCGCGGCGTATGAAAGTACGCCTCCTTCGAGGGAGCTGCACAGGTGCTGCATGGCTGTCGTCAGTTCGTGCCGTGAGGTGTTTGGTTAAGTCCACCAACGAACGCAACCCCTTATCCGTGTTGCCAACGGGTCGTGCCGGGAACTCGCGGATGACTGCTGGTTCACGCCAGAGGAAGGTGGGGATGACGTCAAGTCAGTATGGCCCTTACGCCCAGGGCCGCACACGTGCTACAATGGCCGGTACAGAGGGACGCGATGCCGCGAGGCGGAGCTAATCCCAGAGAGCCGGCCCCAGTTCGGATCGGGGTCTGCAACCCGACCCCGTGAAGTCGGATTTGCTAGTAACGGCGCATCAGCATTTGGTGCCGTGAATGCGTTCCCGGGCCTTGTACACACCGCCCGTCACATCATGAAAGCCGTCTGCACCCGAAGTCGGGCATTTGTCCGCCTAAGGTGTGGGTGGTGATTGGGATGAAGTCGTAACAAGGTAACCGTTGGGGAACCAGCGGTTGGATCACCTCCTTTCTAAGGAGTTATGGGCACAGCGTCCCTTTCGGGGGATGCGGTCCAAAGGTGAATCTCTTCACCGTAAAAGAACATGTCTGTCCTTTACCGGTTCTGCCGAAGAGCGAAAAGGCGCAGTCTCAACCGAGACCGCGCCTTTTTCTTTTTGAATTTCCCCCTTTTTTTTGATATAATACTATCATATGAACTTATTGAGAAAATTGTTTGGCACCAAGAACGACCGCGAACTCAAAAAGATATGGCCGATCGTCAAGGAAATCAACAGGATTGAAGCCGAATACCAGGCGAAAAACCTGAAAGACGAGGATTTTCCGAGGATCACCGCGGAGTTCAAGGAGCGTGTCGCCGGGGGCGAAAGCCTCGATTCCATATTGCCGGAAGCATACGCGCTTGTCAAGAACGCCTGCCGCCACCTTGTCGGCACGACCGAAGAGGTTTGCGGCCACACACTTGAATGGAACATGGTTCCGTTCGACGTGCAGCTTGTCGGCGGCATCGTGCTTCACAGAGGCGCGATAGCGGAGATGCAGACCGGCGAGGGAAAAACGCTGGTCGCCACGCTTCCTCTATATTTGAACGCGCTGACCGGCAAAAACGTGCAGCTCGTCACCGTCAACGACTATCTCGCGAGGCGCGATGCATCGTGGATGGGGCATCTGTACAAGTATCTGGGGCTTACTGTCGGCTGCATCCAGAATACGATGGATTCGGAGGAGCGCCGCGCGCAGTATTCCTGCGACATCACATACGGCACGAATTCCGAATTCGGTTTCGACTATCTGAGAGACAACGGCATGGCCCAGAGTCCCGCGCAGGTCGTGCAGAACGGGCATTATTTCGCGATTGTCGACGAAGTGGACTCGATCCTCATCGACGAAGCGAGGACGCCGCTGATCATTTCCGGCCCCGCGACTGTCACCACTTCGCACATCTACCAGGAAATCCGTCCGATGGTGGACGGCATTGTGCGCGTCCAGAGCCAGCAGTGCAACGAACTCATATCCGAAGCGAAGAAGGCGTGGGAAGCCAAGGATGTCGACACCGTGCGCGACAAGCTCTACCAGGTCTACCACTCGATGCCGAAGCACAAGCAGCTTATGCATCTTCTCGAGAACGCCGAGATCCGCAAGATACACGAGGACGGCGAGCTGCAGATGCTTTCGGAAATGCGCAAGGAGCACGCGCGCGAGCTGAAAGACGCTCTGTTTTTCACGATCGACGAGCGCACGAGGGAAGTTGCGCTGACGGACAAAGGCTGCGAGAAGATATGTCCGCAGGACCCCAAACTCTTCGTCCTCCCCGACATCGCCGCCGAGATGAGCGCGATAGACGGCGAGGCGGGACTGTCCGACATCGAGAAGGCGGAACGCCGCCGCGCGGCGCAGGCCGCGTTCATGGAAAAGAGCGACAGGGTGCACGTGGTGAACCAGCTTCTCCGCGCATACTGCCTCTACGAGAAGGACGTCGATTACGTCGTCCAGGACAACCACGTCTACATTGTCGACGAGTTCACCGGCCGCGTCCTTCCCGGGCGGCGCTGGTCCGACGGACTCCACCAGGCCGTCGAGGCCAAGGAGGGCGTGGAAATCGAGAAGGAGTCGCAGACGCTCGCGACGATCACGATCCAGAACTATTTCCGCCTTTATTCCAAACTCTCGGGCATGACGGGCACGGCCGAGACGGAGGCGCGCGAATTCAAGGACATCTACAAGCTCGACGTGGTGTCGGTCCCGACGAACAAGCCGGTGAACCGCACCGACGGAAACGACCAGATCTACCGTACGCAACGCGAGAAGTTCAAGGCGATCATAGCCGACGTCGCGCGCAGGCACGAACTCGGCCAGCCGATCCTTCTGGGCACTGTCGCGGTCGATACGTCCGAGATACTTTCGAGGATGCTCAAGATCGCGCACATCCCGCACGAGGTCCTGAACGCGAAGAACCACGCCCGCGAGGCGGAGATCGTGGCGCTCGCCGGACAGAAAGGCGCCGTTACCATCGCGACGAACATGGCGGGCCGCGGAACGGACATCAAGCTCGGCGAGGGCGTGACCGAACTCGGCGGCCTGCACGTCATCGGTTCCGAGCGTCATGAATCGCGGCGAATCGACCGCCAGCTGCGCGGCCGCTGTTCGCGTCAGGGCGATCCCGGCAGTTCGCAGTTCTTCATCTCCCTCGAAGACCAGCTTATGAGGCTTTTCGGCTCGCAGCGCATCGCAGGTCTCATGCAGAGGCTCGGCCTGAAGGAAGGCGAAGTTATGGAGCACCGTTGGCTGAACAGGTCCGTGGAGACGGCCCAGCGGCGCGTCGAACAGCAGCACTACGCCGTGCGAAAGAGGACGCTCGAGTACGACGACGTGATGAACAAGCAGCGCGGAATCGTGTACGAACTGCGCGGACGGATATTGAACGGCGACCAGAAGACGGTCCACGACCTCGTGCTTGACGTGATAAACGATCTTGTCAGGGCGCAATGCGACCGCTGTTTCTCCAGCGAGAAGGATTCGCAGATCGACGAGTTCCTCTCCTGGCTCGCGGTGTCGTTCCCGGTGACGGTGACGTCCGCCGAGCTCGAGCCGTTCAAAGGCAAGCCGCTCGAAGCGGGCGATCTCGTGTACGCGCGCGTCGAGGACGCGTACGAAGCCAAGTGCGCCAGCGAGGACGCCGAGACCCTCCCGTTCATGGAGAAGGGCGTGTTCCTGAGCGTCATCGACCGCGAGTGGCAGGACTATCTGAGAAACATGGACGATCTGCGCCATGGAGTGAATCTGCGCGCCTACGGCCAGCGCGATCCTCTTGTCGAGTACAAGAAGGAGGCGTTCGACATGTTCGAGCAGCTGATGGACTCCATAAAGACCAAGGTCGTCGCCAGCGAATTCAGGAGCACCACGGCCACGAACCTGAGGCGCATGTACGCGGCGATGGAGGCGGCGAAGAGAAGGGCCGTCACGAACAGTTCGCAGATAGCCGCGGAGCTTGACGGACCGCAGGCGGCGGAACCGGAGCGCAAGAGCGAGCCCGCGAAGAACAACAAGCAGGAAGTCGAGGATGTGTTCGCGTCGATGATGTCGCGTCCGGGCGGATCGCCCGCCATACGGCCGCAGATGCCCGCGCCGCGCCATGATACGGTCGGCCGCAACGACCCGTGTCCTTGCGGCAGCGGCAAGAAATACAAGAAATGCTGCGGGAGGAACATAGCATGACAACCGCCATAGTGCTCGCCGCCGGCAAGTCGGAGCGGATGGGATCGGGAGTGGACAAGGCTTTTCTGAGCCTTCTCGACAAGCCTGTCGTCGCCTGGTCGCTTCTGGCTTTCGAACGGTGCCGCGATATCGACAGCATCGTCCTTGTGGTGCGCAAGGACAAGCTCGAAGCGTCCAAGATGGCCGCAAAGGTGTACGGCATATCGAAGATGCGGCAGATCGTGACGGGCGGGTCGAGGCGGCAGGATTCGGTGAAGGCCGGCCTCGCGGCGTGCGACATCGCCACGAAGGTCGTCGTGATCCACGACGGCGCCAGGCCGTGCGTCACGCCCGAAATCATATCCCAGGCGGTCGACGCCGCGCGCAAGGGCGAATGCGTCACGGTCGGCAGGAAGATGACGGACACGGTGAAGGCCGTCGGCAAGAACGGTCTCGTGGCGAAGACCGAAAGCAGGGACGGACTCTGGACGGTACAGACGCCGCAGGCGTTCCCCGCCGCCGTTTTGCGCGACGCATACTCGAAAATCGGCAAGAAGGAGGTCACGGACGACTGCCAGGCGGTCGAAATGGCGTCCGTGCCGGTGAGAATCGTCGAGTCCAGAAGGCCGAATGTCAAAATAACGACCGTGGAGGATCTGCAGACGGCAAGCCTGCTGCTTAAGTAACATGGGAAAGAAAATTGCCATATTGGGCGACATCCACTCGAATATCGACGCGCTGAACGTCGTGCTCGAGGATTGCCGCAGCGAGGGTGTGGACGAATATCTCTGTACCGGCGACATCGTCGGCTACAACGCCTGTCCGCACGAATGTCTCTCGATCATACGCGAGATCGGATGCCCCGTCGTGAAAGGCAACCACGACTACTATGTCAGCGAGGAGCGCAATCTCGACGATTTCAATCCGCACGCGGCGGCGGTCGTCAGGTGGACGCGCGAGCAGCTCGACGAAGAGGAACTGGAATTCCTCAGGAAGATGGAGTTCTCCGTGACGCTGCGCGGACTTACCATCGTGCACGCGACGATGGACCAGCCCATGAACTTCGGGTACGTTTTCAACAATCTGGAGGCGCAGACGAATTTCATACACCAGAAAACGCCGGTGTGCTTCCACGGGCATACTCACTGTCCGATGATCTACGAGAAGAACATGACCGCCGTCTACAGGATCGACCCGCAGGATTTCACACTCGCTCCGGGCAGAAAATATTTCATCAACGTGGGCAGTGTGGGCCAGCCGAGGGACGGGGACCCGCGCGCGACGTACGTGATATTCGATCCCGCGACGAAGCTTGTCAGGTACCGCAGACTCGAGTACGATATCGCCGCGGCGCAGGCCCGCATACGCGAAGCGGGGCTTCCGGACAGACTTGCGGAGAGGCTTCAGTACGGACAGTGACCGTGCAGGACCGGGTATAGATACGAAGGTGGAAGACATGGAAAACTACAATGCCGAGAATATTCAGGTCCTCGAGGGGATGGAAGCCGTCAGAAAACGTCCCGCGATGTACATCGGGGACACCGGGGAGCGCGGGTATCACCACCTGGTGTACGAGGTGGTCGACAACTCCATCGACGAGGCGCTGGCCGGTTTCTGCACGCAGGTGGATGTCGTCATAAATCCCGACGGATCTCTCACGGTGCAGGACAACGGGCGCGGAATTCCCGTGGACATGCATCCCACGCAGCACAAGCCGGCCATAGAGGTGGTGCTGACGATACTCCACGCCGGCGGCAAGTTCGACGGATCGAACTACAAGGTTTCGGGAGGTCTCCACGGCGTCGGCGTAAGCTGCGTCAACGCGCTGTCCGAGTGGATGAAAGTGGAAGTCCGCCGCGGCGGGAAGATACACGCCATCGAGTTTTCCCGCGGACATGTCACGCGTCCGCTCGAAGTGATCGGCGAATGCGGCGAGGAGACCGGAACGAAGGTCACTTTCTATCCCGACCACACGATTTTCTCGTGCCACCAGTTCAAGTGGGACATCCTGACAAACCGTCTCAGGGAGCTTGCGTTCCTCAACAAAGGCGTCTCGATCCACTTCAGGGACGACGAGGGGGATTCGAAGCACGAGGAGACTTTCCGCTACGACGGCGGCATAGACGAATTCGTCGAATACCTCAACCAGAACAAGAAGGCCCTTTCGCCCGTCATCCATTTCGAGGGCGCGAAGGAGGGGACCACGGGAATGGTCCAGGCCGAGGTTTCGATGCAGTACACCGACAGCTATTCGACTCTGGAGCAGACGTACTGCAACAACATCCACACGATTGAAGGCGGCACGCACCTGTCCGGGTTCCGCCGCGCGCTGACGTCGACGATAAACAAGTACGGCGCCGACAACAAACTTATCAAGGAAAAGGACAACCTCACCGGGGACGACATGCGCGAGGGCCTGACGGTCGTAGTGTCCGTGAAAGTGCCCCAGCCGCAGTTCGAAGGACAGACGAAGACGAAGCTCGGCAACGGCGAAGTGGAGGGAATCGTCGCGTCCATCGTGTCCGACAGGCTGATGACCTTCTTCGAGGAGAATCCGTCGGTCGCAAAGACCGTCATTGAAAAGACGCTCCTCGCCGCCCGCGCGCGCGAGGCCGCCAGGGCCGCAAGGGAATCGACAAGGCGCAAAGGCGTCATGGACGGTCTTTCGCTCCCCGGCAAGCTGCGCGACTGTTCGGAGCGCGATCCGTCCAAGACGGAACTGTATCTCGTCGAGGGCGATTCCGCCGGCGGTTCCGCGCAGACGGGGCGCGACCGCGCGACACAGGCCATCCTGCCTCTCCGGGGCAAGGTGCTGAACGTCGAAAAGGCGAGAATGGACAGGATGCTCGCGAACGCGGAGATACGCACTCTCATCACCGCCATCGGGTGCGGATTCGGCGAAGAGTGGGATATTTCGAAGGCCCGCTACCACAAGATCGTGATCATGACCGATGCCGACGTCGACGGCGCGCACATCCGTACTCTCCTCCTGACGTTCTTCTACCGCAAAATGCCCGAACTTATCGAGCGCGGCTACGTGTATCTTGCCCAGCCGCCGCTTTACAAAGTGGAGCGCAAGAAAAAGATCGAGTACGTGCTTACCGACGGCGAGCTGACGCAAAAGCTCCTGACGCTGGGGCTTGACGATTTCGAGGTCAAAACGAAGGACGGAGAAGTCATGGACAAGGAACGCGCCCGTTCGCTCATGACGCTTCTCGCCGAGATCGAGGCGACTTGCAAAATGGTGGAAGAGAGGGGATTCGTTCCGCAGGAGCTCCTTTCCGGGGAAAGCGCGCAGGGCAGCGGCGCGTCCATGCTGAAGAAAGAGTTTTCCTCGCTGTCCGCGTACGGATATGTTCCGGAAGACTGGTTCTCCGGCACGCTCGTCAAACTGCTCGACGACGTCCGCGCGCACGGCAAGACCGGCCTTTCCATCTACCGCTTCAAAGGTCTCGGCGAAATGGACGCCGACGAGCTTTTCGACACGACCATGAATCCGGAAAAGCGCCACATGCTGCGCGTCAAGCTGTCCGACGCAGTGGCGGCGGACAGGATGTTCTCGCTTCTGATGGGCGACGAAGTAGAGCCGCGGCGCAAATTCATCGAGGACAACGCGCTCAACGTCCGGAATCTGGATTTCTGACAATTATCCAAGGAGTGTTATGGCGAGACTGACCGACATAGGATGGAACGATTTTTCCAAACTCCCGATCGAGGCGAAGAAACCGTATCTCGAGCGCGCCGAGGGCGACGGCCTGCCGTACCATACGCTCTTCGCGCAGCAGTTCGGGAGAGACACGCTCGAAAGGCTCTGCACGCTCGCCAACAGGATCCGTTTCATAAACAAGTCGAAGGAGGGCGCTCTCTATCTCAAGAACGTCCTGGCCCACAAACGGGCGATGCTCTATTTCTCGCAGCCGAGTTCGCGCACTTTCCTCTCCCACCTTGCGGCCTGCCAGCTTCTCGGCATAACCACGGGCAGCGTCAGGGACGCGGCGACGAGTTCCGAATTCAAGGGCGAAAGCCATGAAGATTCGATACGTACTTTTTCGTCGTATTTCGACATGATCATCATGCGTTCGCCCGAGCAGGGGCTTGCGGAGAAGATGGCGTGGGAACTTTCGAACAGCGAGCGCCCCGTCCCGATCCTGAACGCCGGGTCCGGGAAGGACCAGCATCCGACGCAGGCGCTGCTCGACATCTATACGCTTATGCGTTCTTTCGAGAACAAGGGCGGAGTGGACGGGCGCACGGTTACGTTCTGCGGCGACTTGATGCGCGGGCGCACCGTCAGGTCGCTGTCGTACCTTCTCACGAACTTCAAGGGCGTGAAGCAGATATTCGTCGCGCCGCCGGATCTGCAGGTGCCGGCTGACGTAGTCATGATCCTCGCGAAGAAGGGCGTCGATTTCGAGGTGACGGACGACTTGAAGTCCGCCGTCAGGCTTTCAGACGCCGTCTACATGACGCGCATCCAGGATGAGTGGGACAAGTCGAAGGGCGAGTCGGCGAGGATCGACACGTCCCGCTTCAAGTTCGGCGCGGAGGAGCTTGCGCTTCTCGGTCCAGACTCGATCATCATGCATCCTCTTCCGCGCCGCGACGAGATCGCGACATGCTGCGACCACGACCCCAGAGCCATGTACTGGCGCCAGATGCGCAACGGCATGTGGATACGCGCAGCGCTCATTGCGTCCGTGTTCGGCTTCGAGCGCGAGATAATGGATTGCGGATACTGAACGGGAGGACGGCCGGATGACGGATTTTTCCCGTTTGCTGAATCCGGGACAGTGCGGCGCGGCAACCGCGCCCGACGGCCCGATACTGGTTCTGGCCGCCGCGGGGACTGGAAAAACCCGTACGCTCGTCCACCGTGTGGCGTATCTTCTCGAAAACGGGGTTCCGCCGGAGAGGATACTTCTTCTGACGTTTACGAACAGGGCCGCCAAAGAGATGATGGAGCGCGCGCGGCAGACCGTTGGCGACGCCGCGCTGCAGGTGTGGTCGGGAACGTTCCATTCCATAGCCGCCAGGATATTGCGGCGCTACGCCACGCTGATCGGCTACGGCGGCGGATTCCAGATAATCGACGAGGACGACCAGAAGAAACTTGTCGGCGACATAATCAAGGACAAGATTCCCTCATCCAAGGATTTCCCGAAGAAGGAAGTCGTCTCCAAGATGATTTCCGAGGCCGCCAACGAACAAATCCCCGTTCAGGCCGTGGCCGCGCGCTGGCAGCTTAAAATCGCCGGCTTCGAGCCCGAGCAGATAGTCGACATCGCAGCGGAATACGAAAAGCGCAAGCTTTCGCTGAACGTCATGGATTTCGACGATCTTCTGCTCAACATGATCAAACTGCTGAAGACGTCGGACGCCGTCCGCGAGTATCTGCAAGACCGCTTTCTCCATGTCCTCGTTGACGAGTACCAGGATACGAACGGTCTGCAGGCGGAGATAACCGACACGATAGCCGCCAAGCACCGGAACATAATGGCCGTGGGCGACGATTTCCAGTGCATCTACACGTGGCGCGGAGCGAAAATCCAGAATATCATGGAATTCCCGCAACGCTGGAAAGGCTGCCGCATAGTCAAACTGGAGCTCAACTACCGCAGCGTCCCAGGGGTTCTCGATGTGGCGAACTCCGTGATGAAAGGCGCGCCGAACCAGTTCGAAAAGACTCTGCGCCCGGCCCGCAGATCGGCGGATTCGCTGCCCGTTCTTTGCAAAGTCTACGACGGACGCAGCCAGGCGCAGGAGATTTGCCGCGTTCTGCGCAACGCCCGCGACGAGGGATACCGCTACGGCGACATCGCAATCCTCTACAGAAGCCATTTCCAGTCGATAGACATCCAGATGACTCTCGCGAAGTCGAACGTACCCTTCAGGATAACATCCGGGGTCGGCGTGTTCGAGCAGATACACGTAAAAGACGTTCTCGCATTCCTGCGCCTTGCGGTGAATCCGGGGGACGAGCTTTCCTTCCGCAGGCTTGTCTCGCTCCTGCCCGGAGTCGGCGAAATGAGCGCGTCGAAGTACTGGGCGAAGCTCGGCCGGAGACTCGATTTTTCGGACACTTCGTCGCTTGACGCTCTGGGCGGGATGCTCGGAGCCAAGGCGAAACCTCTGTGGCCCGCTCTTTCCCGCGGTCTTTCCGCCGCGTCGGGACAACTTGCCGCAGGCGCGCCGGACAAGGCGATAGACTGCTTCATGGAATCGTTCTACCGCGACCATCTCCACAGAAAATGGGAAAGCGAAGATGCCGACGACAGGACGAACGACATCTCCGAACTCGCCGTGCAGATCACGTCGTCGCCCGGAGGACTTTCCGGATTTCTCTGCGATGTCGCGCTGATGACCAATCTCGACGACAGACGCAACGATCCTTCGGCTGACAAAGTCACGCTTTCGACCGTCCACCAGGCCAAGGGCATGGAATGGCCGGTCGTGATCGTCCCGTGGTGTTCGGACGGGATGTTCCCCTCCTCCAAAGCGGAGGAAGACGGAAGAATGGACGAGGAAAGACGGCTTTTCTACGTCGTTGTGACGCGCGCGAAAGACGAACTTTTCCTTTTCAGTCCGAGAATGAGGAAAATGGCGGACGGCGGACAGTTCCCCGTCAATCTGTCCCGCTTTCTCGCAGACGTCCCGCCCCGTCTGCTCGAAGTGAAGAATGTCGCACCCCCGCCCGACGCATATATGCAGTACGGCTACGGCGGAGGGTACGGCTATGGCGGCGGACGCGGCGGTTACGGCGGCTACGGACGCGGCGGCTACGGCTCCGGCGGCGGACGCGGGGGCGGCGGCTACAAAACCACGTGGCGCAGATGAAAATCGGCGTCGCGGATATCGAGAAATTTCTGGCGAAACGCCCGGCGGACAAGGCGCCCGAAGCGTTATTGCATCCGGGGGACATCGTCGGCGGATGGACTGTGGAAGCCTTTCTCGCTTCCGGCCGCACGTCGGAAGTGTTCCGCGTCGTGTCCGTGAAAGATGCGATGCAGGGGGCGCTGAAACTTCTGGTCGACCGAGATCCCGCATTGAGGGACAGATTCTTTTCCGAGATAGAAATACTTGAATCCCTGGACATCGGATCCGTGCCGCGCATACTTGCGAAAGGGGAATACAAGGGGATGGCGTACTACGTCATGGAATATCTCCATCCCGTCCTTTTCCCGCTCCGCAAGAAGGAAGCGTTCAGAATCAACATATCTCTCGCAAAGGCGGTCGGCGAACTTCACGCGAACGGATATGTCCACAGGGACATAAAACCCGCCAACATTCTCCTGCGGACGGACGGCGAGGTTGTGCTGGCTGACATGGGACTTGCCGTTCCCGCGCCCGGGGAGGACGTCTTTTTGCGCGCAGATTCCGGCGATGGCGCTTTCGCCGTCGGCACGCCCGACTTCGCCGCTCCGGAGCAACTCATCAAAGGCGTGTACGGCGAACGCGAAGACGTGTTCTCGCTCGGCAAGGTTCTAAGGTATTCTTTTGAAGGAAAGCTCCCTGGAAGAATTGCGCCCGTCGCCAGAAAGGCGACCGAAAACGCTCCGGAGGATAGATACCGGTCGGCGGTGGAATACGCGGACGCGCTGGAAAAAGCGGTCGGCGCGAACAAAAGATCGTACTTTGCGGTTTCGGCGGCCGCGCTTCTCGCTCTCTGCGCATTTGCGGCGTTCCGGTGCGCAAGACGCGCTCCTGACGCAGAGCGGACGAAAGAACATTCCGTCCCGCCGACGGTTCCGGCGGTCATGGTGACGGAAGAAAGCACGGCGCGGACGGAAGGCGAGGATGATGCATCTTATTTCGAACGGATGCTTCCTGTCGCCAGACACGGCAACGTGGATGCGCAGAATGCGGTTGCCGAGGCGTATTTTCACGGAAAGGGCACCGCGAAAAACGGGCGCGAGGCGTTCGCATGGTATTCCAAGGCGGCCGAAAAAGGGCACTTGGGCGCTACAGCGTCGCTTGGGCTCTGCAACATGCGAGGAATCGGCTGCGAGAAGAATCCGGAAGCGGCGGTGACGCTTTTCCTGTCCGCCGCGGAAAAGGGGCATTTCGTGGCGATGACAAATCTCGCATGGTGCTATCTTTACGGATGCGGCACGGAAACGGACCGCAGACGCGGCTTCCACTGGGCGTTGAGGGCTGCGGAGAAAGGCCACGGTGAGGCGCAGGCGATAGTCGGCGAATGCTACCTTGTCGGCATGGGCACTGACCGCGACGTCGAGGCGGCGGCGATGTGGCTGGAAAGGGCGGCCGGGAACAATGTCGCGCGCGCGAAAAAGAAGCTCGACGAAATGCGGTCCATGCATTACATCCGCTAGCCCGCCCCCTCCTTCTAGCGGTAGGGCGGTTTCGATGAAACCGCCGCCAAGGAGATGCGGCATCCTGCCGCGTCATTTGGCCCGGAGGGTCGGACCCTTCTGTATAAGATCTACTGTATATGCTTGACTGCAGGCGCGGGATGTGATAGGCCCTTCTGGGAGGATAAAGGGTCGGCTTGTCGATACACGGTATTGCCTGGCACCGCTGCAGTTCTCTCTCTGCGGGCTTGCTTTGTGGCACCCCCTATAGTGTCTATGTGCAAAAATGAAAGTATGGTTGACGATTTGCACGGCAATATGGTATAATCTCTCCCTGAAGGAGAATTATGATTACACGAGACATATCTGAAAAAGCGCTGGATTTGTGGCGGAAGTATCCGGTTTTGACGATTACCGGTCCGCGGCAGTCGGGTAAAACGATGTTGGCGCGAAGCATTTTCAAAGGCGCGACCTACGTAAATTTCGAGGATCCGGAACTTCATGCCATGGCGCGATCGGACGCACGCGAGTTTCTGCGGCTTCATCCGGCTCCTGCGGTTTTCGACGAAATCCAGTACGCGCCGGAACTGCTCAGATATATTCAGGCTGAAGTGGACGAGACGCGCAAGTGTTCGCAGTATGTCTTGACGGGAAGCCACCAGCCTGCGCTCCGTTCGGCGATATCCGAGTCTCTGGCCGGAAGAACGGGGATACTGGAACTTATGCCATTCTCGTTTGGCGAATTGGCCAAAGCCGGCGTCTCCAAAAGCCGCGACGAATGGATATTCAGCGGGTTCATGCCGCGTCTTTACGACTCTTCGGTAGAGCCTACGGAACTTTATCGCGACTATTTCAGAACCTACGTGGAACGCGACGTAAGGCAGCTGGCGAATCTGCGCCGGCTGACCGAGTTCGAGACGTTCGTGCGTCTTCTCGCTGGACGCGTGGGACAACTTCTCAACGTCAATTCGCTTTCCGGCGACGCGGGCGTATCCGTCCCCACGGTCAAAGAGTGGCTTTCCGTCATGGAAGCTTCGTATGTCATACGGATTCTTCGTCCCTACCACAGGAACTTCGGCAAGCGGTTCGTGAAAACTCCCAAGGTCTATTTCACGGAAACCGGACTGGCCGCATACCTCGTCGGCATACGTTCCGCGGACCAGGTGGCTTTTCATCCTCTGCTCGGAGCCTTGTTCGAGAACATGGCGGTTATGGAGATACTCAAGCGCCGGCTCAACAGAGGGGAGGATCCGGACATGTACTTTCTGCGCACATCGTCCGGCCTGGAGGCTGATGTCGTGGTGGAAAACGGAGGCTGTCTCGACCTGTACGAGATAAAGGCGTCTTCGACATTCCATGCGTACATGGCGGACAATCTGCGCAGGATATCGGAATTCGCCGGCGATGCCGGCCGTCGCACCGTGGTTTATTCCGGCAGGACGGCAGGGACGAACGGCGGTGTGTCGTTCGTGAACTTCGCCGATCTGGAGGTGTAGGGGAGCCATATGGGGCCCGCTATGGCAAAGACAAAGAAAATCCGGCAGACCTCGTGTCCCGACCGGGAAAGCCGGTAAATTGTGGAATTATGGAATTGTGGAATTTGGAACGGGGAACGGTAGGGGCCGACCACCGGACGGCCCGCCAAGGAGATGCATATCCCCCGGCTAAAGGCCGTCCGCGAAGCGGATGCCCTAGCAGGGGTGCATCCTGCGCCCCGCATCTTGGCGGCTGGGAGAGGCAATAAAACCGCTTGATTTTTGCTGGGCGGTTCGCTATAATATAGCCATCCCGCGAGGCAAGGAACGAGTGTAAAGTGTAAAATGAAAAATTGCGGAGATGCGGCATCTTGCCGCGTCGCAAACGGAAAACAGGCCACCATTTTACATTTTCCATTTTACACTTTACATTTGCCCGTGCGGCGCGGGGTCATAGTCCGGAAAACGGGAACAAGACGATGTGGCGACGTCGACAAGTCGTCGCCGCCACATTGAATGAATCCCCGCCGGGCGCTTAACAATGTAGCATCAACGCTACACGTCGTTCGACCGAAATACGACCAAACATTTCAATTACGGACGGCATGTAAGTGGAGATGCGCCCAGCTGGGCGCATTTTCTCTTCTGCATCCGTAATGGGCCTTTGGTCGGGCTCCGGTCGAGTGCATGAAAAGGGAATGCGCTCTTTTTCATGCATTGAATGCTTCGCGACGGATTGCGCAGACGAGAGAAAACTGTTAGAACCGTGGCGAAGAAGTCATCGAAGACATCGGAATTGTATGCAGCTGCGCAAATGCGGCTACAGGACTTCCTTGTTGCCTCGGTTGGGGACGACGGGCTTTCATTGCCTGCGGGGATGCGCGAAAACATTGCCACTGTGATAAATTCCGACCGAAAGACCTACAGGTACATGCTTTTCGTCGGACTTCTTGTTTCGGTGACAGACCAGAGCCTGCATCCAAGGTGTCTGCAGCAAAAGGCTACTTGCGACGGAGCATTCAATGCCAGGTCTCTTTGCGCCGCAGTGGTTGTGCCATTTGAAAAGAGCACCTTGAAGGGAAGATTGGGTGGGTCGTGCGACCCATACGTGAGCAATCCCGCGCGTCTCCCGATGGTCGAGAAGAACAACGACGCCAAGAGTGCATTGGACAGAGATCATTTGTCCAGGCTTTACGACGTTCTCGAGTATGCCAGGAACTCGGGCTTGCCGGAGCGGAAGAAGTTGTTTCAATACGCCTTTTCATGTGTGCTTGCTCGTCCGGCCGAGGAGACTTCTCTCGTTGAGTTCGGCGATTTGGGTGCAAGCAGTTTGGGTTCAGGCCCGTTCTTCGATTTCCTGGAGGCGCACACACAAGGTGCTTCGGCGGTTGCTGTTATAACAATGTTCTTCAGGATGTTTTACGAGAAAGGGACGCATGTTGTCGCGCATCCGTTGACTGAATCAGGGGCAAGTTCCAAGGAGATTGGAGACATAGACTTGAAGTTCAAAGACGGACGGGCATGCGCCGTGGAGGTGAAGACTAAGGCATTTTCAGAAACAGAAATAAATCATGCCTGCGAAAAGGCATTCAGGTCGGGGGTGCACAGGGTCATATTTGCATTTGGTCCAGATGCCGAGAAAGGCCGATGGCATGAAGGGGCGCTTGCGAGCCTCTGGTCGGAAAAGGGAGTTGAGCTGACATTCCTTTCCATTGAAGGTGCATTGTCTGTGGCTATGGCGGCGTCTGATTCGTCCATGCGCGTCAAGATGGCAGAGGAAATCGCTCAGACGCTAAATGAGATAAATGCGCCTGACGGCGTGAAATCCGTGTTTAGAAAATTGTTCACAAAGGGGCTGGCGAGGGAATGAAAATTCGTGCTATTTCACTGTTTAGCGGTGCTGGCGGGATGGACCTGGGCTTTCGACGGGCTGGAGTTGAAGTGGTGTGGGCTAACGACTTCAACGTCGCCGCCTGCGAGACGTACAAGGCCAATTTGGGGGATGAGATACACTGCGGATCCCTTATGGACTTTGACTACGGTTCGCTCCCCGACTGCGACCTGGTGTTTGGAGGGCCGCCTTGCCAGGGGTTTTCGGTCGCCGGAAAGATGAACCCCGACGACCCGCGGAGCAAGCTTGTGTTCGAGTTCCAGAAGGTCGTTGCCGCAAAGCGCCCCCGCTTCTTTGTGATGGAGAACGTTGCCGCGCTTGGGCGCCTCGCCAAGTTCTCGGCAGTCAGGGACAAGCTCATGCGCGGGTACCGGAAGATGGGCTATGCGGTCAAGTTCGAAATACTGGACAGCCAGCACTACAACACCCCGCAGAGGCGCGAACGCCTGATAATGATCGGCACGACCTGCGGCGAGGACTCGATAAAGTTCCCCAAGCGGAGCGGACGCGTCGTTGCGGCGAGGGATGTGCTTCTGGAGTTTGACGAACCGGGGGTTGGCAACAATGTCGGCGCGTGCGATGCTAGGATAACGATTGCTAAGAGTCCCGTCCTAAGGTCATCGCCGTATGCGGGAATGCTCTTCAACGGAATGGGGCGTCCCATAGACCTATCCCGCCCTTGCCAGACGCTGCCAGCGTCCATGGGTGGCAACAAGACGCCGATAATCGACACAAGGCTTCTCAGAAATCCAGATGCTCATGATTGGCTGAAGCGGCTTCATGCAAGGGCGTCAAAGGGCGAAGACATCAGTAGTGTAAAGGTCCCGTCGTTCATGCGGAGGATTACCGTGCGCGAGGCCGCTGCATTGCAGGGTTTCCCGAGGAGCTTTCGATTCCTCGGGTCAAGATGCGACAAGTACAGGCAGATAGGCAACTCTGTTCCGCCGCCACTTGCAGAGGCGATAGCGAGGGAGGTAGTGAAAGCATTGCGCTGATCCGGGTCTAATGTAATATCGCAGGTGGGCGATGTTTGCAATGTTCAACTACCAACTGTTTTGATACAATTCCCCTGTGAAACTGATTCTGCCATTGCTGCTGCTTGTTTGCGTGCCTTTTTCCGGGCTGGCGCTTCCGCCGGTTTCACTTTCGCTGCCGCCCGTCGCCTTTGCCGACACCGAGACGACGACAAATGCCCTGCTTGTCGCGTGGAGAGATGAAGTTCGCGAATTCACTTTTTCGCTGGACTGTCTCGGCGGGCCGGAGGACAACGTGCAGATTTCCTTCGGAACGGACTCGAACGAGAACGGGATCCTCGACCTCGACGAGTTCGAACTCACGGTGGGATGGGATTCGGGCTCCTGGTTTGTGCAGCATGGCCCTGACGAGTCGGCGAGAATCGTGTCAGCGGCTTTGCCGGGTTCGACATGGCGAAGTCTCCGCTGGGTTATGGGACTGCGCAGTACCGCAGTGCCAAAGAGCTTTTCCATTGAGGCAGACGGCGCGCCTGTGTTTCCTGAGTTGTCGGCAAGCATCCCTCAATGGGCTTATTCAGCCGCTTGGAACAGAATGCGCCTTACGGGACGCGGAGCTGACTTTCATCAAGAGGACTTCTGGCAGCAGGTGCGGCCGGAACCGTTCAACCTGATTCTGAGGTGAGCCATGCTGAACGGTCTTAAGCACATTCCGGTCTGCACTGCTGTTGCGCTTGCCGCTGCGGCAATGGTGTCCATGAAGGTCGGGGGCCAGAAGGCGACTAACGGCACGAACCAGGCCTCCGCCCCCATCGGGATGGGGTCGGTTTCGCTTGGCGGCATGAGTTCGCTTGCGCCTTTTCTTGGCGGCGGAAACCTGCGCTCGGGCGGAATAGCGACAGTGACGCCTGATGATGTCACGAACGGGTATAGGCTTGTTGAGGAAACCATAGAGTGTACCATAGTCCCGCCGGGAGCGTCCGCAGTCACAAACGCTCTCTGGCTCAAACGCGGAGCATATGACGCCGCGTTTTCCATTCCGGCCACGAACTGGTCGTTCCGTATTCCAAGCGGCGAGGCGTCGAAGGTGATGGTGTATGCGTATGGTGAGTTGCGCATGCTTGGCGGCGGAGAGCTTTCCCTCCCGCAAATCTTCGAAGACAAGGTTTCGCTTGCCCCGACCTCGCGGTGGGACCGGCTGCAGAACGGGGCGGACGCATCCTTCTTCTGCCATGAGGCAACGCCGTCCAATTCGCTCGTAGTCACATGGCGCAACGCGCTTCTGGGCCGCGACACTGCGAGCAACGTTACGTTCCAGGCGGAGTTCTTCCCCGGCGGCGACTTCGAGTACCGCTACGAAGACCGCACCCTCCGCTGTCGCGTCGTCGTTCCCTATGACTGGGACGACGATGGTCTTGCAAACGAGATCGATACCGAGCCATATGCCAGCAACGGCGACTGCTTTGGGACAGGCGAAGGCTGGCTTGCCGCGAATTCCGCAGTGAGTCTTGCCACGAATGCGAACCCATGGGCCTACTATGAGCTGGTGTTTACCGCGACGAAGGACGGCACGCTTGTACATGTTGCATGCGATGGGTCCAGCGACCTCGGCGACATGGTTGTCATAGCCAACTCGAACCAGACGTGCCGCATACCACTGCTTATGGGGGCGGGCTATGAAATTGCCGCTACACATCCGCTCTCGGAAGTCCAGGCGTCCGATGCAAATGCGGAGGTCGTTGCAGGCAATGGAAGCACGGTCGGGAATCCCGGCGAAGGTGAGGGCGTTCATTTGACGATTTCGTATCCGCTAGCCTTCTCGGTGTTCGACAGCGGAAACGGAGGCGCCGAGGTGTCGGTCTCGCCGCTGATTCCCGGACTGGAACTGGCCGCCGTATATGGCGGCTGTTGCTCAAACCCGGTGTGCGGTCTTTCGTTCACGTGGGGATGCTCCGGCGCGTGTGGGTGCGGGAACGGGCTTCACGAAATGACGGCGGCTGCGACATGGTCCGGTTATTCAAGGCAGTTTGGCTGGAGCTGTTGGTGCCCGTGCGTGCATAGCGGCGAGGCTGAGGGCCAGGAGCCTAGGCTTGTCATTGATGCCCCGCGCACGCTCTATACGAACGGGAACGGCGGAGCGGAGATTTCCGACATCATGCCGGTCACGGCGGGACTCGTCTTCCAGGGCGCGACAAACGGAACGCTTACGCTTAGTCTCACTGGCGGTGACACAGGGCTCAACGTATGGGAGACGAGCAATAGGACATCCAGGGTGAACATGCCTGTTGACTGGGATGTCTCCCACTGCCCCGGCAAGACGTTCTACGTCGAGGGCACGTTCCCGATTCACCGCGGGGCAAACGGGTTCTGCCTCGAGTGGAGCGGTTCGGACAGCGGGGAAACCCTTTCGACGAATTCCGAACTGGCGGTGTACTGTCCGGTAGTCAACGTCGTAAACAAAAGCATCTACGACAACGGCGACCTTTGCAACCCGTCGGGAATAG
>DGHT01000010.1:51561-126739 GCA_002392765.1 Verrucomicrobia bacterium UBA3841 | reverse complement strand
CGGAGATTCCTTTATCAAAGCATGTATGCTGATTGTCCGCATACGGCTTCATGAGTGAAACATGTGGCACTGGGACTGCGTAAAATACCTCGGATGCTGATTTTCCGCATACGGTTTCATGAGTGAAACATGTGGCACTAGGACTGCGTAAAACACCTCGGATGCTGATTTTCCGCAAACGGCTTCATGAGCGAAACATGTTGCACTGGAACTGCGCAAAATGCCTCGGATGCTGATTTTCCACATACGCCTTCACGTGTGAAACCACCATCATCGGTATCTCCTTCTTGCGAGGGCTACAGTCCGAGTTTCCGGTATTCTCCACCTCAGTATGCCTCGACGCATTTCAGCCGATACCGCCACCGGCACTTTTTGTTGAAAACTTGTACAGGCAATACAACACTGCCCCGATTATGACAGGTTGACACTTTCTCTTTGAAGTCAAATATGCAAGTGGGTAGACATTAAAGATAAAAAAGATATAGTGAGGCGTTCAAGCTGAAAGTCATGGAGGTACTCCGTGACGGGAAGTGAAAGACGGTGCCGAACGCGGCGCAGGCATACGGTGTGTCGGTGCTTGTCGTTTACATGAATCGGCCCGGCTTCGACATCGGACGCAAACGATGTCTGCCGTCCAATAAAACACAGACCGGCACGGACGCGTCTCTCTTACGCCCAGCTGGTGCAGCGATTTCAGCGGCATCGCGAAAATCAACGAACGCCGTCTGTGCATGTCTACGGTTAAAAACAATCTCGATTCCGCGATTTTTCATTTTACACTCATCCCCCGCCTTGTCTATCTCACGCAAAGTACGCTAAGTTCGCAAAGCTACCCTTAAAACATAACTTCGCGCACTTCGCGAACTTGGCGTGAAATATATTCGGGGGGTTGCAATTACCTCTAATGGCAACATTTTCTCAATTCCAAAATTCCGCAATTCCCCCATTCCCCATTTACGGCAGGGTCACAGATAGGCTTTTTGACGAAGCAGTTCGTCCTTAAGCACTTTGGGGGAGAGCGCGCGCGGAGCGACGCCCTTCCTGGCAGACAGCGCGGCGGCTACGCCTGCGGCGTGGCCAGTCACGAAGCAAGGGCAGATCAGACGGAACGTGTCGATCGTGTCGCCTTTGCCGAGGCAGCGTCCGGCGCAGAGGAGGTTGTCGATCTTCTTCGGGAGAATCTGCCTGTAGCACACGGGAAACGCGGCGTGGGAGTGGTCGTGTCCGCACCAGCCGACGACGTCGTCGAAATCCAGCCCTTTGCGGATTTCCTCGCGCCCGATGACGAACTCCGCGTCCACGAGACGCGACTGGCGCACTCCTATCTGCGAAGCGGAGTTGGAAGTGTAGACGTTCTCCCAGCCCGGCGTGGAGCGCATCTCCAGAACCTGCTCCCAGTTCCTGCGGCGCATCTCGACCTCAAGGCGCGAAAGGTCGCGGACGGAGAGAGCGTTGCCCGTCTCCATGCCGCAGTGCCCCCAGTGCGCGTCGGGATTGCCCTCGTTGCCGCGCCGCGGCAGCATCGCGGAGGAACCTTTGGGCGGGTTGATCGTATCCATGTTAGCCCAGCGGAATACGGTGGAGATCGGCGAGGTGACCTGACTGTAGCCGCCGCCCGCCTTGAAGAGCATGTCCGCGTCGCCCGTGCAGTCCACCACCTGGCTCGCAAGAACCGCCTGCCGCCCTTCCTTCGACTCGAAAACCACCCCCTTTACGGCGCCGCCTTCCTGTATGACATCCACGCCCCACGAATGGAAGAACAGTTCCACTCCCGCCTCGGCGGCCATTTCGTCCATCAACACCTTCGCCCATTCCGGGTCGACCGTCGGCTGCCACATCTGACCGGGGAGCGTACTCGCGGGCGGATTGCAGAAAGCCTTTCCGTACTTGCAGGAGCGCTCCATGAACTCTTCGCAGACACCCCTCGTGACTAAAGTCCACCTTCCGCTCTCCTCGCGGCGCGAGGTCGAAAGCATAATGAGCACCATCCCGTTCGTGAACAGCCCGCCAAGCGAGCCGTAACGCTCGACGAGCGCGACTTTGGCGCCGGCGCGCGCGGCGCCGATCGCCGCGGCGAATCCTGCGGGGCCTCCGCCGACGACAACGACGTCTGTCTTGCGGAATACGGGTATCTCCTTCGCCGGCTCGATCACCCTGCCGTCCTTCAAAAAGCAGCTCGGGCCGTCGGCCATCGTCGGTTCAAGCGGAAAAATATGCTTGCCGAACCATACGTTGTCGGGGTCGCCGCAGCTGCCGGGAGGAAGTGTCCCATCTGCGGCGGCGAACTCGTCGCCGAGCGCAGCTCCGGCCGCGACCGCCGCGCCACCGGACAGCATGTTCCCGATGAATTTCTTTCTGTCGATTCTCATAGATTCGCCTCGATTGGTTTTGCAATATAATATAACATTTTGCGATTGAAGTCAACCGTACGGCCAAGGTTTACGCATCTGAAATCAATGCCGCACTCCGTCCAAAGCATCCGGTTTTACCGAATCCAACGCTTTCATAGATGCGGCAGGCAAATAGAGTGATTTCCAGCCGCAAAGAGTGAGAAATCGCGGCGCGGCACCCCGCATTGAGCTCGCCAAGGCGACTTCGGCCTTCGGCCTCGGGGGATACGTTCCCCCAGTTTCCCCGTTCCCTGTTCCCTATTCCCTGTTCCCCGTTCCCGCCGGCAGGATGTCATATCTTTATGGCGAAGAGCTTGTTGTCGAGCTGCGTGTCCTCGGCGAGCCAGACATTCCCCATCCCGCCCTGGCCAAGCTGGCGGACGACGCGATAGCGCCCCGCGAGAAGCGCGCCCTCAACGCCTCCCGCCATCGTCATATCGTTGCTTATAGTGTCACAGGTCATTGCCGCATCGCGTTCAAAGGTTAATAGAGAAAGCCAAACATCCAGAGCGGAATCTTGCTCCCGATTCCCAACTCTACACCATCATTGACCACATAGCTCTCTGCCTTGTCCTTGATCTGGGCGAATCCCTTGCCGACTCCTCCAATCTCAAATGTATGCCGCTCGTTCACGACAAAATCGCCCTTGTCTGGAGTCTTTAAGTCATAGCCGGCGGCACGAAGCTGATTTGCGAAGAAAGTCTCGCGCACCGTTCCGGCGTCGGGAGACGGCACGAGCGCATTCATGAGATTCGTGTCCCCGAGAAATATCTTCTCCGGGCGCGACAAGTGCTTGAGTTTCCCGGCGCCCTGGTCGATTCCCGCAAACAGTTCCGCGCGCTCAAGCGCCGCCAGCAAGCGAATTCCCATATTCCGTTCCGTCTCGAGTTCTCTGTACAGCGCCGACATGTTCGGCTGCTGCGGACAGCTTTTGGCCAGCACCATGAGCATCTTGCGCGCCTTCTGGACTGTGGGAGGCGTGATTCCCTCGACGGCCGGCAAGTCGACGAACATCACGGTGTTGACGACCTCAGCGAGTTTTTCGGCAAAATGTCCGGCGTTCGCCTTGTAGAAAGGATAGTATCCCTCCTTCAGATAGCGGCTGAAAAACGGCAAAACCTTGACCTTGCCGCAAACATCCATCGCTATGCGCCGATGGTTCTTCAACAATTCATCAAGCGAAACCGGCGGGAAGTCCGCAACACCTTCGTACGAAAGAAACTCCCTGAACGACAATCCCTTCAGATTGTATACCGCCTGCCGCCGGGACAAATCCGCCTGCCCGGCCGACAGTTTGAGTATCGACGAGCCGCTGTATGCAATGTGCAGTCCGGGATAAAAATCGGCGGCTGTCTTCATCAGCCCGGCCCATTCTCTGTAATGATGAACTTCGTCTATAAAAAGATGCGTGTAGCCGTGCGAGTAAAAGTGCTCGATTGCGTCAATGGGTTTGCGGTCGGAAAACCAGATGTGATCAAGGGCGAAATATACAGCCTTGTCGCTCCCCGCGCCAAACTTGTCCCGTATGTGCTGCAGAATAAGTGTGGTCTTGCCGGTGCCCTTCGGACCCTTTATGCACAACATATTCTCATTCCAATCGACCTGCGGCGCAAGATAGCGCCGAAAATCGGTTGAAACAGCGCCGACCAACCGGTCCGACGCATCTATCAACATCTGTACATCTTCGTCTTGCACACAACCTCGTTTCTCGAAAAACTAATTCAGTTCTAGATTTCGTTTTTTTTAACACGAATATTATAGCATTCCGCCAGGCAAGATGTCAATGCAGCAGAATTAATTGCAGAAATTGCAAAACCCGGGAAGGGACGCGCTTCGTCGCATCCGCCGGTCCGGGAGAATTGTTTCGCGCAGAGGCGCAGAGCGCGGAGATGTCGTTTACAGGCAAAGCACGGCCGACCCGATCATTCCATCGGGTTCAGAATTCCAGGCATTTTATTAGAGGTGGACTGGCAACCTCATAATATCATTCAGTCGCTACTTCTCACTCGTACTCGTGGTTGAGGTGCACCGTGACGATTTCAATTCCGCTGAAGTCGTAGTAGTGCAGCGCCTCGCAGAGCTTCTTGGCCCACAGGCTCTGCGTCGGGCGGCTTACGCCCTTGGAAAGGTTTCGGATGATGCCGGACTCGAACACCTGCCATAGGTTGTGCGCGAACTGCATCAGCATGTGCGCCGCGCTGCGCGAGCGTTCGCCCGAAACACCCCGCCTCGCGGGACCGAAACAAACAACGCGAAAAGCACCCGTTATTTGCACTTATAACAATACCGGGATAAACGTGTCAGTCCGCGACGCTCCGCCGCAAACTCATCCTGCACGCTTGATATGAAGATACGGTATTTCATATTGTGAAGAATTAAAGAATTGAAGAATTGAATGCGCTCCCTTCGGTCGCTATTTGGCGAACCCTTGGACAGGGCGAACAGACTGCCCGTAGCCGCGGCGGCTGGGGCTCGTGCTGTGGTCGCCCGATTTGAAGTAGAGGTACCCCGCGACGTAGATGATGTTGTCCGAGTACGGAACGGACGACCAGTAGAGGCCGTGCGAACCGGCATAGTAGAGCGAAGTCCTGTCGCCGTAGCCGGCACAGGGGAGGAAAATACTTTTGGAGGCATAGGCGCCCTTGCCGCGAACATTATATCCATTCACGCCGTTTATTGCCGTCCATTCCCAATCGCAACTATCATTGAGATCTTCCAACTCCTGTTCCGTCGGCATTCTCCATTTCCCGCCCCACTTGACATGCGCCGCGTCATACTCCGGCGCAAGAACGCCGCTTTTCGTCACCCAACCAGAACTTTGCAATTGCCATACACTCTTCCCGTATGTATAAATGGCTGGGTTGTCTTTCGAGAAATAAAAGTCGAACTTTGTTCCTGACGGGCGATGTCCTGCCGTGTCGCCCCACCAGAAGTAGAGGCCGTAGTCCTCGGGCTTTTCCGCGCCGATGTTCGTCGTTGCCCAGTAAGGTCCGCCCTCCCAAAGCTGCACACCCTCATGCCCGGCATCAAATATAACGGGCGAGACGCCCGTTCCCCCAGTGGTGTCTTTCGCTGCAACGGGCGAGACGCCCATTCCCCCAGTGGTTTCTTGCCTCGCAACGGGCGGGACGCCCATTCCCCCAGTAGAACGCGCGGCTCGCGCGTTCACATACAACCATCCGACGGCTATAGCCGCAACAAACGCCAGAACCGCCAGCACCTTGCCTGCACCGTTCGTCCTCTTCGTCTCTGCGCCTCCGCGTGAGAATTCCTTCCCCACCGGCGCGGCCGGAGTCCGCGCCCTACCGTTGCCATATCCGTTTCTCCGCGTCTCCGCGCCTCCGCGTGAGACATTCCCCTCCAGCACAGCCGCACAAGTCTTCGGTCTATCCTCGGGCTTTTTCGCGAGCCCCGCCATTATGCCTGCGACGAGCGGCGCGATGGGGGCATCGCGCCCTACCGGAGGCTCGGGGATCTTGTTCTTTATCTGATCTTCTATGGCTCCACGAACAAACGGCGGCTCGCCCTTCAAGCACTCGTACACCATCGCGGCAAAGGAGTAGATGTCCTGCGAGGGCTTAGGCGCCTCACCATTTAGCTGCTCCGGCGACATGTAGAGAAGCGTGCCCGACGACAGTTTCCCCGTCACGCGCGTCATCGTCTCCTGTATTTCGCGCGCGATTCCGAAGTCCAGGATGTACGGCGTTCCATCCTTCGCAATCATAACGTTGCCGGGTTTCACGTCGCGATGGACAACACCCTTCGAATGCGCGTAATCAAGCGCGGCGGCGATGGGACGGAGGATGCGGAGAACGTCGGATTCTGAGAGACCTCCCTGCGGCGCGCTCGGTGATCGCGCCCTACCGTTCCCCGTTCCATGTTCCCCGTTCCCCGTTCCCCGTTCCCCGTTGTAAACGGCCGAGACGGCCGTTCCCCCAGTAGGCCGTTCCCCGATATAGTCGTCCAGCGTTTCGCCCTCGATATAGTCCATTACGAGGAATGGGTTGCCGTTGTTCTCCTCGAAGGCGCGCAGCTGCACGATGTTCGGATGCACGAGTTTCATCGCGACAAGCGCCTCGTCCTTCAGCTGCCGGTACGCGCGCTTGTTAGACACCAAGATGCTCGGCAGCATCTTGATGGCGAACAGCTTGTTGTCCAGCTGCCTGTCCTCCGCCAGCAAAACAGAACCCATGCCGCCCTGCCCAAGCTGGCGGACGACGCGATAGCGCCCCGCAAGGAGAGGATTCTCGCCACTTTGCATTGTCATCACGTCGTTTATGGTGCTGTAATCCATCATTAGCTACCTCCCCCGTCGACTCCCGAGACAATAAGCGGTGCCATGTAAAGCGGCAAATGAATGATACCGTCCTTTTCTATGACATCCTTGGCGTGAAGCACGTACGCCTTGTCAAGGAAATTGGCAAACTTCCGCCTGAACTTGGAAAGAGACTCGTATGCGTAATTCCGCCCGCTCTTCACCTCCACCGGCGAAATATTGTGCCGCCTGGTCAGGTCAGGCTTGGCGAGGAGAAAGTCTATCTCCATCCTGTCTTCACTGTTAATGCGGCTTGAATTCGAGTAGAAGTACAGCCCGTGCCCTGCGGCGCGGAACATCTGCGCGACAACGTTCTCGACGAGCATCCCCTTGTTCAGCTCGATTTTATCTGAAAGGATTCGGTTGTGGACATCCTCCGCCGCAAGGTCGCTCTCGCCGAATGCCATGCTGACAAGCAGGCCCGTGTCGCCGAGATAGCACTTCAACGACATGCGCTCGCAGTTCATCTCAAGACCGACGTTGGGCTCGCTCGCGCCGCGGCAGAGATTGACGGTCATTGCTCCGTCAAGCCATTCAAACGTCGTGTCGTAGTTGCGCATACGGCCATTCCCGTCGATTTCGGCGAGCACAAACCTCTTTTCGTGTCTGGACAGCTGCGAAGGAATGGAGTTGAACACGGACAATGCCTTGTCCTTCAACGCACCGGCGAACTTGCGAATGTCTGCGCGGTACAGAGAAAGTATGGAGCGCTTCACCGCGTCAACGCGCCCGAGATTGTGCGAATCCGCAAATTCGGCCACCGCCTGCGGCATACCGCCGACCACAAGATACTGCCGGAAGATATCCATCATCGACTCGTGCATTTCGCGCCCGAGCGGCCGCCGGTCTGCAAAATGCTTCATTACGACCGGCATCGTCACCGGGTGTCCCGTAGCCCACATGAACTCCTCAAAGTCCAACGGAAACATCTCAAGATGCCATTCCTCCGAAGGGATGACTATGTTCCTGACATTTCTCGTTATTGAAATCAATGATCCCGTCTCTATGTAGTGGTAGCGTCCGTCCGCGACAAGGTACTTGATGGCTTCCCTTGCCCGCGGAAATCTCTGCACCTCATCAAATATGATGACGCTTTTCCCCCTTGGCAGATCCACATTGTATGCGCTCAAGAGATACATGAAAAAGGTGTCAAGATTCTCGAGATACTCGTTGAAATACCGCTTGACCTTGGAAGAAACCTTGGCGAAGTCGATAAGAAGATAGGCATCGTATTCGTTGCGGGCGAATTCCTCGGCAATGTAACTCTTGCCTACACGCCGCGCACCATCAAGCATCACGGCAGTCTTGCCGTTGCTTACCCGCTTCCATTCCAGCAGTTTATCGTATATCTTCCGCTTCATCAAGGCTTCCTCAGCGATCTCGCGTATATTATAACATATTTTTCGGCACCAATCAACAACTGCCTTGCACGTTTTCAAAGAGTTTGCTAACACCAAACATGCACGTTTTCAAAGAGTTTGCAAATGGCATATCCGCACGTTTTCAAAGAGTTCACCGCCTGAATTTGCCATCCGATCACCCGTAAGGCTCATTTACTTATATTTACCTATTCAAATCCCGTTGGAGTAATCTGCCGTACGCTCGCGGCGTCGTGGCGGGCGGCTCCGCCTCGCCCGCCCTGCTCCTTCGCTCGCGCTATTGCTCCGCCCCATGGCCGCGCGGTCTTGCGGAGCAACAGAGGCGGAAGCCGTTGAACCTGCGGCGGTAGCCAGGCCGATCCCAGAACCGGTTGGCGGAGCGGCAGAAACGCGCGAGGTTGCTCCAGCAACCGCCGCGCAACACACGGTGAATGCCCGAGGCAGGCCCCACAGGATCCGTGACGCTACCGGAAGGATACCCGCCATACCAATCATCGCACCATTCCCAGACATTTCCGTGCATATCGTAGAATCCCCATGCGTTCGGGCTCTTCCGCCCGACAGAGTGCGTTTTCATTCCGCTATTGTCACTGTACCACCCCATGCTGTCTAAACCTGCTCCCGCATAAAGGCCGGAAGTCCCTGCTCTACAAGCGTATTCCCACTCTGCTTCCGTAGGCAAGCACGCTCCGCAGCTCAAACTTGCATTAACCTTGCGGATGAATTCTTGGCAATCATTCCACGAAACCAATTCCACGGGGCGTAGTTCATATTCAATCTCTCTTGTTTTGGCGCCGGGAAAAATCTTGGATAACATCGACTGTTTGAAATATGAAGGATTTCTCCCCATAACGCTCTGCCACTGATTTTGTGTGACAGGATACTTACCAAGCCAGAAACCTTTCGTCAGCGTCACATAATGCTGTTTTTCACCGTCCAGATGACGAGTGCGGAATCAGGAGCCGTGCCGTCGAAACCTTTGCGCTCTCCACACTCTTCCGGGCTGACCTCATAACCTGTCTGCGGCGCGTCTACGCGGTTACGCGGGACGCGTGACCCCACCGGCGCGGCCGGAGTCCGCGCCCTACCGTTGCCATATTCGTTTCTCCGCGTCTCCGCGCCTCCGCGTGAGACATTCCCCTCCAGCACTGCCGAGCAGGTAGGCGGGCGGTCCTCTGGCTTTTTCGCGAGCCCCGCCATTATGCCTGCGACGAGCGGCGCGATGGGGGCATCGCGCCCTACCAGCGGTTCCGGCTGCTTGTTCATGATCTGGAATTCGATGTTCCCCCTGCTGAACGGCGGCTCGCCCTTCAAGCACTCGTACACCATCGCGGCAAAGGAGTAGATGTCCTGCGAGGGCTTAGGCGCCTCACCATTTAGCTGCTCCGGCGACATGTAGAGCAATGTGCCGCTGGAAAGCTTGCCTGTCACGCGCGTCATCGTTTCCTGTATCTCGCGAGCGATGCCGAAGTCGAGGATGAACGGATGGCCGTCATTGCGGATCATCACGTTCGCGGGTTTGACGTCACGGTGGACGACACCTTCGCCGTGCGCATAGTCCAGCGCGGCGGCGATGGGTTTGAGGATGCGGACCACCTCATCCTCTGACAGGCTACCTTTCCCGGCTAGATAGTCGTCCAGCGTCTGGCCGTCGATGTAGTCCATTACGAGGAATGGGTTGCCGTTGTTCTCCTCAAAGGCTCTTAGCGTCACAATATTCGGGTGCGACAGTTTCATCGCCACAAGCGCCTCGTCCTTCAGCTGCCGGTACGCGCGCTTGTTGGAGACAAGAATGCTAGGCAGCATCTTGATGGCGAACAGCTTGTTGTCCAGCTGCCTGTCCTCCGCCAGCCAGACAGAACCCATGCCGCCCTGGCCAAGCTGTTTTACAATGCGATACCGATTCGCGAGAAGCGTGCCCTGCACGCCTCCCGCCATCGTCACGTCGTTGCTTATAGTGTCACAGGTCATATCAGCATCATCCCTTCACTCGAAGATAATACCCACCCGATTTCGTTCCGCCCCGGAATTCCACAAGACCGGCCAGCATCGCAACATAACGTTTTATCGTCCTCCTTGCCTTGCCAAGTTTGGTTGCATAAAAGGCCGTCCCTCTTCCCGGATGTTCCCTGACGAGTGAAAGGAAAGCAGCCGCCTCACCATTTGCGGGGACATTTGCGGGGACATTTGCGGGGACACTTGAGGGGACACTCATTTGCGGACTTACATCAGTCCGTCTCCGAATCACAATACGAAAATCAGGCCCGTCCGTGAACTCAGGATCTCCCAGGCCCCAATTTCTGCACTGCTTGACCATGTCTTCAGTGCCGGTTCCTGTTTTCTCAATCGCCCCCTTAAGATACATGGGAAGCGCAAGAAGTTCGTTCGGCGGAAGCGACGCGTGGGCTTTCTTCAGATCGGCGACCGTGAGTCCTTTAGGAAGCCGTCCGGCATTCCAAACTTCAAGACGGTCGGCAAAAAGCATCACCTGAACGCTCTGATGGCTCGTGTAGTCACGGTGGCAAATGGCATTGACAATCGCCTCCTTGACTGCATCATAAGGCAGTTCATGCCTGGTTGGCACAATTACGCTATCGCCTTCGCCGCGCGTCCCCACCCAGTTGGATATGTGCGTCATCACGAATCGAGTGGCCTGATCGGCAAGTTCAAAGACGTCACCTTGGTATATCTGGTGATCGGCCATCGGCTTCTCGACGCGGACGCCGTAGAACTGGGCGCATTTCACCTCCGAGTTAATAAAGAATCTTTGCGGATTCTTTCCAAAGAGGAGAATCGCCGCGTTTGTTATTCCGCCATCGGTCCGAATCAGATTCAGGTGCTTTAGCAAATCCTTTGCGGGAACGTTCACCGGCAAACGGAAACCCCTGACCTCGCGAGCCGTCCGCACGAAGTCACGCATCTTCTTCACGCTCAGATCATGTATCCTCGCGTCGCCTGCGACGGACATGTCGAACGGAACACTCTGTATCTTGCCCTGCTCCTCGAGGAATCGCACAAGCGACACAGCCAACGTTTCCCGAAGGTCGCGTATTGTCCTGAATGATCGACGCACCCGCTCCGACTCTACCTTGCGGAGAAACGCCGCCTCCTTGTCTTCCCGAGAAACCAAATTCCCTCCCTTCAAGAAAACAAGAATATGCCGAGAAGCCCTTGCGGCTGCGTCGTACTCTCGTTCCGTTGGAGAAACACCCTTGTCGTCTTCATTGCCGTATTTTGCGCCTATCAGTCCGAGATACACGTCGCAATTCGCAGCCTCCTCAAGATACACCTTCTGGGCTGGAACATTTGCCGCCGGCGTCTCCTCGAATATGAACACATCGAAGAACTTGCCAAACAGCGCATCCCGGCGGATGTAGTCGGCAATCGACCTACGCTCCTTGGCAAACTCCCGTTGCACGCTCGATATGAAGATACGGTATTTCATATTGTGAAGAATTAAAGAATTGAAGAATTGAATGCGCTCCCTTCGGTCGCTATTTGGCGAACCCTTGGACTGGGCGAACAGGCTGCCCGTTGTCGTAGTAGCAGCCGTACGCGAAGTGGTTCCTCGAATAGAAGGTGAGGTGCCACGCGTGGCTGTAGTTCGAGCGCGGAACGGACGACCAGTAGTGGCCATTCGAACCGGCATTGCCGAGCGAACCGACATTGCCGAGCGAAGTCCCGTCGGCGTAGCCGGCACAGGGGAGGAAAATGCACTCGGAGGCATAAGCTCCTTTGCCGCGAACATTATATCCATTCACGCCGTTCGTAGTCCAAGTCCAGTCGCACTTTCTGTTGAGGTCGCCAAGCTCCTGCATAGTCGGAATGCGCCAATTTCCGCCCCAATGTACATGCGCCGCGTCATGCTCCGGCGCAAGAACGCCGCTCCCCGTCAACCAACCGGCGCTTTTTAGTTCCGATATACTTTTCCTGCATGTATAAATCGTCGGGTTGTCACTCGAGAAATCAAAGTCGAACTTTGTTCCTGACGGACGATGCCCTGTCGTGTCGCCCCACCAGAAATAGAGGCCGTAATCTTCCGGCTTCTCCGCGCCAATGTTCGTCGTTGCCCAATAAGGTCCGCCCTCCCAAAGCTGCACACCCTCATGCCCGGCATCGAATATAACGCGATTATTTTCTATCTTTTCCCGCGCTTCGTCTTGCTTAGCCTTCTCAGCCTCCTTTGCGGCAAGATCGAACTGGCTCTTGGCATCGGCCTTCAACTTCCTCGCCTCGGCGTTTGCCGCGTCCCAGCCGAGCGCTTCATCGCACTTTCCAATGCATTCTTCCCAACGCTTGTCCCGCAAATGTTTTCTCGCGCCTGCAAGAGCGGCTGAAACAAGAGCGTTTCGCGATTCCGCCACGGCCTGAGAAAGCAACTTCTTCGCCTCCGAATAGCTCTCTTTGGCCTTCTCGAAATCGCCGCTCTCAAACGCAGACTTCCCACTTTTTCGATTCTCCATGCCTTTGGCATACGGCTCGTATGCAAGATCCTTCGCCTTGAACCTGCCAAGGTCTCCGTCAAGCTCGGCAAGTCCCCCGGCAAGTTTGCGCGCATCGTCGCGCAAGGCCTTGTTGTCCGCAAGCCACACAAGCGTCTTGTCAAACATATCGGCATCATCACGCAACTCCGAAAATATCGTTTCGGTCGCGGAGACGGTCGGTGCTGCGTCTGCCTTCGATATCTTCCGGCAAAGACGGTCCGCTTCATCTATTTTGCCGGAAAGTCCATCCGCATCCTCACGATACTTTTTCAATTCGCCTTTTCGCTGTTCGACAGCGCGTTTCTTCCAGTAAATATTCTTCCTCAATTCCGCCAAGCGCGTCAAATCCTCCCCCGCCGCAGGCGCATTGGTGACGACGGGCGGCTGCGGCTTCTCTGGCGGAAGATCGACGATAACGGTCGGCGTCTGATTCGCTACTGCAATGTGCGCGGGCTCGGAGTCACGACGCTGCACACCCTCATGCCCGGCATCGAATATAACGGGCGGGACGCCCGTTCCCCCAGTGGTTTCTTGCCTCGCAACGGGCGGGACGCCACCCCGCATTGAGCTCGCCAAGGCGACTTCGGCCTTCGGCCTCGGGGGATACGTTCCCCCAGTGGTTTCTTTCCTCGCAACGGGCGGGACGCCACCCCGCATTGAACTCGCCAAGGCGACTTCGGCCTTCGGCCTCGGGGGATACGTTCCCCCAGTAGAACGCGCGGCTCGCGCGTTCACATACAACCATCCGACGGCTATAGCCGCAACGAACGCCAGAACCGCCAGCACCTTGCCTGCACCGTTCGTTCTCTGCGTCTCCGCGCCTCCGCGCGAGAATTCCTTCCCCACCGGCGCGGCCGGAGTCCGCGCCCTACCGTTGCCATATTCGTTTCTCCGCGTCTCCGCGCCTCCGCGTGAGACATTCCCCTCCAGCACTGCCGCACAAGTCTTCGGGCGGTCCTCCGGCTTCTTCGCGAGACCGGACATTACGGATGCCGCGACACTGGGAGAACGGGCGTCTCGCCCGTTCACGCCAACGGGCAAGCTGCCCGTTGTACTGGCGTCCGTCAGCGGTTCCGGCTGCTTGTTCATGATCTGGAATTCGATGTTCCCCCTGCTGAACGGCGGCTCGCCCTTCAAGCACTCGTACACCATCGCGGCAAAAGAATAGATATCCTGTTCTTTTTTCGGCGCATCGCCGTTCAACTGCTCCGGCGACATGTAGAGCAATGTGCCGCTGGAAAGCTTGCCTGTCACGCGCGTCATCGTTTCCTGTATCTCGCGAGCGATTCCGAAATCCAGGATGTACGGGGTTCCATCCTTTGCGATCATCACGTTGCCGGGTTTTACGTCGCGATGGACAACACCCTTAGAATGCGCGTAATCAAGCGCGGCGGCGATGGGACGGAGGATGCGGAGAACGTCGGATTCGGGGAGACCTCCCTGCGGCGCGCTCGGTGATCGCGCCCTACCATCGCGGTCACGCGGGACGCGTGACCCTACCGGCTGCGGCGCGCCAGCCCCATGCTCCTCTGCGTCTCTGCGACTCTGCGTTAAAACATCACCACAATGCTCCGCCAGATAATCGTCCAGCGTCTCGCCCTCGATATAGTCCATTACGAGGAATGGGTTGCCGTTGTTCTCCTCGAAGGCTCTTAGCGTCACGATATTCGGGTGCGACAGTTTCATCGCCACAAGCGCCTCGTCCTTCAACTGGCGGTACGCGCGCTTGTTGGAGACAAGAATGCTCGGCAGCATCTTGATGGCGAAAGGCTTGTTGTCGAGCTGCGTATCCTCCGCGAGCCACACACTCCCCATCCCACCCTGGCCGAGCTGTTTTACAATGCGATACCGATTCGCGAGAAGCGTGCCCTCAACGCCTCCCGCCATCGTCATATCGTTGCTTATAGTGTCACAGGTCATATCTTATATTCCTGAATTTGGCGGGTATCGATAGTACACCATCAGCTGGAGGGCAACCAGGCAACTGTCCATCACGGGCCTCGTCGAGAACTGGTCTTTGTTCTCGAAATAGCCCTGCTTGTGCTCCTTGCCAGTCCAGTCCTTCACCTTCGCGGGAAGATTCTTGATCGCGGAAGGATAGAGCTTCTTCATCTCTGCGTTCCATTTCTGCCAGAGCATCTCGTTGCTCTTCACCGCACCCGCCTTCATGCCGGCCTGATACTTGCACTGCGTGGCATAGTAGCAGTAGTACTGGGGAGAGGGGCAGTCCCTGGCGAAATTCTCGCCGACGCCGCCCTTCTCGAACGAAGGACGCCAGTCCTTCATATAGTCGAGCGCCGCGCGCACTTCCTTGCTGTTGCCGTATCCGAGAAGCTGCATCGCAAGGCACCCGGTTGCGGTAAGGCCGGGATGTCCGCGCGAGTTCGCGCAGTAGGTGAAGTGGTCTTTGTAGAAGGAACGCGTCTGAAGGCATTTCACCGCCTTCTTGATGCACTGGTCGAGGCCCTCGGGGTGAAGTCCGGCCATCTTGCCGGCCTTGAGCGCCTGCAGCGCCCACCCGGCGAAGGAAAGGTCGTCTCTCGTGGACTTGGGGTTGATCCGGTAGTCCCAGCCTCCGGTCGGCGACTGTCCGTCGATGATGCGTTTCAAGGTCTGCATCGCGGCTTTCTTGCACTCGGGATCCTTCGTCGTGCCGTACGCCTCGCAGAGCGCGTATGTTGCGATCAGGAAGGCGTATTCGTTGCCGTCGGCACCCTTCATGCGTACGCCCTGGCTTCCGACCTCAAGCGATCCGATCAGCCACTCGATGCCCTTCTGGACAACGGGACCGAAATCTTTCCTGTACGGAGACGGAGAGTTCGGGAATTCGCCGTGGGCGAGGAAGGTGAGTATCGCAAACGCCGTGTTGGCGAGCTGCGACCCGCCGCCCGTCCAGCTGCCGTCGGGCCTCTGGGTCGCCTTGAGCCACCAGAGAACCTTCATCACCGTGGACTCGGTCGCCGCGTCGCCGTAACCGGTGCCACCACGTGTCGCCGCGCCGATCGACGCAGGCGTTCTGCCGGCATAAAACTTCTCTGCCGGCATCACAGTAGCATCTTTGATGTCAGAATAAGGATACTCCGTTGAAACGGTCGTACTTCCTTTAATCCAGCTTATCTCAATTATTCCGGAAGTGTTCTTTGTGACAACCCCGCTCTTAGACCCGGAATCGCCTGTTACAAGGTTTACGACGGAGCCTACCTTGATGGATGAGAGCATATCATCACGCTCCCGATCCTGGCTTGACTCCTGGTTCCGGCTTAAATCCCGATTCGGACTTAAAGACACATTGGAAACTTTCAGGGACCATCCAATGTTCACAACATCGCCCTTAAGTCCGTTCAACGCCTTCAAGTCCATTATCTCCATCCCGAAAGCACTTGCAATCAGGGTCAAAGTATCTCCGGCCCTCACATTATAATACATCGTTCCAGACGTGCGGTCCTTGACGTAAGCAGACGAAATCAGTACCGCGCGATAGAAATTTCTGCGCAATTCTCTTATTTCCCCACGTTTTTCAACGACCTTGGGATTACTTTCCGCATATTTCTCGCATAGCTCATCACATTCTTGCATAGCTTTGCTCAAGTTCTGGAAATACGGGTCGAGTCCTCCCTGCATATCGCCGGGCAAACGATCCCTGACAGCCTTATATTCCATGGGGACCTTTGCGATGGCATCAAGGGCGATCCTGACATTTTTCGCAACCGTCGCGCTTTCATCAAACTGTTCAGCCGCCTTGTCAAACAGACTGACTGCATCAGCAAACTTCATCCCGTCTAATTCATTTTTCGCCCGTCGATAGACAGTATTCGCATTCTTCACATTCTCCTTGGCATAAGTCAACGCACCTAGAGACACTGCTTCTTTCAGTGCCTTGAGGGCTTTCTCCCGGCTGGCTTCCGCATTTGCACGGCCATTGAGCGCTTTCAATGATTTATCGGCCGTCCCGTGTCCGAACGCCGTTCCAGACCGGGTGTCGCCGGACTTGACAATATACTCGCCGGATGCAGCCTGCTTGTTTTCAAGACATTGTCCTGCCAATGTTTTGAATTCCTCGAGGATTTCCTGCCGCTTCTGTTTGGCGCTTACTACCACAGGGGCGATCTCGGCGTATTTCGTGCGCAATATCTCAAGGTCGGCCTCGACAAGCACAAGGTCTTTAAAAACCGGCGAAAGCCGCTTTCTTTGCGCCATGGACAAATACATTGCAACAGTTTCATATCGCATCGGTTCTTTGACAAGAACGGAGACAGCCTCCCGGACATCGTGAACCGGAGAATCCTGCGAAAGACCGCTTTGAAGCACCGATACAACTGATTTGAATTTATCAACCGCTTTGTCCCATTCAGACTTTTTCTCTTTTATTTCCGGATGGTTTTCCGAAAACATGTTGAGCAAGGACATGTATTCACACTCTTTTGCCAACATTACATTAAACAGCGGAGAAAGCAGATCTTGCTGAACTTGAGTTAGCGGAACATTTTTCGAGTCGAAATGGCCGTGCTGCATTGGATCTTTATACAACAGGGAAAGTGCAGCCCTTGCATCTTTCAACATTCTTGCATTATCAAGCTTTCTCTCCCCTCTCGCCGTCTCGGCCGCTCGCTCCGCTTCCTCAGTTTCGCGGGCTTCTACTTCCTTCTGGCGCGGCATTTCGCGCTCTCGGGCTTGATTCTTCTCCCCTGGCCGTTCAGTTTTTTCCGCCGCCGCACGCGGAGCCGGTTTGTGTTCCAGCTTTGCAGGACGCTCACTCTCAGCTTCGCACCCAGGTGAGGATATGGAGGATGTTTTCGCTGCAACGGGCGGGACGCCCATTCCCCCAGTGGTTTCTTGCCTCGCAACGGGCGGGACGCCACCCCGCATTGAGCTCGCCAAGGCGACTTCGGCCTTCGGCCTCGGGGGATACGTTCCCCCAGTAGAACGCGCGGCTCGCGCGTTCACATACAACCATCCGACGGCTATAGCCGCAACGAACGCCAGAACCGCCAGCACCTTGCCTGCACCGTTCGTCCTCTGCGTCTCTGCGCCTCCGCGCGAGAATTCCTTCCCCACCGGCGCGGCCGGAGTCCGCGCCCTACCGTTGCCGTATTCGTTTCTCCGCGTCTCCGCGCCTCCGCGTGAGACATTCCCCTCCAGCACAGCCGAGCAGGTAGGCGGGCGGTCCTCGGGCTTCTTCGCGAGGCCGGACATGACCCCCGCCGCGACACTGGGAGAACGGGCGTCTCGCCCGTTCACGCCAACGGGCAAGCTGCCCGTTGTACTGGCGTCCGTCAGCGGTTCCGGCTGCTTGTTCATGATCTGGAATTCGATGTTCCCCCTGCTGAACGGCGGTTCGCCCTTCAAGCACTCGTACACCATCGCGGCAAAGGAGTAGATGTCCTGCTCCTTCTTCGGTGCATCGCCGTTCAACTGCTCCGGCGACATGTAGAGGAGCGTCCCCGAAGACAGTTTCCCTGTTACGCGAGTCATCGTCTCTTGTATCTCGCGAGCGATGCCGAAGTCGAGGATGTACGGCGTTCCATCCTTCGCAATCATAACGTTGCCGGGTTTTACGTCGCGATGGACAACACCCTTAGAATGCGCATAGTCGAGTGCGGCGGCGATGGGACGAAGGATGCGGAGAACGTCGGATTCGGGGAGACCTCCCTGCGGCGCGCTCGGTGATCGCGCCCTACCGTTCCCCGTTCCCTGTTCCCCGTTCCCCGTTCCATGTTCCCCGTTGTAAACGGCCGAGACGGCCGTTCCCCCAGTAGGCCGTTCCCCGATATAATCGTCCAGCGTCTGGCCATCGATGTAGTCCATTACGAGGAATGGGTTGCCGTTGTTCTCCTCGAAGGCCCTTAGCGTCACGATATTCGGGTGCGACAGTTTCATCGCCACAAGCGCCTCGTCCTTCAACTGCCTGTACGCGCGCTTGTTGGAGACAAGAATGCTAGGCAGCATCTTGATGGCGAAGAGCTTGTTGTCGAGCTGCGTGTCCTCGGCGAGCCACACACTCCCCATCCCGCCCTGGCCAAGCTGTTTTACAATGCGATACCGATTCGCGAGAAGCGTGCCCTGCACGCCTCCCGCCATCGTCACGTCGTTGCTTATAGTATTGTAAGTCAAGCGAATGTCACCTTACACGCGTAGTCGCCTTGAAGAACTTGAACAGAACGATCAGTCCCAGCAGGACGGCAAGCGGGAGCCACACGATTGCCGAAGGATGATCGGCGAAGAACGGCACGGCCGCGCAGAGACTGTCCCACCATCCGCGCGCACCCGTCTTGAACTCCGTGACAAACTGGACCGTATCGCTCCAGACGATCTCGCGCGTATCAGCCTTCTCGATCCAGAGCTGGAGTTCCATCGTCGCCGCGCAGGTTTTTTCGCCAGCTGGCTTTGTCTCGACAACCTTTGCGGAAAGATCGCGAAGTACGCCGTATGCTATGGCGTCGCCCTTGCCGCCGCCCTCCCTTACCGCGAATCTTGCTTCGGCGCGTGTCGTGACATCGAGGTTGACAGGTGTTACGGAAGATTTCGACAGGACATCGCGGAACAGCCCCTCTGCATACTGATCGACATCGCCTGCGATCGGCAGAATGGCGACCTTCCCTACCGATCCGAGTTTCGCCGATTTCGCGAGCGAATCCGCAACCTTCGCCTTCACGCCGTCGACAAGCGCGAGACGCACGTCCGCAGGTATGTCCAGCGCGCCGTCCGGCTCCGCCCCGGGGGCGAAATGCCTGCGGACGAACGTCCCTCCCCAGACATGCTCCTTCGTCGATATCGACGAGACGTGGAGCTCTAGTTCTACAAGAACGTATCTCTCGCTCGAGGCGACGCGCCGGACGCATCCGTACATAAGATACCGCGCCGACTTGAGCTTTCCGAACTTGTCAAGCGTGTCGGGATCGAGAATATCCTCCCTGCGTTCGTCCCAGGCGATCTCCTTCAGAATCTCGCTCCAGGCTGGATCCTCCTTGCCTTCAACGCACGTCTTGCCTGCGGCAACAAGAGCGTTCTTCAGAAGTCCGGCGGCCCCGGCGCCTCCGTCGGCGAAAGGAAGAACCGCGACCGGCTCTTTCGACGGGATCTTCGCAGCGGCGGAAAGCGACGATGTCGCGTCGGCGACAGCATCCTTGAGCGCCAGCTCTGCGAGTTCGCCGGCGTCTATCGCGCCTTTGCAGACAACAACCGCCGCGAACGCGGCAACCATGGCGACAATGCTTTTTTTCATATTTCGGGTCCTTTCTTTTTAGCGCACGATTTCTAGTTTGATGTTTTTGCCAAGTTCCGGAGCATCCAGCACGATCGTGTTCAGCAGACCGCCCGGAAACGCGTCCGGGTCGTATGCCACCCGGAAAGTATACACGCGCATCGCAGGCTCTTCACTGACAAGACGGCAGTCGACGACGCCTGGATGGGCCGCAATGAAATCCATGAAATTGCGCTGCACCGCAAGAACGGACATCTGGCACTCCGACTTGTCTGCGGGGGTGATCGTTACCATCGCTGCGGCAGGAGCAGGCGGCGGAGGGGGCAGCGCGACCTTGCGCATCGGAAGCGCCGTGTCGAGCCAGGGCAGTATCTGGCGCGCCAGTCCCTCTTCAACGCCCTTCATCGCCTTCTCGGCGTCCAGCGCGCGCTCACCGTCGGCAGCAAACGACTTGGATGCGACAAGCTTGCCAGAACCGGATTCGCTGACGCGCACTTCCGCGCTGCCTTCATACAGTTTCCAGTCTGCAAGCTTGTCCTTGGACCGGCAGTGGAGCGATACGGAGACAGCCGAATCGGGACGCTCATTCGCCGAAACGGAAAATCCGCGCGACGCGAGGCTGTTCTCGACTTCAGTCCGCACTGACGCCGCAAGGTTGTCGGCCTGTTCGCCGCCTGCTTTCACATCGACGAGAACGACCGGATTGCGCATCGCGGGCGCGGCATATTGCGCGGCCGGATCCTCCGGACATGCGGTTTCCGAAACACGGTACACGGTGGCGCATCCCGACAGCGCAAGAGCGGCAGCCGCAGCCACGGCATTGACGAGTATTTGTTTCATTTGATTTTTCCTTTCAGTCAAGATAGGTTTGATGGAACGGAAGGACATTGAATGTATTGCCGCCGATGGACACCGCCGTTCCGGCGGATATCCCGACAGCGGACGACGGCCCGGCCGCGAGTATCCAGCAGCTTCCGTTCCAGAGAATGCGCTCCGAGCCGGAAACGGGAATCTCGCGCCAGACTATGCATATTTTCTGGCGCGCGCCGTCGCGGCGCTCCGCAAGAACGCCTTCGGGTCTGCCCCAGCTGTCGCGCCAGAATCTGAGATTCATTTGCAGTTCGGCGTCGGCGCGACCCACTGCCAGCGCTATATCTCTTCCCGGCGCAAGGACGGCGGAACCGGCAGGAGGCAGCGCGGAACCGTCAAGGCGCGTGCCGTATGACGACGGTGCGGGGATGGCGGGAGCGGTCGATCCGGGAGACATGCCTCCGTCCTTGACGGTGCAGGCATTGCCCGAACACTCCAGTCTGAAATGATACCGGGAGATGCTTGTCTTTGTTTCTTCGCGCAGGACGGATCCGTCCGCTCCGCATATCCGCAGAGCGATCGTGTTGTCGCGGCTTCTGCCGAACGTTACGGTCCTGTCGGAGACGAGCTGCAGCACGCCGCCTTCCCCGGAAAGCGTCAGTCTCGCCGGACTTATGCGCAGGCGCGGTTCAAGCGGAACGAATCGGGTCGAGTCGGTTTCATAGCGGGCGGACGAATCTTCGGCGGCGATCTTGAGTCCGCCGAGGTTGACGTTTATATCCCCGCCCTTCGTGTCGCCGGCGCGGTCGGAAGTCTGCGTCTGGCTGATGTTGATCACCGGATTGAACGACGACGGCGCACGGTCGTCGACCGCGATGTGGAGCGCGGCGGTGTGCACCTCCTCGTCGCCGTCCGGCCCGATGCGGCAGACGGCGTCCAGTTCGACGCGCGCGACGCCGCAGTTCCGCGGCGTGACATCGAGGAACACTTCGTGCTCGACGGACATCGGCCGGCCCGCGCAGCATGGACGCCTGCACAGCTCCGTATCGCCGTTGCGCAGCACGAACTCCACAGATTCGTAGATGTCCTCCGCCGTGCGGAAACGCACGACGACAAGGGACCTGCGTCCGACCTGCATCGCCGCAGGCAGCGCGGCGGAAAGCGAGAACGGCCCGGTGTGCGCGGCATCCGCCGCGGCGCGCGCATCTTCAATCCCCAGGCGCATCCCGCACCCGGGGCAGAAAGCCGCGCCGGGATTGACCGCAGTATGGCAATCGGGGCATCTGGGCTGTTCGCCGTCCATAGAGGAGGACCTCAGTGCTGCATGTTGGTGACCGGCGCGGGCGGCACGACGGTTGTCTGGTGCTCGACGGCCTTCTTGGCAAGGTCGAACAACTGCTCCTGCATCTTCTCGTCGTGCGAAAGACGCTCGGAATCCATCTTGCGCCGCTCGTCGAGAACCTGCGATGCCGCACGCTCCTTCGCCTCCGCCATTCGCGCAAGCGCCTGGGCCGCCTCCGCCGATGTCGCGGCCTGTTTTGCCAGAAGCTGCTCGGGGGACATTGCCGACTCCTGCTCGATCTTGAGCCGGGCAAGCCCCTGCTCGAGGAACGCCTGCCGCGCCGCCGGATCGTCGATCGCGAGTGCGGCCAGCTCCAGCTCGCTCTTCCCGCCGAGGATGTCCGCACGCTCGCGGAGGTCGGCGTTCTTGATTTCGTTCTTCTTCCTGCGAAGGTCGAGGTACTTGTCCTGCTCCCATAGCTCGCGCTCGATCCTGATGCGCTCGATTTCGTCGTTCAGTTTCGCCTGCCCGACCTTCTCGCCCATTAGGGCAGAGGACAGCTTCTCGTCCTTCAGTCGCTCCTCGCGTCCGATGGACGAAAGTCTCGCCTTGTTCTCCGCGTCCGCAACCAGCTGTTCGCGGTCGTAGTTGCGAAGCGTCAGGTCCAGCTCGAGCTTGTGGGCGAGAGCCGTCATGTTCTTCGCATGTTCCTCAAGTTCACGCGCGGCGGCGAGCTTGGCCTCCGTTGCGGATATCTCGCCCTTGGACACGCGCGTGGCAATCGCGAGCTCCTGCGTCCGCTCGATCTCGGTGAGCTGCTTCTCCTGCGCAAGCTGCTCGAGATACTCCTTCGTCTCCTGTTCGCGCTTTGCATCGCGCTTTCCTGCCGCAGCCTCTTCATCCGCCGCTGCGGCGAAGGCCTCTATCTCGGCCTTTCTGAACTCGAAGAGACGGCGCGACTTCTCTAGTTCTCCGTATTTCTCCCGCACCTCTTCGTATGCCCTGCCGTAGAAATCCACCGCGCCGGTGCGTACGATCTCCACCCCCCACTCTTTCATCGCATCGCGAAGCGCGTGCGTGATTGCGTCCTCGAAGCGCTCGCGGCGTTCGGGATCCTTCACGAGGTCCTCGATCGTGGACTGGGTGCAGAGGTCGCGCACTGCCGTTACCGCGTTCTCGTAGATGAGCGCACGGACGTCGTCTACGGCAACCGAACGCTTCTCCTTCATGACATTCGCAATGAAACGGTCGGCTCTTCCGGACACGAATCTGAGCGTAATCTCCGCGACGCATCCGACCTCGAGCTCCTCGGCGGAACGCAGGGGGGCGGACGCGACGGATCCGGCGCCGGAATCCTTCCCGGTGAAATCGACGCGAAACACGCATTCGCCCGCATCCACCATCACCGCCGAGCGAGGCGGCGGGTTGCCGAACCAGTTGATGCTGCGAATCGTCCCGAGCGGACTGTGGCGTCCGGGCCCGAGCTCTTTGACCGCCTTCCCGCCGTCGAGAAGAATCGCGACAGTCCCTTCCTGGACGATGAGTCCGTTATCCTTGATGAAGCGGACGTCGTCAAGCTCAAAACGCCGTGCGAACTCTCCGGGCCTGCGGGCCCACACGCCTCCGGCAAGGTCGATGCGCTCTTCCGGGAAAAGCGGATGGTTGCAGTGCGGACAGAACTTCGAGTCGTTGCCAACCCAGTTGCCGCACTGCGGGCACTTGAACCATCCGCCGGGGGCGCCGCGTCCGCACTTGGAACAAAACCTTGCCCTTTTCGAAACACTGCTTCCGCAGTCCGGACACTTATCGCTGAAAAGACCCATGTTTAACCTCCTCTTTTTTTGAATGTGTTATTTTCCGCTGTGTTTAGAGCACTTGCGCACGCCCAGCCGATTCCAGCAATCGAAACATATCGGCTCCTCGCAACCGTCTTCGGTGCAGGTTTGCTCAAGCGATTTGCGCGATTTGTAGAATGTCCCGCAAACGCTGCACGCTCCGCCCGTAGCCGACGCGCTCTTGCTGCGCTTGAGGTAACCGTCAAGATCGTTGCGCGAAACTCGGTAGAGTTTGCCTAGACGAACCGCCGGCAGCTCGCCGGACCTCACAAGCCTGTATATCAGCTGATAGGTAACGCCAAGCATGTTGGAGACTTCTTCAAGACTCATATATTCAGATTCCACACCCATTACAACTCCTTTTTTTATTTTCCGATATTATTTTATCAAATATTATTTTTTGTGTCAATTGTATAATTGAAATTATTTTTGTTTATATTTGTTTACAATTGTTGCCAACTGAAAGAGTGGAAGTGGGGGAGTGGAGGAGTGGGGGAGTGAAGGGGGATATCTCTTGGCGGCGGATCGTTCGTTTTCGTCACTTGAGTGATGCAATTCACGCTTTACAGCGACGAGACTACCGCATCGAGCACCGCGCGCGAGGCGTGCGGATGGTTTACGCAGACCTCCTTTGCCGCAAAAGACGCGCGGGCGCCGGACATCGCGTCCCGCCCTTCTATGACGACTTCGCGTATGAACCGGACGATATCGTCATCGCTGACGGCGTGGTAGGTGTTGGAATACAGCTTTTCGCTGAACGGCAGCAGCTGGCGCTCAAGGCGTCCGGAGCCGTCCGAAAGGTAGCACTGCGGCCTGCCGGTGTAGAAATACTCCGCCAGGAACGATCCGCAGTCGTGGACAAGCGCGTCGGACGACGCGAACGTTTCGAAATAGTCGCCGCCCTGCTGGAATTCGACGTTCGAATGCGCTTTCATGCGTTCGACGTACTCGCGCGTTTTCGCCTCGCCCCACCACTTCGGCGTCGCGAGCCGCACGAAAAGGAGCGGATGCGGACGGAACACGAAATCGACTTCCGGGAACATGGCCGGGAGCCGCAAGAAGAAATCCGCGTGGGCGGGGAACGTGGACAGCGACAGCGCGTCCTCGCACTTGTCGATCGTGTGGTGCGGCGCAATGACGATTTTCCTGCGCCCGCCGCGCACGGGCTTCACAGCGGCGAGCCTGTCCATCTTGCAGTATCCGGCGACGGCCGTGTTCCACGAAAGCATGGGGTTGCGCTCGATCCACAGTTTGCGCGTCGCCTCGTTGGACACGAAATACCGCCATGCCGCCACGATGTCGGGAAGGAATACCGTTTTCTTCTCGTTCGACCTGAAAAGCCCGCCGTAGCCGTAGTAAAGACAGACCGTCAGAGCGTACTTCGACATCGAAACCGTCGTAAACTCCCCGAGCGTCTGATCCTGGTAGACGATCGACGTGAATACGATGTCCGCGCGGCCTTCCAGCGTTTCCGCGCGGCCCGTTTCCGGATCGTAAAGGCGGCGCACGCGTCCGCCGTAGCGTCCCGACAGAACCGACATGGTTTTCGCGAGCGACGAGCGGAGAAACTCCTTCCCCCTCGAAACGCGCGGCACCACCGCGACAAACGGGTCGAAGCGCGGATCGTCGAGCATCAGGGAGAATACGCTCTCGCCGGAGAACATCGAAGCGTCGCAGACGACGAACGCCGCGCGCAGTTTTTCGCCGCGCCGGAGTCTGTCGCGGCAGGCGTCTGCAAGCCTCCCGTAGTTCCCGCGTATCAGCGGTATCTCTTTTTCGAGCCACTTTGAGCGCGCGGCGTCGAGCAGGCGCCGCCTGATCCGCTTGCGCAGTTTTTTGGCGGGTATCAGCGAACAGAGGAATCTTGCGAAGAACGTTTTCATCGTCCGGGAGGGCTGTCTTTCACGGTTCGAGGCGGATGGCGTCGGCGGGCGACGCCGCTACTGACGAAGCCGCCGCAAGCTCGCCGTCCCTGCCGTATCCCCAGGCGGCCGCAATGCACGCGACTCCGTTTGCGCGCGCGGCGGCGAAGTCGTTCGACGTGTCCCCGAGCATGACGCAATCCGCGGCCGCCACGCCCATGTCCGCCATCGCGTGCGCCATCAGGCGCGTCTTGTCGAGTCTCGGGCCGGGAGCGAACATGTCGGCCGCGTACAGTTTTTCGAAAAACTCCATCCAGCCGAATTTGGCCGCGATCGCCTTCGCGCCTTCGTATCTTTTGTTCGTCACGATCGCAAGTCTCGCGCCGCGGCGCTTCAGCAGGGAAAGCATGTCGCGCACCCCGGCGTATTCGCGCGTATGCGGGAAGCCGCATGCGTCGTAGCGGCGGGCGAATTGCGCGCGTATCCGGGCACCCAGCTCTTCGGTGTAGATGTCCGGGAACAGTTTCTTCGCCATGTCCTCGAGCGTGGGGCCGGCGACGAATTCCCTGTCGAACGACGGACACGAAAGCGCAAGATCCTTAAGCGCCGCCTTCCACGACGCCCTGATGTCGGGATCGGTGTCCGCCAGAGTCCCGTCGAGATCAAAAAACCAGGTGCTTTTCATAATACTCCCGTTCGCATTCCCTTATGGCTTCGATTGCGCTTTCGGCGTCCTCGACGGCGTCCAGTCTTTCGACCAGACACGTTCCGTGCGCCAGAACCGCGAGCCTTGAAAGTATGTGCAGGTGCTTTTCGTGGTCGGTGGAGCAGACGAGGAAGAAATGGCGCGTTCCGGCGCCGTCCGGCGCGCCGAAGAAAATCATCCTGTCGCTGCGCCCGTACGCGACGAAACTTTCCTCGAAAATATACGGGTCGTGGCATTTCGGATGGAGGAAGGCGACGCCGGGGCCGATGGCGGTGGAAGCGAGCTCTTCGCGTTCCATCACGCCTCGGAAGAGCGCATCGGGATCGTAGAGGAGACCTGACGCGTCCGCAAGATCGGTCATGTCCCGCACTATCCCCGCCTTCGCTTTCGCCGAAATATGGAGATCGACCGCCTCCGGCCGGAAAAGCCGCCACGCCTCGGGGACTTCCCTTTTTTCGCGGCGGAATTTGTCGGAGAGCGCCTTGTGCATCTTGTGCGCCTTGCTCTCCGGCGCGGAAATTATATTCAACTGAGCCCAGCCGTCGAGCGATTCGTGGTCCACGTACAGTTCGCCGCCTCTTTGCGTGGACTCGATTTCGCCGCGCTGCGCGAGATGTCTAATCTCGTTCACATCCATCTGGATGTGGTCCGCGGCGGCGGAAAGAGGCATGAAATCGCCTTTCACCGGGCGCCCCCCTTTCCGGCGGACGTCATGCAGGCGCGGGCGACTTCGGCGACCATGAGCGCTTCGGTGCCCTCTTTGCCGGCAACCGACACCGCCCTCTGCCTGAGCGCGAGGAAACGCGCCCTTTCGCGCCGCAATTCGCCGACCGTCCACTTCGGAAGAAATCCGAGACACTTCCTGTAGGTGAAAGGCGTCATGCCGGCTGCGCCGGAACCGGGTTTCGTCCTTTCCGCGTCGGCGCAGGCCGCCATCTGGCGGAAGAAACCCTCGATGCCGGTGGTCACGGCGATGGCGAAGCCCGAACTCGAACCTGACTCAAGCCGGGCCATGCGTTCGAGCGCGGCAAGCGCCTTGACTGCGTCGCGCTCGCCGAGGGCGTCGGTCACATCCCAGACGGGGGCCTCAATCCCGATTCCGGGCGACACGACCTGACTGACGTCATCGTTCGTGACGGGCCTGTTTTCTCCGCCGATGTAGTCGCGCAGCTTCGCAATCTCGTTTAGTATCGACCGCGTGTCAAACCCCACTTTCGCGACAAACGCCTCCAGCGCGCCGGGCGCGAACGAAAGTCCGCTCTCGGCGGCAAGCTCCCGCGCGCTGGCGGACGCGGAATTGACGGCCTGACGCCCCTTCAACGCGGCCATCACGTTAACGTCTGCGAATTTCGCGGCTTCCTTGGCGAATTTCGACGAAGCGAGAAGCCTCTTTCCCGTTATGACAAGCTTCTGGTTGGGCGCGACCTTCGCGGCGGCGAGTTCCGCCGCGAATTTTTCGAGCGCCTCCTTCACGGTTTTTGTCGGCGCGGGCGGGCTCTTCCCCGCCTGCGGAAGGAAATCGGCGTTGCGCCACCATGTAGTCTTGTCCGGCTCCATGAACGGCGGCGTGAAAAAGCTTTCGCGCACTGCGGCGAGATCCCTCAGCTGCGCTTCCTCCTTCTCGGAGGCGACAGAATCGATTTTCTCCAGAAGCGACGCGCCCGCGACGATCTTCTCCGCCGCCCTGTCGACGAGATACCCGTCCTCACCTATTATTATCGTGACGCTTTTCATTTGCCTTCAAAGATATGACGAACAACGCGGCTCCGGCGGCTGCAAGGACGATGGAGAAAAGCTGCGCGCTCGAGAAACCGGAAAATTCGGGACGGGTATCGTCGCGGAGAAACTCGGTGAAGAATCTTATCACCGCGTAGCCGGTCATGTAGAGAGCGGCCGTCCACGCCTTTTTCCTGCGGTAGACCCAAAGAAGAAGCGCGAACAGACAGAGAAGCGCGGCGGACTCAATCAGCTGGACCGGCACGAGCGGCAGCGAACGGGCCGCGGTGCGGCTTGCATGATGGGCGAAATACGGCGGCGAACCGGCGGGGAACGTCACGCCGAAAGCGGATGTCGTCACCTTCCCCCAGCAGCAGCCGTGGAAAAAGCATCCCACCCTTCCGCACGCGTGCGCCAGCGGGATCGTCACGGCGACGAGATCCGCCATCTCCAGCAGATTCAGTTTCTTCGCGCGGCACCAGACGCAGAACGCAATCCCGGCCGCGACAAGTCCGCCGTAGAACACGAGACCTCCGTTCCACACCGCGAAAACGGAAAGCGGCTTTGCCGCGAACGCCTCCTCGCGCCAGTACTCCACCACGTGCGCGGCGCGCGCGCCTGCGATTCCGGCCAGCGCGAGGATGCAGATGAGCGAACCGATATCCTTGCGGAGCGACAGGCGTTCTGCCACGATCCACGCAAGGTACACGCCTATGGCGACGCACAGGCCGAAGGTCTGGATGGGCAGTCCCGGAATCAGAGTCGAATGCATTGCGGGAGATCTCCTTTCACCCCTTGAACATGCCGTAGAGACGCGTCCAGCACCATTTCAGCGCGCCGTACGCCGAACCGTAGGCGTCCGACACGCACGACCAGGCGGTGCCGAAACATCCCGCGACCGGCCGGTCCGCCGTCGCCGCGCACCACACGAGAAGTATCGCCGCGTTCACAAGGAAAATGAACGTCCAGGAGAAGATTCTGCCGTAAAGGGCTATGTCGGGCTGTTTCGTCGTCAGCGACTGTATGGTGAAAAGGACGTGGAACGCCCAAGTGAATCCAATGACGAACAGCCAGAGCGGCATGTAAGGCACGGGCTTGGCGAAAAAAGAAATCACGAACGTCGCGAGCAGCGCGACGAACGTGTAGAACGGGAAGAAATACGGCGAAAGCGTGATGAGCATGTTGGACTTGGTAAGTTCGACGCTTCCGCCTTTCTCGCCGACTTTCATTTTCGACGGACGCGCGCCGAACAGAATACCCCACAGCGCGTGGGTCATTTCGTGCCCGAACACGTACGCTTTGACGGGATGCGGGAAAACGAACCAGAGCACCGAGAACGCAACGACGCCCGCGAGCGCGGAAAATGTGCCCGTGTTGACTGCGGACCCGTCGCCGAGGCATAGGAAAAACGCCTTGCCCGCGCCCCAGCATGCAGGCAGGAGCGCGAAGCCCAGCAGCATCCTGAGGAAATTGGCCATCAGCGCCGCCCTTCGTTCTCGAAGACGAACACCAGTTCGCCGGGATAATAGCGGTGGTTCTGCCGGGCCACGGCCTCCACGAATTCCGAGTCGGTCTGGAAGCGCCTCTGCATCTCGGCTATCTTCGAGAGCCGATCCTCCTTCTCCCGTATCAGAGCGTCGCGTTCCGCTATCTGGCCCTTGAGCGCGCGGAACCTCACGTAGTGCGGATAGGCCTTGATGCCGCCCCACACCACGACCAGCGCGATGACCGCCAGCGCGAAGAATGTGTACAGACTGTCTTTCGAATCTTCTTTCATTGCAGTTCCATATCGTATCGGGTCATCCGCGCATCACGGGACTTTCACGGGGTTGAAATTCTCCTTCCACGGAAGACCCTGCCTGTTCAGCTCCTCCATGAAGGGGTCGGGGTCGAACTCCTCGCACGTATGGACGCCCTTCTCCGTCCACTTGCCTTCGAGGAACATCTTCGCGCCGATCATCGCCGGAACCCCCGTCGTGTAACTGATCGCCTGCGAGCCGACTTCGGCGTAGCACTCCTGGTGGTCGCACACGTTGTACACATAGTAGTCCACCGGCTTTCCGTCCTTCATTCCGTGGAAGATGCAACCGATGTTCGTCTTGCCTTTCGTGCGTGGACCGAGCGACGCGGGATCGGGGAGGAGCGCCTTGAGAAATTCGATAGGCACTATCTTCATCCCCTTGAAGTCGACCGGATCGATGCGCGTCATGCCGACGTTCTCGAGGCACTTGAGGTGCGTGAGGTAGCTCTGGCCGAACGTCATGAAGAAGCGGATGCGCTTGATTCCCTTCAGGTTGCAGCCCAGCGATTCGAGCTCCTCGTGGTGGAGAAGGTACATATCCTTCTTCCCGACCTGGTCGAAGTCGTACTCGCGCTTCACGGCCATCGGAGCCGTCTCGACCCAATACCCCTTGTCGAACGCCTTCTTGTATTCAACCGGCACACCGTGCGCATCAACCGCCTCTTCCCTCTTCCCTGTTCCCTCTTCCATCTCCGACACCCAATAACTGCCCTTCGCCGCGACTTCCCGGATGTTTATCTCAGGGTTGAAGTTGGTCGCGAAAGGATAGCCGTGGTCGCCGCCGTTGCAGTCGAGAATGTCCAGTGTTTCGACCGTGTCGAAGTAGTGTTTCTGGGCATACGCGGAGAAGACCTGCGTGACGCCGGGGTCGAACCCGCAGCCGAGAATCGCCGTAAGACCGGCCTTCTTGAATTTTTCGCGGTACGCCCACTGCCAGGAATACTCGAAGTGCGCCTCGTCCGGCGGCTCGTAGTTGGCGGTATCGAGGTAGGAGACGCCCGCTTCGAGACACGCGTCCATGATCGCGAGATCCTGGTACGGGAGGGCGATGTTCATCACGAGATCCGGTTTGAAGCCGCGTATCATCGCGACGGTCGCGGGAACGTCCATGGCGTCGAGCGCCGCGGTGGAGATCGCGGTCTCGCGCCCGCCGTTCCCCCATTGCGCGCGGCGGCTCTCGATATTCGCCTTGATCGCGTCGCACTTGGCCTTCGTTCTCGACGCGACTAGCATCTCGGAGAACGTTCCGGGATTGCGGCAGCATTTCGCCGCGACGACGCCGGCCACTCCGCCGGCGCCTATGATCATGACGCGTGACATCGAGTCCGCCTCCTTTCGTAATTGTCGAAACGGCTATCCGCCGATGGCCTGGTGCTGGAGCCAGGCCTCGATGAAAGGCTGGAGATTGCCGTCCATGACGCCGTTGACGTCGCTTGTCTCGCAGCCTGTCCTTAGATCCTTGACCATCGTGTAGGGACAGAACACGTACGACCTTATCTGGCTGCCCCAGCCGTTCTCGGACTTGGCGCCGTAGAATCTGTCCATTTCCGCCTTCTTCTGGTCTTCGTAGTATTCGTAGAGCTGGGCGCGCAGCATGTTCATGGCCTTTTCCTTGTTCATGTGCTGCGAACGCTCCTTCTGGCAGGCCACGACGATTCCGGTCGGCAGGTGCGTAAGCCTGACGGCGCTGTCGGTCTTGTTGACATGCTGGCCGCCCGCACCGCCGCTGCGGTAGGTGTCGATCCTCAAATCCTCGTCTTTGATTTCGATGTCTATGTCGTCGTCTATCTCCGCGACGGTCTCCATCGAGGCGAAGGAAGTCTGGCGGCGTTTGTTGGCGTCGAACGGCGATATTCTGACGAGCCTGTGTATGCCGCGCTCGGCCTTGAGCATGCCGAAGGAATAGGGGCCCTCGACGCGGAAATACACATCCTTGTAGCCCGCTTCTTCGCCGGGCTGGACGTCATACTCCTCGACCTTCCACCCCTGGCTCTCGGCGTAGCGCTGGTACATCCGGTAAAGCATCGCCACCCAGTCGCACGCCTCGGTGCCGCCCTGTCCGGCGTGGAGTTTCACGAACACGTTGCACTGGTCGAACTTGCCGCCGAGAAGCGACTGCATGCGCAGCTTGGCGAAGAAGGCGTCGGCCTTTTCGCATTCGGCAATCGTGTCCTTGAGAGCCGCCTGGCGCGCCTCGCCATCCTCGGCGCCGGCGAGCTCGAGCATGACGGAAGCGTCCTCGACGGTCTTGGAAAGCGCGTCGTAAGGCACGACGTACGCGCGCTCGGCGTTTGTCGCCGCTATCGTCTCGCGCGCCTTGGCCTGATTGTTCCAGAAATCGGCGGAGGCCTGAAGCTCCTCGAGAGCGGCGAGCCGCTCGCGCCGCTCGCCGATCTTGACGTATTCCGCCATCCTGGAGACGTTGTCCTTCAGCGCGTCGACACGCTGGCGTACTTCCTCCCATTCAAGCAGAGCTGTACCGTTTTCCTGCGCCATTCCCTCTTACGCTTCCTTCTGCTCTTTCTTTTCCTCTTCGAAATCCGGACGCTTGCCGCGATAGAACCAGACCATCACGGGCGTTGCGATGAATACGGACGAGAACGTGCCGGCCACGACGCCGATGAGCATCGTCAGCGCGAAGTCGTAGATCGAACCGTCGCCGAATATGAAGAGCGCCGCCACAGCGAAGAACGTCGTGAGCGAAGTGATGACCGTTCTCGACAGGCACGCGTTGATGGAGACGTTGCATATCTCCTTCAGCGACGCGCGCGGATCGCGCTTGAGCTGTTCGCGGATGCGGTCGAACACTACGACCGTATCGTTGATCGAGTAGCCGATGATCGTGAGCAGCGCCGTTATCACGATAAGCGAAACCTGGCGGCCGCAGAGCGAGAAGAGTCCCAGCGATATGAGCGCGTCGTGCGCGAGGGCGACTATGCCGCCGAGGCCGAAACCGAAGCGGAAGCGGAAGCCGATGTAGATCAGAATCGCGACGAGCGAGAACATGACGGCCTTCGAACCGGATTCGCGCAGGTCGGCGCCGACGGTCGGGCCGACGGTCTCGCTCGACTTGCACTTGAACTTCACGCCGCCGAATCTGTCGCTGGCGTTGAGCGTGTTCTCTATCGTGGCTTCGACGCTCGGCTTGTCGGCGGACTCGGAAACGAGACCGGTCTTGAGGTAGAGGTCTTCGCCCTGCTTCAGGACGACCATCGCGTTGTCGACGGACGAAAGAACCTGGCGGACGTCTTTGGTCTCGAACTTGCCGTCGGCGGAGAACACGATGGACGTGCCGCCCGTCAGATCGACCGCGAGGACGCTTCCCGGATTCGTCGCGAGCCTATAGCCGAACACGGCGAGCGCGATGGCGATGATGGCGAACGACGTGATGAACATCGTCTTGCCGTACTTCATGAAATCGAAGTTCGGAGCCTTGAAGAACTGCATCATCTTGAACGGCTTGCGCGCGGACGGATTGGACGTGTAGTCGATGACGAGCCTCGTGACGACGAGAGCGGTGAACATCGAAATCACAACGCCGCCCGTGAGCATGATCGCAAATCCGCGCACCGGACCGGTTCCGACGGAGTAGAGGATGCAGCCTGTGATGATCGTCGTTATGTTGGAGTCGAGAATCGCCGTGAAAGCGCGCGCGTAGCCTGTGTCGACGGCCTCGCCGACGTTGGCGCCCTTGTTGAACTCTTCGCGCACGCGTTCGAAGATGAGGACGTTCGCGTCGACCGCCATGCCGAGCGTGAGAACGAGGCCGGCGATTCCGGGCATTGTCAGGACGGGCAGCTGCACGACGCTTCCGGCCATCGAAGGATCTTCGACGAACACGCCGAGTAAGTGCGCAACGAGGAAGAGCGCGGCGGGGAGAAGGATGACGTCGAGGAATAGCGCGATGTTCGCCACGACGCCCGCGTACCAGTAGTAGAAGAACATGAACAGCGCCACCAGGGTGAAGCCGATCGCGGCGGCGGTGATTCCGGAATCGATGGCGTCCTTGCCGACGGTGGGATCGACCGTCGACTGCGCGTCGATCTTGAGCGGCGCGGGGAGCGCACCGGCGTTGAGGTCGGACGAAAGGCGCTTGGCCTCCTCAAGCGTGAAATTGCCGGTGATCTGTCCGTTCCTGCCGATTTCGGACTGGATGACAGGCGAGGAAATGAGTTCGCCGTCGAGGATGATAGCCAGCTGCATGCCGATGTGCTCGCGCGTGAGCGTCGCGAACTTGGCCGCCGCGTTCTTCTTAAGCTCGAACGCCACGCAGTATCCGCCGGCTAGCGTGCCGGCCTGGTCGGGCGTCGCGGACGCGAGTTCGTTGCCCGTTATGCGGTTTCTGTCGTTCTTGCTGACGCGGTTGACAAAACGCGGCAGATAGTAGCCGAGGAACCTGCCCGTCTTCCTGTCCTTCGCCGCCTGAAGCATGAAGCGCGTGTTCGTGTCGGTGACGCCGAACATGGAAAGGCGCGTGAAATAGTTGCTGGTGGACGAAATTTCGGCGTAATCCTTCGCCTTGGCGTAGCCTTCGCCGGAGACAACGTATCCGGGAGGCGCGGATCCGTCGGGAATCGCGGAAATGAGCTCCTGCTCGTTCTCGGGGACGAGACGGAATTCGAGGTACGCCATCTTTTCGAGGCGGTCGCGAGCGTCCTCGGCAGTTTTGGGATCGACGCCGGGAAGCTGAACCACGATCTGGTGCTTGCCCTTGATGGACTGGATCAGCGGTTCGTTCGTGCCCATGGCGTCCACACGGCGACGGATGATTTCAATCATGCGGTCGTCGGCGCCGTCGAGAGTCCTCGCGATTTCGGCGTCCATGACGCTTTCGTCCTTTTCCGCCTCCGGAACGGACTCGATGATCCTGTCGCGGAGCTTGGCGTAGTCCACGCCTAGGGTGAAACTCGTCCCGCCTTTAAGGTCGAGTCCCAACCGCACCTTCTCCTTGACGGGGAAAGTCAGATAGGCCGACCCGACGGTTATCGCGCAAAGGGCCAGCCACTTGAACAGATTGATATTGTTCTTTTCGTTCGACATTTTATTTATCCTCTATTTGGGCACATTTTCTATAGATTATATCATAAATTGGCGTAAAAAGTCAAAAAATGTGAGACAATTTTCGCGGCGCTCTACATTTTACACTTTACACTTTACATTTTACACTTTACACGCTCTCCCCGTCACCACGATACGGAACGGAGTATATCGACCGCTATCGCCGATACGTCGTTCGTGCCGCTGGACCATCTCCCGTCCGGACCCTGCGCCGAAACGATGCGTATGGCAATCTGGGTCGCGTTCAGGCCGTTAGTGCCGAACACGTCGGACGATAAGACCGCCGCGGGGACGTTCGTGACGGCGCCGTCGGCGACCGCCTCCGCCGGCGCGATGGAAATCGCGTGGTCGATCTCGTTCTGGACGCTCGGCTCTATCACATCCTCGCTTACCAGCGGCTGGATCGAAATCGCAATCGCGAGCAGCGGAAATTTCAGCATAGCCCCGCGCTCCTCCGGGCGGCCTCCAAAGTATTCCAGAGAAGCATTGTAATTGTCATCGGACCGACCCCGCCGGGCACGGGCGTAATCGCGCCGGCCACCTTGGAGCAACTGTCGAAATCGGCGTCTCCCGCCAGACGGAACCCTTTCGGCCGCGACGCGTCGGGCACTCTGTTCACGCCGACGTCTATCACCACGGCGCCTTCTTTTATCATATCGCCCGTGAGCGTTCCAGGCTTTCCGGCGGCGACGACCACGACGTCCGCCTGCCGCGTGAATCTGGCGATGTCGGGCGTTCCGGTGTGGCAAAGCGTGACCGTGGCGTTCGTCTCTTTGCGCGAAAGAAGGACCGCGACCGGCTTGCCGACTATATTGCTGCGCCCTATCACCACGACGTGCCTGCCGGCGACGTCCATCCCCGAAAATTCGATCAGTTTGAGAATGCCGTGCGGCGTGCAGGGCAAAAAGCATTTGTCGCCGATCAGCATCCGCCCCACATTGACCGCCGTGAAGCCGTCGACATCCTTTTCGGGCGCTATGGCCTCTATAACCGCTTTCGAACGAATATGCGCCGGGAGCGGCAGCTGCACGAGTATTCCGTGGATTTCCGGGTCCGAATCGAGATCCGATATTATGCGCAGAAGTTCCGCCTCCTGCACGTCTGCTCCGAGCCGTATCTCCCTGGAAAGCATCCCGGCCTCGCGGCACGCCTTCTCTTTCGCAGTCACGTAGCTGACGCTCGCCGGGTTGTCCCCGACAAGGATTACCGCGAGCCCCGGGACGATGCCCTTCGCCGCCTTCAGACCGACGACGCCCGCCGCTATCTCGCCGCGAAGACGCTCCGCCAGTTTCTTTCCGTCGATGATGTTCATGTTCCTTTACCTTCCTTCCTGCGGGCGGACGCTTTTTTCTCCGCCTCTTCGCCGCCCGGTACGCAATCCTCCGGGTTGATCTGGATTTCGACGGCCTGGCCGAGAACCTCGACATTCAGGACAAGCATCTGCCTGCCGTTGTCGCGCTTGACGTACCCTTCCATTCCGTGAAGGGGGCCGTACTTGATTTTGACGAACTGGCCTTCCTTGAAAATCGGCGTCTCCTTCAGGTCGCGCCCTTTTCTGTCGGCGTGGACGACCTGCCTGAGCTGGTGTATCATCTGCCGCGGATTCGGGACGGGGATGTTCCTGACCACCATGTTGCTTTTCAAGGCGGTAAGGCGCTCGTCGGGGCCGAGTTTCGCGAACACGTATCCCGGAAACACCGGTATCTGGAAATGGCGTATGCGCCTCTGTATCTTGCGAACATTGTCGCGCAGAATCAGGATGTGCCAGATGTGGAAAATCGCGAGATAGGCGGCGAATTTCTTCTCCGTCCTCGGTTTGACGTACAAGGCGCACCACTGTCGCATCGGGCCGTCCCGCAAAGGGGCTACTTCTTTTTCGCCACCGCCGCCGTTGCGGGCGCCTCCTTCACCAGCTGGACGATTTCCGCCGCTACATCGGGATTTTCCTTGAGGTACTCGATGGTGCCGAGCGAACCCTGCGCAAGCTGGCGATCGCCGAAACTGAGCCAGCTGCCGCGCTTCTCGACTATGCCGCGCGCGAGCGCCGCGTCGAGAATGCTCCCTTCCCACGATATGCCGCACGTGTATAGTATGTCGAACTCCGCTTCCGTGAAAGGAGGCGCGACTTTGTTCTTGACGACCTTCACGCGCGTGCGGTTGCCGACGACCTGTCCGGCGGTGTTCTTTATCGCGCCGATCCTCTGCACCTGAAGGCGGCAGGAGGCGTAGAACTTGAGCGCCTTGCCCCCCGGCGTCGTTTCGGGGTTGCCGAACATGACGCCGATCTTCTCGCGCACCTGGTTTGTGAATATGCAGAGGGTTTTGGTTGTGGCGAGGACGCCGGTCAGTTTGCGCATCGCCTGCGACATGAGCCTCGCCTGCAATCCCATGTGGCTGTCGCCCATGTTGCCGTCGATCTCCGCCTGCGGCGTGAGGGCGGCCACGGAATCGACGACGATGACGTCGAGCGCGCCGGACTTGCAGAGCTGTTCGCAGATCGTCAGCGCCTCTTCGCCGCTGTTCGGCTGCGAGACGATGAGATCGTCGAGATTCACGCCAATCTTCTTGGCGTATTGCGGATCGAGCGCGTGCTCCGCGTCTATGAACGCCGCCACGCCTCCGGCCTTCTGCGCGTTCGCCACCACGTGCAGCGCGAGCGTCGTCTTGCCGGACGATTCCTGTCCGTAGCACTCGACGATCCTGCCGCGCGGAAGGCCGCCCACGCCGAGAGCCATGTCGAGGCTCAAGGCACCCGTCGATATGACGGGTATGTCGCTCACCTCCTGGTCGCCGAGACGCATGATGGACATCTCGCCGAATTCTTTTCTGATCTGGCTCATCACCGCGTCAAGCGCGGCGTTGCCGGTTTTCTTGGCCGCCTCTTTCTTTTCTGTTGCCATGGTTCTCCTTGATGGGGGTAAAGGTATCGGATTATTTCGTTCCGTCCTGGCCGCGAACGCTCCAGAAACGTTTTTCTCCTGTCGCGGTCGCCTCGAACTCGAACTCCAGTTCGCCGGTGAGGTCTTCGTCGGAAAGCGTTTTCGTCTCGCCGGACTGCGTCCATGTTTCAAGATCGTCCGAAACATAGAGCGTGTATTTGCAGTACTTGACTCCGGGCTGGAGCACCAGTCTCCACGTGCCCTGTTCGCGGTCTACGCACTCGATCTTCGTAAACGTGAACGGTTCGCACTCGACAACGACCGGGTCGTCTTCGTCGTCGTCCATCTCGAAACGGACGACTTCATACTCGGCGCCGTCGATCGGACTGATGTAGGTGTCGTCTTCGTCGTCGATCGCGTCGGACCACACGAGCAGCGCCGCGGAGGAATTGCGCACGGGCATTCCTTTCGCACCCGTCGCATCGTGGCGGAACCTGCGCGCGCTCGCGACGAGATTGCTCGGGCCCGCGCTTGCGGCGTACGTTTCGTCTATCCTGCCGAACACTTCATCGCTTCCCAGGATGCCCTCGCTGTAGTAGATGCGTCCTTCCAGATCGTCCACGAGCGTGAGCGCGCTCTTGTCCTGCACGACGAGATTGAGCAAAGACGCATCCTTTGCGCACACGTTGTCTCTTACGACGGCGTCGCCTTTCACATCGACCGCGGCCTTGTTGCCGATGTACACGCCGCCCGCGCGCGTGCCGATGCACCTTGTGACGGCGCCGCCGTACAGATGCGCCACGGCTTCGGAGTCCGTCGCGCCGCTGACCACAACCGCGCCGGCCGCGAGAGATCCGCCCGAGTCGGGCATGTACGAGTTCCAGCAGTCATGCACGGACGAACCCGGATTCATGGTGAACGTGCCGCCCCATACGACGATCGGCGCGACCATCGACTGATCCCAGCCGAATACTTCCTCCACCGTAGCCCCGGCTTCCAGCGTCAGACCGCTCTTGTAGACGTCTATCATCCTTCCGCTCCCGCCGCGCCCGTAGATTGTGAGATTGGTCACGTTGAGCGAAGCGTTGGTGACGGCTATAAGCCAGGAGCCCGTCCTCCCCAGCGTAAAGCCGGCGCCGTCGAAAACGACAGGGCTTGCGACGGACAGCGAATTCGTAAGTTCCGCGTCCGTGACGAGCGTGATTGTCGCCGCGCCGTTCGTTGCCGTGCAGAACGCATCGCCCACGTAGGCGTAGAACCTCTCGCCTTCCGAATCCGAGATGCGCGCCTGCGCCGCCGATTCGGGGACCTGCTTCGGGAACGAGTTGTCGACAGCCCACTCGAGCGTCCCGCCGGAGGCGGATTTAACCGCGACGAGGGATGCGTTTTTGTCGGAGAAGAACGAAAGAAGCGACGTCTGCACGTCGTTGTCCGGCAGACCGGACATTATTGCGGCGAACTTCTTGCCGGCCGCATCGCGCCCGGAATATGTCACGCCGACATATCCTGTCAGTCCGCCCGCCACGGTAAGAAGCGGATCTGCAGAACTCGTCATGTACAGGTTGGATCTCTTCAAAACGCCTTTTTTCGCACCCGTGAAATTGTCTTTGACCGCGGCGTCGCCGGAAAGCAGCACCGTTGCGCCCGATCCGGCGTAGACGGCGCCGCCGTCATCGGCAGCGGCCGTACAGGAGGTTATTGTGCCGCCTTTCATCGAGAACGAAGTGTTCTTCCCGGCAAGGTATATCGCGCCGGCTTTCCCCGAAGCGGACCTCACGGCGGTGCAATTGGTTATGGACGATCCGCTTTCCATTACGACTTCGCCCGATGTCGCCCACACGGGCGCTGCGGCCGACGAAAGCGGCAGCCCGGAAATGGAAGTGCCTTCAAGCATTTCGAATTTTCCGCCCGAAACGGTGACGAGCGGACTGGAGATCAATTGTCCGTCGCCCATAAGGGAAACGCCCTTCAACGAGAGCGCGGTTCCATCTCCGACCGTAAAACCGACGCCCTTCTTCAGGGAAAGCGAATAAGGACCGTCGTCGCCAGACTCGATGGCTACGTCGCGCGAACGTACCGTTTCGTTTGTCGCAAGCGTCGCGCTGTTTGTCAAAACTTCGACCGGACAATCCCTCAAAAGGACGATTTTCACATCCGACGGGTAGTCTTCCAGCAGCATGTCGATCGAGCGGTAGAACGCGGTTGTCGCCCCGTCCGTGGCGTACACGTACGCGACCGACGGATCGATTTCGGCACGATCGAAGTAGAGGCTGCCGTCTGCGTCCGCCAGACATGCGAGGGTGGGGTCGGACATGCATGCGAATAGAGGCGCCGTCGCTGCGGCATCGTCCGAAGAACATTCGTACGATCCGAACACGCTTCCCTTGACCGCCTTCCACCGCGGAGAAACGCCTACTCCGCACCCTGTCGGCTCCACAGGGGCCTGGAGTACGAAACCGTATTCATCCGCCAGATAGACGGTTCCAAGTCCCAGAATCCCGGAAATACGGACTTTCGCGCCCTCCTGCACGTCGATCGCCGGTCTGTCCGAAGGCTGCTCCGCCTCGAAAACGACATTCGAAAAGGAGACAGTCGCGCCCTCGCCGACCTGGATCGCCCAGCGGGACGATGTGAACGCCGTGTCCTTGATCGCGATTGGCGACTCGCCCGGCGCGGCGTTCGTGGCGATGATTGTAACGTCCTCGAACAGCGTAACGGGGTTGCGCATGGTCGTCGGATTGATGATTTCCACGAGCGGGTTCTCTGTTTCCATGTCAGCGACGGCCTCGAGAGCCGTATCGAGCCGCGTGAACAGCTCCTCGCCGATTCTCACCGAGGGAAGGGTCAGGTCGAGGTCGTTGCCCCACGAGTTGCCGATATTGTCGGGATTGGTTATGTAGTTGGGTTTGGGATCATCTGGATCGATGCCGTCCGCGACGGGACTTTGCAGTTCAATCTCTTCGAGATAATCCATCCTGGCGCCGTCGGCGGAGACGGCCTTGACGCTGTACGTGCCCTTGGGCAGGATGAATGCGTATATGCCGTGTTCGCCGGAGACGGCTTCCGCCGCGACTTCGCCCTGTCCGTCGTAGACGGTCACGACCGCGCCCTGCTCGCCCTCGTCGTCGCTTATGACGCGGCCGGAGAGGATTGCACCCGTCTCTTTTGGAAACACGTTGTACGCCGCGGCAGAAAGGAAAATGAAATCCATCGTCGAGTCGCCCGCGCTGGAACCGGAGTTGGCGGCGTTTATCTCGGGAATGTTGTACCACACGTCGTCGACACCGGCCCATCCCATGTTGATATGGACATATTCAGTCTCCTCGCCGTTGATTGTGACGAAACCGTACCCGTCAGCCACCACGGCATGTCCGGACGTGTAGCTGTAAAGTCCGAACTCGACGGGGTGTCCGGAATCGAGGTTCGTGTAGATTATCTTGTTTCGCACTTCGCGCGTATGCAGTCCCGATGTCGGAGAAACGCGCCTGCCGGACGCGTAGAACGAGTCCCAGCCGTTCTCGTCGAAAAAGAGGCATCCGCTCGCATAACCGAACTCGTTGACGAAAAGACGGCAAAGGTTTTCGGGAAGCGCTCCGGTGAACGACGGCGTGAAATCGGAATTGAGGGCTATGGCGATATCGTACGTCAGTCTGCCGATGGCCTCGCACGATTCATCCGAGACGCCGTTCTTCGGAATCAACGTCATGCTGTCCCAGTCGTACAGCCTTGATTCGCCTATTGTGTCGAGGGTGGTTGCCTCTCCGCTCACGGTGACGTCGTATGTTCTGGCGGGCAGTTCGGTGTCCGGATACTTGTGGTAGCGCATGATCTGCGCGGCGGCGGTGGCGGTGCATCCGCAGGGATCGTGGTTTGGAGTGTAGTAGTTGTAGCAGTATTTTCCGTTCGCCTCCATCTGGCTCCATTGCGACTTCACGAGAGGCGCCACGCGGAGATCGGATATGCCTGTGACGGCGGGTATGGAAGGCTGCGTCCCGAGCGTTTTCCCCGCAGTCTGCACCGCAGGACGGGCGAGCATGAGCCACGTCGCCCGTGTTTTGGACGCCCCGCCGGACTCCAGTCCGGCGATTTTCGTCCTGGCCTCGATATCCTTGTCCAAAAGGAACTTGAGGGGGCTTTTCTCCGAAAGGTCGGGATCGTCGGCGGAAGTAAATGCGATAACAGGGGTGATGCGGTCGTCGGATGCGACAAATACGGTTCCGCCGGAAGCCATCTTCACGGCGTAGTACGACCCGCCGCCCGGTGCGGTGAATTCCGTCGCGGACGACACGTCTGCGCCGATGCGAGCGCCCAGTTTTTCGTTCGAGCGCGACCACGCGCCGGCGACCGTCATCGCCGCCGGTTTTGAAACATAAGCCGCCTGCAACGGCAGCGCGGCCAAAAGCACTGTCGGCAGAATAAATTTGCCATATCTCATATATTCCCCCATTTACAGGAATATACTATCATTTTCAACGGAAAAAATCAATCCTTACGAACATCGCAGTTTGCCATAATAATGTGCACCCTAAAAAATGAGAGCATGGAATTTGACACACCCCGTTTGCCAAATACTGTGCACCGCAATATAATGGAGAGGTGAAAAAAACTGTCAAGATGCGCATTTTGCCGGAATGATGGACGATTTTTGGAAAAGGCGCGCTGCGGGAACATCGAATCCCGCAGCTCCCCGGCTTGACGCATATACATGACGGAGCAGGATACTCCACCTGTTTAACGGGTATTGAGGATTTTCGGCTTGTCCAAAAACACCGTGTCCGGCGAGAGCATGCGCTCCAATTCGACGACAATATGCGAAAACACAGGCTCCGTATCCGACAGAATCGCGGAAAGGACCTTGTTGCGCGGCTTTTCGTCGAGAAGTTCGGACGTCGGGATGGGATCGAACGTATTTGTCGCCTGCCTTACGCGAATAGCCATCGCTTTGTAGCGCATGAGCGTCTTGTATTTGCACGACAGCTCCGGGACGTTGTCTTTCAGCCACTGTCTGATGCCGCCGTTGCGTCCGGCGACATTCCCGTTCTCGTCGAATTTGAGGCAGTTGTCCACGTAGCATTCGAGGTCGTGCATGATTCCGCCAAGGCGGATCATCGCCTCTCGCGACGACTTGCGCGCTTCCCACGCCGCGCGGATGTCGTCGGCGGTAGGCATCGGGGCGGTTGTTCTGCGCCGCGTTATCTTGCGCCTTGCGGCGGCGAGTTCGCGGCGACGCTCCGTCTCGCGTGCGTAGTAGAACGGACGGCGGCAGCGCCTCAATTTCTGCATCAGTTCGCGTTTCATTAGATCGCGCTCGACCGGATCGGCGAATTTCGCGATTTTGTCGCGCATGTAGATCCCGACATCAGCCATGGCGAAGGCGCAGAGAAGGAGAGGGTTTGTCTTCGAGTCGAACACTTTTGGCGTATTGCGCCATTTTAGCCAGTCCTCAGGATGGAATTCGCCGTCGGGACGCCTTTTCATGCGCGGACGATATGTATGCATGTCGATATATTGCCCGACCAGCGTTTTCGCCTCGCTGTACGTCCAGCCGTAGTGATACGCATACCAGTATGCCGAATGTTTATATTTGGTCGCTGCCATACTCCATCCTTATCCTTATATAACCATCAAAAACCTTTCCAATTCCGCTTCACATGCCATATTATACCATAAAATGAGAATCTTGTGCGGAAAATCTTATTTGGGGGTGTGGTTTGCTGTTTATACCCTACACATAAGCAATGCGGAATGAGAATCTTATGCGGAAAATCTTAACGATGCATGGGATGGGGGTGTTGATTTGATGAGGGAGAGTTGCGTGAGAAGGGAGAGTACATGAGCTGTACAAATCCATTAAAGCAGAGACAACAGAATAGTCGAAGCGAGATATTGTCCCACCACACCAGCCCTGTCTCTTTTGAGCAGTATGTCATAAAGAGTCGACTATCAACTGAAAAACGGGCTTTGCTATCTCATCGCCAGTATGTGCAGAACGTGGCTTTGAAAACGATACCACAACCACATATTCGGGCTTGTCGGCGGGACAGTACCCCGCGCATGAGGCGATGTAATTTGTTGACGAATAGACGGATCGACCAGTCTCGCGGTCGTGTTCGCACATCTGAACTGTCGATGGCATCGGGGTCTTGAGCATCCTCACAATTGCATCGGCAGCAGCTGGCGACACAACCTGCTCCGAGCCATTGGTCGCGGACGAACTAGCCTCGCCTGCAATCAAAACTGGACGCACAAACGTGCCGTGGTTTGCAAGCGTCGCGTATGCCTGCGCGACTTGAAGCCCCGTGGCGGCAAATCCGTAGCCCGTGCCGACGCGCATGGCCGTGGTCGTGTCCCAGCGTTCAGGCTTCGAGGCGAGAATGCCCGCCTCCTCGCCTGGAATCCCCGCCGTACGGGTTTTCCCGCCGAAGCCGAAGCGCCGGAGTGCGGCATGGAACTTCTCCGGGCCAATCAAACAGGCCGTCTTGCCCGCCGCGATGTCGAGGCTCTTTTCGACGGCCTCGGCTATCGTCACGGAATTGGTCGTTTCGTCTCTGAATGTTTCCCCGTTGTATTCCCACGCCCCGTTCTCCTGGTCGATTTTCGCATCCTCTGCAAGTACGCCGGAATCCAGGGCGATTGCGTACGTGAGCGGCTTGACGAGTCCGCCGGGCTCGAACACCGTCTGTGAGGCGCGGTTCACCGCCATTGACGCATCCCACTTGTCAAGATCCCTGCGCATCGACGGATTGAACGACGGCCACGACGCCATCGCTGCGATCTCGCCGGACGGAATCTTCATCACGAGCGCAAACGCAGACTCCGCGCCGTTCGTCGCGCAGGCTGCGGCAAGGGTGCCCCACACAGCCTTCTGAACGCCGGGGACGATGGTCGTGCGGATGTCTGCTCCAGGTGGCGGAGTGGCGCGTTCGTCCGGGCTGAGGCCGGCTTCGTATGCGCCGTTTGTCCCTGCAAGCGCCTTGTCGAAAGACCATTCAATACCTCCAGCCCCTTGCGGAGTGTCAGTACACGCGCCGCCGCGCATGAAACCGACCAATGCCGTCGCTGTCTCGCCAAGAGGATAGACGCGCTTCTGCACCGGTTCGCGGATGATACCGACACATTTCCTCAGCCATTTCCTGTTTCGTTCGAAATAAGCCGCTGCCGGGTCGTTGCCATCGGCATCCCGAAGAAAGATGTAGCGTGAATCCCTGCGGGCCAAAGATGCCGCCATGTGCGGCTCCTCTACACCCAGCCCCTGTGCCGCCTCGCGGCAATCGGCGGAATCGATCTTGTGATGCTCTGCGACAACGGGGTCGATCAGGAAACGCCACGCGCGTTCAGTATACGCCAGCGGCGATCCATCTGCGGCCAAAATCCTCCCGCGCCTTGCCGTCATCCCGAACTCGCCAGATTCTCTGCCCGTCGGCCTGAACAACGCTGCCGCGCGTTGAATCAAATGGCAGCGTCGGCAGAACCATAACCCAGCAGCCGCCGACGCCGCAGCCGCAACCAGCAGTACGATGATAGTTGCTTTGCTCTTTTTCATTTCAATTTTCCTCCAAGTATCCATTCTCAATGTACTCCGTGAATATCTCCTCCACGACCTGGTTGGGGGAGATTTTAGGGTTCACCCGCTTGAAATACTCGTGGTCTTCCGGCTTATGGTCCCAGACGAAGTTCCAGTAGTGGTCAAGGACGCTGGCGACTGCGCCGCTGCGCGAGACACCCTCCGTGCAATGGATGAGGACCGGCCAACTGCCATGTCCGACGTGCTTTAGAATCTTCTGCGCCATGACCGGGCGGAACTTCGCCACCTTGTCGCCGTCGTACAGATCTGAGTAGTCCGTCACATCGTCGAATGTCAGGCACAGCAAATTCGGCGACTTCAACCCCTCCTTTCTCGGCAGACATTGTATCTTCATGGCGAAGCTCCTTCTTCAACTCAATCTATGGAGCATAGACACCTGCACATCATAGATATGACACAGCGCCCATCAGATCATCCCCGTCACGAACTCGACGTAGTTCTCGCGCGAAATGCACTGCCATCGCGCATCCGGATAGGCTTCGGCAAAAACCTTCGGACATTTCGATTTCGCCGCCTTAGCCGGATTCCATTTGAACTCATACGCCACAAGGCCTTTTTCCGCCGATTCCTCCAAATAGTCGATTTCATTCGTGCCGCTCCCCTTCACGCGCCAAAAGAACGTCTGCACGTCCCGGTCTCGCAATCTATTGTTCTTCAAACGCTCGGCGATCACGTAGTTCTCAAAAAGGTGACCTGTGTCCTCCCGGGAATCTAAAGGAAGAAAATTGCCAATGACGGCATTTCGGATGCCCGTGTCGCAGAAATATATCTTCTTGGACTTCTTAAGCTCGTTGCGAATGTTTCTCGAGAAGGCTGGCAGACGGAACACGACAAATGCCTTTTCAAGCCGTTCGACGTACGTTCCGACAGTCTCATTGTCAATCCCGATCAAATCTCCGACTTCCTTGTACGACACCTCGCCGCCGACCTGAAGCGCAAGCGCCTTGACAAGTTTTCCAAGCATGTCGGAGTTTTTCAGGCTCTGCCATTTGAGTACATCCTTGAACAGGTAAGCTGAACAGAGACTTTTGAGAGTACGTCTGCGCTTCTCGTCCGAGACACACTTCACCACGTCTGGATATGAACCGTAGAGCAGGCGAATGGCCAGTGAATTGCGTTCGACAACCGCACTCGAATGTCTGGCCAACTCAGAAAACGAAAGCGGCGAAAGAACATATTCATCCATGCGTCCCGTCAACGGTTCGCCCACTTCCTCAGACAATTCAAACGATGACGATCCCGTCGCAACCACGCGCACATCCTTCAACCTGTCGTGAATGATTTTGAGCGTCAAGCCAATGTCTTGTATCTTCTGCGCTTCATCCACAAACAGCGTCTTGGCCTCCCCGATGATGGAACGGGCCTTTTCCGGCGTCATTGTTTCATACGCAAGCAGTTCGCGCTCGTCCCTGACATCTCCGGAAAGCGTCACAACGCCACCTTCTCGGACATCCTCCGCCGACAGCAGACGCTCGACAAGCGTGGTCTTGCCTGTCTGCCTTGAGCCATATAGAATCACAACCTTTCCGCCGTGAATCGCCTCTGCTATTGCTCTCTCCAAATCTCTTGTGATATACATGTCGGTCCATTCCTTTCGTCAAATAGTATACAACAAACTTTCTGCGATTGCAACCGCAAAAAGTTGCCATCTTTTGCGGATACGCTACAGAAGCCGCTACACGCATGATATCCACGACGCCTTGCCGCTTCATTTCTGCCCGCGCCTCGCCATCGGACAACACTTCATCTATCCATTTCGGCTTTAGGCTTATATGCCACCTATCCCCGTTGCCATAAATCTCCAGCCATCGCGACAATCTGCCCCCGTCATACTCATTGACCGACACGACCAATTCGACTCGATCCAAGTCCGGGAAATGCCTCTTTACGACATCCCAAGGGCATCTTGCTTCCACCAGTTCGCTCAACCGAAACGCCTCGTTCCGGTCACGCTCGAACTCTTCCTCCATAAAGTCGTCTGACATTCCGTTTCTCCTTTTCTCTGTGTCGCCTATACATCAATGCACCCCGCACGATGACGGGCGGCGATCCATTCAAGAATCTCGCACTCCATGCGCTCGGTCAACCGCTTTTGCCGCCAGAAGCCTACAACGGGCAGTGCCACAAGCGGTGCAAAGACCGTCCATGCCAACACGCCAGACAATGCCTTGTCCACCCACTTCCCGCAGTCAATCGAAACATCAAGATCGTCACCTTTCGGAAACATCCTTACATTCACGGCAATCTGCTGGCCGCCAAGAGTAGCCGCAAACTTCTGCTTCCACCCCTCGCCCTGATTGCCTATCTGAACAAGCGTTCCAATCGTACCTTCCTCTGTAAATCTGAAGCTTTGCGTAGAATAGCCCCTCGCGCCTTACAAAGATGTTAAGGCGCAAGCGCATTCCTGCATAAGAAGCGCATCGCCGAGTAGCAGAAGGGAACGACACAGACTCTTTTCAATCTTCTGATCGATAGCCTTTCCTCCCTCGGCGACTTTACGCTTGGCTTCTTCAAGTGTCTTTCTGATGTCCATACCACCTCCACTGTTCTGTGAGAGATAGACACCTCCATCGGAAAAATGTGACAATCTCATTCAAGGTTGTGGCTAACAGATAGTTTATTTCGTGAAGACACTTTTGTACTAACATTGTTTGAAACGGAGCTGGATCGCGTTCCTAGGGTGTCACACGATTCCTCGCCTGTGCCACCGACCATGATAATCGCTACTATGTTACCCATTCGCGCCGCACGGCGATAAAGTTTCATTGCCTCGTCCTCATTATGTTCGATGACATCACCTCGCCGGTAGGCATCCGCGAGTCCAACCATAGCATCTGCGTTCGTCCTTGCGACACCAAGCTGGTAGAACGAAACCGCTTTCTCTCTGTCTAACGCAACGCCAAGTCCGCGATTGTATGCATCTCCAAGGTCGGCACACGCCTGTCCGTCCCCAGCTGCAACGGCTTGCCGCAATCGTCCAATCTCAGGATTCCCAGCCCCATCTACACCGACGATTTGGGCGATTTCCTTTGAGCATGAGCCTATTTCCCTTGCAACGCGCATGATGGCCAGATTTACAAAAGCCCGACGACAGCTGTCGCAATGCAACGGATCTCCACACAGACCTATGGGTGTAGTGCTTTCGCACCATGCCAGTCCCTTTATCCGATCCACCTTATAGGTGAACGCGGGCGCTTGAGCCGTGCGACCATCAAACAGCCGAATCAACGCATCGCAGTTTTCCGCCTGGATAATCACTGGCAACTCGCACCGAGATACGATGTAATCTTCTTCGGCATACAACTTGACGGTCAATGTGGGATAAACCCCTGCCATCCCCAGCAGGGAAACGTCGAATTCAACTCTCCCAATGCTGTTCGTCACCGCCGTGAACGCAGTTCTAGATGCATTCATCCAACGCTCCAACTCCTGTCCATTGGTTGTAGATGACGGATCATCGGACTGCGTTTCCGCCTTGAGCGCAAGGCAGCCGGCACACGCAGTCATCATTCCGATTAACAATCTTGTAACAACATACTTCATAACTGCCTACCTCATTTAGCGCCCAAAATCCATCGAAGTTTCTCGTATATTTCAACGAGTGCCTTGTCAGGGAGACTGGTCATGTCGATAGCGACGTTTCTAAAACGGGCTTGAGATCGTGGACGCCGCAACAGGGAAACAGGCATCTCGTACTGCGTGGTCAGACGCCCAGCATCCAAATCCATCTTGAGCGAGGCCCTGTCATGCCGCGAGTTGAAATCGGACACCAGCCCAACTATCTCGTCATGTCCGCCATCGCCCTGCAACGAGAGCGGGCAATGGCACATTCCGACCAGGGTTCTAGTCGCGATATCGACGCGATAGCACACCATGTCGAAATAGTCATCGTCCATATATCGCCAGAACCCGCTGAAACGCGTTGTACATGGATCGCGGTGCATTTCATAATATCCCTGTTCTTTGTCAAACCATTGTTTTACGACGTCCTCGACCGGCGGCAGCCCTTCGTATGCGGCAAAGCGGCCTGAATCGTACTCGCACGAGCTATTGCGCAGATAGTCCTCGGCGAGCAAATGAAATTCCTTGATATCCCCCACCGCCACAGTCGGTGAACACTCTTCATCGCACACCCGCTTTGCCGCACCTTCGCACGAAAGGAGCTTGCTTTCAATAGATGCGGCCAGCATCCACATCGCTTCCTCTGCGTCAATCAACAGCGCATCGAACGGCATGGACGCCCGACAGCGCAGACTTCCCTCCGCGTCAAAATAAAGTGTTGCGATAGACTCACGCATCTTGAAGTCGGCGCGGACGGCAAACTCGCGCATATCCGCAATACGCCCTTTCCGAATCTCGACAGGACACGTGCCACGAACCACAATTATTTCGTTTGAGGGGCAGACGACAATTTCCAATCCATATGGGCTGAACATTCCGTCGCGATACACAACCTCCCCAGAAATCACCGTGCCATCATCCGTCACCACGGGGTTGCGTAACTTCACATTTTGATAATGGTTTTTGAACCATTCCGTCGCTATCTTTGCAACCTGGCATTTGTCCACCGGCTCGGCTTTTGGCATCTCACGCTGAGGAAACGAACGAATTGCAGTCATCAGTGATGCTCCGAGCGCGAAGCCAATGAACATCGCAATCACTATTTTTGTCCGCATGTCCGTCTCCCTCCCTTCGCACGGTGCAGTAGTTCAGGAAATTTGGATGCAATTGCAAAATGCCTCGTCGTAACTTGCGTATGCATAGATGAACGCAGCCATTCTGCCAGACGTTCAGCACAATAGACGCTTCTGTGCTGTCCGCCCATGCAGCCAAAAGACATCGTCATGTTTGCATGTCCTTTTCGACCATACTCTTTTATGGCGAATCCGACAAGCGACTTTATGGGCCGGAGAAAACCCTCAATTTCATCTGTGTGTTGCTTGAAGAAATCTTGGACAGATGAATCCAATCCCGTAAGATTGCGGAATCGCTCTTCACGTCCCGGATTGACAAGCATCCGGCAGTCAAACACAAAACCATCCGCCACCTCTTGCGGCGGAGCCCTGTACGAAAATGATTGAATCGTTATCACGTACATTCCTCGGTTATCGAATCACTCATTCCTGCCGCCGCATTGAACCGCCTGTTGTTTTCCATCAGTTCGTCGAATGTAGACGGGCGGTAGCCATTGACCGGCGCACCCGCATTGAGAGCGCGGTCAAGCGTCCGCATGAATTCGTATATCCTGTTACGGCTGGTGTGGATATGCCCATAAATATGCCAAGCCGTCCGTCGTGAATTGCGCCATTCAGCCATTGGATAATGGCAAAGGACGGCGTGCCTTTCGCCATCGTCCACCTCAAGCAAATTATTGACAGACGCAAACATCGACATGGCTTTCGCGTCTTTAAGTACAAGCCAGTCATGGTTTCCGACCACGAGATGCTTATGCCCCTTCAACTGCGAGAGATACCATGCTGCAGAGCGGCCAGACCGGTAGCAGAAATCCCCGACGATGTACACGTCATCGTCATCGCGGACCGTTTCATTCCATCTCTCGATCATTACGCGATCCATCTCCTCGATGTCGGCGAACGGACGAGCGTCAAACTTGATGGCATTCGCATGCCCAAAATGCAAATCGCCGATGTAGTAGTTCATGGATAGCAACCTCCGCCATTCAGAGTTTTACCCTCGTTGCGCCGAACGATCTGTAGTTCTTCATTCTCGTGCCACGCGTCTGCGGCTTCCCAGAACCATGCTCGTCCGTCAATGCCTTTCCTCATCCGTTCTGGACAGCGCCATGCATAGTCGCCATGATATGCGACAATGCCTTGCCAGTTTTGGAATGAGAACTGATCCCATATCTTGCAGTACTTGCCCAGTTCTGGCTGAAGCACAAAAAGGCGCACCCAGTTATCTGGAGTCAGCTTGTCCCAGTCGCAGTACTTGGCGAACTTCGGCTGCGACCCAAGCAAAGACTCCCAGTCCTCGCCGCCGAGCAACGTCCAGTCGCACTTGGATGCAAATGCAGGCTTGCTGCATAGCAGGCTGACCCACTCCGATGCCGAAAAGCAGGCAAAATCGCATCTGTCGGCGAACTCCGGGCGGTGAATCAGGAGTTCGCTCCATTCTTGCGGCGAAATGGAAGTGAAATCCGCTCGGTAGGCAAATTCGGGGTGGTAAATCAGAAGACTGCACAAAGTCCAACCCGTAAGCTTCTCAACTGGACACGTAGCCAACATCCGGGGATCTGCCGTAAAAATCATCTCCCAGTCTGTATTTTCATGCGGAACATAATGCGAAACCAGCGAAGGCTGAATATCAAGCAGGAAACGCCAATCGCTTTCAGAGAGTTTTTCCCACTGACAGCGATCTGCGAGTTTCACATCACGCACAATCGCCTGGCTCCACATTTCCCCCGTGATATGCTCTTCTGGAATGGAAAGTATCAATTCGGGATGCTTAAAGAGTATGCCCGTCCGAGTGCGCTCATCCAATTGGCCCCAATCGCAATAATGTGCCAGGTCTGGTCGAAGTGCCAAAACGCCACCCCAGAAGTAGCCATAGTTCATGAACCTGTATCGAATCGCGCCAAAGTCGCAATGGTCTGCGAGATCCGGGCGTTTCAAGATGGCTGTATGCCAATGTATGGCCTCAAGCCGCTCTTGCGGCCACTTGAGGATCAATGCGGGACGCCATGTGAACAGCGAAACCCAGTTTCGTTCCCACACCATGAACCACTGGCCCTTGTTGACCAGATCTATCCAGCATTGCAGATCATACGGCTTCTTCTCTCTTGCCATTTCAACTCTCCGTTTCTATCAATTCAACACCTTTCATGTACCAGCTTCATTGCTTGGCGAAGACTCAGCAGGATGTGGCAGCTTGCATTTCATTCCCCATTCAAAATATTGATTGGCGTACTGGTTGGCCAGTTCAAGCAATTGGCCAACTTGATCATGGAATTCACCCCCAAAAACATTTCAAAGTCGCACAACGCAAACCCCTCTTTGCATATGCAAAGAAACGCGAGGTATTGATTGACGAAATCCATTCCAAAGCAAAAGTGCGCCTTGTCCACAAAAAAACCAAGTAATTCTTCAGGTGTTGCGGGCATCATTTCTATAAGCAACTTAACAAAGCGTACGGCATCAACATTGCCACGCGAAACTTCCCGCAGGAATGCCGCGTAATCCCCCTCCTCGTGTCCTTGTGCAATCTCGCCTCCTCTTGCTGCATGAAAATCGAAGTAATCCAGATTCAAGATAAGATTCATGGCCAAGTATGTCCAAAGAGGCGATTCGCATGCAGTCCGGCCATCTGTCGTTTTTTTCAGCAAGAGCAAATCTTTCTGCCCGGCGTCAAGATGGAAACGCGTCACGCCCATTATAGAGTCGATAAGCGCCAATGACTCCTCTCGACTGAAACATGGCATTTTGACGTGATGGCAATTACTGTGAAACGTTCCGTAATCCGCAAAGGAACCATTGGAGACAGAAACAACCGCCGCCATTCCGTCGGGAATGAATGCGAGGTTTCTGCTGACGACGTCCCTCTGCATGCCGTCGGCCGCGTCAAGAAGTAGCACCACCTGCTTCTCGCAAGCACCGACCTTGTCTATGGCACCATTGAATACGTCTTGGAGTTCGTTATATGATTCACCTCTCGGCAAAGGCTGACCTAGATAATGTTCCAGCTGCCTTGTATATGATTTGAGCACCTCCGTCGCATTGACGGCCACAGGGGAAAACTCTGTCGAGAAGAACAGGGGGACGAACGAGGCATTTTGCCCCAACATCCTATATATCCGAGATAAAGTACAGCTCTTCCCGCAGCCCGATTCACCGTTGAGCACAATAAACCCATTGTCTCCATTAACAATATAATCCAATATCTTGTTTTCCACGCTTTTACGCTCGACATAGTGCTTTTCATGTCGTCTTATGAAAGCGTTCACCCTCGTTAGTTCATCAGGAAGCGTCTCCAAATCGCTTTTTTTCATGTCTTCAATCTTGCTGGAGAACCATGCCACTAGCTCGTCGGCCAACGACGACAAAGACAATAGTTTCGCCGGGTAGTCGCCTTCAAGATCAATGCGATAGTTTATTATCTTGCCATCTCCTTGCTTTTCGCATTGCGCCAATATCTTCCGTTTTAATCGCCTGAGCTTCTCCGTCTTGACGTCATCATCTCCATATAATGTCCTTTCGGCATCGGACAGTTTCGAATAACTCCCATCATCCCTAAAGCAAAAAACGCAATTCCCAAGCGTAGCATCTTTTCGAAACGCCCCGTACAATATCTCCATCTCCGTCACGCTTATGTTCTTCTCGCCGCATAGCATGCGATAGTCGTCCTTGCCCATGAAAGCGCACCCTTTTCCCTTAAGCCCCGCGTCAGGCACCCATCCGTAGCGATCGCCAAGAAACGAGATAAAGAACGGCATGCAATTGCGGATCTCCCTCAAACAGACACGCAATACGTTCTCTTCGACATCTGATTCGCTTTGGGTGTCAAGACCCCATCTCAAATCAACAAACTCGACAATGACACCCCTGTCGCCAAACTTCTCATCCAGCCTTTTTTTCACGACTTTCTTGAGCAAATCCCTCTCGACTTGCATGTCATAAAACGTACTGCTGACAAATATGCGCATCTCTCTCATGGCGCGAGCTCTTTCCGTTTTATGATAGCTTTCATTCCCCCGTTCCCCTATCTTGTGCCCAAGGTATTGTGCCGCGTTATCTTGGATCCGCCACCAACATCCAAGCAAACCCTGAAACCAAAACGGTTGCTAGAGAACCCAGGAGGCATCGCATTACGTGCAGCAGAACGACAACTGGCAGAACAACTGTGCCAACTACCTCCACGAAGCGCTCTTAAATCCCCCTTGCCGGCCCCTAGGGGATTCATTACATCACCATGAGGGTATTCGGAGAATTTATCATTGCACCACTCCCATACATTCCCATGCATATCATATAGGCCCCAAGCATTTGCGGCCTTGCAACCTACCGGATGCGCCATTCCCCCACTATTGTCTCCATACCACCCCATGTCGTCCAGGCTGCCAATTCCGCCAAAAGCCTCAGGTGCACCGGCTCTGCAAGCGTACTCCCACTCTGCTTCAGTCGGCAAACGCATCCCGAGCTTCATCCTGGAGTTGACTTTCTTTATAAACTCTTGGCTCCTATTCCAGGACACATTTTCCACTGGCAAATCATCGCCCCTGAATCGCGATGGGCAATCCTTCATCACGCTTTTCCACTGCTGCTGCGTCACAGGGGTTTCAGACATCCAAAACGCCTTGGTGAGCGTGACATTATGCTGCAACTCTCCTTCATCGCGTCCAACTTCGTCCAATGGGCTCCCCATCGTAAAGACACCTGCCGCGCATAATCTAAATCTCATGATCGCGCCGCCAGGCAGAACAATCTGTCGCGCGTCAGAACCGGCATTACACGACGCGACCTTACTCTTGAGCGCTGTCAGCATTCTTTCAAGTTCCATTTCGCGATTCTCTCCGTAATACGACACAAAATCCAGGCCAGAAACATCAAGGAGAATATCGTCCGAATAAACCGAACCATCCAATCGGACCGGTATGATCAACTTCTTCAATTCGACCGCAACGTTGATCTCCTTAAGCGTCCACTGCGACTGATTTGAATCCTTGGACGAAAAAAACAACAATGACTTTGAATTTTTGATTGCCGCGACAATCTTCCGCTTGAACGCATCGCCACTTTCGATACCGTCAACGTCCATCCAGCAACGATACCCTTCGGCCTTCAACCGATCAACCACCGGTTGAACAATCTCGCTGTCCTTGCGCGCGTAACTTACAAAGATGTCATACTTCATGCGACCTGCCCCCCTATTAACTTACACACACGTTATCCGGCCTCGCGTATCTGTCCGCGCCCCTGCTCCACAAGTTCACTTTTATAGTCAGGCACACGGCTATATAGGGTCGTATCGTCATTCGCCGCCAACCTCCGTCCATGAGTGCATCAACATCTATGGCATCGCCCTTACGCTCCCAACATTCTGTCGGGGCGTGTAGCTTCTCTATGGCTTTGTCTGTCAACGCATTAATCGCGGTTCACTTGAAAGTGGTTTCGGGGAGGGGTTCATACGAGCGGCCGCGTATGACGAGCGACGGCTCGTCCTTCAGTTCCTCCGCGAGGACGGCGATCGAGCGCGCGGCGCTTTCGAGGTCGGAAAGCGCGGACGAAATCCGCGGCGACGACGACTCAACGAGCGAATCGATGTTGTTGGCGGTCCGCGCCGCGGACTCGACCATTTCCGTTATGTTGCTCGCAACCCTGGCGAGATCCATCTTGTTCAGATGGTTCATGAGCTTGACGGCGGATGCGGAAAAGTTTTCGATAAGCGACGGGGCCGGCGGAATGTAGACGTATTCGCTAGTCCAGGACAGTTTCGTCTCCGGCGTCTCGTATTTCGGCATGTTCAGTTCGACTTTCGCAAGGCCTGTTATCCCGTTCGCCGCGACCGTTGCGCGCATGCCGCGCGCCACGAGATGCTTCAGGCGCGCGGCGTGTGTTTCGTCGGGCTTGGTGACAATGCGGTTGGGGTAGAACGCCATCACTATGCGGATTTTCTGGCGGTCTTTCTCCTCGGCCTCCGGATAATCGACGCCGACGAACGAAATCGACTTCACTTCCCCGACCTTGACGCCGCGGAAATTTACTTCGCTCCCCACGCTCAGCCCCGATACGGGGGAGTCGTAGCACGTTTCGGCCAACACCCATCCGTCTTCGCCGGACCATCCGCCCAGATACACGAGCGTGCACAGCGCCCCCGCCAGTCCGAGCAGGATCGTGAATCCCAGTTTAGCGTAGCTTGCCTTTTCAGCCATTTGTCCTCCCCCTGTTGAAAAACGCCCTTACGAAAGGATCTTTCGATCCGCTCTTAAGCTCCTGCGGCGCGCCTAGCGCGACCATCGCCCGCCGCGCGCGGTCGAACATGGCGCACCTGTCGCCGATTTTGAATATGCTCTCCAGTTCGTGCGATACGACGACGAACGTCGTACCCCTCTCCGCGCGAAGGCGGAGAACGAGATCGTCGAGCCCCGCGGACGTCACCGGATCGAGTCCGGCGCCCGGTTCGTCGAGAAACAGCACTGCCGGGTCCAGCGCCATCGCGCGTGCGATCGCGACGCGCTTTCTCATGCCGCCCGAGATTTCGGACGGCATCTTGTCCGCCGCATCCGCAAGACCTACGTCCGAAAGAAGCGATTCGGCCTTGAGCCGCCGTTCGGTCCTGCCGAGTCCGGAAAACTCCTCCAGCGGAAGCAGGACGTTCTCGAGGCACGTCATCGAACCGAAAAGCGCACCGCTCTGGAACATTACGCCTATGCGTCTGCAAAGTTTGGCCCTGTTGCGCGGCGTCCACTCCATTCCGCAGACGGCAAGGCGTCCGGAAACGACGGGGTTGAGTCCGGCGAGGTGCTTCATTATCGTGGACTTCCCGCATCCGGATCCGCCGAGAAGGATGAATATCTCGCCGCGCCTTACGGAAAACGTGACGTCTTCGAGGACGGTCTCCGACGGGTATCCTGCGGCGACATGTTCGAGTTCCACAATGTTTTCGGGCTCTTCGCGCATTTCAGCCCTCCATGAGATATCCAACCGCCGCTATGATGCCGTCGGCAACGCCCACGGCCACGATCGAACCGACAACCGCCGCCGTCGCCGCCTTGCCGACTCCGTCCGCAGTCGGTTCCGTCTTCAGTCCGCAGAAGCACCCCATGAACCCGGCGATGAATCCGAACAGCGCGGATTTCAAAAGCCCGTACGAAATCATCCACGGACCTGTTGTCGATTTGACGTGATCCCAGTAGACGGCGGGCGGCACGTCCATCATCCGCAGCACCGCGGCCCCCCCGAAGAGCGCCGCAAGTTCGGCGCAGACCGTGAGAACCGGCATCGCGACGACAGTCGCGGCGATGCGCGGCGGAACGAGAAACCGCACAGGCTTCAGTCCCATCGTGACGAGCGCGTCGATTTCCTCTCCGGCCTTCATCGTCCCTATTTCCGCCGCGAACGCGCTCGACGTGCGCCCTGCGAGAATAATCGCGGTGATAAGAGGCCCCAGCTCCCTGAATATGCCTATCGCCAGAAGATCTGAAACGTACACTTCCGCGCCGAACATCTTGAGGGCCGTCGCCGACTCGAACGCGAGAATCACGCCGAGGAGGACGCCCGCGCCGGAAACGACCGCCAGCGCATCCCACGAGGCGCGCTGCAGGGCCATGGCGAAATCCCCGAAGCGGAAACGGCGCGGTCTGAAAGGGAGAAGCAGAATCGCCGCCGCAGTCTCGCCGGTGAAAGAGCACAGGGCGGAAAACGATTCCACCTTCGCCGCCGCCGCGCGTCCGAGGCTGTCGAGAAAACCCATCCTTCTACAGATCCTCCAGCGCTTTCAGGGCCGCGTCCTTCAAGGCGGACGAAAAAGCGCCCGTCAGATTCCCGGAAACGATTTTTGCGCGGCCCGCCCCCTTCGATTTCGAAACGATTTCCCGTCCGGAGACGAGGACGAGCGAAACCGACACCGCCGCCTCCGGTTCGCCGGATCTGCAATCGAGCGCAAGCATCGACACCTCCGTCTCGAGCGAATACGCGGCGGGCGCGGCGCTGCCGGGGGCGACAGTCCGCCCGGCGAGACCCGAGCCTTCGAGGATGTCGCAGACCGCCCACTTCGCGAGCGCGGCGGGTTGCGCGGCGAATACGTTCAGACGGTCGAACGCCACGGAACCGTCCAGGCGCAAAACCGCAAGATCGCGTCCGTCGAACGGCTGGCGCACGTCGACGCGCGCCACTTTCACGGATTCCCATTTGGCGGGCCGCTCCTGTTTCGCGACGGAAACCTCCGGGGCTATCGTCCAGCAGACCGGGGTCTGCGGACCAGGGCCGAGACACCCGGACAGAAGCGCGGCCGCAAGCGGTATTGCAATGTGTTTCATTCCTGTTTAGCGGGGTACACCCCCATCCCTTTCTTCGCGCCTTCGAACGGCGTCGTGTACGATATCTTCTCCTTTACCTCGACGACCTCGACAGTCGCCACGGTCGTCACCTCGCTGTCCAGAAGCTCGCCGGACGTCTCGTCTACGACGTTCTCCATCTCGCCCACGTCGAATTTCATGCCGACGGACACGCCGTCGCGCGCGCCGCGGTTCACGACGAGCTTGCCGTCCTTGACCGCCGCGACCGACCCCTGCCAGACGATCGATCCGAGCTGCGATTCCACGAACGAGGCCGCCTGATTGACCGCATCGGAGAGCGCGCCGCCGATCCTGTCCTTCTCAAGGCCCGGCATTTCGGTCAGCAGCGACCACGACGAATTGCCGCGCGAAAGAGGAACCGATCCCTTGTGGCTCTTGCCGGTGAACGTCTTCTGGCTCTTCACGCCGTCCTGTGCGGAGCCGGAGACCACAACCGACACCTCCACTTCCGCCGCCCCCAGTTCAGGGTTGAACGATATTCCCTTGAAACCGAATCCGCCGCCCTTCAGCCCCTGGGCCTCCTCCACGCGGACGATCGCCCCCTTCACGGACACCTGGGCGTGAGACTTCCCTTCGGCGCTTTCGACCGTCAGGAACCTTCCGCCCTGGACGAGCTGATCCTCGAGAAGCGTTCCGAACGCCTCCGCGAGATTCCATCTGCCGCTCCAGGCGGAATCGTTTTCGAACTTGCCCGTCCCGAGCGTGTAGCGCAGCCCGGTCTCTTCTCCGCAAAGCGCGGCCGCGAACAGCGCGGCGCATGTCAAAACGGCGATTCTTTTCATTTCACATGCCTCAGCACAACGGCGGTGCGAGCGGGTAGATAGAGTTTCACCTGCTGGACGAGCTCCTTGCCGTCGTTTACGATTTCAGGCGAATACGTCCGCCCCGCCTCGATGCGCGCCTGGCCGCCGAAGCGCTCCTCGTCCGTGTCGAAGAAATGCCTCCACTGTGTCGCGGGCGGCACGGTGATGCCGTACCCCGAGAACGATTCGACGGGATTGAAATTGAATACGAACATCAAATCTCCGCGTATGAAGGCGAGGACTTTGTCCGGATCGTTCGCAAGAAGTTTTATCGGGCGCAGGTGCATGTTCCTGTTTTTGGCGACTGCCGATATCATTTCGGCGTCGAAGTCGCCGAGCGCCTTGAAGCGCAGATTCGGGTCGTCCCTCAGCGACCACTGGCGCCGCGCGTGGGAGTAGTCCCACCCGTTTTCGGCGCGCGGGAAATCTATCCATTCGGGGTGGCCGAATTCGTTGCCCATGAAGTTCAGGTACGCGCCGCCGTTCAGCGCTACCGTCGCCAGCCGAGCCATCTTGTGCAGGGCGATCGCGCGCTCGATCTCGAGGCCGTGCTGATCCTTGCCCATGCCCCAGTAGACCGCCGCGTCCGCCAGCTGGAAGAAGAACGTCTTGCCTCCTACGAGCGCCTGATCGTGGCTTTCCACGTAGCTGACCACCTTCTCTTCGCTGCGCTTGTTCGTAAGCTCCCAGTAGAGTCCGCCCATCGGCCAGTCGTCGTCGCGGACCTTCTCGGCGAGCTTGAACCAGAAATCGGGCTCGCCCATTGCCATGCGGTAGTCGAATCCGATTCCGAAGCCGGACGCCGGCGCGGCGCATCCGGGCATGCCGGAGACGTCCTCGGCGATCGTTATCGCGTCGGGACGGACCTCGTGTATCACGCGGTTGGCCATCTGGAGGTACGCCCAGGCGTCGTCGTCGACCGATCCGTTGAAGTACATGCCGTAGTTCGTGAACGCCTCTCCGAGTCCGTGGTCCCAGAACAGCATGGACGTGACACCGTCGAAGCGGTAGCCGTCGAAGCGGTATTCGTCGAGCCAGAACCGGCAGTTGGAAAGCAGGAAATGCAGGACGTCGATTTTGCCGTAGTCGAAGCAGCGGCTGTCCCAGGCTTTGTGCCATCCCTTCGCGCCCGAATGGAAATACTGGTATTCGGTGCCGTCGAACATACCGAGCCCGTCGCGCTCGTTCTTGACGGCGTGGGAGTGGACAAGATCCATGACAACCCTGAGCCCCATACCGTGCGCGGCGTCCACGAGGCTTTTCAGGTCGTCGGGCGTTCCGAAGCGCGACGACGCCGCGAAGAAGGAACTGACGTGGTATCCGAAGCTTCCGTAGTACGGATGCTCCATAATCGCCATCAACTGGACGGTGTTGTAGCCGGCCGCTTTGATGCGCGGCAGGATGTTGTCGCGGAATTCCGCGTACGTCGCCACTTTCCTCTCCTCGCTCGCCATGCCCACGTGCGCTTCGTAGATGAGCGGAGTGAAGCCTTTCGGCTTAGGCGGGGTTGCGTTGCGCCAGACGTAGCGCTTCGGCGGATCCCAGACCTTTGCGCTGTAGAGTTTGGTTGTTTCGTCCTGGACGACATAGCGCGCGTACGCGGGGATCCGCTCGCCGCGCCCGCCCTCCCAGCGCATCTCGAGGCGGTAGTTGTCGCCGTGGCGGATCGCTTCGGCCGGGAACTCTCGTCCCCATGTGTCGGTCCCGGGAATCCTGAAAAGCTCGAATTCGCGAGCCGTCTTCCATCCGGTGAAATCGCCGACGATCCACATCGACGTGGCGTTCGGCGCCCATTCGCGGAAAACCCAGCCGTCTTTCGTCCGGTGCAGTCCGTAGAATTCGTGCGCCTGCGCCCAGTCGGACAGCGACTGCCTGCCCGTCGTCAGCTGCATGGCCCTGTCGTAGGCATGCTGCGAACGTCCCTTTACGGCGCCCTCGTAGGGCTTTAGATATTCATCGTCTAGAAGCGAAGCCATTCACGGCCGCCTTTCTTTTGATACTAGATGGACACGGGAAAAATTCATTGTTATTATTATATCAAAAAGTACGCGATTTTTGGTAGAATAGATATGATGAAAATCAACAGAAAAATATTGCCGCCCGGAAAAATCGGGCTGGCCGTGTCCGGCGGATCGGATTCGGTGGCTCTCGCGTTCCTTCTTACGAAGGGCGGGAAAAAGCGCAACGCGGCGAAAAGGTTCGTCGTCCTCCATGTCGACCACGGCCTGCGGAAGGAGTCGAAAGAGGAGTATGTTTTCGTGAAGGCGCTCGCAAAGCGCCTGGGCGTGCCGTTCAAGGGCGTGCACGCAAAAGTCGCCAGGCGCGACGGCGAGTCGATGGAAATGGCGGCGCGGCGCGCGCGGCTCGATTTCTTCGAGCGGCAGACTGTCGCGCTCGGACTCGACGCCATAGCGACGGGACACCACGCCGACGATGTCGCCGAGACGTTCCTCATGCGCATAAGGCGCGCTTCGGGTCCGGAAGGCCTCGCGGGGATAAAAGAGACGTCGACGGTCGGCAGAATAAAATTCGTGCGCCCGCTTCTGGAATGCCGCGATGCGGAACTGAAGGATTATCTGAAAAAGTACGGCGAGGAATGGCGCGAAGACGCGAGCAACGACGACGTGTCGATCGAGCGCAACAAGGTGCGCCACGAGATCATTCCGTTCCTCGAGAAACACCTCGATCCCAATCTCGTCAGGCACATCTCGGAGATTTCATCGCATCTCAGGGAATGGCTGGAGCAGCGCGACGCCGGGGGCGGCGTCGCCACATCGGCGGTCGCGGGGCGACCGCCATACCGCCGCCAAGATGGCGGCTTTCCCAGTTAGGGACGGAGCAAGATGCTCCATCTCCTTGGCGGCGCGCACACCTCTAGCGCCCCGATTGCGGCGGTCGCGGGGCGACCGCCATACCACTCCTCCACTCGCACAATCCCTTAATCCCGTATCCAAACAATCCCACAATTCCACAATTCCATAATTTTCCACCGACTACAAAAAACGGCCGGTGGCGGAGGCTTTGCACGCGCGCACCTGCTCGACCGTTCCCTGCACCACGACGTTTCCGCCTGCATCGCCGCCGCCGGGTCCAAGGTCGACGATCCAGTCCGCCGCGCGGATGACGTCTACGTTGTGTTCGATGACGATTACGGTGTTGCCCTGGTCGCGCAGTCCCAGAAGGATATCGAGCAACTTCGCAACGTCGTCGAAATGCAGACCGGTCGTGGGTTCGTCGAGAAGGTAGAGCGTCCGGCCGGTCGAACGCCGCGAAAGTTCGGTGGCGAGTTTTATACGCTGCGCCTCGCCGCCAGAGAGCGTCGTCGCACTCTGGCCGAGGGCGATGTATCCGAGGCCCACGTCGTCGAGCATCTTAAGCTTGCGGGCGAGCGACGGTATCTTTTCGAAAAACCCGCACGCCTCGGATACGGACATGTCCAGGACGTCCGATATCGACTTCCCCCCGTACGTCACCTCCAGCGTCTCCGCGTTGAAGCGCTTGCCGCCGCACTGTTCGCACGTTACGTACACGTCGGGGAGGAAACTCATCTCGAGCGTGCGCTGTCCGTCTCCGCCGCACACTTCGCATCTTCCGCCTTTGACGTTGAACGAGAAGCGGCCCGCCGTGTAGCCGCGCGCCTTCGCCGCCGGGGTTTTGGCGAACAGCTCGCGGATTTCCGAAAAGAATCCGACGTACGTCGCCGGATTCGAGCGCGGCGTACGACCTATAGGCGACTGGTCGATTTCGACGATCTTGTCGAAATGCTCCGCGCCCGAAAGCTTTTTGTAGGCGCCCGGCCTATCCTTTGTCTGCCCTTTCATCAGCGCGCGCTTGAGGGTTTCTTCTACGAGCGTCGACTTCCCGGAGCCGGAAACGCCGGTGACTACGGTAAACGCGCCGACAGGGAATTTGGCGGTGATGTTCTTCAGGTTGTGGCCGGTGCAGCCGGAGATGGTGAGGTATTGGCCGAACGTAGTTCGGCCATCAATGCTATTGAGGGCTCGTGCGAATACTTTCCTTCTTCCGGTGAGGTAGTCGGCCGTCAGTGTTTTCGCTTTGAGAAGTCCTTTGTACGGCCCCTGGTACACAACTTTGCCGCCGTTCACGCCGGCGCCGGGTCCGAGGTCGACGATCCAGTCGGCCGCGCGCATCATCTCCGCGTCGTGCTCGACCACGACTACGGTGTTGCCGCGGTCGCGCAATCCCTTGAGCGTTGAAATCAGCCTTTCGTTGTCGCGCGGATGAAGTCCGATCGTCGGCTCGTCGAGAACGTACAAAACTCCGGTAAGTCCGCTTCCTATCTGCGTCGCCAGCCGTATCCGCTGCATCTCGCCGCCCGAGAGCGTGGACGACGCGCGGTCGAGAGTGAGATAGTCCAGCCCGACGTCCACAAGAAAGCGCAGTCTCTTTTCGATCTCTTTGAGGATGTCGCCCAGTCCCGCGAGGTTCACGCCGGGGCGTCCGTCGACGGCTTTTCCGCCGCTCTTCGCGAGCGATTCGAAAAACGCCAGACTCTCCGACACCGGCATGGCCATCGTCTCGACGATCGTCTTGCCGGCGATTTTCGCCGCGCGCGATTCGGGACGCAGTCTCGCGCCGTGACATTCGGGACATTCGCGGAAGCTCTGGTACGCCTCGTACTTCGCGCGCACTTCGTCGTCCTCGGCTTCATCGCGCTTGCGCTTGAGTTCCGCGAGCACGCCCTCGAACGGACGGTCCACGCGGCGCCATGAAAGATGAAGGTCGTCCTTGAAGCCGTGCATGAGTCCGCGGCGGAAGGATGCGGGGAGGTTTTTGTAGGGGGTGTCGAGCGACACGCCGTACTGGCTGGCGATTATGGAGAGCAACTCCTTGTGGTAGAGAATGGCCATCTGTCCGCCCAGCCTGCGCCACGGATGGATCGCCTGCTCGAGGGGGAGCGTCTTGTCGGGGACGACCAGTTCCTCGTCGAAATAGAAAAGACTTCCGATTCCGGAGCAGGCCGGACACGCCCCGTACGGCGAGTTGAACGAGAACGATCTGGGCTTGAGTTCTTCGAATGAAATCCCGCAATCGGGACAGGCGTTCAGTTCCGAAAAGGTCTGTCCGCCGTCCGCCGCGTCCGGCGGCTCTGCGCGAAGGATTCCGCCGCCCGTTTTCAGGGCGAGTTCCACGGAATCCGTCAAACGCGTGCGGTCGCACGGCAGGACCAGGCGGTCAACGACCACGTCTATATCATGCGACTTCTTCTTGTCGAGATCCGGCGCTTCTTCGATGGGGTATACGGTGCCGTCCACCCTTACACGCGCGAATCCTTTGCGCCGCAGCTCGTCGAACACTGCCTCGTGCCTGCCTTTTTTCCCTTTCACCACCGGCGCGTAAATGACGATTTTCCGCGTTCCCTTTTCCCCGCTCCCCGTTCCCTGTTGTAAACGGCCGAGACGGCACCCCGCATTGAGCTCGCCAAGGCGACTTCGGCCTTCGGCCTCGGGGGATACGTTCCCCCAGTAGGCTGTTCCCTGTTCCCCGTTCCCCGTTCCCCGCAGGATCGCGTCGACGATCTCCTCGGCCGACTGTCTTCTGACGGGCTTGCCGCAGACGGGACAGTGCGCCGTGGCGGCCGAGCCGTAGAGGATTCGCAGATAGTCGTGTATCTCCGTGACGGTCGCGACAATCGATCTGGGGTTCCCGCTTGTCGTGCGCTGCTCTATCGAAATCGCGGGACTGAGCCCCTCGATCTTTTCGACGTCCGGTTTCTGCATCCTGTCGAGAAACTGCCGCGCATACGCCGAAAGGCTCTCCACGTAGCGGCGCTGCCCTTCCGCGTACAGCGTATCGAAAGCGAGCGAGGATTTGCCGCTTCCGGAAAGACCCGTGACCACGGTGAGCGAATCGCGCGGAATGGTGACGTCGACGCCGCGAAGATTGTGAACTTTCGCGTTGATAATTCTGATATCGTTTTTCATCCTTTTGTCTTGGGCGGGATTGTATATCACTGGGCAAGCGAGAAATCCGCTCCGTCCCAATCGAGTTCGACGGCGAACGCGCAGCCGTCGAATTTACCGGCCTTCGGCGGGAAGTAGAGGTAAAGCGAATAGCCGTCGCCGTCCGTCCGCGGAATCAGAACCGATGAGCAGGATGCCGAATAAACGATATCCTTGCCGGTCTTTTCGTTGACGCCGGTAATGAACTTCCCGGAGGCTTTCACCGCGCCGTTCGATGCGAACTTCAGCGTGACGGTTCCGGAAGAGAACGGAGCGGGCTCGACGGACTGGACGGGCGCGTCAAATTCGACGGCCTTGGCCTTGGCGAACGGTTTCGCCTCATCTTTCCAAGGCTCGATCTTCCAGAGGTTCTGCCGGACAGTCCATTGCAAGGTTGAAAAGTTGAAGGTTGAAAGGTTGAAAGGTTGGAAAATTCCCGTGGCGACGCCGCGCCAGAGCGGGTCCGACGAATCTGCCGCCATCGCCTCCGCCGTGACGGCAATCTCGTTTGTGGCCAGAAGATTGCCGGCCTTGGCGACCACCGTCGCGTGGAAGGCAACAGCGGGCAAGAGGCTGCCACCCCTGCCATCGCCGCCAGCCGATAGGTCGGTCAGCCCCTGACCGCCGTACGCCCGGTCGAACGAGGCCGCGCTGAGCGTCCACGTCTTGCCACTCTCGAGCAGCTTGCCGCTGATCTTGCCGTTTGCCGCGATGGCAAGCGAAACAACCCCACTGGGGGAACGTATCCCCCGAGCGCAGCGAGTCGCCGAAGGCGATGCCCTAGCAGGGGTGGCGTCTCGCCCGTTCTGAACGGCCGGGACGGCCGTTCCCCTAGTCGCCGCGCCGTTGAACGTGCCGACCGCCCACGCGGGGAGTGCGTCGACCGTAAGTTCCAGCGGGTAGGTAACTCTCGACTTCCCGGCCGTCGTCACCGTCACCTTCACCGTCGACGGCCTGGCAATACCCGTATTCTTGTCGATCTTGCTCGCCGCAGACGGCGCGCCGTAGATTGTATTCGCGGGAATGGCAACTTCCGTCTTCGATCCTTTGACCATGATATCCTTCGCCGTGAACTTCAATCCTGCCGGCAGCCCAGTGACCTTCACCGCCGGAGCGGAAAGCGCGCTCGCCGCGACCGGCCATTCGAGATACACGCCCGCCCAGATGTTGGTGGACATCGACGGACTTCCGTCCGTCGCACTGGACAGGCCCTCGCCGTCCACGCTGAGCTCGATCGACGCCTTGTCCTCTTCCGCCGTGATGAAGCATGCGTAGAACGTAGCGTCCTCTTCTACACCTGTGATTGTAGTCGAACTTGCCGTATTCTTCGCCGGCTTCGCCGAGCGGTCAATGACGAGCCAAGGCGTCTTGGCGACGAAACCATTCTCTGTTCCCTGTTCCCCGTTCCCTTTTTTCGCCCAACCGACGAACACAAAACCCTTGTTCGCGCTCGCCTTGAGCGTCGTCTTCTTTCCGGCGGCGCAGAATCCGCCGCCTGTCACTTTGCCGGCGCTCGCCGGATCCGCAAGACCGCGCATATACGGCGCCTTTGCCTTCTGCAATTTCTCCCAAGCCGTCAGTTCCGCTCTCGTCGCCGTGCCAGCCTCGATTTTTGCGGCAAGTCCGTCGTAGCCAGGATCGTGGACCGTCACCGTCGATACGGTATCGCCTTCCAATTCCATGCCTGACGCGTCGGCAAGCTGGAGCGTGAAGAACTCGTCGTTCTCGATGGCTTTATCGGCCACGAGCGGAATGGAAATCGTTTTGCATCCGATCTCGCCCGATTCCCAGCTGAGCGTCATGGGAAACTTGAGGTTGGACATACTGGGGGAACGTATCCCCCGAGCGCAGCGAGTCGCCGAAGGCGATGCCCTAGCAGGGGTGGCGTCTCGCCCGTTCTGAACGGCCGGGACGGCCGTTCCCCCAGTCACCGTCCCCTCCTTCAAATCCACATCCGCCGCTGTAGCGGACTGGTATGTCAGATACACCTTGACGCTTGCGGCGGCGTTGGAACTGCCGCCCCAGACAGGAATTGAAACCGCCGCGCCTTCGCAGACGTTTGTCGCGGCGAATCCAAACCCGGCGGGATGCGTCTCCGTTTCGCCGCCTTCGTCGTCGCCGCCATCCCCGCCGCCTTCTTCCCCGGCAGGATCGTACGCGTATGAAATATCGTCGAGCCAGATGCGGTACCCGGCCCCGTTGAACTGGATTTCTTCTTCTCCGCCTTCCTCCGGCACTTCGCAGCCGTCTGCGGGGATGAACAAGATATCGTCGATCATTATCGTATAACGCTCGCCGGGATCGGAATCGGCGGATTCCTGGAATTTATCGAAATGCCAGACTGCGCGCGCGGAAGAATTAGTCGTATTCAGGGAAAGCGACACCTGCGCCCAATCGTCCGTCCCCGGAATCGAATCCAGCGACTGCGTCTCGCCGTCTACGGTATAATCGAACCAGACGCCGGGATTCCATTCTACATTCCTCGTGAATTCCTTGTCCGATTTCCACTTGAACGAAAGCGTTCCCGCGCGGTCGATCACCCCGGTGACACTGAATTTCCCGTTCCAGTCTTCCCAGGTAAATGAAAGCGCGTCTGCGCACATCGCTGTTTCGTCCACCCGGTTTGTAAGAAACTTCTCGTCCCCGTCATCATTGTATTCATTGCGTGACTTCGCAAACACAAGTCCGAATGGCGCATCCGCCCCTTTCAGCGGCGAATCGACATCCATCCTGTATCTCGCTTTGAGCATGACGCTCTCTTCGAAAACGGTTTCGCCGGCAACCACCGGTTCAGCCGGGCGGTCGGCGCGGTGCTCCGACTCTGCCGGATACCAGTACATGAATTCGTACCCGTCGGCTTCGGGGGACGGCAATTCCGGACAAACCTCCCCCGCGGCGGAGTAAAGCATGTTCGACGAAAGAGACGCGCCGTCGAGAACGGGGTCGAGCGCGATTTTTATTTTCCTGACGACAGGACCGACCGGCTTGCCGTCTTCGTCGAATTCGAGGTACTTGTCGAAATTCCAGCGGAACAATGCCCGCCCGCCTTCGACTACATCGATCCTCTGCGTGACGGAATCCCACGCGCCGGTCGTCGCGGCGGCGTCGAGCTTCAACCACTCCTCTCCGCCGTCCACCGAATATTCGAACCAGGCGCCCCACCATCCGTTGCTGATCTGCGCGAACGGGACGTCCGATTTCCACGCGAAAGACAGTTCACCGCTGCGCTCCACGCCGCCGGTGAGAGAGAATGTCGCCGCCCCGGAATCGTACTCGCGGAAAACCGCGAGCGAATTGGTCCCCGCGCAAAACTCCCCGCCTGCCAGCTCCCATCCGGCGCCCTCCTCCGGATCGTCGACCGTGAACGCCAGATCAAACGGCGCGCCGGTCGCCGCCGTGAGCGGAAGGGCTTCATACTTTGCGGTCAGCGTCACATCGTTCGTAAAGTCGCCGTAGACCGCACCCGACACGCTGTGCTCGCCTTCGCCGTCCGTCCAGTACCAATATTTGAACTCGTACCCTCCGGCCCTGGGAACCGGGAAAACCGCCGGACTCTGCTCCGCACTGGAAAGGACGACCTTGTTCGTGGAAATCTCCGCCCATTCGAATACGGGATCTAGCGTCACGGTGCATGTCAGCGGCTTCCAGACGCCGTAAAGCGAAACCACGCAGTTCGTCGTCCCCGAAACTTTCGCGCCGAGCCTCTTCCCCGGCCATCCTCCCGCACGGCCGGAAAGCGTTTCGCCGAAAGAGAATTCCGGCTCTTCCGCATCTGCAGAACGCGCCAGTCCGGCGAGAACGTAGCCGTCGTCCCGCTTCCACATCGGGTCATTTTCCGGTGTCCATTCGGAATTGTACGCATTTACACCGATCGTCACGTCGTTCGTATAGACGATGTCGTCTTGCGAAAGCCATCCGTCGAATCCCTTGGAGCCGGGTTTGTTCGGATAGTAGCGCAGATTGTACCTGAGCCACTGGAAACACGGCACGATTTCGACATGTTCCGGCGCAGTGTAAAGATTCGGCGGGCTGACGGCGAACGACGCGTTCGTCAAAGCGATCTCCCAGCCTGAAAGTCTTTCCGCCTCGTAACTTGTGAAGGATGAAAGATCGCGGACATTCCCCGCGTTGTAGTCGCGGGTTCTGGCATAGAAAAACGTCATGAACTCGAGAATCGCCCACTGGTTCGTTCCGTCCCTGAGCGTATACCCTTCCACCGGCGGAATCGCTTTGAACACGACCGGAGACTCTCCGACATTGATCTCGCTTACGGGACTGGCCGGATCGATAAAGGGAGCGTTGCCAGTAACCTCTGCGGGAACGACCTTGTCCTCGAAGAAATAGCCGTTCCCGGTTCTGCACCATTGCCATTCTTTTGCGGCGGAAGCCGCAAAGGGTGAAACGGACGCGAGGGCCAGCGCGGCGGCCGCCGCGAACTTATTCATGTTGGAGATTTTTGAGATCGAGCGCATACAGGAACTCCGGATTCGATTTTGTCTTTTTAAGCGAATTGAGCACGCTTTTCATTGCGGACTCCGGACCGGCGGCGGCGAGAATGCGCCTCAGGCCCCATGTTTTTTCGAGTTCCAGCGGATCAAGCAGCAGATCTTCTTTGCGTGTGCCGGACTTCTCTATGTCGATAGCGGGGAAGATGCGCTTGTCGGCGAGGGATCTGTCCAGAACGACTTCCATATTGCCCGTTCCCTTGAACTCTTCGAAGATGACCTCGTCCATTCTGGAGCCTGTGTCGATAAGACCGGTGGCGATGATCGTCAAGGATCCGCCGCCTTCGATGTTTCGCGCGGCTCCGAAGAATCGCTTCGGGCGGTGGAGCGCGAGCGCGTCCACGCCGCCCGTCAGTATCTTGCCGGAATGCGGCTGGACGGTGTTGTAGGCTCTGGCCATGCGCGTTATGGAGTCGAGCAGGATTATGACGTCGCGCCCGTTCTCGACCTGGCGCTTGGACATTTCGATAACCATGTCTGCGACCGCCACGTGGTGCTGCGGCTCCTCGTCGAACGTCGAGGAAAGAACCATCGCCTTTGTGTTGCGCTGCATGTCTGTCACTTCCTCAGGACGTTCGTCGATCAGGAGGATTATCAGCATGGCGTCGGGATGGTTCGCGGAAATGGCGTTCGCCATCTTCTGGAGAAGGACGGTCTTGCCGACGCGCGGCGGCGCGATAATGAGCCCGCGCTGTCCGAAACCTATCGGGGTGAAAATGTCTATGACCCTGGTGGAAAGCTCTGTCGACACGGTCTCGAGGATTATGCGCCTCGTGGGGAATGTGGGCACGAGGTTCTCGAAATGGACTACGCGCGCGGCGACGGACGGCTCCTTGCCGTTCACCTTGTTGACGTTTCCAAGCGAGAAGAACCTGTCCCTGTCCCTCGGATCGCGGATGGGCCCTTCGATGATGTCGCCCGTCCTCAGCGCATGGCGCCTGATCTGCTGCTGCGTGACGAAAACGTCTTCCGGGCAGGCGAGGAAGTTGTTTCTCGCCGAGCGCAGGAATCCGTGCCCCTCGCGGACGATCTCGAGGCAGCCTGTGGCGATGACAGCTCCGCCGCGCGCAAGATAAGCCCTTATGGCCGCGAAGATAAGCTCATGCTTGCGGTAGCTTCCGAGTTCCTCCGGATCCGCGCCCGGCATCATCCTTTCCACGATCTGCTCGGCCGGCCACGACTGGATGTCCTTCAGGCCGTACTCCTCGAGATCGGGATTCCTGTTAGGCTGCGCGGCGGGCGCCTCCTGCTTCTGCTCCGTCGGAAGCGGCGCGTTCAAGAGCGGGTTCACCGATTCGACGCCGTTGGCGCCGCGTATCGGCGAATTGTTCTTCGAGGGCGGACGCTGATGCTGGAAATTCTTCTTGTGCTGCTTGTGCTGCTGGGCCTGCGGCTTCGCGGGCTTCTGGGCGTCGTCGCGCGGCTTCGCGCCCTGTTCCTTATCCCCGCCCTTGGGTGCGCTCTGTGCAAATACGTCGAACTCTTCGGACATATTATCGTTACCTTCCCGGTTGTTCGTTCAGCCAGGCGATAAACCTCTCGGCCTGTGCTTCAAGGTCGCCTTCGCTTGAATCGTTATGGATTACGTAATGGGATCTTTCCGCCTTCTTCCGCAAGTCCATCTGCGCCTCTATGCGGGCAACAGCCTCGCGGACGGAATATCCCCTTGTCGCAGTCATACGCTCGATTTGTTTTTCCTTCGAGGAGACTACGCACAATATTATATCATAATCTTCGTCCCAATGCACCTCAAAAAGAAGGGGAATTGCGGCAATTTTCGTTTTTTTATCCGCGGACGGCGCGGAAAACCACCGGTCTACGCGTTCGCGCACCATGGGATGGAGCCGCGACTCGAGCTTTCTCCTCTCCTCCGGGTCGGAAAAAACCTTCGCCGCGATACGCCTGCGCTCGGCCGGATCCGGGATGATTTCGTGGACGACAGCGTCGGCGTCGAGAATCTCGAAGCCGCGTTTTGACAAATAACGCGACAGGAGGGATTTGCCGCAGGCAATCCCCCCTGTCAATGCGATTTTCAGGTTCTGCGTATCAGTCCTCCACCGGCACCACTGCCGCAGCGGCATCCTTCGTCTCCTTCGAACCGACGGCAAGTTCGCGTCCGTGGACGTCCATAAGCCTCGTCGTTACGAAGATGAGAAGGTTGCGCTTGTTCGTCTGCTCGGAGTGGCTGCGGAAGAGCCTGCCGATGAACGGAATGTCTCCGAGGAACGGGATCTTGTCGTCCATCGCCTTGCGCTGCTCGGTGATGAGACCGCCCATGACGAGCGTGGCGCCGGGGAACACCGTGACGGTCGAGTCGACGGAACGGACGTGGAAGAACGGCTGTTCCATAGGCGCGTCGTAGTACGTGATGTTGTCGTTCGACGGCGTGGTGAGGCTCGTGAGAGCGGTGGTCGCGGCGCCTACGGCGGAATCGGCGAAGTTCGAACGCTGGTTGTCGTCGAGGCCGGTGCCGAGGACGGACAACACCTCGGAAAGTCCCGTGAGAATGTCGCCGATGCCGGTGAAGTTCTCGAGGCTCGAAGAGTTGCCCGTGAACGGAATCCTCATGCCGTAGTTCTTCCATGTCGGCTCATCGACGACTTCCGCCGTGAGCTTGAGGTCGATCAGGTTGCCGTCGTCGATGAGCGTCGGGGTGACGTCGAGAATGACGCCGACCGGACGCATCGTGAACGACTGCGGCTCGACGACCGCGAGAATCGCGCTCTGGCTGCCGCCGCTGCTGCCGCTGCTGCCGGAGGAGCTGGACTGCAGCTGGACTTCATAGTCGGTAGGATAGATGTATTCCGTAACGACCTGGATCTTGGCCTGCTCGCCGGGCTTGGTCAGCACCTTCGGGGCGGACAGCAGGTCGGTGTCGCTGCGCTGCGAGAGCATGTGGAGGATCATCGACAGATCCGCGCCGCCTAGGAATGCGTTGAGCCTCATGAAGCGGTCGTTCGTGGAATAGCCCTCGCCGGAGATGTGGTTGGAAAGCGTACTCATGTAGCGCATGCCGTTGCCCTGGTCGGAGTCTCCGCCGAAGCTGCTCACGCCGATGTTGCGGTTGTGGTGCGCATTGCCGCTTCTGATCCAGTTGGCGCCGCTCGATTTGTTGAAGATCGTGCGCGAGGAAGAGGAGCTGAAACTCTCCGTAGCAGTAGACGGGGCCAGCGTCGTGTTGGCGGTGGATGTCGAAGTGCCGCCGTAGTTGCCGGTGCCGCCGGCGTACGTCGTACTGGATCCGCCGGAAAGCGTCCTGGAGTACGTGCTCTGTCCGGAAGACTCGCCGAACGCTCCGTGCCTGAGGCCGAGGGCGCGCGAGACGTGCTTGCCGAGATTGAGCGAGTAGTCGCTGTTGAGAATCCACTCGAAGCCGAGGGAGTTGAGGTCTTCCTGGCAGACTTCTACGAAACGCGTCTCGATTTCGATCAGCGTCGGATCGACGCGCATGTCGGTGAGCGCGTGTTCGAGCTGCGCCAGGTTCTCGTAGGTGTTCTTGACGCGGAGCTTGCCGACGGTCTTGATGTACATGATCGAAGACCCTTCCGGCCACTGTACGCCGAGCAGCGAGAAGAATTCCTTCCAGTCCTTCTCCTTGTTCTCGCCGCCTTCGCCGCCGCCGGACGAACCGCCGCCGAAATTATTGGAGCGCAGCGTCTGCACATCCTCGGAAGCGGTATCCATCCTGTCCATGAAGGAGGAAAGCACCGGGTAGCTGCGCGTAACCATCTCTTCGACTGCCGCGTTCTCGTGCATGACCACGACGAGCGAGCCCTGCACCTTGAACTTGTACTTGACCGCTTCGCAGACGTACTTCAACGCGTCGTAGAACGAAAGGTCGCTGCAGCTGAGAATCGGGATCACGGGAACGCCGACGATGGAATTGGAACCTTCCGCCTCGTCTTCCTGCCCGAAACCGGACGACTCTTCTTCGGACGAATTCTCGGACGCGTTCGTCCGGAGCGTTTCCGGCGGCTTGAGGTACATGTTGAACCCGCGCTTCTCGACCGGAAGATCCTGCCTGTCGTAATCCTTCGAAGCCTGGCGGAACCACTCTACGGCGTCGATGATCGTGGCCGGCGGCTTGAACTCGACCTGCGGCAGCTTCATTTCTTTCATGCGCCTGATGATTTCCTGCTCGACCGCGCGTTCGGGGTCGTTGGCGGCGAGCAGATTTTTCGCAGTGTCGGAGGAAACATCCTCGACCTGGCGCGCGTCAACCGCGTACACCGGACGCCACGCAGCGTCGACATCGGCCATCATGCCTTCCCTCGCCGCCTCGCGCTCCTGTCCGTAGATCGTCCTGCGCTTCTGCTCGATTGCGCGCCTCAAACGGAACGCCTCCTGATTTTGGGGATCCATCACCAGGACGAGTTCGCATTCGTCGAGCGCCCTCTTGAGATTGCGGGCGGAGAGGAACTGCCTGGAGCGCTTCAGCCTCTGGTTGATTTCACGGCGCTTCTCTTTGTATTCGTCGTCGTTGCGGACGTTCTTGATTTCGGAAATGTCGACGGCGTTCGCATCCGGATCGCCCGCCGTCTTCCAAGTCTGCAACTGGCGGCGCGCTTTGGGATGGCGGCGGTCCATCGCCTTCTCCATCAACTTCATCGCCCGCTCTATGCGGCCGGTGCGGTACTCCTGCAGTCCCGCCATGTAAAGTCCGTTCGCAATGCCCTGCTCGCACACCTTCTTCTTCGCGGCCATCTTCGGACTGTCGCTCATGAGGTTCTTCGCCGCATTGAAATGCTTTACGGCTTCAAGATATTCCTCATTCTCCATCGCCTGCTCGGCCGCCCTTATCTCGCGCTCGGCCTGCATGTTGAACGCCTTGCTGCGAATCACCTGCGCCGCACGGATCTGCTCGATAAGTTCGGCATCAGGACCGGTATACTTGCCGGAAGCGGCAGGCGCCTGCGGCTTGACAGCGGCGGGTTCTTCCGCAGCGGGTTCTTCCGATGACGCGGCAGGATGCCGCATCTCCTTGACGGGTTCCTCTGCGGCGGGTTCTTCTGCGGCGGGTTCTTCCGATGACGCGGCAGGATGCCGCATCTCCTTGACGGGTTCTTCCGCAGCCGGTTCTTCCGCAGCAGGCTCCTCTGCGGCGGGTTCTTCCGATGACGCGGCAGGATGCCGCATCTCCTTGACGGGTTCCTCTGCGGCGGGTTCTTCCGCGGCGGGTTCTTCTGCGGTGGGTTCTTCCGGTGACGCGGCAGGATGCCGCATCTCCTTGACGGGTTCCTCGGCTGCGGGCTCTTCCGCGGTGGGAGCGACTTCCGGGTCGACATCCTTCAGCAAGCTGTCCAGATCGTCGTCTTCGGCGCTCGCCTTGGGCGTTTCGTCAGCAACGGGTTCGTCCTCGGCGACGGCAGGTTCCTCCTCGGTCGCGACAGCAGGTTCGTCCGATGACGCGGCAGGATGCCGCATCTCCTTGACGGGTTCCTCTGCGGCGGGCTCTTCCGCAGCAGGCTCTTCGGCAGCGGGAGCGACTTCCTCCAGCAAACTGTCCAGATCATTATCTTCGGCGCTCGCTTTGGGCGTTTCGTCAGCAACGGGTTCGTCCGATGACGCGGCAGG
>DGHT01000010.1:1914-51464 GCA_002392765.1 Verrucomicrobia bacterium UBA3841 | reverse complement strand
GGCAGGCTCCTCCTCGGTCGCAGCAACAGGTTCGTCCGATGACGCGGCAGGATGCCGCATCTCCTTGACGGGTTCCTCTGCGGCGGGCGCTTCCGCAGCAGGCTCTTCGGCGGCGGGAGCGACTTCCTCCAGCAAACTGTCCAGATCATTATCTTCGGCGCTCGCTTTGGGCGTCTCGTCAGCAGCAGGTTCGTCCTCGGCGACGGCAGGCTCCTCCTCGGTTGCGACAGCAGGTTCGTCCTCGGCGACGGCAGGTTCGTCCGATGACGCGGCAGGATGCAGCATCTCCTTGACGGGTTCTTCTGCGGCAACGGGGGCTTCCGCTACAGGTTCCTCAGGGGCAGGCTCCTGTTCATCGAGGAGATCATCTTCCTCTTGCTGGGCAGGCATGGCGGCAGACGGACTCTCAAGATCTTTGATAAGATCATCAAGATCGTCTTGCGCGACGACGCTGTGCGTAATCGCTACAGCGGTTGCGGTTGCGCACGCGGCGACAAAATACTTGAAATTCGTCATATTAACCTCTAGCTCCTTGCGTTGACTTACATATTATAATGTTTTTTCGGACATTATTCAAGAGATTCTATCGACTTATTTTTTCCGGTAGACAGATTCTGCACCAAGACCGAACCCTTCTTGGCCTTTGCGTCATAAACGAGATTCACTATCTTGTACTTCGATCCGTTGAGTTCTATCACCTGCCCCTTGACCACGTTGAACTCCTTCGTTCCGCCTCTGTCGTAGACAAGCGTCGCCTGCTCGTCGGTAGGCGTTTTCTGGCTGTTTTCCCTAATCTGAATGACCTTGGAGTCTCTGTCGCGCACGACGGTGGCGATCTTGTATTCTTCTTTTCTCGTCATGCCGCCGCCCATCTTGATTTCGCGCACTTTCGTCTCGCAGGACTTCATCGTGAAGCCGGTCTTGCCGATTTTCTGTCCTTCCAAAACGTAGTAGTTCCCCCGGTCGATGTCGGTTTTGTGTTTCGGATCGCGGAAGTCGTACTTCATACCCGCCGGCGTCTTGCGCGCTCCCGTGAACATCAGCGAGGTGAACGTCTGCTTGAATGGAAGAACGAGTTTCAGCGAGTCGAGGTAGTCGGGGTGCGAAGCGGCATCGGACGGATCCGTGCCCGCCTCAAATTCCTCCATGTTCGTGAAACCGTCATTGTCGAGGTCGCCGGACGCATCGGAAGAATCCGCGGGATTCAGCCCGTACTGCTTCTCCCACTCGTCGGGCAGACCGTCGCCGTCCTGGTCGATAGTCGGCTTTTCGTCCTTCTTCTGCTTTGCGCCGCAGTCGGGATACGGACACTTCTCCAGACCGAACTCGATCGGACGCCCGCATCCCTTGCCCGTCTCGGCGTCGACACAGAACACGCGGAAGCCGGACGCGAGGAAACTTTCGCGCGTCTTTGCGATCTCGCCGATGCGCTGGGGGGCTTTGACGCGGTCGAACACGGTCTCGAAGGGCGCGAGCGACACCTTCTCGACCTTCACCGCGCCGGTCCTCGTCTCTATGCCGGGGAGCTGCCCGGCTTCGTCCTCGACGAGAACGAATTTGAACGCGGCCACTGCCGCAAGAACCGCCAGACCGCCCAAAGCGACCAGCCAGTCCCAATGCTTCTGGAAGAACGTCTTGTTGCCGGAAATCATTTTCTTTCCTCCTCGCTCTCGGCGAAATCGAATGTTGTGACGACCATCTCGACTGTGAAGGGTTCGCACGTTTCAGGGTTCGTGACAAGCCCCTTCCTGGCGACTTCATCCTCTTCGCCATCCTGCTCCTCTTCGACCGGGGCTCTTCCCCTGTTTCTCCTTTTCTTGCCGCCGCGCTCGTTCTTCTCCCTGTCGCCGCCGCCAATCATCTGCGCGAGCGGATCGCCGGCCTGTTCGAACTTGAGCGAATCGACGGACATGAACCTGTCGTCCGTAGCTATGGAATTCAGGATCTTGACGAGGGGCTCCTGCATCGATCTGAACGTGATCTTGTACGTCTCCTCGCGGCTGGGATAGAGGATCTTCGCCTGCTTCTTCTTCGCACCTCTCGTATTCTGCACGGGCGGAGCGGGCTTCGCGACGACTTCGACGCCCGTGAGTTCCGTGGCGCCCTCCCTGAGGAGGATGTCCGTTATGCGCATGACATCGTCCCACTGGCGCTGGAGTGCGGGAAGTTCGCTTTCAGGCGGAATGTCGTCGCCCGCGACGTAAGCCTTGAACCTTTCGCCGAAATCGAACGTGTCCTTGATTATCTTCGCCTCGGATTCGGCCGGAAGTTTCATCAGCTCCTGCGCGCTGACGAACATCTGCCGCTTGAAGGCTGCGGGCGCCTGGTTCGGATCGGACTTGGACTTGTCCATCGCCTCGACGTAGGCGAAGGCTCCATCCGCCCATTCCTTCAGCGCCTTTTCGTTGTCGCGGTGCGCCTTGACCGTCCCCTCCTGCGCGTCCGCCGCGGCGTTGCAGCGCGCGACAAGCCCTTGCAGATCGGCTTCGATCTGCTCGCGCTCGTCCGCCTGGAAGTAGACGAGCGCACCGAATCCGAGCGCGGCGAGACCCGCCACGCCGCCGATCGCCGACATTACAATCTGGTTCTTGTTCATTTGTATTCAGGCTCCTTGAATTGCATCTTGACGACGAACTGGACGAGACAGTGTCCCTTGCCGGTGGCGCGGTCGCTTATCGTCTTTACCGATCCGGGCACGATTATGTCAGACTCCCTGAGTTTCGCTTCGAGGATCATTCCCGCCGTCATGCCTCCGAATCTCCTCGGCGGACGCTCCTCGCGCGACTCCTCGCCTTCCTGCGTCTCCGCTTCTATGGCGACAACGTCTTCGTCCTTGCCGGCCTCCTCGCCCGGCGGCTCCTTCGAAAGCGGCGGCTTCATGCCGGTTTCGCGCTCCATGATCTTGGCGACGACGTCGCTCCAGCAGCGGACGGAAACGTACGTGACATCGACCTTCTTTTCGAGTTCCGGACCCTTCTTGTTCTTCGGGTTGGGGATTTTGACCGTTTCCGTCTTGTCCTCCCATTTGTATATCCAGAGCCCCGGGTCTATCGACGTCATCGCCTTCTGGAGCGTCCTGACGCGGTCGACCGCGGCAGTACGCCTGGCAATGCGCGAGGCGAAATTGGTGGACTGCGCGAAGGCGTCGTTCTCGGCGGACGCCGCCGCGGTTATTCGCGACTTTATCCCGTCGCGGCGGTCGGCCTCCTGCGTCGCTGATTCGACTTTCGCGCGCAGGGCGTCGGTTTCACCCGTCGAAGCGAAATACCAGCAAGCGAACGCGGCGGCGAACGCTATCGCGCCGGTCGCGACGAACGGAATGCGCGCCACTTCCGCGCGCGCTTCGATGAGCGACGGCGGCATGAGGTTGATGGCGATGGCCGCCTTGCCCGCGAGATGCAGCGCGAGACCCGCGCTGGCGCCGAGATATACGAGATCCGATTCGGCCGCCTCGGAATCGACGGACGGCGCGAGCGCCACTACATCGAACGGATTCAAATACTGCACTTCGATGTGCAGGGATTCCGAGAAGAATACGTCCGTCTGCGGCAGGAGGCTCGTCCCGCCGGTGAGGAATATCTTCTGCGGCGCGCTGCCGCCCTGCTGGCTGCGGTAGAAGTTGATCGAACGCGAAATTTCGGCGTTGATCCTCGTCATGACCGTCCGGCATGCCTTGGCGACGCGGTCGCGCGTCTCGTCTTCGTCCTCCGTCGTGCCGCCCAGGGAAACGTATGCGCTTTCCGTCTTGTAGCGCTCCGCCTCTTCCTGGTTGCATCCGAGAATCTGCGCGATCTCTTTCGTAATCGAGTTGCCGGCGACGGGTATCGACCTGTTGTAAATCTTCTCGCCCTCGATGATGACGAGCGACGTCGTCTTCGCGCCGATGTCGAGCAGCACGGAGCATCCGGACGCCTCGCCGGTCGCGTAGATGATGTTGGAAAGCGCGAGCGGAGCGACATCGACGATTTCCGGCGAAAACCCGACGCTCTGCACCGCCGACGTGACCGCCTCGACCTGGTCCACTTTCGCCGCGACGATCATTACGGCCTTGTCGCCAGTCTCGGTGTCGCCCAGAACCTGGCGGTCGCAGACCATTTCGTCGATCGGGAACGGCACGTTCTGTTCGATTTCGTAGCGGACCATCTGGTCGAAACGGTCTTCTCCGCCCGCCGCCGCTATAGCGGCGAAACGCGGGAACACCATTTGTCCGGGAAGGGAAATGGCCACCTTGCCGGGCTTGATTCCCTTTTCCCGGACAATCTCCAGGAGCGCGGGAGCGAGAACGGTATCCGCGTTCTCCGCGTCGAGAGGGGCCGCAAGGCGGGAAAGCCCGTAGTTCACGAGCTTCGGCGCCTTGCCCCCGATTTCATACTCGGCCAGCGTCACGGTCGACGCGCCGATGTTCATCGCCAAATATTTCTTGCCCATTTTTCGCTCCTGGATTTTGCAGGCTGTCTTTGCTTACTGAAGCACGAGTTCGTAGTCGTTGGGGTTTACGAGCGCCCAGATCGTCTTTGACCTGTCGAGAAGCCCCTGGCGCTGCTCCATGAGAGGTTCGCCGTTGGCGTCTTTCTTGTTCATCACATCGGGATCGTTCCAGAATGCCTTCTCGATCGTCTTGGGATGCGCCACGATGCCCTCGATCTGGCTGTCGACGTCGCCCGCGAGGACGTTGCCCTCGGAGTCGGTTATCACGAGGCCGACGGCCCTGGGTTCGCCGTACTGCTCGAGATAGGAAGGATGCAGACACACGGACGCCGCGTGAGTTCCGCGCGGAATATTGAAGTACGTCGTCGTCTGCGTAAAGTAGGAATACGGCGCCATCTTCGCGCGCGCCTCCTTGTCTTTTGTCGTCGCCGTCTTTGTCTCAAGCACAACGTGCCAGGTGAACGTGAGCTGCTCTATGCGTTTGAGGTACGTCTGGTACTTCGCTTCGAGAACGATCCAGTCGCGCTTTTTCGTGAACACGGGTCCGATCGAGGAACCTCCCGGAATGCTGGGGGCGGACAGTTTGCAGCTCGCGCCCATCCTCGGGAATGTGTCGATCTTGACCTTCGGGCCCTTCCCGTTTGTTTCATCTGCGGCGGCGGCCGCCGCGGCGGCGTTCCTTCCGGATGTACGCGAGATTTTCGGCGCTGCCGCGCATACATAAGCGGCGGCAACCGCAGCCGTCATCGTCAAAATCATCTTTGCATTCATTTTGTCTTTTCCTTTCTTTTTAGTTTAAAATGTCTGTCATTCCTCAATTTTACAATACCTTCATCTTGGGCAGGTCCTGGATGTCCACAAGCCCGGTCACACGGCCGGACCTGTCGCACACCGGCAGGTCGTCGATGCGCTTCTTCTCGAATATCTTGAGAAGCTCCGCGGCGTACGCGTCATCGTAGACGAATAGCGGAGATCTGGTCATAACGTCGCCGACGGGGCTCGCGAGCAGCTTGTTAGAATCCGCCGAAGCCGAGACCATGCGGCGGAAGTCGCCGTCCGTGAAGATGCCGAGCAGCTTTCCGTCCGCGTCCGCGACAACCGCGCTGCCGCCTTTCGACTTTGTCATCGCCATCAGCGCGTCGAGAACGGTCGCCTCCGGACCGACCTTCGCAAGGTGCTCGCCCGTGCGCATGACGTCTGTGACTTTCATGACGAGCGCGCGCCCGATGGCGCCCGCCGGGTGGTTCATCGCGTAGTCCTCGACCGGGAACTTCTGCGCGTCGATGAGCACCATTGCGAGCGCGTCGCCCATCGCCATGGTGGCGGTGGTCGAGTTCGTCGGCGCCATGCCGAACGGACACGCCTCCCTGCCGCACGGAATCTCGATGTGGATGTCGCTCATCTGGGCGAGCGTGGAATCGGGACGGCCGGTCATCGATATCACCTTGAGCCCGTGGCGGCGGATCGCCGGAATCAGGTTGTTCACCTCGGCCGACTCGCCGGAGAAGCTGAGCGCGACAAGGACGTCCTTCGCCGATACCATGCCGAGGTCGCCGTGCATGGCCTGCACGGGATTGAGGACTATGGATCTCGTTCCCGTCGAAGAGAAGATGGCGCTCATCTTCTCGGCGATGTGAAGATTCTTGCCGACGCCCGTGACTACGACGATTCCCCCGTCGGAAACCGTGTCCAGAATAAGCCTGACAGCGGAGACGAACGATGCGCCGAGAGAGTCGCGGGTTCTTTCGAGACCCTCGATCTCGACTGCGAAGACCTGCTTCGCGCGGGTTATCATTTCGTCGGTGGTCATGAGGATTATGGAATTATGGAATTATGAAATTGTGGAATTATGGAATTATGGAATTGCGGAATTGCTTTTCAACCTTTCAACTTTTCAACCTTTCAACTTCTTACTTCGTCGTCGATTGCAGGAGCGTGACGCAGATCGTGCCGACGATGTCCTCTGCGGAGCATCCGCGCGAAAGATCGTTCATCGCCTTTGCGAGACCCTGGAGGTTCGGGCCGATTGCGACCGCCTCACCGAGGCGCTGCGCGATCTTGTATCCGATGTTGCCCGCCTGGAGATCGGGGAAGATGAAGACGTTGGCGTTGCCCTGTATCTCGCCCTTCGGGTTCTTGAGCTGTCCGACCGACGGGACGATTGCCGCGTCGAACTGCAGCTCGCCGTCCATCTTGATGCCCTTTTCGGCGAACACGGGTCTCGCCAGCTCCACCGCCTTCTGCACTTTCTCGACGAGTTCGCCCGCGGCGGATCCCTTTGTGGAGAAGGAGAGGAACGCGACGCGCGGCTCGTTGCCGGTCAGGTCGCGGTACGTCTGCGCCGTCGCAAGGCCGATGTCGACGAGCTGCTCCGCCGTCGGATTGGGAATGACGGCGCAGTCGCCGAACGCGAGCACGGAGTCCCCGGACGCCGTCGGGCGCTTGAGATCCATGATGAAGCAGGAGCTCGCCGTCTTGACACCCTTCTGCGTGCCGAGGGTGTGGAACGCGGCGCGGAGCATGTCGCCCGTCGACGCGATGGAGCCGGCGACGAGTCCGTTGACGCGCCCGAGCTTCACCATCATTCCGCCGAAGTAGATGCGCTTCGTGCGCAGGGTCTTCTGCGCCGCGGCAAGATCGATGATTTTCTGCTTCTCGGCGGGCTTGCGCGATTCCTTCGCGTTCCACGCCTCAAGATAGGCGGATTCAAGTTCGGCGTCGCCCTGCGTGTAGTCGATCGTCTTGATTCCGTGCGCGGCCAGGCTCAGACCCGCCGACGCTTCGGCGACTGCGATTTCCTCCGCCGTTCCGAGAACAACAGGCGTGCATATCTTGCGCTCTACGCATGCGCACGCCGCCGTTATCACGCGCGCGTCCATGCCTTCGGGCAGCACGATCGTGCCGTTCAGTTTCGAAGCCTTTTCTATTATCGATTCGATTGCTGTCATTTTGTTCCTATTCCTCGATTTTAAACTTTACACTTTACATTTTACATTTTTCCCAGAACCCTTACCGTGTCCTGCGCGATCGCGAGCTCTTCGTTCGTCGGGATGATTACAACCGGAATCTTGGAGTCCTTCGTCGAAATCACCGCCGTCTGGCCGCGCACGTTGTTCGCCTTCTTGTCGAGCTTGATGCCGAGAGCGCCCAGACGCCTGACGATGCGCTCGCGGACTTCCTTCGAGTTCTCGCCGATTCCGCCGGTCATGACGATGGCGTCCGCCCCGCCGATCACGGTGTTGTATCCGCCGATGTAGAACGCGACGCGGTACGCGAGCATTTCAAGCGCGAGTTCCGCCGCCTTGTCGCCCTTGTCCGCCTTCGCGCAGATGTCGCGGCAGTCGCTCGAACCGGTGAGCGCCAGAAGGCCGGACTTCTTGTTGAGGAGCGTGTCGGCCTCCGCCGGGGTGAGCTTTTCGGCCTCCATGATGGACAGAACCGCGGCAGCGTCGATGTCGCCGCACCTGGTTCCCATCACCATGCCCGCGAGCGGGGTGAGACCCATCGAGGTATCGACGCACTGGCCGTTCTTGACCGCCGCGAGCGACGACCCGTTTCCGAGATGGCATGTCACGAGGTTCACCTTCGCAAGCGGCTTCTTGAGGAACTTCGCCGCCTCCTGCGTGATGAACTTGTGCGAGGTGCCGTGGAAGCCGTACTTGCGGATTCCCATCTTCTTGTAGTACTTGGGGTCGATCGCGTACATCGCCGCGCAGTCCGGCATCGTCTGGTGGAACGCAGTGTCGAACACGGCCACGTTCGGAACGCCCTTGAATATCTTCTCGCACGCTTCAATGCCGCCAAGGTTGGCGGGCATGTGCAGCGGACCGAACTTGACGAGCTTTTTGCACTTCGCCATGTTCGCGACGTTCATCTTCACGGAATCCTTGAACACCTCCGCACCGTGCAGGACGCGATGGCCGATGGCGTCGATGTCCTTCGGGTTGCCGAGATCGGCGACGACCTGCTTGAGCGCCTCGGTATGGTCCTTGGGACCGCCGCAACCGATTCTTTCGACAAGACCCTTGGCGAGCCGCTCGCCCTTCGTCATGTCGAAGAGCTGGTATTTGAGCGAACTCGACCCGGAGTTGATGACGAGTACTTTTCTGATTTCCTTTTTCATTTCGGTTTTTCTTTCCTTTCAATATCCCTTGCGGCCTTACTTGGTCACGGTCACCTTGAAGAAGCCGGACGCCGTCTTCTCCACGCCTTCGATCTCCACATCCTGCGCCTCGGAGCCGACCGTTATCTCCTTCGTCGCGATGAGATCCCAGCCGTCCTGGTCGAGCGTCTCCTTGCGGTAGACGTTGCAGACGACGGTCTTCCGGCTCTGGGCGTTGACCGTCACGATGCCGAAGCCGTCGACGCTGTCGCCTGTCAAGGTTCCCTCGACCGATACGATCAGCCTGCCGTCCGCGTCGAATCCGACGGACGATATCGCGACATCTTCCACTTCGTTGTCGACCGTCACGCTTCCGTCGCCGTTGAACGTCAGCTTGGCGGGATCGACGCCGAGCGCGAGGGCGGTCATCGTGCCGGACGAGAACGCCAGATTCAGGTAAGGATCGTAGGAGGGCGTCACTCCGGCGGCGGAAACGACCTTGCCGGATATCCTGCCCGCTATCTGGTCGTTGACCGTCACGTTCCCGGCGAGCATCGAAACGGGCCGCGCCGCGCCATTGTCGAGCTTTCCGTTGTTGGCGACGATCTCGTACGCATCCGGCACCGTGTTCTGGTTTGTATCGACGTCTTCGATGTAGACTTCGACTGTGTCGATGGCGACGTTAGCGTTCGGCACGACAATCGCGGACGGCGTGAACGGCTGCGCGAACGAGAGGTTCCTCGGGCACGCATAGCCCCAGGATTCCCAGCTGTCGCGCGCCCTTCTCGTTCCGTAGGCGTTCAAATCTGCGTAGGCGCGGATGTAGTACTTGCCGGCGGGAAGGCCGATCAGCTTCGCGTTCGCCTCGTGAACCGTTCCGGTCGCCGTAACCGTCGCGGGCAACCTCACGTAGGTGCGGGAGACGGGCAGACCGGAGAAGTCGGGCGACTTGAACGCCTCGACCACGAACTGCGCGGCGTTGGCGACGCTCGCCGGACCGAAGTAGCGGACCGCCACCGGCACCGACTGATAGTTGATCGCAGCCTCGGGCGTGCCCATGTAGAAGGTCGGCATTTCAGTCGACCACCTGACCGACTGGAACTTCGCGTTGAGCATCGTCACGCGCCACGTGTACGCGACGCCCTTCTCGAGTTCGTCGCCGACGTACGCATCGGCCTTGAAGCTGTAGACGCCTTCGAGGTTCATCGCCGGCGCGCGGCGGACGCCCGAATCCCAGACGACCGTCGAGCCGCCCGCCTTGAGTATCTGCAGTCTGAACGCCGTGTAGCTGTTCATCCCGTCCATCGTCCAGGTGAACACGGGATTGTCGCCGATCTGCACGGATCCGGCCTCGCCCGGCGTCAGAGCGCGCGGCACGGCTCTCGTCGAGTTGGAGTCGAAGTGCCTGACCGTCGCGATCGAGTATACGTTGTTCGTCGCCGTCGGATCGATGCTTCCGTTGCCGAGGATGATGCGGTACGTCACCTCCGTCGGGTCGCTGTACTGGCTCATGACTTCGCTCTGGAAGTAGGACCAGTCGAGATCGAGATCGCCGGACTCGAGTATGTCGCCCTCGTAGAAATACGGCCTCTGCGAGAGTTCCATCATCTTGTCGAGGACGACCCTGTACACGATGTCGATGTCCTGCACCGGGTTGCCGTTGACGTGCGTGCGGACGATCCTGATGCGCTGGTACTTCTCGCTGTTGAGGACTCCGGCGACGAAGTTCGTCGCGTCTCCGTCCTCGGTGCCGTAGAGGTAGCGGCGGTCGGAGGCGTCCGTCGATTCGCCCGTCAGCAGATTGGCGCGCGTGATGATCGGCGACGTGTCCGTCAGCTCGATTTCGTATTCGCCGCCGTACCAGTCGATATCGACGTTGCTCAGGCATCCGAGCGGCTCGCCGGACGTGTACGCGCCGTTGCCGTCGAGGTCGTAGTACGCAACTATCGTGTTCTTGCCGCCCTTGACGAATCCGGTGTTGGGCTCGCCGAGATAGAGCCTGTACTTGTCCTTTCCGAGAACCGGTATCTGCGACTTGTAGTTGAACCTGAACACGGTGGTGTCGAGATCGAGCTCGATATTCGGATTTTCTACCGTTCTGACGTGCGAAAGCCCGCCAAGATCGAGTTCGAATTCTCCGCTCATGGAGTCGAGCACGCCGATTTGCTCGTCATTGTAAAGTATCTTGCAAATCGAAGTATCGACATCGAGTACGACGGAAATTCCCACCACCTCGGACCAGACGGGATCGCTGGTGAGCAGTTCCACGTTTTCAGACCCCTCGTTGTAGACATGGCGGAGGTAGTCCGAGAACGACCCTCTGCAGTCACCGTGCCCGCACCGCCACGTATATACCGCGCCGGCGGAAACGGGAAGCGCCATCAGTTTCAGATCCGCCGCCTGCACGTAACCGACAGCGAGAACGCCGCGGACGATGCGGTCGGACCAGCCGCCGATGTAGAACCTGCGGCCGAGCGTCTCGCCCGGCGTAAGCGCGAAGCGCGCGTCAGGCACCACAAGGCCGTCCTTCGTGTACGTCTCGACGATTATGTTGGAGAGTTTGTTGTCGATTTGGTTGTCATCCTCTTCGCCCGCGCCTTCCGTCTCGGTCGATTCTTCTCCGGAACCCTGGTTGATCTTCTGATCGCCGTTGTAGCGGAGCACAAGTTTCAATGCCGGAATAGGCATGTCCTTCGTCTCTTCGTTCGCCACGTAGTGCATGACCTGCGGCAGGCGGATGCGGGAGGTGAACGCTGCGTGCCTCGTCTCCTGGAAGTTCGTCCAGCCGTCTTCGTCGTAATCGGAATCGGCGTCCCAGAGGTAGCGGCTCATGTAGGAGACGTCCTGCTTGTCCTCGACGAGATCCTCCATCATGTCGTGGTCGGTGAATATCTCGCCCGCGTAGATCTCGCCGATTTTTGCGAAGTAGTCGAGATCCTTTCCGTTGACGCTGACGGGATCGAGAGGATCGAACTTCGCGCCGACGTCGAACACTTCGCTGAGCAGGTATTCCGCATAGTCGCTGAGTCCGTCGCCGTCGCTGTCCTGCGTGCCGGTCGTGCCTTCGATCCTGTACATTCCCTCCCACCAGTCGGGAATGTAGTTGCCGTTCGCATCATACGTGGAGACGAACGCGTCGTCAAACTCGAAGTCGGGCTGGAGGCCGTTGTAGAGGTCGAGCATGTACGCAGTCGCCGCAGCCATGGCGATTCCGTTGCGGTACACGACCGTATCCCAGTTGAGCGGCGCGGCCGGGTCGAGATGCTCGCAGTAGTTGTTGCGCGCGTACTCCTCCCACCAGTCGGGCAGACCGTCGGCGTCGTCGTCCGTTCCCGTGTACTCCCAGGCGCCGGAAGCCGCGCCGTACCACATCTTCTCGCACGACTTCGCATACGCTCCGCCCATCGGCAGGAGGTCGGACGTCGTGGCGAAGTTGCTCCTAAGGCCGTAGCGGGAGAGCTCGAGCTGGTAGCGGTCGCCCAAGACTCCCGCTATGCGGCGGGCGGTCTTGTAGCGGAGGAACGGCATCCAGCCGGTGAACATCGTCGTGTACGGATTCGCCGTGTTCGGGAAGAGATACTTGTCGAGATCCTGCATCGACGCCGACGTGTACTTGCCGCCGTAGTTCACGGCGTAGATGGTCGAATCGGGGCACGTGCCGTCGAGAGCGGGCAGGTGCGCGACCGTATTCTGGATCCAGGGCACGACATGGTAGTCGTCGTACACCGTGCTGTGGATGAGGCAGTCGTTCCACCAGCCTATCTTCAGATCGCCTTCGACTTCGCCGTAGTCTCCGCCCTTCAGTTCGAGAAGGTTCGGATAGAGTCCGTCCGTCGAAATTTCAGGGTTGGAGTAGTCGCTCATCGCGGCGGCCAGGACCTTTGACTCGAATCCGGGCGGCGTCTTCGAGACGTACTCAGGCGCGGTGGAGCCGGCGAGCGTCGCGAAGTTGTAGTGGTGGACGAGCTCGGGCGGCAGATTGCCGTTCGCGTCGTTGTTGTTGCGCGTCGCTTTTTCGAGCCAGGAATCGAACACGGCCTTGCGCTGCGCCGCCACGTCGTCGAACGAGTACTCCTTGCGGTAGTCGAGCGCTATGTCGGCCGCTGCGCGCGCTCCGTCCCAGATGCGCACTTCGTCGACATATCCCTTGAAGTACTCGCGAAGGTTCTCGAACGATTCGTAATGCTTGTCTCCCTCGACCGTGTACGCGTTCAACGCAAACTTGTTCTGGGCCTGCGGACGGGCGCCGATGAAGAGCGCAACCGGGTGCGACGCGTACTTGTAGGAAGGATAGGAGTTCGTGGAGGCCGGATCCTGCAGGATTCGCCAAATGCCGTTGGCGGGGCTGAGTCCGGTCTTCGCGCTCGCGCAGAACTTGCCGTTCTTGTAGAGCGTCAGGACGCTTCCGTCGAACGAGAGCGCGGCGTGCACCCACTCGCCCTCTTCGAGCGGGTTGGGGTCGTAGACGTTCTGGCAGCTTATCGGGCTGTTGAGTCCGGATTCGATCGAATCCGTGTTGTCGAACGAGCCGTAGAGCAGTCCGTCGGCCGTGATGCCGATGCGGAAGTTGGCCCTGACCGCGCCCTTGTCGTTGACTATCGAATCGCCGCCGTAGTAGGACGACCTTTCGATCACCGTCTGCTGCCTGTCAACGGCGTCGGGCCTCAGCCAGCATTCCACCGTGAACTGCTTGAAGAGGTCGATGGAGCCGACCGGCCTGTAGAGCATTTCCCTGCTCATCGCGAAGGAGTTTACGCCGTCCAGATAGAGGGCCTGGTGGCGGACAGGATCCGTGAACTTGTTGGGATCGGTCGCGGAGACCGTCGTCGAGGTAACCTCGCGCGAATCGGGCGACACGTCGCGGTCGGTGTCGTATCCTTCATTCTCCTCGAACGGGAACACGTACGTGCCGCCGCCGGACAGCAGAACGGTCGCTTCTTCGTTCGGCGTGTCGGGCCTGTCGATCAGGTAGACCCTCGCCCACGTCATGTAGGAGATGTTCGCCGGCATCTTGTAGTACTGCGCCGTGTAGCTGGACGGAGTCGTGCGCTCGGTGAACCACTGCGGCGACGGGTCGGTGTGGCGCGGAAGGGGATCCGTGACATTGCCGAGGATCCTCTCGTCCTCGTTCCTCATGCCGTCGCCGTCGGCGTCGGCTCCGGGCGAACCCATGATCCACGGATAGAGGACGGGGTCGAACGCCTGCGGCGCGTCGATCGGGCCTGTCTCGTCCGGCGCCATGTTGTGTAACGCGTACCTGCGCATGTAGTCGGGATGGATCCACTCGTTCCAGAATCCGTTGAAGAGCGAGGCCGTCAACAGTCCGTACGTCGCGCCGATTATGTCGCCGCACCTCGTGCCGTGGAGCATGCTGTAGCCCGGCCTTTCGACATCGCTTCCGAGAATCGGGTTCAGTCCGTGGAAGATTTCCCAGTAGTCGTCCAGGCCGTCCGCGTCAGTGTCGGAGCAGCGCGGGTCGGTGGAGACGTACCCGACGGGCGACGCGTTCTCGAACTGCATTTCGCCGATGACGGAGAACATGTACAGCGGCTTCGCGATGTTGCCGCTCACGATGGCCGCATCCCAGTACTGGCGCGGCTTCGCGAAGTAGCCGAGTTTGCGCCATCCTTCGTCGTTCCACGCGTACTGGTACGTTCCGCTGGAATTCACATGCCTGACGACCTCCTCGGCCGACGTGACGTATTTCTTCCTGCGCTCAGTGCTGAACACGAGATTCGTCTTCATCTCGCCAGTCTGCGGGTTGACGAGTTCGTACGTCTTGCGCACGCCCGTCGTCACTGTCACGTAGTAGACCGCGTCCTTGCCGTACCACGCCTCGGCGCAGTCCGCCGCGAACGTTTCGGGATCCGCCGCGTCGAACGGCACGAAGCCCCAGAAGTTCTGCTGGTGGTTGTAGCCGATGTCGCCCTCCTCGATCTGGCGTCCCATGAGAGGCGTGGTGATGTCGTCGTACCTGAAGTGCCTCGTCGCCTGGACCATGTACTCCTGCCAGTTTTCGAGTCCGTCATGGTCGAAGTCGACGTCGCGCTTCATGCTGAGCGAGCTTGCATCGCCGGAATACGTGGCGTCCATGCCGCCCGCAATGTAGCAGGACGAACCGTCGGACTCCTCCTTCTCGTCCTCCTCGCTGTCGTCGCCCTGGCCGTCTTCGTCGTCGGCCTCGCCTTCAAGCGAGTAGTCGGCGTCGGCCGTCTTCGTTCCGTGCGTGAGCTTGGAGACTACGGCCTTTTCGGAACCCCTGACGGGGACGGGCAGTCCCGTCGCGCGGTCGACCGGAATGCCGGAGAACTGCGCCTCCCACGCATCGGGGAGTCCGTCCTGATCGGTGTCGATCGTGCACGGGTTCATGCCGCCGCCCTGTATGCACGTTTTGTTCGCCATGTTGGTCGGGTTGGGCATGCCGTATATGAAGCCCATCTTTCCAGAACCCGCATAACGGCCGTCTTCGTAGAAGCAGCCGGCCCATGTGCCGCCCTCGTAGCCGTCGGGTACGCCGTCAAGGTCCGTGTCGGCGCCGTCGGGATTGCCGTATCCCATGTAGCTTGTGCCGCGATCCATCATCGTTCCGGGATTGGTCGGGAAGAACTTGTTCCACCAGCCGGAGACGTTTCCGGGATGGTTGGCGTAGATTGTCGGGCAGTTTGTGTACACGTCGCAGGCGTCGGTTCCGGCGTATTCCCTCGCGTAGGAGAGGGAGTCGTCGTCGAAATCGAGCAGGCCGCTGTCGCCGAGGCCGTCCTCATCCACGAGTCTGGGCGCATTGTTCGGGTTGCGGAAGGTGTAGAGTTCCCAGCCGTCCGGCACGCCGTCGCCGTCTGTGTCGGCGCCGTGTCCGGAGGCGACCTTCTTGGCGCTGTTCGCCTTGTTGAGCGCCGCCGCTATCGCCATGGACACTTCATATTCCGCGTTCGTCACGGACGCGCTCGCGCTGGCGGTTTCGTTGGTGTCCGCGGTCTGGGTTTGCTCTGGTTCCGCCGCCTGCACCGTCAGAACCGTCGGAATCGTCGTCTTGTTGCGGATTGTCGCCCAGACGTCTTTTTCGTCGAATCCGGCTTCAGGCTTGCTTGTGTCGTAGTGGATGTCGTATTCGTAGCGGTATTTCATGACGAGATACTCGTCGTACGAATAGTACCCGCGCGTATTGACGGCGTAGCCGGTCTTGTTCTCGCTGGAGATGTTCTTGTTGACGGACGGGTTCCAGCGCGGCGAAACATATCCGTCGCTGGCGGCCGACCATCCCGTTCTGGGATCGAATCCGTACGCATCCATCACCTGGTTGTGTATGAGCACGAAGTCGCCCGCTGGATTGAGCTGGACCGGGGCGTCGAACACGACCGTTCCGCGCTGGACGGAATCGACCATGGGAAGTCCGTATATCCAGTCCGTCGGCTGACTGGGTTCATGGGCGTCTTCCTCGCGGCCGTAGAGGATCGGGTTGCCCTCGTCGTCCGCCTTGGGTATGAAGGAGAAGTATTTGAATTCGCCCGTCCTGACCGTCGTCATCGTGTAGGGATTGTAGTCGACAAACTCTTCGAGGTCGCTCAAGACGTACACCCGGCCTGTTTCGGGATCCGTCATGTACGCGACGTCGTCTTTGGTGCGGTGGTAGGCCATCCAGTCGCCGTCGGGGTTCGTCGTCTTGCCATTGGTGAGCGGATCGAGACCCATCATCACCTCCCAGGCGTCGCAGATGTGGTCGCCGTCGGTATCCCAGTGGCACGGGTTGGTGCCGATCACGAGTTCCTCGAGATCCGAAATACCGTCGTTGTCGAAGTCGGGCTTGTCGGCGTATTCCGCGGCGGAGAGCGCTGTGAGCGGATTGAAGCGCTCCTCGACCTCTTCGGCGGTGATTTCCTCGCCTTCGAGGATGTTGGAGAAGCGGAAACGCTCGAACACGTACTTCTGGCTCGTGTGGTCTGTCTTTATCGGCTGGCCCTTGGCGTCGCCGGAGGGCACCCAGACGTGCGCCTGGTACCAGAAGAAGTATTCCCAGCCGTCGGGGAACTTGTCGCCGTCGGTGTCGTCGACCGTCGGGTCGAGCCTCGGATACGTGCCCTTCGGCTCGGGGCTCCACTTGGAAAGATCCTTGTCCGTTTCAGGGTCGAGTCCGTTCGCCTCGGCGTACGCGGACCACGCGGCCTCTTCGAGTTCGCCGAAGTCGGGATCGGATGTCGTCATGTCGACGGCGTTGAGTCCGTCGTGGAGTCCGCGCAGCTCCATGCGGGTCGTGAAGTCGAAGCCGATGGGCGCGTAGGACATGTTCGATCCGTCAACCTTCAGACCCTTGCCCATGTCGTAGAGGACGCCGGGGAGCGCGTCGCCGTCGGGGTTGGACGAATTGAGCGCGAAAAGGTCGTTCTCGATCCTGTCGCCGCCGGAGACGGTTTCGATCAGGTTGCCGTCCTGCCAGTCCTGCATCGCGTAGACGTCCGGCACGCCGTCGCCGTTGATGTCGCCGAGGTTGTCGGTCTTGAGCCATTCCTTGGCGAAGATCGCCTCGACCTCGGTCGTTACGTAGTTGCCGTCCTCGGTCTGCTCGGTCGGGAGCATCACCTTGCCGTCGGCCGTGCCGGACGTCGGCGATTCGGGCAGTATCGTTGCGCCCATGATGGAACTTGTGAGCGCCCCGTCCTCGGACGCGAGATGCTGGATCCACGCGTAGAAGAAGCTGTCCTTGCGGTCTGCCGAATCTTCATCGAGGTCGGCAAGCGGGTAATGGTAGAAATCGGTCAGGACCTCGCCTGCAGCCACGGCTCCGTTCGGATTGATGGCGACGTCGAGGCCGCCGTCGAGAGTGCCGTCGTCGTCCGGCTTGTCCACCTTGTAGCCGAACGCGTAGATGCGCGCGTCGGTGTTCTTGCCGCAGTTCCAGCGGAGAAGGAAGTTCGCCGCGCTCGAGAACTTGACGCCGTTCTCCTGCGCCGCGTAGACGTGGCCCAGGCCGCGCGAAGGAAGCGCCGAGTATTTCTTCGAAAGCGCGGACGTCGACGTGCCGCCGTTGGGTCCGGACGCCTTGGTGACGAGGAATTTCGACGCGCTCACCGTGTACAGGTAGCTGTAGGAGTAGTAGCCGCCGTCCTTGTCCTCGATCGTGAGCGTGACGGTGACGTCGCCCTGCAATTCGCCGAAGTCGGGATAGAATATGCCGCTCGTGGGCTCTTCGTAGTACTTGCTTTCGCCGTTGTCGCATCCGGTGATTTCAACATGGATGCCCTTGTTGACGTTGTCGCTCCAGAGATCGGTGAAGTCGGAATCGACGTCGCGCTGGATTTTCCAGCGGATGGGATACGACGTGGCGACGCCGCCGGCGACTTCCCACCTGTTCGTGTTGGGCTCGGGGTTGACGATGACCGTCGGGGAGACGTTGTTGACGAGCACGCGCCTGCTCTCGGGGAGATAGTAGGCGGACGCGGGGGTCTTGCTTGTCGGCAGCTCGGTGTCGGAAACGACCTCGGCCGTGATGGAGAAGCCGTATATCGACGAAACGTCGGTGCCGTCCATCTCTTCAAGCATGAGATCGTACTCGTTGGCGCTGTTGACGGTGATGTAGTACACGTTGTCTTCGCCGGCGACGGTGGAGGCGTAGTTGCGGTCGAGCTTGAGCTTGCCGGGATTGGCGCGGCCCGGGGAATATTCGGAGACCGTCACCTTGACGAGCAGCTCGCCGTCGAACTGGTCGTCCCAGTAGCTGAGCTGGATCGTCGCCTTCTCCTTCGTGGCGTTCTCGTCGACCGCCTCGGAGACCGTCACGCCGACGACCGGGTTGTCGAGAACGGTCACTCCGACGGAGTACGAAATCTCGGACCAGTCGTCCATGTCCTTGTCCTGGACTTCCGCCTTGACCGTCCACTCGCCCGCGTTCGGGAACGCGTACGTGAAGAAGTTGGCATCGTCGCCGGGATTGCCGTCAATGACCGTCGTGTAGACGGCGTTGCCGTTGCGGTAGCAGGTCCAGCGCGTCTGGAAGCCGTCCTCGAGGTCGTACGATCCCGGATCCTTGACGACCGCCTTGAACTTCTGCTCGTTGCCCTTCGGAAGCCTGTTCGGATAGACGTAGCCGCTGTTGGGCGATGCGTAGCCGTTCATTTCGAGACGCGTGATCGTAGGCTGGACGTTGTAGACCGATATGGTCTTGAAGTTGGAGTTGTAGCCGCTTACGATGCTGTCCTCGCTGTACGCGGCCGTCGTGCAGAGTACGACGCTGAAGAAGTACGTGCTGCCGCCGGTGGCGTCGAGATCCGCGCCGTCGAGAAGCTTGACCTTGCCGGTGGCGCTGTCGTTGTCCGGGTTGATCACAAGACCGCTCGTCAGCAGAAGCGCCGCCGGATCGGAAAGGATGTCGTCGGTGAGGACGAACTTCCTGCCCTGCGCGTTGAACTTGCCCTTCGTGGCCTCGTCGCCGGGCCCGGCGAGCAGGAACGCGTAGAGCGCGTCGCCCGTGTCGTTCGGGCTGTTGAGCGTGACGGTGAATTCGGCGACCGCGCCTTCGTTGTATTCGTCGAGCGACGATGCGACCGTGACCGTCTTGGGCGCGGCGACCGTAGAGACGAGTTTCAGGATCGCCGGGTTTTCGTTTATCGGCTCGGTAATCCTGATCTGCGTCTGGAATGTCCCGTCCGTCTGGCCGATGGACGAATTCGGGAATTTGAGCACGGGCAGCTTGCCGTCCGCAGTGCGAAGGACGTTTCCGGCCGTTACATAATATGTGCCGGCGAGCGTCTTCCAGCCGGACGTCGCGGTGTACTTGACTTCGATCTTGTAGCCGTCGCCGTCCGCCGGAGTGTAGTGTTCGTCCGCGTATGTGTCGGCGACCTCAAGCTCGATTTCCGTTTCGACGCCGGCCGTCGCGCCGAACGGCGCGCCGTCTTCGGGGGAGACGAACTCTGGCGCGCTGGCGACTATCTCGAACGCTTCCGGAATGAAATTCTGGATTCCCGTCGTCACCGTCTGCATCGGTTCCAGCGACGGCGTGAAGTCGACAGTCTCGCCGTCCGTCTCGGAATCGGCGCGGAAGAGATAGACATTGACCTTTTTCGCGTAGGATTTGCCCGACTGTCCGGCGGGAATCGTGACGGTCGCGGTCGGCGACAGCTGGCTGATAGTCTTGACGGACGACGCGTCCGTGGAGAAGAGCACGTACTTGGACATGTCGAGCGTCTTGCCGAGCACGCTCGGCGTGACGGTGACGGCGAGATCCTCCTCGACCGGCTGGGTGACGTAGACGTTCAATGTCTCGACTTTCGTCTTCCAGCCGTTCCCCACGGGGACGTAGACTGTTTCCGCGCCGCTCTCGCTCTCGACGACGACCGTCGGCGGGAGGGGTTCGACGCACTTGACGGGAACCGTCACGTAGTCGTCGATTCTTTCACTGACCGAATTGTAGCTGTAATTCGCCCACGGACTCAAAACGAGCGTCGTCTTGCCGTCGCCGTCCGCGCCGCCCGTCTGCGACACGCCTTCGATGTAGAAATTCTGCGACGTCTGTCCGCCGGCTATCCTGACCGTTCCGACGTATGTTTCCTTGATGACGGGTTCTCCGCCGTCATAGCCGGTTGTCAGTCTCATCTTTTTGCCGCCGGAAATCTTGACGGCGCTCTCGTCCTCGGACCACACGTAGAGCGTGACCGCGTTCGTCGGCGCGGCGATCGCCTGCAAAGTCGGGGTGGCGCCCACCGTTTCGATGGAGCCTTCGTGGACAGAGCGCCACAGGCCCGTTCCGTCGTCGGCGTACGTCTCGGCGCTGCCGGACTCCCACTTCGAGTCGAAATCGATCGTTTTGACATATATACCGGCTTCGAGCAGCGCATAGTCGGGCGAGCGTTCGCCCTCGGGCGCGCTTACGGGCCACTTTGGCGACCATATCCACTTGTTGAACTCTTCGCCGTTGTTGTTGACGATCTTCCACTGGCCGGTTCCGTAGCGGTTGAAAATGTATTTGTTCGATCCGGTGGACGTCGTGGCGGGACCGGTTTCGGTGGCGAGCACCACGGGCAGGGCGAAATCGCCGGGCTCGGTCGTGTACTCGAATATGAGATCCGTGAAGCCGCTCGCCTTGTCGGCCTTCCAGCTTATGAGCGTTGCGTACGTAAGCCTGCCGGACACGTATATTCCGACCTGCAGCGGGAAGTAGTATTCGTACAGCGTCTCGGAGCCAAGTCCGTCGTAATCGAGATACCATACCGAGTTCTCGCCGCCCGCAGCACGCTCGTTGTCCTGGCTGGCGCCCTGGATGAGACGCATGTTGAAGTAGGCCGTTACGCCCGAATCGAGAGGTTCGGCCTTCGTCGCCCAGGCGTCCCTGGCTACGCCTTCCTGCGTACACGGGCGGATTTCGTATATATCGCCGTTCGTCCCGGACGCTCTGGCCGCCGCGCCTGCAAGAAGCGCTGCCGCGAATGCAAAGTATTTTACAGTATTCATTTTCATGGCGTCGGACCTTCCTTACTTGTTTTGTCCATTATCAATCATATCCTGCTGCATCTTCGCGCCAACCATGGCGCGCGATTCGGCCTCGTGCCGCTTCATCTCCGCGAGAACCTTTTTCATTTCCCCTTCGAGAGCGCGCACCTCGTCCGCCGGAGCCCCCGCCCCTTTGGCATTTTCGAGATTCGCCTTGGCCGCAGAAAGTTTCTTCATTATCTCGCGCCGTTCCTGATGGCGCTTGTCGAGCGTCTTCACGTACTCCTCGTCGCTCATCCTGCGCTTCACGGGATCTTTCTCGACAGCCTTCTCCTGCGCGTTCGTCGACGCTGCGTCCGAAACCGACGTTTCGTTTGCGGCGCCCGGCGCCGCATTTCCTACGGCGGAATCCCCGCCGCATCCGGCGAGGAACGCCGCCGCGATGGCCGCGAGTGCGGCAAACGCTTTTGCCTTGATCCTACTCATGCAGATAATTCTCCTTTTTCAAGATTTCCGTGGTGAACACGCTCTTGCGGTCGTCCAGATCCCAGCCGTAGAACACCGGGGTTCCCGTTCCGTGCTCGAGCATCCATTCCTTGAAGCCCTGGTAGTACGCCGGCGAGTCGGGCGAATACGGATGCTCGACGTCGATGACCGACTTGCACGTGACAGGATCGAACGAGTCTTCGTCGAATACGAACCACCTCAGCGGTATCCTGTTGCGCTTCGCCGATTCGCTCGTGAGGCCGTTTGCAAGAACGCCTATGATCTTGAACGTCGCGCTGTCCCACGATCCGCCCGCTTCCTTGTACTTCCACGAGGTGAGATCGTAGTCGATTCCGCGCAGAATGTACGGCGTCCAGTGCGCCCCGGTCGCGAGATTCGTTATGGACATGAATACGCTCATGCGGACGTTCGTAACCGACGCGCTTCCCGCGTAGCCGTCCACGATCACCGGACCCGGAACATCCCCTATTCCCGCCACGAGGCCGAGATTGCCGACGGTCGGATCCATGTCGAGCCAGTACATTTCCGTAAGCGTCATGTCCTGCGGTTCGCCGGGACGGTGGAGCGGTATGAATTTCGCAAGCTTCACTTCGCCGGAATCCGCAGCCTCCCACAGATTGCCGTAGGCGTCCCTTCCCGTCTCGAGCCACTTCATCACGGCAGGCTTGTAGACGTTGTCGTCCGTGATGCCGAGGTCGACAAGATTCGACGCCACTGCGGCGGACGCTTCGACCGTTATGTTGTTCGAAGCGAACAGGCCCACGTTCACGACGTACGTGCGCGCCTCGCCCGGAACTTCGCTCCACGCCGCCGCGCGTCCGTTCGTGGTAACATTGCCGAGTTCGTACCAGCTGTCGACCGTGTACGTGATGTTTGTGCCGATCTCGCTTCCCTTCTTGATGACGATTATCTGGCTTTCGTTCGTCTTGACGGCGTCGCCGACGGTCTGGTAGATGTGGCCGCCGGTCATGTCGACGTTTGCGTAGATCAGAATCGACGATCCGTTCGGCGTCGGGTGGTCGGGATTTATGAACTGGTTCTGGTTTATCCTGCCGGGCGTGCGGACCATAGTGTCGTTCCACTCGTTCGAGACCGCGCCGGATCCGGTGAACACGCCGCGCGAGTTGGATGCGCCGCCTTCGTCGTCTCCGACCCAGAAGAAGCCTTTCGTCGGAGTCGTCGTGTTGAGGTAGTTGACGACATTGGTGTAGTCCTCGGCGTTCTCGTCGTCGAACTGGGAGAACCAGTCGAGACCGCGCACCACTATCTCGTGCTCGACGATTCCGCTCGCCCTGACGAGTCTGAGGCCGATGGGATCGATCGCCGAAATCTCCCCCGCCGACGTGAACACCTGCGTCTGCTGCCGGACGATGTCGTTTTCCCAGACGCCGTCAAGCGTGCCGTCGGAGTATTTCAGGTTGCCGCTCGTCCACGCCGCCTTGTTGCCGAGGACGCGGAAGGTCATGTTCGACGCGGCGCCGATCGACTTCTTGCCCGACAGCAATCCGGTGCCGAACCTGCCCAGAACGTTCGTGTAGACGTAGCCGTTGTTCTCGTACGGATCGAGCAGCTCGACGCTCCAGCCGGTTATGTCGGCCTCCTGCGGAACCGCGATTTCGACGTACTGGAAATTCTTGTCGGAGTTTTCGTAGTTGCTGTCGTATTCGCCGTAGATGTTCACTTCGTTTATCCACGCCCAGTGCGGCGCCACGGTATCGAGTATCGAGTACGCGCTGAAGGAGTCCGCGCCGGCGTTCTTGTCGATCGGGAAGTACCACGACGGGTTCTGCCATTCGGCGGACGAGAGGCGGTTCGTGAGCGGCTGCGACGATTCCTTCGTGTAGTAGACTACTTCGAGCATGTACTGGACGACCTGTCCGGACGCGGTGGAGAGCGGAATCACCGCGTCGGGGCTCGAGAGATAGCTCGACCTGTACACCATGTTCGAGTCGGTCGCCTTGGAGAGAAACGCCGATTTCGCGCCCGCCGCGTTCTTCCAGTTGTCGTAACCCCACGGGCTGTCGCCGTTGAACCAGTGGAGGATGACGGTCGGGCCACCGGCGCGGTCGAAATCGATTTCGTCGCCGAGCTGCGCCGGGTAGATTTCGCACTGGACGCCCCAGCTTTCGTTGCAGAGCGGCTGCCACTCCTCGCCCGGCACTCCGGCTACGGCCTTCGCAGTGTCGAGCGCGGAGTACGTGTCGGTGTTCTTGATCGTGCCGACGTTCAGGAATCCGATTTTCGCGCGGATCGCCTCGAATACGGCTACCTCGTCGAGAAGCACCCTGACGGGATCGTCGTAGCCTTCGGGCGACTCGTTGGACATCTGCGTGTCCACGATGCCGCTCACGCCCGTCACCGCAAGGCGGAACGCGGCATACGTATCGTTCGGGTCGGTCTTGTAGGAATACGTTCCATACGTCGTGTTGGTGATCGAGAACACCTTGAGCTTCGTCCAGCGTCCGTCCACGCTGCCTGTCACGGAGCCGAAAAGCGTGACCTGTCCGGGCTGTTGCGAGGACGCATCGTACTTGCGCGCGCGGAAGGACACTTCTCCCACGAGATTCGTAGCAAACGTCGGCGTCTGGAGGAAAGGCGCGTGCTGCTTGTATTCCTCGCTCTTCGTCGGGTCGATGCCGTCCGTTGTCGAATTGTTCAGCGCGAACGAAAGACCTATGCGCGAGGGGTCCTTCGTAAGATCGTAGAGGAACATGCGCTTTTCGCTGTCCAGACCCGATTCGTCCTGCCCGAGCGTACGCAGGTTCCACCCCCACCAGCTGGACTTGTCAAGCTCCGGCTCGTCGCGGCAGAACACGCTCTTGATCGTGATCTCGCCGAACGCGGAGGGATTCTGCGAACCGGCGACCGCCTGCGCGATCTTGGGGTCGATCACGAGACGCATCAAGCCCGCGACGCCGTGAAGCCCCAGATAGCAGCTGCGCGATCCGCTCTTGCGGTCGGAATCGGTGATGCCGGAAGCGCCGAAATCGAAGTTCGTCACGGTCGTCCATTTGAGATTGTCGAAATCGTCTATCGCGTTGACGGTCGCGTACGTCACGCCGTTCGTCGCAATCTGGACGAGCACGTTCGCGTTCGTCTGCGCGTTTTCGTACTCGAAGGAAATCATGCCAAGGCCTATGCCGCGCCCGTACATGCCGTCGAAGAGCGGCGTCCTGATCGAACTGGGCCTGTCGGGGTACGTGCGCCGCGCGGAGAGGAGCACCGCGTTGTTCGTGACCCACGCAGACGTGAACAGGAAGTTCGTGTGGCCCGCCGAACCGCCGTCGTCGGAACTCCAGTTGGGGACAATCTTCGAAAGCTCCGCCTGGTTGAGCGTGTCGTTCCAGTCGCCGCCGCGCCATTGCGTGAGCACGACATCGTCGATCACGATGTCGTTGTGGACGTCGTCCACCTCGGCGCCGTCCGCAATCTTGACGGAGCAGTTGTCGATCGACCTGATATTGAACACGTACGTCGAACCGGCCTTCCCCGCCGTGCCGAATCCCGTGACGTTCGTGACCGCGATCGGCTCGTCGCCGAACTTCGTCGTTCCGGCAGGGGCGGTATAGACGAAAAGCGGCTCCTCGGGGGTGCTGGCCCTGATTCCCCACTGCGTGCCGCTGACGTAGAACGGTTCCATGCGGCCCGGCATGATGCTCCAGTTGCCGCCCGATATCGCGGCGTGGCAGGATGTCGCCGTGCCGGCGAAAGTCATCGTGCAGGTCGAATACCAATCCAGGTAGTTGTAGCCGGGGAAAGGCGAGCCTACGGTCGCAACGGCAGGCTTGTCGTAGAAATACGGCTGGTCGAAGACGCCCGGGCAGTTGGCCGAGAGAAGCCCGTACGTGCCGCACGTGAGCTTGTCTTCCGAATTGTCCCTGTAGACGAGCATAGCGTAGCTCTTGTTAGACTGGTCAGACTGCCCGGCGGTCGCCGAAATCCCGTCGCGCCCCCCGTCGCGCCCGTCGCGCCTGATGCCGGCCATTATCATGACGGCGCCGCTCGTTTCGTTGGAGACGGAAATGAACATCGGAAGGTAGTTTCCGCCGAGCCCGCTAGCCTCAGGCATGTTGACTGGGTTCTGGAGTTTCGACGGACTCTTGCCCGTCAATTGAGTCGCGACCAGTTTTCCTTTGCTGTTGTATTTCCACCTGAAAAGCTTCAAGTACTGGCCTTTGGCGTTTATCCCGGTTACTGCGGTCTTGGCGCTGTTGAGCGCGGCGATCTCCTGCTCGAAGCGGAATTCGTAGAAGCCTACGCGCGGCCTGTAGTTCGCGATGAGCGAGAGGCTCGCGTTTCCGCTGAAATCCTTGTTTTTCTTCAGGTCGAAGGCGCCGCGCGCGAAGAATACGTAGTTGGACATCGACGATTTGACGTCGGCGTCGTAGTAGCTTATGTCGGTCTCCCTGACCGACTGTCCGATGCGGGCGGTGAAGCTTACCGTGTCGAGTCCGCGCGGTACCGTCGCCGCGTCGACGAACTGGAGATATCCGCGCCCCTCGCCCTCCATCTTGAACGAACGCTGGACGAGTCCGCCGACGAGCTGCGTGTCGCGGTAGTACTGGTTCACCCACTGGCCCTGGCCTGCAGTCCATCCGTTCTCGGTCGTAAGTCCGCTGAACGTCTTGTAGTCTTCCCATCCCGCATACTGGGTCGTGCTGTTGTTGATGAAATTCTCCTGCCAGAGGACGTTCGTTTTCGACATGTCCCCCCACGCGGAGAAGTCTTCGTACATTGCGCGCGATCTCGAAGACGTGCCGGATTTCGAATCGTCGGAGGTCGAAGTGCCGACGAACACCGTCCCCTTCGCGTCGTTCCAGGCGTTGAAATTCTGGAAGTCCGAATGGACGATCGAGAGCGAAAGCGTATCGGTGTCGAGCTGGAAGAGGAAGTAGCCCGTCGCGAAATCGCACGGCACCGTTTCCCAGCCTTCGCCGTCGGCCTGCTCGTCGACATAGCCTGTGACGGGCAGTTTGGACGAGCTTTCCCTCGGCTTGAAATATGCCGTGTTCTCCTCGAACTCCACCGATCCCTCCGTCTGGCGGTTCAGAGCCTCGAACCTGTACTTGAACATCGCAATGTCGGGGACGTCGTCGTCGCCGTCGGCGATCGTCTTCAGGTATCCGCGCCAGATGTTGTCTCCGCAAAGGCGCATCTCCACTGTTTTCGCCTCCGCGCTCTCCGTTCCGTCGACGTCGATCGTCTTGTAGAGCAGGTTGACGCTCTCGTAGGGGCTCGCCCCCTGCCTCAAACGCACGAACCAGTTCGTTCCGCCGGTCTCGAGTTTTCCGACGACTCCGCCCTGCGCGTTCCAGTATGCGTTCGTCACGGCGCGTATCTCCTCGGAATAGCCGTCGACGCCGAGATTGCGTCCTGTGTAGTCGACGTACCTGTAGTACGGCGCGTTCTGTACGGACTCGTACCAGAATTCCACATCTCCGATTTCACCGGCGGTGAGCTGGAGAGGATCCTCCGCCGCGTAGTCCGCTGCGGGCGGGATGCGCACCGACAGCCAGCCGCTTTCCGGCTCGAACTGCTGCTCGAGATAGCGCCACCTGTAGTGCGCCTTCGCAGAAACGACGAATTTCGACGGATCGGCCGCCGGATTTCCGGGGTTGGCGAATACGTTAGTCGTGGCGCGCGCGTAGATTGCGTCGTCGGTTATCGACGGGAACGGCGTCGTGAACGCATTTTCCCAGCCGAGAGCCACATCGCCGCCAAGCGACGGATCGAACTTGCCGAGAGGACCGAGATCCGTCTTCATCGGCGGATAGGAAACTATCACGTTGTCAATAAGGATGAACGCCGCACCGTCAGGATTCGTAGCGTAGTTCTGATTGACTTCGGTTCTTCTAATCCTGAAACGGATGGGGCCGCGGTAATTGATGTCGGGGACTATGATGCGGTAGAAATTGTTTTGGCTTCCGCCTGTCGATATCGCGAGTTGCACGAGGTTTGTGACGTCGAGACGGACGAAAGATTCCGTATCGTCGCGCTTGAGCGGTATCACATCTACGGCCTCCCACTTCGCGTAAGCGAAAAGGTTTGTTTCCGCATCGTGGTGGACTATGATGTCTACGCCTTCATCGTCCTGCGTTTCCTCATCGTACGCCGGTACGATTTGATGGACGAATTCGTCCGTCGCCGGTGCCGTCTCGAAAGGATTGCCGGCGGAATCCATGCCGTTCGTCGCAACTGTCGCGAACTCGACGCATATTCCGTATCCCTCGCCCGTTGCGCTCGTTCCGGCGTTGGCGGCATCGAAATAAATCGTTCCGATTCCGTTCGTGTAGCAAGGCGAATAAACGGCGGCGTTTTCCACGTTTCTCAACACGATATGCGCTGTCTCCGCAAGTCCAGGCGCAGCCGTCGGCGACGTGAACGGCCCGGCCGACGAAGAAACAGGCATGTAGACACGATCTGGATAGTCTGCGTATTTGGATGCGTCGCTAGGGTAGACATTGCCGATACGCGCATTGTCAATATGCCATATCGCAGTCGATCCGCACAGCTCATCGTTTCCGGTAGTGGAATAGAGATCGTGTACTGTCGCCTCGGTCATGTGGCTGAAATTGCCTTTCTCCACTTCATTCCGATGAACCCAGTACGTAGTTCCGCTACCGGCCGCAAGCCAGTACGCCTGCCCTTCGACCGGACAGGCTTCGTTCGAATCGTCGTTCGCAAGAAGGACGCGGCCGGACAGCGTAGAACTGCCTGCCGTTCCGCCGAGGTTGCTGTACGGGAACTCTTCGAAAATCGAAACACCGCCGCACTGGTATTCAAGTCCTTCCCATGAACGCGTACCGCTCGCGCCCGGCTTTACGAAGAAATCGAGCCGCCAGTCTCCCGCCTCCGACGGAATGGCGTTCGTCAGCACTTCGGAAGTAGCAGGATTGGAGAAAACCCATTCGACAGTTCCGTGCGAAGCAAGTCCCGGATCGACGTCGCCCGTCGTTCCCGCAGGCCATGTGTCGGGCGATACGGAGGGCAGAACGACCCAGCGGTTCTTGAGCGTTACATCCGGCGTCAGGACAATCACGCCGAAGTCCGTCTCCTCCTGCGTCAGTTGCGCCTGCTCCGCCTTGAACTGCGATGAAGACGTGTCTACACCGCCGGGTCTGATGCGGAATTCGTCCATCGCCCCTTTGAGCGTGTTGCCCGTATCCAAACCGCCGATATAGAATTTCGTCGCTTCATCGAGCGGATTCGCTATGTCTCCCGGAGCGAACGAGGCTTTGTTTACGCCGTTCACGTAAAGCGTGTATTCGCTGCCCAGGACAAAATCCATCCTGTACCAGACGTTCTTCTCGAAGCCGTCTACGGTTCTTGTCGAGAACTTTCCGTCACCGGCTACCCCGCTGTAGACGCCGATGCTTAGCGAGGTTGCAAAATTCTGGCTCCACACCTGCGCCGCCCAGCCGCCGTTGGCCGACGCGTTTCTCCGTCTTCCGAAAAGGAACGGCGCGCCGATAGCCGCGCTGTCGTCGAACTTCATCCAGAAAGACGCGGTGAAATTCCCGTTGGTCAGGTTTTTCATCGCTTCGGCAGCTTCGGCGGAAATATATGGAGACCCTGACGCGGACGCCCCGATGCCAGAACCGAAATACCCGTTTGTCGTCCGGGCGCTCGAGCCTAACGCCGATTTCATGTCGTTCGCAGACGAATCGGCGGCGTCATTCATGTGCCATACGCCGACATATCCGTCCCAAACTTCGCGGAAACGGTAATTCGTCTCGCCTTCGATTTCTTCGCCTGTGTCGCCCCAGTTTATGGTGCATGCATAAGCGCCGGATGCGTATGAAGGGACTTTTACCCAGTAGAACGAATCGCCTTGCGGATTGTATGTATCGACTTCGAAAGGCAGAAGATTGCCGTCCGCGTCCGTGAATCGCACGTCGCTGCCGTCCGCTCTCGCCTGTTTATAGAAATCCTTCGGACTGGAGGTCGAAATCCTGACAAGCATCGCGAATTTCTCGACGGCCTCGCCTTCAAAAACCGGCGCGTAGATATCCGCATGGTAGCCGAGATACGACGGGTATTTTTCTCCATCCCATTCCCAAAGCGAGAATTGCGCCACAGGGTCGTTTGCATGGTCGTGCGTGAAGTTTTCGCTCTCTATGACCGCTTTCACGTAGTACGTTCCCGCCGCGTCCGGAACAGTCGTGTCTGTCCAGGGGCCTTCGGCGGAAGTCGAATAGTAGAACACGACTTCGCTGTCGCCTACCCTCGGCGTAGAGTCTATCACAGGCTTGTTCGGCGCCTCTCCGACCTGCCAGCCTTCGAGCGAGAACGAATCGATGACGAGCGCGGGCGGCGTGATCTTCCAGGTTCGTGTTATCGCGGCGGTTGTTCCGTCGCTCCATACGTACTTGACGCCGTTTACCTCTTTGAGCGTGAAAGTCGTCGTGTACGTACCCACTGCATTCGTAGAAACAACGCCGGAAACGGCAACCGCCTCGTCGTCGAAAGCAATCGTATGGTAATCGCCATCGTACTCGAATGCCTGATTGTCTTCCGGCTTGACCGGCATGTACCTGATGACCCGGATTACGACTATACCGCTACCGCCAGGGCCTGCCGCGTTTCCGTTGCCGCCGCCGCCGCCGCCGGAACCGGTACCGATCTTGCCTTCCGAACCTGCGCCTGCGCCACCGCCCGTACCGCCGATTCCGCTGCCGCCCGCGCCGCCAGTGCCTGTACGCGCACCGCCGCCGCCGCCTGCCGCGTAAAAAACTGGCTCGCCGGTGATATTCGATTCATAACCCTTGCCGCCATCGCCTGCGACAGACGTGCTTGACGCATTGCCGCCTTGTCCTCCCGCGCCGCCGCCGCCGCCGCCTGTTCTGTTGACCGACGATGTGCCGCCAATGTTGCCTAGGCCGCCGTATGTAGAGACTGGATTTGCCGATGTTCCACCCTTGGAAGCACCGCCGCTCGAACCACCGGCGCGTCCTGCTGTCGCTCCGCTTACACCGCCGCCGCCGCCGCCGGGCATGTAAATGACATTTACGCCGTTAGTGGAAATGGATGTCGGCTTGCCGTCGCCGCCTGAAGTGGACGCGGTTGTGTTTACCGCATTCGTTCCGCCAGCGCCGACATCAATGTCGTACGTCGCAGCAAAAAGAATGTTAGTCCCGTCGATAAGACGACCCGCGCCGCCGCCACCGTTACCCGCGCCATTCTGTCCAACAGTTCCGCTGCCGCCCGCGCCGCCGCCGCCGACTGCGAGGATTCGCACGAGCGCCGCTTTCGGAAGGGTGAACTGTCCGTCGTCCTTGATCTCGTAAACGGTCGAACCGTCCGCCATAGCCTTGCCTACGGTGTAGCGGATGATGACTGTCCCGCTGCCGCCCGCACCGCCGTAAGAGGTCCCGCCGCCGCCAGCGGCACCACCGCCGCCAGACCCGGAGCCCGGATCGGCAGATCCGCCCGTAAGATTGAGCGCGCCTGGTGTACCGGCACCTGCCGTCGAACCGCCCGCAGCACCAGCCGCGCCGCCGCTAATGCCCGCACCGCCACCACCAGCGGCATAGACGACAGACTCGCCGGAGATGTCATATTCAAGCCCCGGGCCACCCTTGCCGCCATCGTTGCCGGTAGCAGCCAAGCCGGGGCCATTGGCACCGCCGCCACCGCCGCCTCGATTGCTACCGGCACCTTTGCCTCCTGCATGGCCAAAACCGCCCGAAGCCGACGTTGGCTGATTGCCCGCACCTACCGAGCCGCCACCGCAAGCCCCGCCGCCCGAACCGCCGGCCGCGCCCGCCGTCGAGCCATATCTACCGCCGTTACCGCCACCCAGAGCCGTGTAGATTTTACCCGCATAAGTAAAGGTCGTATCCGAACCTTTCCCACCAAGAGCATTGCCAGCCGACTTTTTACCGCCCGCACCGACCATAATTTGATAATCGCCAGCGACAACCGCCTCGAAATTGGTGAAGATGAGACCGCCCGCACCACCGCCGCCTCCGCAGTTGCCCGAACCCGCGCCGCCGCCGGCGACGACAAGTGCGCGCATGGAGCCTGACACGATGTTGTTGTCCGCCGGAACGGAAAATGTCGATGTTACGGTGTTTGTGAAAATATGTACGATATCAAACGTGCCGTCGTTGTTGTCGATAAGGCGCATGAGGTCGCCGCCCTTCGCGCCGCCCATGCCGGATACTTTTGAAGGCTCGATGAAAGTCCCCGCGCCGAAAGATGCATAATGGCAGACAATCGCCGTCGCAACGGCGATTAAAGGCTTGAAAAGCCCTTTTGCTCTAGCAATATGCTTCAATCCAACTCCTTTTTTCAGTGCATAATTACAGAGTGCATTATCACATTGCGACAATGCACCTCGTATATTTTACTACAAAACAGTATTGAATATCAACAAATATTTTCATCTGGCAGGGTGCCGCCCAAGGAGATGGAGCATCTTGCTCCGTCCGCCCCCTCCATATTGACGCGGCAAGATGCACCCCTGCTAGGGCATCCGCTTCGCGGACGGTCTTCGACCGGGGGATATGCATCTCCTTGATTGCCTACGCTCCGTCCGCTGCCGTCCCTCAAGGAGATGGAGCATCTTGCTCCGTCTTCCCCCCTACATATTGACGCGGCAAGATGCACCCCTGCTAGGGCATCCGCTTCGCGGACGGTCTTCGACCGGGGGATATGCATCTCCTTGATTGCCTACGCTCCGTCTTCCCCCGCCATATTGACGCGGCAAGATGCCGCATCTCCCTGATTGCCCACGCTCCGTCTTACCCCCGCCATATTAACGCGGCAAGATGCACCCCTGCTAGGGCATCCGCTTCGCGGACGGTCTTCGACCGGGGGATATGCATCTCCTTGATTGCCCCCGTCAAGCACCCCCACTCCCCTTGCCAACAATAAAGGCGCGGTTGCCCGCGCCTTTATTTTCCTTATCCTTCTTTTTTGAAGGTTACGGCTCCGTAGGCTCCGTCGACTCAATCTGCGTCGGCGAGGCAATCACCTTGTAGAAGCCGCTGCCTTCAAACTTCTTCACCGTCAGCGTGACAGAACCGCTTCCCGAGCAAAGCTGACCCGCCGGGTGCGTCAAAGTTCCCAATGCCGAACCCGAATCGATCGAGTAGTAGAAGCCGGGCTCAAGGCCGCTGACAGTCTCGCTCTTAGAGAGATCGCTACCCGTGAGCAATGTAGAGACCGCATTGAACACCGTACCTGTCGTCGCACTTGCCGTCGCCGTCTCCAGCGCATTCGTACCATCGCTGTTCAACACGGCGGTGACAGTGTACTTTCCACCATCAGGACCAGACACGTTCTTCGTAAAGTAGCCCTGATACGTCTCAAGAGCCTTTCCTGTAAGATCTGTCGGCGCAGAAATCGTCACAGCCGCCGCTGCTTCCGCAGAATCCACCACAGCCGATCCGCCAGGCGTGACCGTCGGCGTTTCTCCGCCGCCGCCGAACACAATCGTGTAGTACCCGTCTTCGTCTGGTTCTTTAGACCATGCGGGGCTTCCATCGCCTTCAAGAGCAATCGACGTCGGTGTGCCCAAATACTTGACCGTTGCGCCTTCTTCCACATATATAGAACCATTTATAGCAGGAACACCGCCAGCCGACGTACCGAATACGACTGTACCGTCCGCACCAACATAAACCGCAGATGCATCCGTACCTCCGCTGATTATACCGGTTCCAAGCACGGTAAGTGCACCACCCTCGACATCAATCGCGCTGCTATCTCCCGTATTGTTTATATTGTAAGTTCCTATGGTCAGTGTAACCGTACCGCTATTTAGAGCGACATATCCGTCTTCTTCTTGCGATGCATCATAGTTCTGAAGTAGTGTAATCTCCGTGGCGTTATCCGCTACCGCTTCGGCAAATGTCAAATACTCCTTCTCTCCAGCCGAGAAATACTTCTGTTCAGGAGCAACAAACGGATTGACGGTCGTAAAGGTCAAATCATCGACCGCGCCTGTTCCCTTGAAGCCGACACCGGCAAGGCGAGTAGCTTCTGTTTCCGTAGGTTGAACCCTGCTATAGAAGGAATCATAAGTTTCCGCGCTTTCATCCTCTGTTTTTGCCACTACCTTTGTCCCATTCACGTAAACTGTGAATTGTGCCGTTGGATTCTCTCCTGGGGTTACAGTATCCACCGCGATTGTAAGGCGATTCCACTCGCCTGGCATGACATTGACGTTATTAACCACATAGTTTGTAGAAACCATCGTATCACCAGTAAGATGGTATCCCGCCGTAATCATCAGGTTTGTCTGAGGATTGTCCCCTTCTTCCTCTCCCAGGAGCCAGACGACTAGCTTGTCTTCAGCGTCCAGCGACGGCGCTCCGTCGGCGGCGGTGAAAAGAACGAGCGAATCGAATGTTATCGCGCCATCGGACGTCAAATCCCACCAATACGGCTCCGCAGTCGGATCTTTAAAATCGACCACATCGCCCTTCGTATCCTTGATGTTGCGGTACAGGGGAACGGAGGCATCCGTTATCTGGAGAGCAATTGCCTCATTCTCGCCTGCCCACTGGGTCGGACGATTGCTGGCTAAAGGATAAGTCGCAAGGTCTCCAGCATTGGTGTAGACACCTTCGACATCACCCGACGTAGCCCCCGACGTAGCCCACCACTGGGTGTCCTGATCTGCGTCATAGGCCGGAGTCCCATCGTCTTCACCTATGGCGAACGCAGTGCCGCTGGTTTTCCCGGTGAATGTCGTACCGGACACGAATCTGCTATCGGCATTATCCGCCAAAGCGCATATCGATAGCGCTGAAATTGCTGTAAACAATAGTTTTTTCATATTTGTCCTCCTCGTTTTACTCCCATATATTACCAAACTTTTCCTTCCCCCGCAAGGGGGAAATTCGATTTTTTTTGTTTTGACCTAAAAAAATGTGTTTTTGGCCGCCCCCTCCGCCTTCTCTCGCCCGTTTTCATCCCCCCGCGCGGCTTTCCCAGTCAGTGACGGAGCGGGACGCACCCCGTAGCCACCGCTATCGCGGCTCGCGCGGGCCCTTGCGGCACCACTCTAGCGACTGCCTTCGGCAGCGACATTCGGTCGGTGGATACGCTTCGCGGTTCGCGCGCACCCTCTTGTGACCTTGCTTCGCAAGGCTCCTCACTTCGTTCGTCGGGGAACCTGATCGCTTCGCGACAGGTGCATCTTGCGCTCAGCCGACCTGACGACTTCGTCGCAGGTGCATCCCGCTCGGGGGATATCCATCTCCTTGGTGTGGCGGGGACTTGACGGAGCGTGGGCAATCAAGGAGATGCATATCCCCCGGTCGAAGACCGTCCGCGAAGCGGATGCCCTAGCAGGGGTGCATCTTGCCGCGTCAATATGGAGGGGGAAGACGGAGCGGGACGCTCCATCTCCTTGGGTAGCCGCCAGGACGGCATATCCTCCGAGCGTTGCGAGTCCGCAACGCTGATGCCCTAGCAGGGGTGCTTTCCCAGTTACCAGAAACCAGAAACTCTTTCAACTCTACCAAAAATATATCTTGACCGGGACGGCCATCTGTTCCTTGTAGCAAACCATCTTGCCGCTGTCGGTTTCGCCGCAAACGTTTACTTTCACCTGCGGGTAGAATAAGGCGTATACGCTCTCGCCGTCGAACATCACCTGCGAGCTCGCCGATACGGCTGCACCGTAGTCAGGATGGATGCCCGACAGTTTGGCGACGCCCTTCTTGTCTACAACGACTTTGAACGGCGGTTTGTACGAAGATCCGCCGACATGGCATTCGGGACAATAGACGCCTATGATATCGCAGCCGTTGTCCCATCCTTCGATATCGCACTTGTACGTTCCCGCGAGGCTGTTGATGATTTCTTCCGCCTCCTCCACGGTCGGTTTGCCGAGAGGATTCCTTTGGAACGCGCCAATGGTGTAATCCGCGTTCTCCCCGGGAGAGCAACATCCGCCCGAGATATACAGCGAAAACTCTCCTTCCGCCTGCGATACGCTGTTCCAGTCGTTCTCAGACACCATGATCGTCAGTGAACTCGATTCTTTCGACGAATTCTTTTCGAAATATGCGCTCACGAGGCCGGGTTCGATGCATTCCCAGTTCTTCGCCGAATATGTGTACGTCTTTGCTCCGCACACGACTTTCGCCGTAAGTTTGCCTTGGTCCGTAGCTGTCATTGAAACCGTTCCCTGCACGTTGCCGTCATCGTCGACCAATTGTCCATTGAACATACCCACGGCGTATTCGGGAATGGGATTTACCCTTATTGTGATTGTGGCCTTTGTTGTTTGAGAGCCTTTTTTCCCGGTCAGAGTGACAGTGTACACGCCCGGCTTCGTGGCGATTCCCCCGATGCTTCCGCTGGCGGACATCCCGCAGCAGCCTCCCTGCTGAGACGTCAGTTTCATGCCCGCCGGAAGTCCGCTTGCCGTCACTTTCCATCCGTCTGGATATTCGAAATAGACAATATCCCCCGGCGAACACGCGTCGGACACGCCGATCGTCGTTTCGTATGCTTCTTCAGAATAGTCAAGGCCGTCCAGCACGTCGCTCTCGATGTTCGGCACGAATATTTTGAGCGTCCTGCTCGCCGTCGCTCCAGTTGCCGTTTTCACCGAGATCTGCACATCGCCTGCGCCCGGTTTCAATTTCGACGGATCGCTCGAAAACACCATTTCCTTCTTATCGTACTTGATGCCTGCGGGCAGACCCTTTACCGTCACGGCCGGCAAGGTTTCCGAGTAGACCGCCAGATACATGAAATCTGTCCATGATGTATCGACATACCATACGTCCCCGTCGAGACTCGCAAACATTATATCGATGTAGTCCTCGCCGGCCGAAACGAATTTCGCGTGGATTCCGGAGTCGGCAATGTCGTGCGTGACCGTCACCGAATCCGACGCCTTCCTCCAGTCTCCGCTCGTCGTTCCGGACAAAGGCTCTGTGCATTCTTCGTCCAAATACCACCCGGCGAAATAATACCCCTTCGCGGGTTTGGCGGAAAGGCTCGCCTTTGCTCCGACCGCATACACTTTCGAGCCGGAGACTGTTCCGCGGGATACGTCCGTGGAAACGACATTGAGCCAGCGGCAGCCCGAATCCTGCACGATGATTGTTTTTACGGCTTTGTTGGACGAGTAATCCGCGAAAGTCAACTTGTATTTGCCGGCCTTTGTCGGAATCCCGTTGATAAAGCCCCCGCACGCTGTACACATTCCCGAAGAATCGCACTTGCTCGATATGAATTTCAATCCCGGCGGCAGACCGGAGACCTGCTTCAGATTCGTGCAGATTTCTTCTATCTCATATCCGGTTGCGAGATTGTCCAGAACATCGGTATCGAACCATTCTGAGAGATTGATGTTGTCATAATCGCCGTTCGACGCATTGCCCACGTTCCATATCTGGATGGCGCTATGGGTGAAACCGTTCTTGTTTTTCGCTTTGCAGACAACATAGTATACGCCCGCTTTCGCAGGCGCGCCGGAAATCCACAATTTCGATTTGTCGAATTTGACCCCGGACGGCAGGCCGGATACTGTTAGGGACGCCAAGGGAGATCCTGAATCAATCTGGAAGAACGCGCTGCTTTCCATACTCAAATTCTCCTTGACGGCGAACTTGACTGTCTGCTCGGAAAGGTCCACCGTCAAATAGTCATCCTGCGGATTGACATCGGCGTTTGTGAAAAGACAGGCGGCCGACACCGCAAATAATACCGCTTTCTTCTCAAAACTTCCTATCATGATTTTTCTCCTGATTACATTTTAGATTTTGCATTGCCAATTATATCAAATCTCCCTGCACCTTGATACACAAATCTCGCCTTCTAAATTCTTCCCCTTTTAATAATTATCGCAAGAACTGCTATGTCAGCGGGATTGACACCTGGTATGCCCGCAGCCTGCGCCAGTGTTTCAGGTCGTGTTTTCTTCAATTTCTCCCTGCTTTCATACCTTACAGCAGAAAGTTTGTCGTAGTCGAGCCATCCGGGAATCGCAATCTTCTCGTCTTCCTTCGCCCTTCTCGCAGCAATTTTCTCCTGTTCGATGTACGGCAGATAGTGTCGCATAATATTCAATTCATTCAATATCTCATCTGCACTGAACCATCTTTCAGGATGCACGTATTTCGTATCATCATTGAAAATCGCCTGCTTTATTTCTGACAATTCACGCAGTCTGGCATATTCAGCATTTTTTGATTCATTCCTACCGTTATTCTGCATTTGCGTAATGCCAGTTTCGCGTTCGAATTTTTTCTCGATATTTGATACTTTTTCATGGCGGTTAATACCGTCTACATGGTTTATAACCCATTTTGCGTTTTTTTTCCTTAGTTTTCCGACTATGAATTCATTGACAAGACGGATAGATTCAACCATTGATTTTTCTGCGATGCCAACCTTCTCAATCGCGTCAACCAATCTAAAACGAGCATTGTCCTGACGTAAAATCAGACGTCTCTCCGCGCGGCTTGTAAACATTCTATACGGTTCGTCAGTGCCTTTAGTGACAAGATCGTCAATCATCACACCTATGTAGGCGTCTTGTCGGCTCAATACAAGCGGATCACGACCTGAAACTGACAAAGCGGCGTTTATACCGGCCATCAACCCCTGCGCTGCTGCTTCCTCATAACCGGTCGTTCCGTTGATTTGACCTGCAAAATAAAGATTTCTTATTCTTTTAGATTCCAGAGAGTGCTTCAATTCACGAGAGTCTATGCCGTCGTATTCTATCGCGTACGCATACTGCAATATCTTTGCGTGTTCCAGTCCAGGAACAGAATGAACCATATTTTCCTGGACATCCCTTGGCAGTGAACAACTCAAACCATTCGGATATATGATTTTTCCATCCTTGTCCTCTGGTTCAAGTATGACATGATGTGATTTTGCTTCTGTGAATCTAACAATCTTATCCTCTATTGATGGACAATATCTTACTCCAGTACCCGTAATTTTACCTCCGTAGAGAGCAGATTTATCAAGATTTTCACGAATAATATCATGCGTTCTTTCAGTGGTATGGGACATCCAGCAAGGAAATTCATTCAAAGAATGTTCCACGTGGAACATTTTTCTGGTCCGAGGTCTAAAATTCGAAGTCTGAAGTCGAAAACCAAGAGCTGTCAGGCAATGAATATCAACTTTTCTACAAGTGTTCACAAACTTGTCAACCTGCCTAGCTATAGAATGTTCCACGTGGAACATTCTTCGTGTTTGAAGTCCGATGTCTGAAGTGTGAAGACGAAAATCAAAATCAATTCGTTTGGTTTTGATTTGTTTAACGTTACACTTAAACAACCGACCGTTTGCGTTAGCCGATCTTAATGTAGAATGTTCCACGTGGAACAATGGACGTGGAAGTGTACCTGGTTGAATTTCGCATCTTGAAAAATCGCATGTTTTAGCTTCAATTCGTGGCGGTGTTCCTGTTTTCAGTCTAATCAGCTTGAAATCTAATTTTTCTAGTGCTTCCGAGAGTCTGTTGATTGCAGGTCTATAATCACCACCGCTTTCGTGACATTCTTCTCCTATCCATATTCTTCCGCGCAAACTGGTACCTGCTGTTATAACTGTCGTCGTTGAATAAATGCTGCCGTAGTGTTCGGCAATACATCCTAGACATCTTCCTGTTAAAGATTCTTGATTGTCTTTCGATTCGTTGCTTTTCTCGAATATCAAATCTACAATATTATCTTCGAGAACTTTCAGGTTATCTTGCGATCGTATCACCCATTGCATCCGTTCAGCATATTCGCTCTTGGCGCATTGAACACGAGTGGCCTGGACCGCAACGCCGCGGCTTGAATTAAGAATCTTTGATTGAAGGGCAGTCGTGTCTGCATTTCGTCCCATCTCTCCGCCGAGAGCATCTATCTCATATACAAGATGACTCTTTGCCAAACCTCCTATTGAAGGGTTGCACGGCATTTTTGCGATCGATTCTATTTTAGACGTTACAAGAAGGGTATTAAGGCCCATTCTAGAGGCTGCAAGGGCTGCCTCACAGCCGGCATGTCCGCCTCCTACAACAAGAACATCATATATCATATTTTTTTTCATATTCACTCCAAATTATAGCAATTATTGCGCCATTTGTGAACAAAAATATTACCTTCGTTATGCGACAATAGTATTTTGATAAAAATTGGCGTTTTTGTTTATAAATATCTAATTAGCGGTTTTTTGTTAGCCCTGTCAAGTGATTATTATTTATCTTGTATCTACAGTTATATTACACTTATCAACATAAAATTGCATAAGTTTGAGTGTGTGGGAACGGGCGGGAAGAACGTTACCGCAGAGACGCACCAAGATGGTGCATCTCCTTGATACAGCCGCCGGGACGGACGGCTATCCCAGTTAGGGGTGCTTTCCAAGTTAGACCGCCACCAAGATGGTGGCTTTCCCAGTTAAAACCATTCCAGCTGTTTTACAATTCCACAATTCCATATTTTCATAATTACACAATTTCACAATTCCATAATTTTCCAACTTATCAACATTAATTGTTTACAAGTTGAAAACATCTGAAGATTCTTTATTGTTGATAACTTTCAATTTTCTTGGTATATTGTATGTGGTACAAAATTTTTCAATTTATGAATGACTTAAAAAAAGATCCTGCAGCCGAAGAGTTGTGGAACAGGGCGAAAATCATTTATTTGTCATCTCTCAAGGATGACAAGGATCGGTTGTTGTCAGAAAGCTACTTTTCCATGATCGTTTCCGTTTCCAACAAAGACGGAGTATTCCACTTTACCACATCCAACAACTACTCGTCCGAATTTCTCAAAAACAACTTTTCCGAAAAAATAAAGCAATCTCTGCTTCTTGCCGGGTGTAATCCTCTTGAAGACGTGGTATTCACGGTAGACTCCAACATTTCCAACCACATCAACAATCCAAAGCCGGTAACCTCTCCATCGCAAAAGCCGACCGAACACAAGAAAGACAACTCTTCTTTCATGTCTACGACGCCGCTCGAGGAAAACTACACATTCGAAGAATTCGTTCAGGGTCCTTCCAACAGCTGGGCTTTTGCATCTGCAAAGGGAGTAGCCAACAATCCAGGACAGAAAAGCAACAATCCTCTTTTCATACACGGAGGGACCGGTCTTGGAAAAACACACTTGATGCAGGCGATAGGAAACGAACTTAAAAAAACAAATCCGTCTCTTTCTGTCTGCTATCTTACGACGGAAACCTTCCTTAACGAATACGTAAACTCGGTGCAGCAGAAGGGAATGGATTCCTTCAGGGAAAAATACAGGGCGGTAGACGTCCTTCTTCTCGACGATATCCAATTTCTGCAAAGGGGAAAGCTTTTCCAGGAAGAATTCTTCAACACTTTCAACGATCTGATTTCGAAACACAAGCAGATTGTGATGACCAGCGACGTTGCTCCTCAGAATCTTCCAGCTCTTGAAAAGCGACTTATTTCCAGATTCGAAGGAGGACTCGTCCAGGAAATAGAAGCTCCCGCATACGAAACGCGTCTTGCAATTCTCAAGAAGAAATCCGAAAATCTGGTTCCGTCCATTCCCATGAAAACCCTGGAGTTCCTGGCCGAGAACATTAAAAGCCATGTCAGGGCGATGGAAGGGGCTCTGTCAAAAGTTTACGTTTCACTTTGCTCAAATCCGGCGCAGGAAATGAGCAAGGATTTCCTTTCGTTCCTTTTGCGCGATCTTATACAAAAAGAACAGACTCTCAAAAAGCTTACTATAAAGGAAATACAGGAGTGTGTCGCCAAAAAATACGGCATCACGCTTACCATGATGCTTTCCGGAGAAAGGACACAATCCCTGGTTACTCCGCGCCAGCTCGCAATGTACATTTCGCGCAAATACACTCCAAAGAGTTTGCAGGAGATTGCCGCTGAATTCGACAAGACTCACGCAACAGTCCTCCACGGTGTCAAAACAATACAAAAGAGAATGGATGTCGAAGAGGAACTCAAAAAATCGCTGGAGGAGATACTGGGGGAATTCGGCTACAAACTGTCCGACAAAATGGAATAAAACCTGTAGACATCTTTCAACAGCGGTAAACATTTATCTACATAAAACAAAAATACCAACACTTGCAAACAGAAATGAAAAAAAATATCAACAGCGGAAAATTACGTTTGAAGCCTGTTTAAAGGGGTTTCGAAAGTTGTCAACAATATCAACATTCCTACTAACTACTTTATATAAATTATTTTCTATAATCAATAACAACAAGGCGAGAAAAAAATGAAGATAAGAATAATGAAGTCGGTTTTGAGCGAAGCGGTAAAGTCGGTTCAAAACGTGGTTCCTTCGAAGGTAAATGTGACCGTACTGCAGAATGTTCTTTTCTCGGCGAAAGGAAACGAACTGCGCCTGACGACTACCGACGTGGAAATGTCCATCTGCACAACTGTAGAATGCGAGGTTCTCGAAGAGGGTTCGTCCACGCTGCCGGTCAAACTTCTCGCACCTTCCATCAGCAGGATGAACGAAGGAAAGATAGAGGTGGAGACTGACGAGAACGACGTAGCCAACATAACAAGCGGATCGACCAATTTCAAGATTTCCGGAATTTCCTCTAAACTCTTTCCGACTCTTCCTTCCGTGGACGAGACGAACGTATACGAGATGGAAAGCCAGACTCTGAAGGAAATGCTGAGAAAGACGTATTACGCCGCTGCCCAGGACGATTCACGCCGGACTCTGAAGGGGATAATGATCGAGTTCAACAACCAGAAGATGACGGTTGTGGCGGCTGACGGAAGAAGACTCGCTCTCGTAGAGAAAGAGATGGAAGTATCAGCCGGAATGGAAAGGCAGATTGTTCTTCCCGCAAAAACCGTGCAGGAGCTGATGAGGCTCATAAACGGAAATGAAAAGGCCAAGATTTACGTTCAGGACACGCAGATTTGCATAGAGATAGGCAAGGTGAAGATATATTCGAAACTGATGGAAGAGAAGTTTCCGAATTTCACCCAGGTCATTCCGACGAACAATAACGAGATAGTAGTTGTAGACAGGCAGATGCTTCTCGACAGCATCGAAAGGGTGAGCGTCATGACAATGGACGAGACCCATTCTGTCAAAATGGTGTTCGACAGCAATGTTCTGACGGTAATGTCGGTTGTGAGCGACGTAGGATCCGCAAAGGATGAAGTGCCTATCAAATACATCGGAGAAAAAATCGAAATTTCCTTCAATCCTAACTATCTGATGGAGCCGCTGAAGGCGATCGACGATGACGAGGTCAGGATAGAACTGAAAGACGGACACTCTCCGGCCGTCATAAAATGCGCCATTCCTTTCCTTTACGTACTCATGCCTCTTAGAATTTCGTAAGATGAAAATCTGGACGGACAAGAACTATCCGATAATCGTTTCCTGCGCCAAGGAGCTTTCAAAGTGGACGGCGCGGGAAATGAAGAATCTCGGCTATTCCATAATAGACCAGACCGAAAACACGGTAGTTACCAGAGGAGCCATGCGCGATATGATGGTTCTCAATCTTAAATTGAGAACTGCCCACAGGGTTCTGGTTCCTCTTCTGAGGGCGGATTGCAGGACGATAAGAGATCTCTACGAACTTGTAAAAAGCATAGACTGGGAGAATCTGCTGGAGGCGGACGGGTACTTTTCCGTATCTTCCATAGTGCACAATTACAGAATACGGGATACGAGAATACCTTCGCTTTACACGAAAGACGCGATAGCCGACAGAATGAGGGAGAAGTGCCAGAGACGTCCCGATTCCGGAGGAGAAAACATAGGAGCGGCGGTTTTCGTGTACTGGGAAAAAGACCAGGTAATAATATATCTCGATACTTCCGGGGAACCGCTCTCCAAAAGAGGATATAGAAAAATACCTGGATCGGCACCTTTGCAGGAAACTCTTGCAGCAGCATGCATAATGGCGATGGAGTGGAATGGAAACGAGCCTTTTCTGTCGCCTATGTGCGGAAGCGGAACTCCTGCGATAGAAGCGGCGCTTATGGCTCTCAACAGGGCGCCTGGTTTTCTTAAAACCCATTTTGCGTTCCAGTCGATAAAAGGGTACAACAGAATAATACCGGGCGAAAAGGCGAATAACAATTTCTCGCGGCAGAAATACGGAGCCACACCTGAACAGATCTGGAAAGAAATCCAGACAAAAGCGAAAGAAGAAGAAAAAGAATTCAAATCCAGGATAATAGCGACCGACATATCGCCGGAGGCCGTGGAAAACGCCCACTCAAATGCGATATTGGCCGGTGTAGCCCAGTACATTGAATTCAAGGCGTGCGATTTCGCCGAAACTCCCGTTCCCGAAACGAAAGGTAGAATATTCTTCAACCCGGAATACGGAATCAGACTTGGAACAGAAGAGGAACTGAAACCCGTATACGAGAGAATAGGCAATTTTCTGAACGAAAAGTGCAGAGGCTGGGTTGGAGGTCTCATAACAGGCAATCCCGAGCTGGCAAAATGCGTCAATCTGAGGTATAGAAACAGAGTTCCGTTTCTTAACGGCCCCATAGACTGCAGGTTGTTCATATACGACGGATGCGAAATGAAAGGAGAAACTTTACATGAGTGAAAATTCTTTCGGAATGGACGAATTCATTGAAGATTCCGCTAACGAAGAGAAGATAGAGGCGAAAGAAGCGGAACCTGAAGAACTTGATGTTCAAAAAGCTGTCGTAGAAGCCTTCGCTCTTGAAAAAGTAGAGCTCGAAAACAAAATCAAACAACTATCCGACAGCCTGAATTCCCTCGAAATTAAAAAGAAATCTCTTGAAGATGAAAACGGAGAACTGAAAAAAAAGGTTGAAGAGTGCGAAAACCTGAAAAGCACCTGCCAGGAGAATGAAATTCTGCGCAAGGAGAACGAAAAATATAAATCGGAGTGGGAAGCATCGATAAGAGATATCAAGGGTAAGCAGCAGGAAAAAGAAAAAATACTGCTCGACAGAATCTCCGATCTGGAGAAAACGATAAACGGCCTTGAAAAAGAGATTTCAAAAACGCCTCTTCCCAATTCTATAGCTCTTCTCGAAAGAAATGTCGAAGTTCCCGACAGATTTGAAGGAGAAACCAGAGATTTCGTGATTGAATCTCTGAAAGAGTCTCTTGAGAAGGCGGAGCAGGAAGGAAGAGAAAGAAAAGCCAAAATACTTGAGGCCGTCATTGTGCAAAACGAAATGAACGGCAATCTCGAAAAGAAAAGGGAAGAACTGAAGAAGGTTTTGAGAGAAAACGGCAATATTCTTTCCGGCGAAGTCATAGAGTACTTGCAGAAGGAAGGCATTCCCTACAAGAAGAACGACGAGTTTATATTGACTGTTGATATTATAAAAAAAATCTACTGAAGATATAAACAATATTATAAACACAAGTTGATAAGTTGATAAACCTGTTGATATTTGTTTATAACAAAAGGTTGGAAGTTGATAAAATTTATAATATAATATTGTTGTTGTGATAAACCTAGAATCAGAGATTTGCAGAAAAATAAGGGATGCGAGGCGCGAAGCCGGCATCTCGCAGAGTGCATTGTCATTGGAGGTAGGCTGCAAGCAATCCGCGCTTTCCATGTTCGAGCAGGGAGACGGAACCAAGTTGAACGAGTCCGTTGTCAATGCGCTTTGCAAAAAGTTCGGGATAGAAATAGGAAACAAGGAGGAGACGGTTCCCGCTATAAGGACTTCTCCCGTATTTTCAAATGAAAGAGGTTTCTGTCCCAATCCTTCCTGTCCTTCCCATGAGAGGTATGAAATAGAAGGCAGGCTGTATTTGAAACCTGACAGGGAAAAGCAGGATCCAGCGTACGGGAAATTCTGCGCGATATGCGGCGAAGTTCTTGAAAAACAATGTCCTTCGTGCGGAAGAAAATTGCACGAGGGGGCGGTTTGCACCTACTGCGGACATAAATACGTTTCCGTCTAGGAGATATCAGATGGTTCTCAAACTCGAGGAAATCCAGGTCGAGTGCATAATAGGCGAACTGGAGGCGGAACGGATAAAGAAGCAGTTGCTGTACGTAAAAGCGGTTATTGACATAGAAGAGAAGTCGTCGCTCACTGATAAAATCGAGGATACATTGGATTACTGCGAAGTAGTGCAGAAAATCAGGGGAAATCTGGAAAGGGAAAAATGCCGGATGCTGGAAAGGGCGGCTAAGATAGTATGCGACACTTGCCTTTCTTTCGGGAATGTGAAATCCGTGAAAGCGGAGGTTAGAAAAGAGGGAACTTTGAGAGGCGTGAAATCGGTAACGGCCGAAATGGAAGAAACAAAGTAAAAAAAAACAGAGGTCGAAACGTGTTTTTTCTTTCTCCAATAGTGAAAATATTGACGGGGCAAAGAGGCATTGGGGAGGAAATTGCATCTGCAATATGCGGCTATAGAACCGTTCGCGTGGCTGTCATGGGTTCGAAGAGGTGCGGAAAAACGGTTTTGCTGACTTCTCTTGCAAACCATCTCAGAGAACACGATATTCAATTGTTGAATCTCGACGGAACGCGTGCGGTATGGGACAAGACTGCGATAAAGGGATCGTCGATAGACGGAATGCCTCTATTCGATTACGGGAAGGCGAGACAGTCTCTTGCAAAAGGCGAATGGCCGGAAAAATCGGCGGAAGCGTCCGTTCTGGCCATGCGTCTCAAATTGAAAGACCGCAAAGGCCGCAAGGAGGAAGTTCTTCTGGAGATACTCGACATACCCGGGGAAAGGGTTGCGGATTTCTCTATGATGGGGAAATCGTACGAAGAATGGTGCGAGTGGATGGAGAACAATCTCGGCGGACCTAACAGCGGCAATACAAGCTATCGCGAGTACGAGGAGTTTCTCGAGCAAAACGATTTCGCCGGCAAGGAGGAAATAATAGGTAGATACAAAGACTTTCTCGCCGCGCAATATGCAAGTTTTTCGCCCTGCATAACACCCTCCACGGTAAAGCTGGAACTTGACGGAACACCGCACGGCGGAAGCGTGGAAAACTTCCGCAGGGAAATGGATGCGGTTCCCGCAGGGTTGCGGGGAAAAAACGGTAAAGCGCTGGAATTCGTTCCTCTTCCGTCATCGGCTTTTTCTTCTGGATCCAAGTTGTCGAAATTGGCTGCTGAATTCGGCAGAAACTACAAGCAGTACGTCAAGAGAGTCGTTAGGCCGATGGAAAAATGGCTTTCGTCAACCCAAAAACTTTTTTATCTCGTTGATGTCCCCTCACTTCTGCAGGCAGGTTCTAAGGCGTGGAATGCCGAAAAAAACCACGGAGAGGCCGCCATTGGGGCTCTTTGTCCGGCATCCGGAAATTCAATGCTGGAACGTCTCTGGAAAAGGACTAAAAATCTTTTCTGGAAGACGGAAATAAACGCGGCGTACGTAGTGGCAACCAAGTCCGACATCGTGCTGTCGGGGGCGGACAGGGAGAATCTGTGTTCGCTTGCGGATTCTCTTTTCGGACGGGTCCTCGGAATTTTGGATTCTTCCGTAAAAACGGAAATTCTTTCCTGCGCGGCGGTCAAGACGACGGAAGAAGTAACGGCCGGGGGGAAAAGAGGACTGGAAGGACGCCTTGACCGGGAGGGAGATAAAAAAACATGGGTTCCTTCTCCGGTTCCTGAATCGATTCCAAGATCGACGGAAGAATGGGAGAAGAGCAAACTTGAGGGTAGATTCAACTACCAGTTTCCCTTTCCCGGCTTCGATGTTGCGGAGGTCTGTCCGCCGCCGCATTTGGGTCTTGACTATATCGCAAGGGAAATGCTTTCGATATAGGAAGGCGGATAAGGAAAGTTTGCGGAGGGCGAAAAATGGATACGTTTGAAACAAGAAAAAACGGTTGCGATATAATTCCGCCCATACCCGCCGCGGAGATTCTTGAGGGAAAGGCTGAAAAGTCCGGAAACGGGGGATGGAGCGTACCTGATCGGGAAGAGGAAGAATTGGAATATGCGGAGAAAGAAGAAAAATCTTCGCCGGGCATATTCTCCTTCGCCGTCATATTGATATGCGCGCTCGCGGTACTCTGGATATATTCCATGTCCTCTCCGTTTCTCGCCTCCGCGATGACGGCTGCGGGATGGAAGTTCTGGTTCAGTCTAGGAGCGGGGATTTTCCCTCCTGTTGCAGCGATTGCGGTAATTTTGGTAGCGGTTCTGAAATTCCGCAGAGTTCCGAAGATTGAGCGGTTCGATCTGTCCGCGCGGTCGGTGAAATCGAGGCTGCGGAAATTGATCGCGGGGAAATATATTTCGAAATTTCCGGATCCGGAAAAATACGTTCGGGAAAACGGGTTCGGAAAAGAGAACGGAACCGGCAAACTTGTCGAAGGCTATTTGAGACGGCTGAAGGGAATCGATGATGCCGGCTATTCCGATGCGGCCGGATGGATGGCGGATTTCGAAAAGTTCAATTCCCTGCAGAAAGAGAGGGCGGAGCAGATTGCGGCAGTCGCATGGAAAAGAGTGTGGCTGTCGACTTCCGCCTCGCCGTGGAAAATCATAGACATGATATGCGTGCTCCACCACTCCACGGCGATGATAACCGCGATCGGGAAAGTGTTCAACAGGAGAACCACATCGAGGGAGGCGTTCCGTCTCGCAGCCAGGTGGGCGCTGAACATCTACCTTTCGGGCGAAATGGGGGAATGGACGTCGAAAGGGGCGGATACGGCATTCGAGGGATGGAAGGATACGGCATCCTCGTGGATTGCGACGGCGCTCAAACCACTGTCGGCGGCGGTAGGGAAAGTCGCCGAAGGAGGAATCAACGCGTTTCTCGTGAACAGGTTGGGCCGCAAGGCGATAGATTGTTTCAATCCGGTTGTCCGCCGGAAATAAATTGTAACTTTTCCCGGTTTCGCGTGTAATGAATGTGTAGAGAAAAATTTACAGGAGTCGAAAATCATGTCGTTAAATGTAGAAACATTCCGCAGTTTGGTTGACCGGACGCATTATGGGAACCGCGACATAGTAGTCAGAGGAGAGGGGAAAACCGCAACCGCGCGTCTAGGCAACTTTTTCTTCTCTGAGGGGAAGGCTTCGAACAACGCGACGATGAAGGCCTTCAAGGAGGCCCTCGAGAAAGAATACGGCTCGCTCGGAACCCACGCCTTCGACACCGTCCTCGGATCGCGCAGCCAGCTCAACAAGTCGCTGCGCGCGTGCGACATACAGCGGACGCTCTCAAGCCTCGTTCCCATCCGCGAGAACCGCTTCATAGGCGAGATGAACCGCCAGATCGCCACCTCGCCGAAGATGCTCGAGCTGTCCGACGACGAGAGGAAGGCGGTGTTCCAGAAACTGAAGGACGAGCCATTCAAGGACGTCGACCTTGCGGCGTGCCGTACTCCCGAGGACCTGTCGGCCGCCGCCGCGCGCCGTATCGGCGCGGCGATCGACAAGCTCCGTGAGGAGAGTGACGCAGGCCTTCACGAGAACACGCTTGGTGCGCGCAAGTCCGTCGAGACTGCCGCGGGCGCAAAGGAGCCGACGGGCCTCAGGAACCTCAACACGATTCTCAAGGCGGGCTCGACCTCCGTCGAGGACCAGATCAAGAAGGGCCTGGTCGGCGCGGGAATGAGCGTCAACAGGTCCGACACGAACACCATCCTTTTCGAGAAGCTCAAGACGAACGGCGTGGAGCCGGGCTTCATCTACCGCAACGACTGGTCGCCTGACGACACGCGCGGACTTATGGCTGACATCAACTCCGACGAGAGCCGTGCCGCACTTGAAGATCTCAAGACGAAGGATCCCGCCTTCGCCGGGAAGTGCAAGGGCAAGACGCTCCGCGAACAGATAATGCTCGCCGGACGCGCGCACCCCGCGGGAATCGCGGCCGTCGCGGAATTCGCCGTTTCCGAAGCGGCCATAATGGTGAAGAACGGAAAGATCGCAGACACCCATTCGTTTGGCCAGCTCGCAACGGCCATCAAGAACTACAATCTGAGTTCGGTCGACCTCGACCGGCTCGTCAACGGCGGTGTTGACAAGCAGAGCGCGGGCGTGATGAAGGAGATCAAGCGCGAGCTCTTTGCGCAGATCCGCGACGCGGTGATGGGTGTGCGGAAAGGAAACGACTTCTATTTGCTTTCGCCGATATTCAAGCATTTCGACGAGCATCACATCATGAAGCTCGACTACAAC
>DGHT01000010.1:1682-1812 GCA_002392765.1 Verrucomicrobia bacterium UBA3841 | reverse complement strand
GTCGTTCCAGCGTCCCGAGCGCATCCTCACCACGCGCAAGCCGATCCTCGGCCAGATATACCGTCTCCAGACCGCATCCTCCGCCGACTCCATCTCCGCCGGCGCCGTCACCGAGGCGCTCGCGAACGAC
>DGHT01000010.1:0-1601 GCA_002392765.1 Verrucomicrobia bacterium UBA3841 | reverse complement strand
GCGGGAGTCCCCGCGCAGGAGCTCGAGATCGTCCGCGGCGAGTATTCCGACGGACACCCCAAGCTCATGCTCCAGGCCAAGTTCGCCGACGGCTACAAGGACATGGAGGCGGGCTTCATCAAGGACGGGCGCATCGTGCCGCCCAAGGGACAGTCGGCCGAGAAGCTCGGCAAGTACAAGGCGTTCTTCCTCGTGACCGCCGATCGCGACGCCGTGGGGCGGCGCGGGCAGAACAAGGGCTTCGCCCACGGCAAGTTCTTCGCGATAGACCCCGGCCACTCCCTCGAGGGCAACTCCAAGTACCTCAAGGTATCCGACGACCTCTCCTTCAAGGACACCTACGGCAAGAGCACGAAGCCGCGATTCGAGAACTTCTCCGTCTTCGACGACGACACGTTCTTCTCCAAGCTGGAAGGCGTCGTAAACCTCCGCGAAACAGCCAAGAGGGGTGAGTTCGCGAAGCTGTTCGACGACTACAGGGCCGCCTTCAACCCGAACGCCGAAGGCATCTCCGACGCCGAGAAGGAGCTGCGCACGAAGATCATCGCCGACATAAACAAGAAGGAGACGGAGTTCAACGAGTCGCTGAAGAAGATACTCGACGTATCCGTGAACAACCTCGACCTCTACGACGACCTCAGCGATCAGCCCGAGTCCGTGCGCAGGGGCGCGATAGAGAACCTCGCCAACCTCGAGAAGCTCACTTCGCCCACAACCTGGACGAGCAAGAAGGGCAAGGTCGCGCTTGAGCACCTCGAGGTAATCCCCGAGACGCGAGTCCCGTGGAAGGGCGTGCTGAAGGACAATAGCATCGTATTCTTCACCGAAACGAAGATGTCGTACAGGAACCTGCTGCAGCTTGAGGCCGTCGTCACGGCGGCGGGCGCGAAGTTCGAGGACGATGCGATGGGCGTGACGCGCATAACCGTGCCGCTGGACAAGGCGGAACAGTTCTTCGCCGCGTTCAACGAGGAGAAGGTGCAGCAGATCACGCACCCCGCGGAGTTCATGGCGCGCATGGAGGGCCGCGACGGACTCAAGGAGGCGACGATCTACAAGCCCGTCCCGTGTCCGAAGCCCGGCCCCGATCCGCGTCCGCTGATGACAGTCGACCAGCTCCCCGAGCAAATCGACTTCGAAGTGGACGGACTCGTGTACAAGTTCCCGAAAATCCACTACCAGGATCTCATTTCAGTCAAGTCGTCGGTGCACCGTCCGCGCAACGAGGGGGAGCTGCGCGCGCTCCTCGCGGCGCAGGTTAGGCTCGGCAGGGACGTCCTCGGCGCGCTGATGAGCGGCAAGCCCAATCTCTTCAAGCCCACGAACCAGAACATCGTCGCGCTTACCTACGCGCTCCACGCGCTTGCGACCAAGAAGGGCGAGTTCATGTACCGCGGGTCGTTCACGATCGAGGACAAGAACGGCGACATCGCGCGCTGGCTCGACAAGGCGGAGAACCTCTACATCCGCACGTCGACGCACGCAAAGCCCTACCAGAAGGCGCATGTCGACGGACATCTCAACATGCCGCGCGGATACGACGTGCCGACGGGCGCGGGCGGGCTCCTGAACGGCATGAGGACGTTCCACTTCTTCACGAT
>DGHT01000014.1:29238-106598 GCA_002392765.1 Verrucomicrobia bacterium UBA3841 | reverse complement strand
GCTCAACGGTTTAGAATCGCACCCCCCTGTGACGGGTGCTGAAAAACTATAAAGACAATTCCTCCGATATTTGATATAATTCTATAAGTTTACACTTGTATGGAAAAGGGGGATTGAAATGAAACATAAATTGGTGTTGTTCGCCGGCTGCATCATGATGGCGGCGTCCGCGATCGGAGCGGCCACGTCGGAGTCGTCCGCAACAACCCTGAAAAGCGAGCAGAAAGTGACGCTTTCGCCCGACAGCGAAGGGCAGTACGTCGCCTATTTCAAGGCCACGCTCCAGCGGAGCCGCGGCTATACCGTTTTTACGACCGACCTGCCGACGAACACTACCGTGCAGCTGACCGTGTACCCGAAGGATCCCTCCAGCGACAAAAAGGAAGAACCGACGGCCGACTTCACCGAAATCGACGAAGTGGGCGGAAACATCCGCCAGGTCATGTATCCCGACGACTGGTATGTGGATGACGAGGAGAAATCCGAAAGCGATCCGAAGAAATGGGTCTACTATTTCGAGTTCACGGGCGATTCCGCCGAGACTTTCACGGTCAAGTTCCATGGAGGGGTGTCGATCCCGCAGGGACGCGAGGACAACCCCCTCAACGTGACGCCGGGTTCGAAACTCGCCAACGTTTCCAAGGAGCTGCAGATCGGCGGCGAGTATTTCATAAAGGCGCGTCTCACCGCCGGAGTGCTTTACGAATTCGCCACTGTGAGCGGAAACGAGGAGCTGCCCCTCACGATAGACTTCGCCCCCGAAGAAAAGGAAAGCGAAAGCGAGAGCGAGGACGAGGAGGAGGATTCCCCAGACTACACCTTGTACGACAATCCCGCCTACGCGGAGGATCCATACAACGAAGGCTTTTTCGTCATACCGAACACGACAGCGTCGTACACCATCTCCGTGATGGGCGTCACGACCGATTCGAACAATGTCGAAGGCGTGGCTTTCACGTTCTCCCACAAGAAATACGACCAGGTGGCGGTGGACAAGCACAAACTTGCCGGGCGCCTCTCGCCGGGCGAATCCGCGACCTGCGTCGCAGGCTTCCTGAGCGACTGGAGCGGCAGGGACGCGTACGACGAGATAATCGACGAATCCCTGTTCGCCTTCCAGGGCGTCAAGGGTGAACGCTACGTGACGGAGGCGTCCGGGGCGGCATCCGGTCTTATGATGCGCGTTTACGACGGCAAAGGGAAGATACTTTCCGAGAACACGTCGATCGACGGCGAGTCGTCCGACGTCAGATGCGCGTTCGAGGCCGCCGCCAACGGCACCTACTATGTCGGCGTCTGCGAAGACCTCGACGACATATTCGCCGAGACCCCGTCGTACCAGTCCGTGACGCTTTCGCTCGAGAAGGTTTCGCCGCAGGACGGCGACCCCGACGAATGGGATGCGTCCGACGACACCGTCGCCGGGGCGACCGCGCTCGACGTCCTTCCGGGCGTCGCGACGTCCGATCCGTTCTCCGACGGCGCGGTGAACGGGCCGCACAGGCTTTCCAAGACCGACTGGTGCGACACGTTCTCGATCGCCGTCAGGAAGGATGTCACGTACAGCCTCGGATTCGAATTCGCCGATCCGTCCGACACCGTCGCGCTGCCGCTGGCGGTATCGGTGTTCACGAAGTCGGGTTCGTCCGAGAAAGAGGTGGCGTCGGGCGAATTCATTCCGGGGCCTTCGGCGACCCTGTCGTTCACGGCGGCCGCGAACGCCACGTACTACATGCGCGTCGTCTGTTCCGACACGCTCGGACTGGACGTCCCCGGCTACAATGTCCGCGCCGTGGCCCACACGGCGTCGGGCGGGAGCCTGGGAATTCTCAAGGTCGTCCCGCACGGAACGGCGCTCGGCACGTTCAGCATCGGGAAGGAAACGGTCAAGTATCCGTGCGGCAGCTCGATTCTCCTGAGCGGGAAGCAGACGGTCAAGTTCCAGAACGTCGCAGGGTTCAAAGCGGTCCCGGCGCAGACGGTGGAAATAACCCCCGGAACGTCCGAGACTGCGATCGACGTCTACTACTACGACGCTTCCGACCCGAAAGACGATGTCGAGAAGGGGGCGGTCGCCTTCGCCGTCAAGAATACGGAGACGACGCTTCTGCGCACGCTCTGGGAAGACGACCCCGAGGACAATTTCGCGATAACGGGCGCCGACGGCATATACTACGATTTCACGCTTTCCGGCGTGGAGGGCGATGCCGTGTTTTCCATAGCGAACGCCGATTCGGGCGTTGTATGCGAAGACGTCAGGTCCGTTTCCCAGATCAAGCTTCCCAAGTCCAAGTCGAAATACATTCTGAAAGTTGCGCACGCAGATCCCGCAAACCCCGCGGGCGGCGGCTATACGATTTCCGGGCTGTCCGCGAACGTGGGCGTGATAAAAATGGCAAAGACCGCAGTTTCCGTCAAGGAGAACGCGCCATCCGTGTCTGTCGCCGTCAACCGGACGTCCAAGGACGGATACGTGCGCGTCAGGTACGGGACCGTCGCGGGAACCGCCGTCCCGGGCGAAGACTACATAGCGCAGAACGGCGTTCTCGAGTGGGAGAACGGCGACAGCAAACCGAAGACCGTTGTTGTGCAGCTGATTCCGGATCTTGTGGAACATTACGAAGGGAACAAAACGTTCCAGGTCGTTCTCGAACCCGTCGATTGGGAGGAGGACGCCAAGCGCGGCGGCGAGTATCCGGCGACGATAACGGACGGCGCGTGCACCGTGACGCTCGCGGAGGTTTCGAAGCCGGGAGCGACGGTCGAATCCGCGTACGCGGCGAAAGCGCCCAAGGCGGCGACGGTGAAGACGGAAACAGTTCCTGTCGAATCGGGGACTTTCTACGGCGTTCTCGACGAAGAGGGCGGCGCGCTCACAAACCGTTTGCCTGGCAAGGCGGCGGTGACGTTCACAGCGTCCGCCGCGAACCCCGCCGCGCTTTCCGCGAAGGTGCAGATCGCCGGCAAGACGTACTCCTTCTCCGCCAAGGGATGGGACGAAGACGAGACCGAAGGCGAAAAGACGAAAACGTTCGAACTTGCGCAGAAGGTGAACGAACTGGACGAAGAGACCGGCAAAACCGTGTCCGTCGTCGTCACGAACACGCTGAAGGTGACGGTGCCGTCCGGTTCGACCGATGCAGCCGGCGACTGGCTCAAGGCTGTCGCGACGGCGGAACTGTCCATGAACATCCCCGACCAGGGGAACAAAGGCTACCAGAGCGACATTCTCTACTCCGGCGCACTCTGCCGCAACAACGCGAAAGTGCAGGACTATCTGACGGCCGTGACGAATTTCACCGGATACTACACGGTTTCGCTCGTGGCGGAGGGTGTGACCCTCGATGACGGAATCCCCGCCGGCAACGGGTATCTGACAGTCACCGTGGACGGCAAGGGAACGGCGAAAGTCGCGGGCATTCTGGCCGACGGTGCTACGAAGATTTCGATGTCCGCCGCCGCCTGCGCAATCTCGCCCGGCGAAGAGCCGGAGGGCGGCTATGTGATGACGATTCCGCTCTACTACGCGAAGAATCCGGTTCTCTTCGGCGGACGGCTGAAACTTTGCAGGGAGAGCGGCTCCCGGTGCGCGTACGTGTCCAGCTGCGATTATCTCCAGTGGAGCAACGACAGCGGCGCGGCGACATACGACGGCGAGGATGGATATGACATCTGGCCCGTTCCGGTGGGCGGATGGTTCGACACGGTCAAGAATCTCCAAAGATACTACCTGGAAAGCGCGCTGGAGGTCTCCACCACGAAGGCCGCGGAATTCCCCAAAGAGGTTTTGGCGTCCGGCTACTCCATCGCCGAGGGCGCGGAGACGGACGGCACGGGGGTGTCGGTCTCCGCTAACGCGTTCTCGACGCCCAAGCGCGTGCTTGTCAAGAGCGGCAAGGCGTACGATCTCGAAACTTCCGTCAACCCGGCGAACGTGCAGGTGAAACTGGCGCGCGCGACCGGACTTGCGACAGGATCCTTCTCGCTTTGGAGCCTGAGCGACGACGGATTGACGATGAAGGAGCTGACGGGCTTCAAGCATTACGGAGTGCTGATAACCGCCTGCGACCCGTATGCGCCGATCACCGACGATACTGCCACGCTCGGATTCGCCTGCCGGACGGTAAGGCTGACTTCCTACGACGAAGCCAAAAAGAAGGATGTCGCGCGCAACTGGATATTCTCCGTCCCGTTCAACATAAACGCCGTAGACCAGGGTGAAAAGGACTACTGGGCCGACGACTGGGGCGAAGAGCAGTGAAAGGAACCGTATCTATGAAGAAAACCATTTTGTCAATTGCGCTTCTCGCGTGCGCGGCGTCTTTCGCCGGTACGCTGTCGACCACCGAGAAAAACGCCTCTACCATCAAGAGTTCGCAGTCCGTCACGCTCAAATACAGCGAGGAGGAGGGGACTTACATCGGCTACCTCAAATCTACGCTTTCGCGCCAGAGGGCGTACACCGTATACACGCAGGGCGTCACGACTAACATGGAGCTTTCCGTAAGCGTCTATCCCAAGGAGAAAGACAGCGAGGACGCCAAGGAGCCGCAGGCGGAGTTCGAGGAAGTGGATGTGGCGGGCGACGACATCTACCAGGTCATGTACGCCGACAGCTGGTACATCGACGACGAAGACGCCGCCGAAAGCGATCCGAAAAGCTGGGTCTACTACTTCGAATTCACGGCGGAGACGCCTGCGACTTTCACTGTGAATTTCTCGAGTTCCGTCGTGCTTCCGGAAGGCATTGCGGACAATCCCAGGCTCATAACGCCCGCGGCGGCCACGAACACGGTGAAATCAGCGCTGCAGACCGGCGGCGAATATTTCTTCCGCGCCCGCCTGTCCGAAGGCGTGATGTATTCCTTTTCCACGTCGGGCGGCTCGGAGGAGAAGGACGTAGCCTTTTCGATCGACATCGCTCCGGAAGAAGACGACTCCTCCATCGACGACGAATCCGGAGACGGCGGCGATGAAGAAGACGACACTCCCTCCTACGAGGCGTACGACGATCCGGCTTTCGCGGAGGATCCGTACAACGAGGGTATGTTCGTCGTTCCGGACACGACCGGCTATTTCATCATAACCATTTCCGGCGAGGGCATCTCGTCGAACGAAACGGAAAACGCCCAGTTCGCCTTCTCGCACAAAAAATACAGCTCGCTGACACCGGCGCAGCACGATGTGAAGGCTGCGCTCCTGCCAGGCGACGAAGTCGAATGCGTCGCGGGACGCCTCTGCGACATTTCCACCGGAGCGTACGACGCCGTCGTGGAAGAATCGCTGTATTCCTTCACCGCCGTCAAGGGCGGGCGGTACGCGGCGGAGACTTCCGGGGCCGCCGCAAGTCTGCTGATGCGCGTCTACGATGCGAAGGGGAACGTCCTTGTCGAGAACGAAACGCTCGACGGAGTTTCCGACGACGTGCGCTGCGCGTTCGAAGCCTCTGCGGCCGGCACGTACTACGTCGGCGTCTGCGAAAGCCTCGAAGATTTTCTTTTCGACGAACCCTCGTACTCCGCGTGCACGCTGAAATTCGAGAGCATTGCCGCCGCCGACGGCGATCCCGACGAATGGGACGCGGCCGACGACGCCGCGGCCGGGGCGACGCCGCTTGAAGTGAATGTCGCCGATTCCTACGGATACGTGTTCTCCGACGGCGCGGCCAGCGGGGTGCACAGACTTTCGAAAACCGACTGGTTCGACACCTTTTCGATCGCCGCGCGCAAGGATGTCGTGTACGCTCTCGGATTCGAGTTCGCCGATCCGGAAGAGGTTTCCCCGCTTCCTCTGCATGTCGAAGTGTTCACCCTTTCCGGCACGAAGGAAACGGAGGTGGACGAGGCGGAGATATCCCCGGGATACGGCGGGACCGTCTTGGAGTTCACGGCGGCGGCCAACGCGGTGTACTATGTCAGGGTTCGCGTCAACGAAATGGCCGGGCTCGACTATCCGGGATACGTTGTGAAGACGATGGCGCAGTCGTCCGGCGGCGCGGAGCTCGGCGTACTCAGGGTGAATCTGCTCGGGGCGGAAACGGCGGCGTTTTCGATAGGGTCGGAAACGGTCAAATATCCGTCCGGCAGCGCCGTGGTCCTGCCGGGGAACACGTACACCGTCAAGTTCTCCGCGGTATCCGGGTTGAAAACCCCGGCGCAGGAGAGCGTCAAGGTCGAGGCCGGCGCGGAGGAGACCGTCCTTGACGTCTACTACAGCGACACGTCCGATCCCGGCGACGACACGCCGAAAGGGGCGGCTTCCTGGGCGCTCAAGAATGTCGAGACATCGTTTATGCGAACGCTCTGGGAAACCGACCGCGAGGACAATTTCGCGATAACCGGCGCCGACGGATACTACTACGATTTCTCGATCGCGAGCGGCGGGGCCGATGCCGTATTTTCGATAACGAACGCGGAGCGCGGCGTGATTGTAGCCGACCGCACTTCCGCATCTCTCGTAAACCTGCCGAAGTCCGCGTCAAAATACTACCTTGCCGTCAGGCACGCCGACGCGGAGAATCCGGCCGGCGGCGGGTACGTAGTTTCTGGCTTCTTCAAGAACGTCGGCGCGATAAAGTTCGCGAAGACCGCAGTGTCCGTCAGGGAGACAGCTTCCGCAGCAGCGGTACAGGTCAAGCGCACGGCCAAGGAGGGAAGAGTGCGCGTACGCTACCGCACGTCGGACGGGACGGCGGCTGCGGGCGATGACTACGTCGAGCAGTCAGGCATTCTCGAATGGGTCGACGGCGACAGCAAGGCCAAGACGATATCCGTGAAACTGATACCCGAACTCGTGGCGTACTACAAGGGCGACAGGACGTTCGATGTTATTTTGGAGCCGCTTGACGAAAGCGAACTGGAGGCTGGCGAGTACCCGGCATCAATCGCAGGCGGAGAGGTCTGCACGGTCACGATGACAGAATCCTCCAGGCCGGGAGCGACGGTCGAATCCGCGTACGCGGCGAAAGCGCCCAAGGCGGCGACGGTCAAAACGGCGACCGTCCCCCTGGAAACGGGCACGTACTACGGCGTCATCGAGGCGGAGAAAGGGGCGCTTACGAACGGATTCCCGCAGCTGGCGTCGGTGACGTTCACCGCATCGACCGCGAACCCGGCCGCGCTTTCCGCGAAGGTGGCTCTCGCCGGCAAGACGTACTCCTTCTCCGCCAAGGGGTGGGACGAAGACGGGGACGAGGGAGAAAAGACGAAGACGTTCGCGCTTGCGCGGAAGGTGAACGGCGTCACTTACACGAACACGCTGTCCGTCACGGTGAACTCCGGTTCGACCGCCGCGGAAGGCGATTGGACGAACGGCGTGGGGCAGGTCGAACTCGTCATGAACGTGCCCGACGCGAACAACAAAGGCGTACAGAGGAACGTCAATTATTCGGGAACCGTGTTCCGCAACAACGCGAAAGTGCAGGACTACCTTGCGGCCGTGACGAATTTCACCGGGTACTACACCATATCGCTGATTCCATCCCCCTTCATCGAAGCCGACGAGGGGATACCGTCCGGCTACGGGTACATAACCCTGGCCGTCGACAACAAGGGGACTGCGAAAGTCGCCGGGATGCTCGCCGACGGAACGACGAAGCCGTCTCTTTCCGTCGCGGCCTGCCGCATCGAGCCCGACGGGTTCTCCGCCAACGGCTATTCGATGTACGTGCCGGTCTATTTCGCCAAATCCCCGAATCTCTTCGGCGGGACCATCCGCCTCTACAAGAGCGAGGCCGACGGGCCGGTTGTCGCGGCGGCTCCGTCCACGCTGACATGGAACAACGACAATCCCGCAGTGCGCTACGATTGCAGCGAAGGGTTTGCCCTGGAATTGATGCCGGCGGGCGGCTGGTTCGATACGCTGATCAATCTCGAAAGGTATTATCTCGACAGCGCATTGCGCGTTTCGGCCGGGGATGTCGCCGAATTCCCGAAGGAGCTGCTGCCTTCAGGATACGATTTTACCGTCGGCGGAGCGGCGCAGGCGGACGGCGAGGCGGTGTCCGTCGCGGCGAACGCCTTCTCGGTGCAGAGGCGCTCGCTCGTCAAGGACGGAACATCGTACGACTGGACGGCGTCAGTGAATCCCGCGAACGTGCAGGTGAAGCTCGCGAGGGCGACTGGGCTTGTCAGCGGGTCGTTTTCGGCGTGGAGCGAAAACGCGAGCGGCGCGGCCAGGGAGGTGACCGGATTCAAGCACAACGGAGTGCTGATACTCGCGCACGACCCGGATCTGGGCCTGGACGAGTCCCTGGCGACGGTTGGGTTCGCGTTCAAGCAGATTCCGCTGTCGGGCTATGTCGAAGCGGTGAAGCGCAACGTAAGCCGGAAATGGACATTTTCCTTCCCGTTCTGCGTTGCCGGGCCGGAAGATTGACAAAACTCGCCGGACGATCGATGCAAACGCCAAGATTCGTCATAGACGAGGCGAAACTCGAGTCGAACGCGCAGATCCTCGATTCCGTGCGTCGCAGGACGGGGGTGAAGATACTTCTGGCCCAGAAGGCGTATTCCCTCGCCGCGACGTATCCGCTCCTTGCGCGCCATCTCGACGGCACCACGGCAAGTTCGCTTTTCGAGGCGAAGCACGGACACGATTTCTTCGGCGGCGAAACGCACGTCTACGCCGCGGCGTACGCGCCGGGAGAGATCGACGAGATACTTTCGCTTGTCGACCATATCGTGTTCAATTCGCCGCGCCAGTTTTCGCTCTATGCCGCGAAAGCGCGCGCGCGCGGCGTTTCGGCCGGCCTGAGGGTGAACCCGGAAACGCCCGTCGCCACAACGCCCGCGTACGACCCGTGCAGGCCGGGGTCGCGTCTGGGGACGGTGCGCGCGCAGCTTGAAGGCGCATGCCCCGCCGGCCTGGAAGGGCTCCATTTCCACTGTCTCTGCGAGCAGGGGCTCGACGAATTGAAAACCGTCCTGGCCGGATTCGAAGAGAAATTTTCGGATTTGCTCCCCGCGGTGAAGTGGGTGAATTTCGGCGGAGGGCACCACATTACGCGTCCGGGCTACGACGTAGACGGTCTTGTCGGGCTCCTGTCCGGTTTCCGCGCGCGGCATCCGCACCTCGGGATGTATCTCGAACCTGGCGAAGCCGTAGCGCTTGACGCGGGGACGCTCGAGACGACCGTCCTTGAAGTGCAGCCGCCGTCGCCGGACGGAGTGTCGAACGCCATAATCGACGCGAGTCCCGCGTGCCACATGCCCGATACGCTTGAGATGCCCTACGTCCCGCCGCTCAACGGTGCGCGCAAAGGGGACGGCGGGCCGTTTGCGTACAGAATCGGCGGGGCGACGTGTCTCGCCGGCGACGTCATCGGTCCGTATTCGTTCGACAGGCCCCTGAATGCGGGCGACGTCCTCGAATTCGGGGACATGGCCATATACACGATAGTCAAGACAAACCATTTCAACGGCATGCGTCTGCCGTCCGTCTGCATAAGGAGGATGGACGGAACGCTGGAAACAATACAGGAGTACGGCTATGAAGATTTCGCAAGAGCGAACGCCGCTTCACGAGGCGCTTGACCGCCAGCGCATAAACAGGCTCGCGCATTTCGACGTCCCGGGACACAAGGGCGGACGCATGGATCCGGCTCTCACGGAGTTTTTCGGCGCGCGCTGCATGGCGCTCGACGTCAATTCCATGAAGGCGCTGGACAATCTGGGGCATCCGGTGTCGGTGATCCGCGAGGCTCAGGAACTGGCGGCGGAGGCGTTCGGCGCCGACAACGCGTTTTTCATGGTGAACGGCACGACGTCGGCCGTGCAGGCGATGATCATGTCCACGTGCCAGACCGGCGACAAGATCATACTTCCGCGCAACGTACACCGCAGCGCCATCAACGCGCTGGTTGTGTGCGGGGCGACGCCGGTCTACATCAATCCCGGCATCAACAGGCAGCTGGGAATCCCGCTTGGAATGGCCGTGGAGGACGTGCGCAGGACGATCGAGGCCAACCCGGACGCCAAGGCGATCCTCGTAAACAATCCGACCTACTACGGCATCTGCTCCAACCTGAAAGCGATAACGGAGATGGCCCACGCCAACGGGATGAAAGTCCTGGCGGACGAGGCGCACGGCACGCATTTCTACTTTTCGGACAAGCTGCCGCTCTCAGGCATGGCCGCCGGCGCGGACATGGCGGCGGTGTCGCTCCACAAGACGGGCGGGTCGCTGACGCAAAGCTCGATCCTTCTCGCGCGCGATACGGTCAACGCCGACTACGTCCGCCAGATTATAACGCTCACGCAGTCCACGTCCGCGAGCTACCTGCTGCTGTCGTCTCTCGACCTTGCGCGCAAGAGCCTCTACTTCCGCGGCAGGGAGATGTTCGAAAAGACGATATACTTCGCGGACTACGCGCGCGACGAAATCAACCGCCTCGGCGGGTACTACGCATTCGGCCCGGAGCTGGTTAACGGCGACACCGTCTTCGCGTTCGACAGCACGAAACTTTCGGTGCATACTCGCGATATCGGACTTGCCGGAATCGAGGTCTACGACTACCTGCGCGACGACTACGGCATCCAGATCGAGTTCGGCGACATCGGCAACCTTCTGGCGATCATATCGTGCGGCGACCGGATGATGGACATCGAGCGGCTCATTTCCGCGCTGGAGGAGATAAAGCGCCAGCGCGAGAAGAGTCCGATCGGCCTATTCGACCACGAATACATCAACCCCGAGATCGTAAAGCCGCCGCAGGAGGCGTTCTACGCGAAGAAGCGCAGAGTGCCGATGCGCGAGTCGACGGGGCTCGTCGCCGGCGAATTCGTGATGAGCTATCCGCCCGGCATCCCGATCGTCGCGCCGGGGGAGCGCATCACGCCAGACGTGCTCGAACACATCCTCTTCGCGAAGGAGAAGGGCTGTTTCATGACCGGCACCGAGGACATGAAACTCGACTACATCAACGTCCTGGCCTGAGTTTCTGCGGCGGCAAATCCGGAGAAATGCGAGACCCTGGTCGAGTCAATGCCCCGGAAAGTCTCTTCGCAAGAATTCCATAATCCCGCATTTCCGCAATTCCGTAATTCCATAATTCCGGATATTATGCTATAATATTGGAAATGCGCTACATAAATTGCAACAAGCGCCATGGGTGAAAGCTCTGGCGAGAAGACGGAGATGCCGACCCCGAAAAAGTTGCGCGACGCGCGGCAGAAGGGGCAAGTGTGCAACTCGAAGGATATCGTTTCCACGGCGATATTGGTGGTGCTTTTTGCGCTTCTCGGCTGGACGGGAGTGGCGCTCGTAGACGATTCCTCCATGTTGATGGACTTCATCGGCGACCGTCTGGGCGGCGATCCGTTCGATGCGACTTATCCAGCGATCGGAGTGACGGCATTCGTCATTTGCAAGCATTCTTTCATCGTCGTGCTTGTCGCGGCCGTCATCGGAATTGTCGCCAACGCCGCGCAGATAGGATTTCTTTTCACGTTCGAGCCGATAATCCCGAAACTGGAGAAACTCAGTCCGGTGGAAGGCGCCAAGAAGATATTTTCCATGAAGAATCTTTTCGAGTTCTTCAAGAACGTCGTCAAGGTTTCTTTTCTCAGCTACCTCATCTACAAAATAATATGGGCGAGCGTGCCCGAGCTGCTCACGATGTGCTACGGGACGATCGACGACATATTCCCCTGTCTGAAACTCATGCTCAAGAGGCTGGCCGTGTATACCGCGTTCGGCTATATCATAATCGCCATAGTGGACAGGCTGTTCCAGGGCAAGAACTTCACCAAGCAGATGATGATGACCAAGGACGAGGTGAAGCGCGAATACAAGGAGATGGAAGGCTCCGCGGAAATCAAGCAGGCTCAGCGCCAGTTCCGCGACGAGGTCCTCAATGGACCGGAACCTGCGAAAGCGACGAAGCGGGCGAATGTCGTCGTGACGAACCCTACACATATTTCGGTCGGCATAAGGTACGACGCCGAAGAGGCCCCGATTCCGCGCATTTGCGTGATGGGTGTCGACAGAGTGGCGAAAATCATCCGCGAGACGGCTTTGGCCGAGGGGATTCCGATCATGGAGGACGTGCCGCTCGCCCGCGCGCTGTACGCGCAGGGGCGCGTCGAGGAATTTGTGCCCGAGGGCTTTCTGGAGCCCGTGGCGGAAGTGCTGAAGTGGGCGAAAAGGATACAGGACGCCCGCAAGGAGGAAGAAGAACTGGATTCGATCACTTTGGGAGAACTATGAATATCGAAGAACATTACAAGGTCATAGCGCCAAGGCTCACGAACTGGCTTGTCGCAACGGGCTCTCCATACGCGCAGGCGTGCGATCTGGTGCAGGAGACCTTTTTGCGGATATGGAAAATGCGCGACGATCTTCTGGACAACGACGCCGCCGTCAGCGGTCTCGCGTTCACGACGGCACGCAATCTGCGCAAAAATATTGCGCGTGACGACAGGCGTTTGGCTTTCAAAGAAGAGATAACGGACGAGGACGCCGGAGGCGTCAGTCCCGCCGAGCTGCCCTCGGAGTCGGTCCGGGAGACGCGAAACCTGCGCAAGAAGCTTGTCGCCGCCTTTTCCCGCCTTCCTCCCGCGCTGCGCGAGACTTACACGCTTTTCCAGGTCGGCGAACGCTCCGTCCGCGAAATCGCCGCCGAGACGGGTGTCGGGGAAGGCCTTGTGAAGGTGCGGATTTTCCGCGCCAAAGAAAAACTGCGTGAAATTTTATCTGAAATGGGTGTAACCTTGTAGACGGATGCGTGTAATAACGGCAGAGATCAACAAGGAGAATGAAAATGGAAATCAATTTCGGCAACAATGGAAATTTCGACGTTTCGAAGTTCGCAAACGGTACCGGCGGGGTTCAAGGCTCCGTATCGGAAAAATCGGTATCTTCGGGAAAATCCGCCGTTTCGCGCGATTTTGGCAATATGACCATAACGCGCGCGTCGGTATCGGCGGAGGAGATAGAGGCGGCCGGGATTCCGGACGAGGCATTGCTGCGCGACGATTCGCTCGGCAATCTCATCGGCAAGGCGTTCAATCTTCCGCCACCGCCAATGCCGTCATTCCAGTCCTGAGAACCGGACGGTTCGAAATGCCGCCTGAGGATTTTGCCCCGTCTGGGCGAAATCCCCGGGCGACATTTTTTGATGGGGGAGGAAAGAGGCAAAAATGCGTTATCTGGTTGCATGATTCGTTTGAAAAGAGTATAATATTGGATTGTCGTCCCCGCTTGATAAACTCTTGGGGGCGGCGCAACAAACAACAACGATAAACTCTAAACAAACGAAAGGAACAGAAATGTCACGCGCATACAACTTCTCGGCGGGCCCCGCCTGCCTGCCTCTCGAGGTCCTGCAGCAGGTGCAGGCCGACCTTGTCGACTACAAGGGGACGGGGATGTCCGTCATGGAGATGTCGCACAGGGGCAAGGATTACGACCAGATCCACAACGAGGCGATCGCCGTGTTCAAGGAACTGACCGGCATAGGCGACGATTACGAGGTGTGCTTCATCCAGGGGGGCGGGTCGATGCAGTTCGCCATGATTCCGATGAACTTCCTTGCCGCCGGCAAGAGCGCCGACTACGCCAACATGGGCACGTGGTCCGGCAAAGCGCTCAAAGAGGCTCAGAAGGTCGCGGCGCTACGCGGCGCGAAAGTGAACGTCGTCGCCGAATGCGCGAAGGACATCCCCACGAGAATGCCGCGCGACGGAGAGTGGAAGTTCTCCGCGGACGCCGAGTACGCGCACATCTGCACGAACGAGACGATTTCCGGGGCGCAGCTCAAGAAAATCCCCGAGGCAGGCGTCCCGCTTTTCGCCGACATGTCTTCCGACATCCTCAGCTGCGAGCGCGACTACACGAAGTTCGATCTTTTCTACGCTGGCGCGCAGAAGAACCTCGGGCCTTCGGGAATGGGCGTGGTCGCCATCAAGAAGGAGCTTGCCGCGAAGGGGGCGGAGTCTATCCCCACGCTTCTACAGTACCGCACGCACGTCGACAACAACTCCCTCTACAACACGCCGCCCACGTTCGCGATATACGTTTTCGGCGAGGTCATGAAGTGGGTCAAGCGCATGGGCAAGGAGAACCTCTTCAAACTCAACCGCGAGAAGGCCGCCAAGATATACGCGGCGATCGACGCGTCCTCGTTCTACAAGGGCACGGCGCTTCCCGAATTCCGCAGCGACATGAACGTGACGTTCCGTCTTCCGACGGAAGATCTCGAGAAGAAGTTCGTCGCGGACGCGAAGGCTCTCGGCATGAGTTCGCTCAAAGGCCACCGCAGCGTCGGCGGCATAAGAGCCACGATCTACAACGCGTTCCCGATGGAGGGCGTCGACGCTCTCGTGGCGTTCATGAAGGACTTCGAAAAGAAAAACGGCTGACGCCGCATGACAAACTGAAAAACGACTGGAGCTGCACCGCATGAAACTGCAAGGAACCATAACCGCCATGGTAACACCGTTCTCGAAGGACGGATCGGTAGATTACGGGCGGCTCAAGTCGATTGTCGAAGCGCAGGCGCAGGCGGGCGTGGAAGGCATCTGCGCGGTCGGGACCAGCGGCGAATCGCCGACACTTTCGCACTCCGAGCATATCGAGGTGATCGCGAAAACGGTCGAGTATTCCGCCGGACGCGTCCCCGTCATCGCGGGGACGGGCGCCAATTCCACGTCAGAGGCGGTGGAGCTGACCAAGGCCGCCATCGCCTCGGGCGGAGCGTGCGCAACGCTGCAGGTCACACCCTACTACAACAAGCCGAACGCCGAGGGCCTCTACCGCCATTTCATGACGGTCGCGGACCTCGGCCTTCCGGTGATTCTCTACAACGTGCCCGGGCGCGCGGGAAGGGACATCCCGGTGGATGTCGCGGCGAGGCTTTCCGCGCACCCGAACATCGTCGCGATAAAAGAGGCGGCGGGATCCGTCGAGCGCGTCAGCGCGGTGAGGCACGCGGCGCCTTCGCTGACCGTCCTCTCCGGCGACGACTCCCTGGCGCTGGCGATGATTTCGGTGGGGGCCAGAGGCGTCATATCCGTGGCCTCCAATATCATCCCGAAAGAAATGGGCGACATGGTCCGTCTGGCTCTCGCCGGCGATTTCGCGAAGGCGCTCGAGTTGCACGACAGGTACTATCCGCTTTTCAGGGATTTGTTCATAGACGTGAATCCCGTGATGGTGAAGGAGGCGCTGGCGCTCATGGGACGCATCGAAAGGGTGTTCAGACTGCCTCTTTGCGAAACGACTGAAACGTGTCTCGAGAGAATGCGCGGCACTTTGCGCGCGGCCGGCCTGCTGAAATGAGAATAGGGACCGGTTACGACAGCCATGTATTCGAAGACGGCCGGCGGCTGGTGCTAGGCGGCGTGGAGATTCCGGACTGTCCGGGACTCAAGGCCCATTCCGACGGCGACGTTCTTGCGCACGCGGTTATCGACGCCCTGTTCGGCGCGGCGGCGCTCGGGGACATAGGCGGTCATTTCCCCGACTCTTCCCCGCAGTGGAAAGGCGCGGATTCGATGCGTCTTCTGCGGGCGGCGGCGGCGGAAGTGGCCGCGGCGGGATATTCGATCGGCAACGTCGACGCCACGGTGGTCTGCGAGAGGCCGAGGCTCGCCCCGTACAGGGAAGATATCAGGAAATCGCTCGCTGACGCGATGGGAATCGACGTCGGCCGGGTGAGCGTGAAGGGTAAAACGAACGAAAGGATGGATGACGTCGGCGCGGGACTCGGCATAGCCGTGCATGCAGCCGTCCTCCTGGATTGACACATGTCAAAGAAAACAACTTACCGCAAGGAGTTCTTCGACCGCGAATACGGTGCGAAGGAGGCTTACGGCCGCGTATGGGGCTATGCGAGGAAGTACAAATCCCGCATAATCGCCGGAATCGTCTGCGGCGTGCTGACGGCCGGCACGCTCCTTCCGTTTTTCAGCGTCATACAACCGACTCTTTCCCGCGTGGAGACGGCGGGCAAACCCGCTTCAGCCGCGGAGCCCGAAGCCGCAGCCCCCGCATCCCCCGCGAACCCGGACGCGGCGCACGCCGTTGAGCAGGCTCCGGCCCAGGAAGTTCCAGCCGAGGACGCCGGCGCGAAGAAGGCGAAGGGGCTGTCGAAACAGTACGGAAAGATCAGGAACATCGCCGCGAAATTCGGAATCGAGATGCAGGACGAAGACGACGCTCTCGGGCTGCCGCTTCTTTTCGCGATAATCGTGATCGTGCCGCTTTTCGCCCTTTTGAGGTGCGTGCTCGTCTTTCTCAACCATTACTGTCTCGCCTGGGCGGGCATGCGCACGGTGAGGGACATAAGATGCGACATCCTCGAGCACGTCCAGCGCCAGGGGCTTGAGTTCCACGGCCGTATCGACATAGGCCAGCTGATGAGCCGCTGCACGTCCGATCCGCACCAGGTGCAGCTCGTCATACAGCACGTTCTGCAGGAACTCGCACAGGCGCCGTTCGAGATACTTGTTTCGGTGGGGTTCATAATCTATTCGGCCGTGAAGAACGACATGCTCCCCACGCTCGGCATGATAGTCATCGGTTTCCCGATGTTCATGATACCTGTCGTGTTCCTTTCCAAGAGAATCCGCAAATGGAGTAAAAAGGCGCTCGAGCGCTTTTCCGTCGTCGGCAGCAGGATCCACGAGATACTGACTTGCATCAAAGTCGTAAAGGCGTACGACACGGGAAGCTACGAGTGCGAAAAGTACGAGCATGCCAACGACCAGACCCTGAAAGCGACCTTGAGGGCGCTGAGGTGGGGGCTTCTAGTGGGGCCTGCGGTCGAAACGGTCGGCATAATCCTCATCTGCGCTTTTGTCGTATGGTGCTTCTTCACCGGCGTGAAGCTTTCGATGATCATCCCCATGCTCGCCCCGCTGCTGCTGATATACAGACCCCTCAAGCAGCTCTCAAAGCTGCAGGTGCAGATCGAACAAGGGCGCGCGGCGCTCGGGAGAATATGGTCGATAATGGACGTCGACATGGAACTGCCCGAAAAGCCGTCCGCCGTTTCGAAGAAAACGTTCGACACGTCGATATCGTTCAAGAACGTCTCGTTCAGGTACGAAACCGCGGACAGGGATGCCGTGCACGGGGCGACGTTCGAAATCCCGCGCGGCAGTATCGTGGCGGTCGTCGGCGGCACCGGGAGCGGCAAGTCGACGATGAGTTCGCTCCTCGCCAGGTTCTTCGATCCGGCTTCGGGTTCGATCGAGATGGACGGAATCGATCTCAGGGACCTGAAAGTTTCCGATCTGCGCAGACTGATCGGTTCGGTGCAGCAGGAAACGCTCCTTTTCAACGACACGATCGAGGCGAACATCAGGTACGGCAGTCCCGACGCCACCCTGGAGGACGTCATCGCCGCTGCCAAAATGGCGAACGCGCACGATTTCATAATGTCGCAGCCAGAGGGGTATTCGCGGCTCGCGGGCGAAAAGGGTTTTTCGCTTTCCGGAGGCGAGCGCCAGCGCATCGCGATCGCGCGGGCTATTCTGCGCAATCCGCCGATTCTGATTCTGGACGAGGCCACGAGCGCCCTGGATACGGTGACGGAACGTCTTGTCCAGGACGCCATAAACAGGCTGATGAAAGACCGCACCACGTTCGCCATCGCGCACCGGCTTTCGACCATCCGCAACGCGGATCTGATTCTCGTGATGCAGGATGGCGAGATCGTCGAGCGCGGCACGCACGACGAACTTTACGCGCGAAACGGCGTCTACCGCAAACTCTGCGACATGCAGCACCAGAAATAGACGGCATGGTACTGGAAGACGGCATCGATTGGCTTCCCCTGGAGCCGGACAAAAGAGGACGCCACGCGACGTTCAGAACGGCGGTGGAGGCGGCCGCGAGGGAGATTTCCGCCGCCCGCAGCGAATTCTTCGATTCGATCGCCGATAGATGGAGCGCGCTTTTTCCCGGATTTTCGGCCCGTCCCGGCAGGTACGAAGACGGGAAGCTGGTTCTGTACGTCAAAAGCGCGCCGCATCTTTTCGCGCTCAACCCGCGCCTGCCCGCCGTGCGAAAGAAGCTCATGTCGCTCGAGGGCGCGCCGAAGAAACTTAAACTGATTCTGGAGATACGGACATGACATTCGCGGCTGCTGTCATTGCGGCATCGGTCTTCACCAGGGCGATGGAGCGCGTCGATTCGATGGACCCGGTCGAGGCACAGAGCGTGTACGATTCGAAAGCCGTCGCGCTCGTCTACGAAACGCCCCTTGAAATCGACTATGCCGCGCGCCCGTACAGATTGATCCCCGGCGTGTGCGAACTGCCGGATGTTTCCGCAGACGGTCTCGAGTACGTTTTCCGCATGGTCCCGGACGCGCCGGTGCGCGCGGCGGATGTAGTGCGCGCCGTAAAGCGCCTGACCGACCCCGCCAATCCTTCGTCCGGGAGCTGGACGATGAAGAACGTGTCGTCAGTCGCCGGGGAGGGAGACTCCATCGTGCGCATAGTCCTCAAGAAACGCCAGCATGTATTCCCGTGGCTGATCGCCATGCCGTACTGTTCCGTGATGCGCGAGGACGGATCCGGCACCGGGCCGTACACTCTCGAATCCTGGTGGAGGAACCACGAAATGGTGTTTGCGATAAACCGCGAGTGGCGCGGCTGGAGCAAACCATGCGGAGTCCCCGGCGAACCGTACTCGAAAATCCGTTTCCTCACGGTCGACGACACGTCTACGCAGTGGCTCATGTTTTTGAAAGGCGAACTGGACTATCTCGGTGAAATCGCGCGCGACAACTGGGGCGCCGTGATAGACTCTTCCGGGAATCTCGACGGACGCCTGTCCGCGGCGGGCGTGAGGTTGTGCGGCGGACGGCCGGCGATGGAAGTCCGGTACATCGGCTTCAACATGAACGACCCTGTCGTCGGCGGCAATCCCGCGCTCAGAAGGGCGCTTTCGTGCGCTTTCGATTCGGCGACGTGGAAGGCGTTCTACAACGGAAGCATAGAACCGGCGGACGGTCCCGTCCCTCCCGGGGTCGAAGGCCGCCTCGAAGCCCCCGGCGAATACGCTTTCGACATCGAACGTTCGCGCAGCCTTATGGCGGAGGCGGGCTATCCCGGCGGCATCGATCCTGCCACGGGAAGGCGCCTCAAGCTGACGCTCTCGATCGGACGTCCCACCCAGGACAGCCGCGAGGCCGGCGAACTTCTCGCGAGTTTTTTCGCCGCAGCCGGCGTTGAGATCAAGCTTGACTTCAAGACCTGGGACGCCTTCCTTTCCGCAGTGAACAAGGGCCACACCCAGATGCACATGCTCGGATGGGTCGGCGACTATCCCGATCCGGAGAATTTCCTCCAGCTCTTCCATTCGTCGAATTCAAGCCCCGGCCCGAACCATTCCTCATATTCCAATCCCGCCTACGACAGGGAGTACGACCTGGCGATGGAATGCGCGGATCCCGCGGAGCGCAATGCGCACTGGGCCGAATGCCAGCGGATCGTGCGTTCGGACCGTCCCTGGATATTCATGCATTACACCAAGAACTATTCACTCGTGCGTCCGGGCGTGCTGAACTACATCCCCGGCGATTTCCCGTACGGACACGAAAAATATCTCAGGACGGAAAACAAATGAGCGTACTATACATAGACCGTTCGTCGAAACGCCAGAGCGTCGCGCTGTCGGACGCGTCCGGCGTGAAGACAGCCGAATTCGGCGACATGGATCCGAGGAGCGGAGGGTGGGCGGCGTCCTTGCAGCGGTTCATCGGCGAAAACCAAATCGGGACGATCGTCGTCGGAACCGGGCCCGGATCGTTCGCCGGCATCCGGTCCGCTCTCGCTTTCGCGCTGGGCTACGCGGCCGGAACCGGATGCAGAGTCTGCGGAATTCCGTCCCCGTGCGCTCTCGCTTCGCCGGGCGTCAGGCTCGCGGTAGCGGGGGACGCCCGCCGCGGTAAAAGGTGGATTGCTCTTTTCGACGGTTTCAGGCTCGAGCGTCCCGTTTTCCAGGTTGCCGCCGACGCGCTCGCGTCCGCGATTCCGGACGGATACGCGGTAGTGACGCCCGACGCGCAGAGGATCGGCGGCGAACTTTCTTCGATTTTCGGCGAACGCTGCCTCGGCGAGAGGCTGCCGTCTGCCGGGGGGCTGGCTATGGCCGCAGCGGCCAATCCCTCGCTCCTGGAAAGCAACCCCGCTCCGATATACCTCAACCCTGCGGTAAGGGAGGCGTGATGGGCTTTTTCAGAAAATTCCTGCTTTTCACCGCTACTGGATTCGGTATCGGACTGTTCGTCCCGTTCGCTCCCGGGACATTCGGAAGCCTGCCCGGGGTCGCGCTCGCGCTCGTCCTGTCGCGCTTCCCGCTTTCCGTCCAGATCGCGGCGGCGCTCGCGCTCGCCGCGCTGGCGGTGCCCGTCTGCTCGTCGGCCGAGAAAACTCTCGGCATCAAGGACGACGGAAGAATAACCGCCGACGAGTGGATGCTTTTCCCTCTCGCCGTCGCCGGTCTGCCGCTTGCGGCGCTTTCCTGGAAGGCGGTTCTCGTTTTCTTCGCGGTGGTGCGCCTTGTGGATATAGTCAAGCCGCCGCCGGCGCGCCAGCTCCAGTCGATCGACGGCGGACTTGGAATAGTGATCGACGATTTCGCGGCGAATCTTTATTCGCTTTGCATCAACTGGACGATATACCTATGCTTCTTCAAGATATAGACCCTGTGATACGGGTGGCCGACATCTGCAAGCCGTTCGACCTCCCTTCCCCTCTCGAAGTCGAAGTCGGTTCCGGCAAAGGGTCGTTTCTGACCGCCCGCGCGGCGGCGAACCGCGACTGCGCTTTTCTGGGCATAGAAAGAATGCTCGGCCGCGTAAGGCTTTTCGCGAACAAAGTAAGGCGCGCGGGGCTCGACAACGTGAAGATCGTGAGGCTCGAAGCGCTTTACGTATTCCACTATCTGCTGCCGGAGCACGGAGCGAGGCGGGTGTACGTGTTCTTTCCGGATCCGTGGCCCAAGAAGAGACATCATTCGCACAGACTCTTCGGGCCGCTGTTTCTCAATGCGCTCTGGAAGCGGCTGGAGATCGGCGGCAGGATCGAGTTCGCGACAGACCACGCGGAGTATTTCGGGACGGTGGAGGAATGCTTTTCGTCCGATCCGCGCTTCCTGCGCGTCGACCCCATGCCGAGGCCGAGAGAAGTGTGGACGGAGTTCGAGACTAAATTCCGCGAGCGCGGCATGAGCGTCTATTCCGCCGCGTGGCAGGCTCTTCCGGCGGACGACTCCCCCCTGGAGCCGCTGAGGATACCGCCGGAGTGCGAACCGCGCGAAGGGGTGGAACGCAGAACCGCCGCGTCAAAACGGTAGGGTCGCGCGTCCCGCGCGACCGCCAAGGAGATGAGGCGTCCCGCCGCGTCAAAACGATAGGGTCGCGCGTCCCGCGTGACCGCCAAGGAGATGCGGCGTCCCGCCGCGTCAAAACGGTAGGGTCGCGAAATGCACCGGAGAAGCTCCGCTTCGGAGGGAACATTCGGCGTAAGCCGAACCCGAAGATGCACCGGAGAAGCTCCGCTTCGGAGGGAACCTTGCTGAAAGCAACCCGAAGGGCGCGCAAGCGGGTGCGCGCGCAAGCGGGTGCGCGCGCAAGCGTGTGCTCCCGCGCGACCGCATTGGTAGGGCGCGGATTCCAGCCGCGCCGGGAGGGATCGTTTTAGCCGTGTAGAACATGTAGAACGTGTAGATAGTGTCATTGGTAGGGCGAGGCGTCCTGCCGAGCCGCCGCAAAGGAAACAATCAACTTGAAAGGAACATGCGAATGACCAAGAAACTGACGATACTAGTAGGGACGGCTCGCCGAGCCGTCCGCAATCTGGCGTTGTTGGCGGCGCTTGCCGCCGCGTTTGGCGTGCTGGTCGCGACGGAAACGATTGGCGGCTACACGTGGACGTGCCAAATCAGTGGCGACACGGCGGAGATTTTGGTATAATGTTCAGCAGAGGCGATGAAACTTACAACGAAACAGATTGAGCGGCTTGTAAAGCAGGGCGAGGTGGTCCATACCGAATGCAAGGATGCATCCGGCGGGCTGCCCGATTCCCTCTGGGAGTCGTATAGCGCGTTCGCCAACACTGACGGCGGCGTGATTGTTCTTGGCGTGAAGGAGGTTGGCGGCAAGTTTTCGATTGTCGGCGTGTCCAATGCTACAGCGTTGATCAAGCGTTTTTGGGATTGCGTCAACAATCGCGAGAAGGTCAGCGTCAATATCCTCTTCGATCGGCACGTCTATTCTGTGAAATGCCGAGGTCGCGATGTGGTCGTGATAGATGTGCCGCGGGCGGATCGCCAGGATCGCCCTGTTTACATCGGAAAGGACATGTTCAGCGGCAGTTTTCGGCGCAATGGCGAGGGAGATTATCACTGCCCGCGCGAGTCTGTGAAGGCCATGTTGCGGGATGCCTGCGTTGAGACGGCCGATGCATGTCTGCTTGACGAGTTGACGGTAGACGATTTGTGCTCCAAAACCATCCGTAGCTATCGCAATCGGTTCAAGTCCAAGAAACCTGGGCACATCTGGAACGATTTGCCTGATGAGGAATTCCTTGTGCGCATTCGCGCTGCAAGACGCGGCGAGGACGGCAAGGTGCATCCCAATCTCGCCGGACTTGTATGCTTTGCCGAGTTCGGACAGATCATGGATATCCTTCCAGATTTCTTTCTCGACTATCGCGAAAGACTTTCCACCGATACGCGCTGGACGGATCGCGTCGCCGCGCATGACGCGACGTGGAGCGGCAACATCTACGACTTCTACCTGATGGTCTATGATCGCATCACCTCGCATGTAAAGGTGCCGTTTGAGATAGATTCCGAGGGCCTGCGCGTGGAGGAGAACGAGATACACAAATCTCTGCGTGAGTTGCTGGCGAACGCGCTTATCCATGCAGACTATCATGGTCGCCGCGGCATCGTTATCGAGAAACAGGCGGAGACGATCAGCTTCTCCAATCCTGGCGTATTCCGCGTCAACAAGGCGGTTGCCGTTGAGGGCGGGACCAGCGATGCACGCAATTCGCACATCTTCAACATCTTCGCCCTCGTCGACATTGGCGAACGCTCCGGCATGGGCCTTGCCGATCTATATGGGCACTGGAAGAAACACGGCCTTCCTGAACCTGTCATCTCGGAGGAATACGATCCTGACCGGGTCAAGGTTACTGTTTACACGGATTCAGGCCAAAGCACGGCCAATCGGCCCAAGAGTGCCCAAGAATCGGCCCAAGGTGCCCCAAAAGTGTCCCAAATCGGCCCAAGACCCGACCAAGACCCGACCAAGACCCGACCAAGACCCGACCAAGATCCGGCCAAGACCCGACCAATTGCATGGTCTGATTTGCCGTCATCATGTCGTCAAGTTTATGAAGCTTTGAGGCAAGATGCGTTTCTTACCTATCGAGGGATGGTGGCCAAACTTGGCCTCAATAAAGATACCATCAACACGGCGATTGGTACACTTGTGCAAAAGGGAGTTATCCGTCGTGAGGGCAACAAGCAGACCGGCCATTGGGAGGTCGTGAAATGAGGCGGAACGGTAGGGCGCGATGACCCCATCGCGCCGTAAGGAAAACGATTTGAAGGGAACGCTGAAATGACAAAGAAACTGATGATGATGTTTGCGGCAGTTGCCGTGTCGTTCGGCGCATGGGCCGAGACGGAAACGGTCGGCGGCTACACGTGGACGTATTGGAACTATGGCAGCGGTGCAGAAGTCGCTGGCGTCGAGCCAGCCACGGGCACTGTGACAATTCCATCTACACTTGGCGGTAGTCCAGTTACGAAAGTCCGTAATTCAGCGTTTTACGGCTGTAGCAGTTTGACTGGCGTATCTATTCCGAGTTCTGTAACGAGCATCGGGTCTTATGCGTTTTACGGCTGTAGCGGACTTCGGAATGTTGCGATGCCCGTCAGCGTGAAAACTCTCGGTGATGGCGCATTCCAGAACTGCACTGGTCTTGAATCTGTGTCGATTCCAGTCAGTATCACTGCGATTCCATACAATGCATTTTACGGATGCACAAGCCTGAGAACACTTGATCTTCCCGTCACGGTTAAATCAATCGACTCTTACGCTTTCTATAGCTGCGTCTCGCTCTCGTCTGTCTCGATTCCGTTCAGCGTGAAGTCTATTGGTTCCAATGCGTTTTACGGATGTAGTTCGCTTTCGAACCTTGAACTTGCCAGTGGATTGGAGTCGATAGGCTACAATGCATTCTACGGATGCAATGGGTTGAGAGAAGTCGTAATCCCGGCATCGGTGACAAGTGTTAGCAGTTATGCTTTCGGAGCTTGCGGGAACATCCGGCGCGTTACCGTGCCGGAATGTGTACTTTCCAATATGTCTAGCGTGTTTGGAGATTCTTGTAAAACCATAACGTCACTGGCGATAGCCGATGGGGTGGAGACTATTGACTTTGGTTTCTACAAATGCGACGGGTTAACGAGCTTATCCATCCCTGCGAGTGTTACAAGAATCGGCGAAAGCGTCTTCCGATACAGTTGTCCTGCCCTGTCGGAAATCACAGTTGCGCCAGGGAATGCAAACTACAAATTCTCCGGCGGGCTGCTTCTGACAAAAGACGGCAAGGAGATTGTTGCGGTGCCTCGTGGAAGAATTTGGGTGTCAATTCCAGACGCTGTCACGGAAATTGGGCGTGAAACGTTCAATAATTGCCCAAACCTCAATTTCACCTGGCGCAATGGCGTGAAATCCATCGATGGTTGGGTGCTTGGTTGTGACGAGGACGACTTGCCCAAAAACTTTACGTTGAGCGGTTATCGCGGGATTGCGAACGGCGCGTTTAGCTATTGCGAAGCATTGACGGGCATTACAATCGGCGAAGGAGTGAAAAGCATAGGTGCCTATTCATTTGAGGAATGTTCGAATCTGACAAGTATATCCATCCCGGCAAGCGTGACGCGCATAGATGTCAGCGCATTTGACGAATGCTACAGGATTTCATCCATCAGCCTTGCGAGCGGGAACAGGAACTACAAATACGCTGGCGGGTTGCTTGTGTCTGCGGACAACACAGAGCTCGTGGCGGCGTCGAGGACGGCGACATCTGTCAAGATACCAGAAGGGGTGTCAAGTGTGCGGAACGGCTTCTTCGCGGGATGCGCAAAGCTGACGAGTGTGACATTCCCAAGTAGCGTCGAGGAGATTGGCGATGAAGGAAGCGTGTTCGGCGGATGGGAAGAAATAGACGACGATGACGACTGGTACGATAAGTTCCATGGATGCCCCGCGCTCAAAACGATTACGGTTGCGCCCGGAAATCAATACTACAAGTCTGTCAACGGACTTTTGCTTGGCATGGACGACGGGGACTTGTATCTCAAAGCCGTGCCGCAGTCGCTGACGAGCGTAAATGTTCCCGAAGGTGTACAGTGGCTTTCTTATTCAGCTTTCGTCGGTTGTTCGAAGCTGACGTCCGTCACATTTCCTAAAAGCCTGAAAGATTATGACGGCGAGTTGTATTCCGACGACGAAGACGACGATGTCGACGAATCAAGCGGGCCATACAAACTTACATCCATAAAGGTTGCTGCCGGGAACAAGGTGTATTCATCGACGAACGGACTGCTGTTGTCGGCTGATGGAACGGAGATTTATGAAGTGCCTCGCGGACTGACGAGCGTGACGATTCCCGCGAGCGTCACGTATGTTGATCCGGAGGATTTTGAATACTGTACGAAACTCAAATCGTTTAGCGTTGAAAAGGATAGTAAGTCGTTCTTCGACGCAAACGGGATGCTGCTAACAAAGAACGGCAAGGAGCTTCTCTGCGTTCCCACCGCGCTTAAATCACAGATGACGATAACGATACCTGCAGATACCATGCGAATCGGAGGGGATGCGTTTGGCGGATTCAGTCAGTTGACATCCATAGTCATCCCAGAGGGAGTCGCGGAAATTGGAGATTATGCATTCAGTTATTGCACCGCTTTGTCTAGTGTCAAGTTGCCGCAGTCACTAACGAAGATAGGGGGGTGTGCTTTTAGAGACTGCTCGTTGACGAGTTTGGTTCTGCCGAATGGACTGGAGTCTATTGGAGCTCGAGCCTTTGAAGGGTGCAAGCTGTCGTCGATATCTATTCCTGACAGCGTGACGCGTATTCATGCGGATGCGTTTGGAAGCTATGGGAAGAGCAGCAGCAGAGGCGCTTGCGAGCCGCCTCCGGATGTCGACAACGAGAATGATGTGTTTGACGCCGATTCGATTCCTGGGCTTCTGCTTGTTGATGGATGGGTAGTTGGGCTCGACAGCCCCCGCAGGATGCAATACGAATACGACGATCCTACGGAATATCTGAACCTGGCTCTTCAAGATGCTCGCATCAGGGGCATAGCATGTCGGGCATTTGAGGGCTGCAGTTGGCTGCGCTACTTGACGCTTCCGTCATGCGTCAAGTATGTGGGAGGAAGTCTTTTCTATGGTTGTTCACAATTGGAATGGGTTGTCATCCCCGAGGGTGTGGAAGAAATCGAGGGGGCTGCTTTTTCCGGTTGCCAAAACTTATCGGGCGTGTCAATCCCCGACAGTGTGCGCACGGTTGGGCAAAGCGTCTTTCAGGGATGTAGCTTCATAGATAAAGAATCCATTCCAGGAATTGAAATCGTGGACGGTTGGATTTTGCAGGATGTCGGTGTCTCTTCGCAACTTACCGGGGACGATTCGTTTGATGGCACTTACGTGATATCTGGCGAACAAGGCATCAGGGGAATTGCCGACAGGGCATTTGCTGGTCATGGACACGGTGAATACGCTGGGTGCGCAAACACGGACCCAGGTCTTGTGGGAGTGACAAGTCTTGTGATCGGCGATGGTGTCACGGCCATCGGCTCGCGGGCGTTTGCGCTTTGCGATGACTTGACGAATGTCTTTGTCTCGACATCGGTAAAATACATCGGCGAGGAGGCGTTCTACGATTGCCGAGGCTTGAAGAGCGTTCAGTTGCCTGATGCCCTTAAGGGCAAAATCCCAGATTCTGTATTTGCGAAGTGCCCTGAATCGTTGAAGATAACATACTATGAATCCCCGCGGCCGGTGCATGAAGTGTGCTTCGATCCTAACTTCGCGGATGGCGATTGGAGTTATCGCGCCATTGAAGAGGGGCGGGCAATCGGGTTGCTGCCGGAAGTTCAGAGAAATCAGTTCAAGTTCCTTGGCTGGTTCACGGAGAGCGAGGGAGGTTCACAAATCTCAGATAAAACGCTGATGGGCGAAAAGGACGTCACGTATTATGCTCATTGGTGGTGTTATGGAGGTTTGTTTGATGGCATTGCGCAGGTCTCGTTTGATGAGAACGGCACTATGGTCGTCACCCTCACGAACGACGTGAGCGGGACGGTGGAGATTCCGGATAACGTGGGTGCGGTGACGATTGACTTGAATGGGCACAATATGGTGGGGGACGGCGGTCACGGGGTGACCGCCCTACCGGGGCCTGCAATACGGATTGTGAAGGGTGATGGCGAGGGCGATGCGACGCGGCTGGCGATTGTCGATACGTCGGAGGGCGAGAAGGGGCAGATTTCCGGCGGAGGCGAGAGCGCGGGAATCGAGGTTGCGGAAGACGCCGCGACAGGCGTGAAGCTTGACGTGGAAGAGGGCGTTGGCGTGTTCAACGGCGACGGCACGGAGCAGGTGATTAAGACGAAGCGTCCCGGAACTGGCAAGGTGACGGTGCCGAAGACATGGAAGGTGGGGCAGAAGGTGACGTGGAAGGCGACATCCGACAAGGGCAGCGTGTTCGCGCACTGGGAAGGCCCGCTTGTCGATTCGCTGAACCTCGCGAAGAACGAGCGGCGCAACCCGTCCTTCGCGTTCGTCGTGCCGGAAGGATTCGCGGCGAATATGGTGACGGCGGTGTTCATTATGGCAGACGACGACGGTTTTCACACGCTCGGCATCACGCAGACGGAATTCGCCCCGAATGAGACGCTGTCCGATGTCTATGTGACGGATGATTCGTGGTCGTATGTCACGGCCGCGGTAAAGGGCCTTCCTTCCGGCCTGAAGTTCGACGCCAAGACAATGAGGATTTCCGGCATGGCGACGAAGCCTGGCGTGTACAAGGTGACGGTGAGCGCGACGAACGCGACGGTGAAGAAGCCGGTCACGGCCGAGTTCGAGATCGTCGTGCCGAATTTCACCACGCCTATGTTCGAAGCGGCGGGATTGGTGACGGATGGAAAGTACGTGTTTTGGGCCGGGGTGACGCCTGAAGGCGGCGCGGCGGTGATCGATGGCGACGGCGGTCACGCGGGACGCGTGACCCTACCGGATGTCGCGAAAGCGATAATCGGCGAGGGTTGGACGCTGAAGGTCGCCGGCCTACCGTCCGGACTCAAGTACGACGCGAAGACGGGCAAGATAACAGGCGTTCCGACAAAGGCGGGGACGTTTACGGTGACGTTCACGGCGACAAGGGGCAAAGAGAAGGAGATCGCTACGATTACGCTGACGACGGAAGTGTTGCCGACGTGGGCGACGGGAACGTTTACGGGAAGTGTAAAGTGTAAAATGGAAAATGTAAAGTTGGAAGAGGTGGAGTCATTCGGTTCGGCGACGATGACGGTCGCGGCGAATGGGAAGGTGAGCGGTAAGATCACGATAGGGGGGACGAATTGGACGTTCAGCGCGGCGAGTTACGCAGCGGTGCGGCGCGCTGGGGTCATCGCGCCCTACCATAACGGCGGCGAAGAATGTTTCATCGTAGAGGCGGTCGCGAAGGCGGGGAAGTTTACGATGCCGGTGGTGTTGGAGGTGGCGGCGTGCGACGGCGGCGGGACGGGCGGCGCGCTCGGTGATCGCGCCCTACCGAATGCGGTGGCTGAAGGGACGTTCGGCGAGGGAGATGTGAAGATGTGGCGGAATATGTGGAAAGACAAGTCGATGGCGGCCGAGGCGAAGACGGTGCTCGCCGGGTTCGAGGGCGTGTATACGGTGGCGGTGGAAGATGGCGGATACCTCTCGCTGACGGTCGGGAAGGACGGCAATGTCAAGGCGAGCGGAAAGCTCGCGGACGGTACTGGTGTGAGTGCGACGTCGCCGCTGTTGTACGACGAGGATATGGGGTGGTTCGCGATGCTGTACGCGGCGCCGTCTGCATACAAGGGTGGCTCGTTCGCGGCGGCGGCCGGGTTTGATGGTCACGCGGGACGCGTGACCCTACCAAGCGGGCCGGCGCAGTGGACGAGCCGCAATCCGCAGGCGACGGGAGAGTATGGCGAAGGGTTTGCTCGCGAGGTCGATCTTATCGGCGCGTATTACAACAAGACGAAGTCGCTGAACGACTACTATGATGCGCTCAAGTTCTCCGCCGATCTGCCGACCCTGAACGGCGTCGAGCCGCAGAACGGCGGCGAAGTCGAAATCGCAATCGACGCGAAGGGCAAGCCGGTCATCGACAAGTCAAGCGGGCTGACGCTCTCCTTCACGCAGGCGACAGGCATCTTCAAGGGCGGCTATACGTTCGTGTTCGACGCCAAGACGAAGAAGAAAGTCTCGTTCGAGGGCATTTTCGTTCAGGGCGAGGAACCGAGAATGGATGGATTCTACCTCTGGGACGAGGCAGGCGTCTACGAGGATCCCAAGACCGGCAAGATGAAGACGTACAAGTACAAGCAGTCGTATCCGGTGAATCTGTTCTCCTATTAATCTGGCGGGATATAAGAGAAGCGGCTTCCAATTTTTCCCCATTTCATTTTTTCGGCATTTTTGATATTATATTCCCTATGATTACAAGTGAGACGATGGAGAAATAGATGAGACCGCTGCCGTTCGACAAAGCCAAACTCGACGAGATCGCCGCCAAATGGCCGACCCCGTTCCACATCTACGACGCCAGGGCGATTCGCGAAAATGCGAAGCGCCTTAAGAAGGCTTTCTCGTGGAACAAGGGGTTCAGGGAGTATTTTGCCGTGAAAGCGACGCCCAATCCGCATCTGATGAAGCTTCTCAAGGAGTTCGGGTTCGGCAGCGACTGTTCGTCCATGGCGGAACTTGAACTGGCCGAAAGGGTGGGCAACACCGGCGATCTCATCATGTTCACGTCGAACGACACCCCGGCCGAGGAGTTCCGCCGCGCGTGGGATTTGGGAGCGGTCATAAACCTCGACGACACGACCCACTGGGATTTCCTCTACGAAGCGATACCGTCATTCGCCGCGAAGGTCCGCGAAGAAACGGACAGGCGCATTTTCTGCTGCCGCTACAATCCGGGGCCGCTCAAAGGCGGCAATGCCATAATCGGCAAGCCTGAAGAGGCTAAATACGGCTTTACCCGCGAGCAGGCTGTCGAATGCTACGCCAAAATGAAGGAAGCGGGCGTCACCCGTTTCGGCCTCCACACGATGGTCGCGTCGAACGAACTCGATCCGGAGTACATAATCGACACCGCCAGGATGCTTTTCTCGCTTGCCGCGTCCATACACGACGCTACCGGCGTCGATTTCGAATTCGTCAACATAGGCGGCGGAATCGGAATCCCGTACAAGCCCGGACAGAAGGCGATGGATTTCCAGTACCTTTCCGACGGCATCCGCAGGGCGTACGCCGAGGATGTGGAGAAGGCCGGGATGAAAGGCCTCAAGCTTTACATGGAATGCGGACGGTGCATCACCGGGCCGTACGGATATCTCGTCTCCCGCGTGCGCCACATAAAGAACACCTACAGGCTCTACGCGGGTCTCGACGCCTGCATGTCCAATCTGATGCGCCCCGGGATGTATGGAGCCTACCACGAGATTGTCGTGCCCGGGAAGGAGAATTCCGCCACGACGAGCGTGTACGATGTCACGGGTTCGCTCTGCGAGAACAACGACAAGTTCGCGGTCCAGCGGCTGCTGCCCGTCCTGGAGCGCGGCGACTACGTCGTGATCTGCGACGCCGGGGCGCACGGACACTCCATGGGCTTCCAGTACAACGGAAAACTGCGCAGCGCCGAACTCCTCCTCGAGGAAGACGGTTCCGTAAGGGAAATACGGCGCGCCGAGACGCTCGACGATTATTTCGCGACGCTCGATTTCACGGGAATCTGACGAATCATGTATCTCAAGCAGCTGGACATAGTCGGCTTCAAAAGCTTCGCGGACAAGACCCGTCTGACGTTCGATCCCGGTCTGATCGCCATAGTCGGGCCAAACGGCTGCGGCAAGTCCAACGTGTCCGACGCCATCCGCTGGGTTCTCGGCGAACAGCGCCCGACGGCCCTCAGGTGCTCCAAGCTCGTGGACGTCGTGTTCAACGGAACCGACACTAGAAAGCCGCTCGGTCTCGCGGAGGTTTCCATAACCTTCGCCGACTGCGAGAAGGAGCTCGGCACCGACTACCATGAAGTCACCGTGACAAGGCGCGTCTACCGCGACGGCTCCGGCGAGTACCTGATAAACAAGCAGCCGAGCCGTCTGAAGGACGTCCAGCATCTTTTCATGGGCACCGGCATTGGCACGTCGTCGTATTCCGTGATGGCGCAGGGCCAGATAGACGCGATTCTCTCCTCCAAGCCCGAGGACAGGCGCGCGGTGTTCGAGGAGGCCGCCGGCATAACCAAGTTCAAGGCCGACCGCAAGGAGGCCATGCGCAAGATAGAGCAGACGAGCCAGAATCTGCTGCGCGAGGAGGATATCCTGCGCGAGATGAAGCGGCAGATCGGTTCTCTCCAGCGTCAGGTCGGCAAGGCCCAGCGCCACAAGGAGCTGCGCGACGCCTTGAGGGGGCTCGACATATATCTTTCGAAACAGAAGATCCACGATTTCGACCTGCTCGTCGAGCAGAACGAGGCAAACCGCAAGGAGGTGGAGCAGGCGATATCCGAGGCGTCCGCCGCCGTCGCGGAAGCGGAAAGCAGCCAGCAGGAGCTCCATTCCGCCCTCCACGCGCTCGAGGAGCGGTTGCAGGGGCTGGCAAGCGAACAGGCCGCCGCGGAAGGCGCGCTCAGGCGCGCAAACGAAGTCATAGCCGTAAACGCGCAGCGTATAGAGGAGTACAGGAGTTTCGCAGAGCGCGACGGACGCGAGATGGCCGACACCCTGCGCCAGCTGGAAGAAACGAAGATGCAGCTGGAATCGCTTGAGCAGAAGACGTCCATCCTCAACGATTCGCTTGCAGCCGCCACGGAGGCGCTCGAAGAGGCGGAAAACGCGTTCGCGGCGTCCCAGGAGCGCATCGACGCGATACGCGTTTCAATCCAGTCCGCGCGCGACGAATCTGTGGCGTGCGACAGGCGCGCGGCGGCCGTGCGCGACGAAATCGCGCGCATAGAGGCGTCGGCGCGCGAATCGATAGTGCTGCGCGAGCGCCTGAAATCCGACGAGGAGCGTCTTTCGGCGTCCGTCGGCGAGGCGCGGCGCAACCTGGAGGCGATATCCGCGAGGGCCGCCGCGGCGCGCGAAGAGGAGCGCGCGGCGGACGAGGCGCACGCGGCTGCGAAGGACGCCCTTGAAAAGCTCCGCGCCGAAATACAGGACGCCCGCGAGCATCTCGGCGAGATGCAGTCCGCAGCTGCGGCGAAAGAGGCGCAGCTTGAAATGCTGAAAGACGAGGCGGCCGCTAAATCCGTGCTGGAGTCCGTGTTCGAGGACGATTCCGGCGCGGTCAGGATCGCCGCGCTGGAAACGGGCGCGGGAGAGGTTTCCGAAGGCGACAGGCTCGTCGACCGTCTCGCCGTTCCGGAGGAGAGCCGCGAGGCGGCCGAGAGGCTTCTCGGCGACATGGCGCTCAAGTCGGGCGGGAACGGAACGTGGTTCCCGTCGACATCCATAGAGCCGACGTCCGGGAAAAAGTCGCCGATAACGGAGGCTGAAACGGAACTTGAAGATTTGCGCCGCCGCATATCCGCCGCCAGGGACACGATCGAGAATTCGGCTGAAAGGATGTCCGCTGCGACGCAGGCCCTGTCGTCCGGGGAGGAGCGTCTTTCCGCCGCCAGACGCGCGGCTGCGCAGGCGGACGGCGAGGAGACGCTCGTCAAGCGCGACGCGGACGCCCTCGCGAAGCGGCTCGAGGATGCGCGCGCCGCCCTGGCCGCCGCCGTCGAGACGGACAGGGAGGGCATGGAAAAGCGCGACGCGCTCGCCAAAGAGCTGGACGAGGTCGTCGCCAGGCGCGACGAGCTCATAGAGTCCGTCGCGACGCTGCAGGACGAATACCGCTCTCTCGAAACCGGGAACATGACCGCTTCGCAGGCGCTTACCGAACGGAGAATCGCCAAGAGCCAGATGGAGCAGGAGCTTTCCTTCGTGGGGCAGCAGCTTGAAAGTTCCGCCAGGCGCCGCGAGGAGCTCGACAAGGCGATCGAGGGGCGCGAGAGCGGCATTAAAGGATACGAGGAGTCGATAAACCGCCTAAGGGAGGAAAGCGCCGGACTGACGGCGAATCTGGACGTCCTGCGCGAAAGGGCCGTCGAATCCTCGGCGAAGATGGAGAGCGAAAAAGAGAAGCGGATGGAACTGATGTCGAAACTGTCCGTCTGCGACAGGGCGGTGTCCGAGAAACGCACGGGCCTTGACAACGCGCGCGATTTCCGCAGCAAGCTCGAAGTGCAGTCCGCGGAACTCGGCATGAAGCGCCAGAACCTCTACGACCACCTGCAGGACGAGTACGGGCTTTTCATGGACGCCGTTCTGCGCGAACCGGACCCGGAATGGAAGGGCGGGGTCGTGCCGCCTCTGGACGAACTGGAGAGGAAGGTTGCGAGCCTGCAGTCCGAAATCGCGGCGCTCGGTCCGGTGAACATGGTGGCCATCGAAGAATGCCGCGAACTCGAGGAGCGCTACGCGAAGGAGAAGGAGCAGGAGGCTGACCTCATCGCCGCGAAGGCGCAGATACTCGAGCTTATAACGAATCTCAACACGACGTCGTCCGACATGTTCCGCAAGACGTTCGAGCAGGCGAACGCGAATTTCCAGACGATGTTCACCAAGCTTTTCGGCGGCGGAGAGGCGAGGCTGGTCCTTCTCGAGAACGACGCCGATCCTCTCGAATGCGGCATCGACATCATCGCCCGTCCGCCCGGCAAGAGGCCGCAGTCCGTCACGCTGCTTTCGGGCGGCGAGAGGACGATGACGGCGGTCGCGCTGCTCTTCTCGATCTTCATGATCAAGCCCGCCCCGTTCTGCATGCTGGACGAACTCGACGCTGCTCTCGACGACGCCAACATCGGGCGTTTCGTGGAACAGCTGAAGGAGTTCCTCGTCAAGTCGCAGTTCCTCATCATAACGCACAACCAGCACACCATCGCCGGATCCGATCTCGTATACGGGGTGAGCCAGCAGGAGAAGGGCGTGAGCCGCATCATATCGATGAGGCTGGCAGATCTCGGAAGAAAGGCGTGACGGGGCGCCGCGGACTCCCCGGCAATTTCAGGAAAGGAGAATCGAACATGAAAGCAATAGCCAAAACGGCCCCCGCCCGCGGGGTGGAGATGGTCGAGAAACCGATGCCCGAGATGGGCATAAACGACGTCTTGATCAAAATAAAGAAAACCGCAATCTGCGGCACGGACGTCCATATCTACGAGTGGAACGCCTGGGCGCAGGAGGAGATCAAACCGCCGCTGACGATCGGACACGAGTATGTAGGGGAAGTCGTGGACGTCGGCTCGAACGTCAAGAGCGTCAAGGTCGGCGAGCGCGTGAGCGGCGAAGGCCACATCGTGTGCGGACACTGCCGCAACTGCCGCGCCGGACAGCGCCACCTCTGCCGCGAGACGAAGGGCGTGGGCGTGAACCGCGACGGCGCGTTCGCGGAATATCTGGTCATACCGGAAACGAACGTGTGGCACTGCGATCCTTCGATCGACGACGAACTATACTCGATATTCGACCCGTTCGGCAACGCCACCCATACCGCGCTTTCGTTCAACATGGTAGGCGAAGACGTCCTTATCACGGGGGCGGGTCCGATAGGGATCATGGCGGCGGGCATATCCAAGTACGTCGGCGCGCGCAACGTGGTGGTCGTCGACGTGAACGACTACCGCCTCAATCTCGCCAAGCGCCTCGGCGCGACGCGCACGGTGAACGCCAAAAACGAAAAGCTCGAGGACGTCATGCGGCAGCTCGGCATGGTGGAAGGCTTCGACGTCGGCCTCGAAATGTCCGGCGCCGCGCCGTGCCTCAACCAGATGATCGAATCGATGAACACCGGCGGGCGCATCGCGCTTCTCGGAATCCACAACCCCGACACGAAGGTGAACTGGAACCACATCGTCTGGAAAGGTCTCAAGATAAAGGGCATCTACGGACGTGAAATGTTCGAAACGTGGTACAAGATGGGAGCCATGATACAGGGCGGTCTCGACATAAGCCCCGTCATAACCCACAGGTTCACGTGCGACGATTTCGAGAAGGGTTTCGAGGCCATGATCTCCGGCAAGTCCGGCAAGGTGATCCTCGACTGGGAGTAGCCCCCCGGCGGTTGCCGGGGAGATGCGCCGTCTTTCGGCGGTGAACCCCGACATCGAGGAAGAGAAGCTGCCGTCCGCGGGCGTGCGTCCCTCTCCCGGATGCGGAATCTCTGGCGCGCCAAAGTCGGGGTTGCGCTATCGAACCAAATTTGCTATACTATGACAATCCGCCGGATCATCCGGCGGCGTCAAAGGAGAAAATAAAATGTACGGAAAATTCCAGGCGTATCTGCAGGAGACGATCGCGGATCTCAAGGCGAAGAGTCTCTACAAGATTGAAAAGACGATCGCTACCCCGCAGGGCGCGAACGTCGTGCTTGACAACGGGACGAAACTTCTGAACATGTGCGCGAACAACTATCTGGGGCTCGCGAACCATCCCGAAATCATCGAAGCGAGCCGCGAGGCGACGGCGAAGTACGGCTACGGCATGGGATCGGTCAGGTTCATCTGCGGCACGGACAGCCTTCACAAGGAGCTCGAGCGCACGGTCGCCGAATTCACCAAGACGGACGACTGCATTCTTTTCGGCTCGTGCTTCGACGCGAACGGAGGCGTGTTCGAGGCGCTTCTCGGACCCGAGGACGCGATCATCTCCGACGCACTCAACCACGCTTCGATCATCGACGGCGTCAGGCTCTGCAAGGCGAAGCGCTTCCGCTACGCGAACGGGGACATGGCGGACCTCGAAAAGCAGCTCCAGGCCGCGGACGAGGCGGGCGCGCGGTTCAAGCTGATTGTGACGGACGGCGTGTTTTCGATGGACGGCATCATCGCCCCTCTGAAGGAGATATGCGATCTCGCCGACAAGTATTCCGCGCTCGTGATGGTCGACGATTCGCACGCGGTGGGCGTACTCGGCGAGACCGGCGCGGGATCCGTCGAGGATTGCGGGGTCTGCGGTCGCGTGGACATCATAACGGGCACGTTCGGCAAGGCTCTCGGCGGCGCTTCCGGCGGATATGTGGCCGCGAGGCAGGAGATAGTCGACATCCTTCGCCAGAAGGCCAGGCCGTATCTGTTTTCGAACGCCGTTCCGCCGCCCGTCGCCGCCGCGTCGATCAAGGCGATCGAACTGGTCAGGACGCGCCCGGAGCTGCGCGCTCGCCTCAACGCGAACGCAAAGCGCTTCCGCGAGGGAATGTCCGCGCTCGGATTCGATCTTGTGCCCGGACACCACCCCATCGTCCCCGTCATGCTTGGAGACGCGGTCGTCGCGGTCAAGATGAGCGAGAACCTCTACAAGAACGGCGTCTATGCCACGGCCTTCTTCTATCCCGTCGTCCCGATGGGCAAGGCGAGGATCCGCACGCAGATGTCCGCCGCGCATTCGGAGGCCGATATCGATTTCGCGATAGAGGCTTTCGCGAAAAGCCGCGCGTGATCTGCGGAACCGGCAAGGGAAAGGGCGCGAAATCATGTCAGATTCAAAAGCCAACGCGATTTCCATGGCGGACGGAAAGCTGTGCGTTCCGGATACGCCGGTCATTCCGTACATCGAAGGCGACGGAACAGGGCCCGACATAACGGCGGCCGCGATGCGGGTGTGGAACGCGGCGGTCGAGAAGGCCTACGGCGGAAAGAGAAAAGTCCTCTGGAAGGAAGTCCTTGCCGGGGAAAAGGCGTACAAGGCGACCGGCGAGTGGCTGCCGCGCGAGACGCTCGACGCGTGCAGGGAATACACAGTGTCCATAAAAGGGCCCCTGACAACGCCGGTGGGCGGCGGCATCAGGTCGATCAACGTCGCGATGCGGCAGGAGCTCGATCTCTACGTCTGCCTCAGACCTGTCAGGTGGTTCAAAGGCGTGCCTTCCCCGGTGAAGCGTCCGGAACTCACGGACATGGTGATCTTCCGCGAGAACACGGAAGACATCTACGCCGGCATCGAGTGGATGAACGGAACGCCGGAGGTCGAGAAGGTCAAGGCGTTCCTCCTGGGGGAAATGGGCGTAAAGAAAATCAGATTCCCCGCAACGGCGTCGATAGGCATCAAACCCGTGAGCCTGGAGGGGACGGAGCGCCTCGTCAGGGCCGCGCTCGACTACGCCGTCGCCAACGACCGCAAGTCGGTGACGCTCGTTCACAAGGGGAACATCCAGAAGTTCACCGAAGGCGCGTTCCGCGACTGGGGATATGCGCTGGCGAGGCGCGAGTACGGCGCGACATTGATCGGCGACGGGCCCTGGTGCGAATTCAAAAACCCGCGCACGGGGCGTACGATCGTCGTGAAGGACTGCATCTGCGACGCGTTCCTCCAGCAGATACTGACGCGCCCGGCGGAATACGACGTGATCGCCACGCTGAATCTGAACGGCGACTACGTGTCGGACGCGCTCGCCGCGACGGTGGGCGGCATAGGAATCGCGCCCGGGGCGAACATAAACTACGCGACAGGCGTCGCGGTGTTCGAGGCGACCCACGGCACCGCGCCCAAGTACGCGGGGCTCGACAAGGTGAATCCCGGTTCGCTGATCCTTTCCGGCGAGATGATGTTCAGATACATGGGCTGGACGGAAGCGGCGGACCTGATCATAAAGGCCATGGACGAGGTCATCGCCGCGAAGACCGTCACGTACGATTTCGCGCGCCAGATGGAAGGCGCGACGGAAGTGAAATGTTCCGGATTCGGAAACGCCCTGGCAAAGGCGATAGCCGCGTCCTGAACGGAAACACAGTCAGAAAGGAGCAAGCATGGCCAGACGCATCGCAATCGCCGCGGCGCTGTCCGCCGCGGCGCTGTCCGCGGCAGGCGCCGGGTTCGGTCTTTACGAAATGGACGCGGCCTCGACGGCGTTCGGCGGACACGTGTTCGCGAACCCGCGAAACGCCTCGGCGGTCTACTACAACCCCGGAGCCATGCAATCGCTGACGGGAACCGTCGTGACGGTCGGCGTGACCATGCTGAACCCCCGCGCCGACGCGCGCGTCGACATGAAGCACGACACGCGCATGAACTCCGGGTGGCTCGCTTACCCCAACGTGTTCGTCACGCAGGAACTGCCATGGGGCTTCCACTTCGGTTTCGGCGCGTTCGGCGATTTCGGTCTCGCCAGCGCGTACAACAACCATTGGGAACTCAAGCACGATTCCACGGAAACGCTCCTGGAAGGCTACACGATCCAGCCCGTCCTGTCGTACGACATCACGGACAACTGGTCGTTCGGCATAGGCCCGCGTTTCACATTCGTGAATTTCGAGACGCGCATGGTGCGCGATTTCGGTTTTGTCGACCGGATGTACATGGCGCAGTCGCACGGATTCCTGCATGCCCCCGCGCGCGGCAGGAACAAGCTGCGGATACGGGCCGACAACGAGGATGACGTCGGCGTGGGACTCGCCGCCGGCACGAGATACCGCGTGACGGACGATTTCTCCCTCGGCGTCATGTACCGCTCGCGCGTCAAGACGAAACTAAAAGGCTCCGCCCGCTGGACGGGTTCCGACTTCGACACGCACCGCAACAAGCTCGACGAAACGATACAGTTGCCCGCCCAGATCACCGCCGGCTTCAACTGGGACAACGCGCTGTGGATAGACAGGTTCCACCTCGGCGGATCGGTCAGCTGGATAGAGTGGTCCAAGATGAGCGCATTGAGATTCGACGTTTTCAACCCGATATCGCGCAAGGTCGAGGAGAACGAACTCAAGATGGACTGGCGCAACACGTACAGGACGGGCTTCGGCGTCGGATACGACCTGACGGACAACTGGGAGGTCATGGCGGGGTACACGTACGACTGGGACCCCTGCCGCAACCGCGTCGGCTACGACCACACGATGCTTCCCGTGGGCGACCGCCATATCGTGACGACGGGCGTCGTCTGGACGAGCGACGCCGGCGACTGGGAACTCGCCTTGACCTACGGTCTGATAATCCAGGAATCCACGAGCCAGCGCATCAAGGGCGAATACTCCCAGTACGACGATTCCGTTCACAAGATGCACGTGCACAACGCCTACAGCCACTGCGTGTGCATGGGCGTCACATACCGCTTCTGACGGCGTGAGAGTCTGGGTCGTAAACCCCTTCGACAACCTTCCCTGCGAGGGATACCGTCCGCTTCGCTACTGGACGATGTGCGAGACGTTCGCCCGGCTGGGCGACGACGTGACGTACTGGACGTGCGATTTCAGCCACATCGCCAAACGCAAGCGGATTTTCCTGTCCGGCTTTCCCGCGCCGCCGTTCCGACTCGCCGTCGTCGAGTCGCCGGAATACTCCAGAAACGTGTCGCTGAAGCGCGCGCTCGCGCATGTCGCGTGGGCGCGCAACTGGCGCAAGGCGGCCGAGGCGGAGAAGGACGCGCCCGACATCGTTGTGGCGAGTTCGCCGCCGCTTTCGGCGGCCCGGCAGGCTGGTGCTTTCGCGCGCCGGTGCGGGGCGAAGTTCGTCCTGGACGTGCAGGACGTCTGGCCCGAGACTTTCGAACGCGTGGTTCCGGGGTTCCTTCTTTTCCCCCTGCGCCAGCTCGCAAAGTCGAACTACCGTTCGGCGGATGCGGTCACCGCGGTGAGCGACCGGTTTCTCGAAGTCGTCCGGTCGTACGGTTTCAAAGGTCCCGCGAAAAGATTCTACCACGGCATAGACATGTCGGCTCCTCTCCGCCGCGACGGGGCGGCCGGAGGCGGCCGCCTCAAGATAGCGTACGCCGGGAGTCTTGGAGTGACGTACGATCTCGTCACGGCGATCGAGGCGGTGGCGATGGACCCGGGGCTTGAGCTTGCGATAGCCGGAGAGGGGGAAAGACGCGCGGAACTGGAGCGTCTTGCCTCGTCGATGCGCGCGGACGGGCGCGTTTCGTTCCGCGGCTATCTGGGAGATGCGGAGCTGGGGCGGTTCCTCGCGTCCGCGGACGCCGGACTGGTGCCCATGTCGCCCGAAAGCTGCGTCGGCATTCCGTACAAGCTGGCCGACTATGCGCGCGCCGGCCTTGCCGTGGCAAGCTCCCTCGGAGGGGAGTGCGACGCGCTGCTCGCGCGCTACGGCGCCGGCGTCCATTACAGGCCGGGCGATCCTGCGAGCCTCGCGATGTCGCTGTCGGCGCTTCGCGCGAACCTTTCCGCAATGCGCCGCGGCGCGAGGGAAATGGCCGAAAAGGAGTTCGATGCAAGCGCCATATACGCCGCGATGAGAACATTCATTTCGCAGACCCCGCGCTTTTAACGCATATTTTTTCAAAATTTCAGTTGACTATTCTCCCTATAATTGTTAGAATCTATGCGCAAGGTCTGAAGAGGGCGGGTGCTTTCGGGACGGCGCAAAGAAAAACTCAAGGAAAAACAAGATGGAAATATATGTTGGTAACCTCGCGTACGCGACCACCGACGATGGACTAAAGGCGGCGTTCGCGCAGTATGGCGAAGTTACCGCCGTTCGTGTCGTGACCGATCGCATGACCGGCCGCAGCAAGGGATTCGGCTTCGTGACGATGCCGGACGCGGCGCAGGCGCAGGCGGCGATTGATGCTCTCAACGGGCACGAACTCGACGGGCGCACCGTGCGCGTGAACGAGTCCCAGCCGAAGCCGCGCGAAGAGCGTCGCGGAGGATTCGGCGGCGGACGCGGCGGATTCCGCGGCGGAGACCGCGGTCCCAGGCGCGAGACCCGCTGGTAATACAATTCCGGGTATTGCTGAAAAACAGGGTGCGGCGCAAATTCGCACCCTGCTTTTTTGGAGTGAATCTCAATGAATTTTGCGCATCCCGCATTTCTTTTTTTCGCCGCGGCGGTTCCTTTCGCCGCGTTCATGGCGGCGTACGCGCTGGCCAAGCGCGAGAAGGCGATGCTGCGCATGACGTCCGCGCCGCCGGAAAACGGCCGGGCTCACATTCAGTTGCTTCTGCTGTCGGTTTCCCTCGCCCTCCTGTTCGTCGCGTGCGCGCGGCCGCAGTGGGGCAAGACGACGGTAAGGGAGCCGGTCTCGAACAGAAACGTGGTCGTCGCGCTGGACGTGTCGAGATCGATGCTCGCGGAGGACGTGCGGCCCAACCGTCTGGAGCGCGCGAAGGCAGACATCGCCGATCTAATCGACTCGCTGGAAGGCGACAGGTGTTCGCTCGTCGCCTTCAGAAGAACGGGCGTCGCGCTGTGTCCGCTCACGACGGACAGGTCGTTCCTGAGGGCGACGCTCGAAAAGACGACCGTCGATTCGGCGCCGCGCGGCGAAACCGATTTCAAAAGCGCGATAGAAGAATCGCTCAACGTCATCGGACAGATGGACGGCAGGGACGGCGAGAAGGCCGACCACAGCGCGATAATCATAGTCTCCGACGGAGGCGACCTGCGCGGCGGAGCGGAGGAAGGCGCGAGAAAGGCGAAGAAGCGCGGGGTGCCGGTGTTTACCGTCGGCATAGGAAATCCGCGCGCGGAGAGCCCGGTTCCGGACGGCAAAGGCGGATACCAGCAGTACAAGGGCAGGACGGTGACGACGAAACTCGACGATTCCGTTCTTGAGACGATCGCCCGCGAATCGGGCGGCAAGTACATACCGCTGGCGACGGCAGGCACGGCCGATACGACATTGGGCGCGATATACCGCAGCTTCCTGAGGCAGGTCGCCGCGGAAGAGCGCAACAGGGAGGAATTGCGCCTTGCCGAACGCTACCAGCTGTTCCTGTTCCCGGCGCTGGCGTTTGCGATCGCCGCCGCCTGTCTTTCGAAAGGGCGTTACTCCATTTTCAAACCGCGCCGCGCCGCCGCATCGTTTCTGCTCGCCGCCTCGGCGCTGCTTTCGGGATGCGTATGCACGGAGCTTGACGGAGACACGGAAATATCGGGATGCGGGCTCGAAAGCGTCCAGCCCGCGAACGGCGTATGGGACAGGGAGTACGGCACGTCCGCCAATCCCCTCGATTGCTCGTTCGTTTTCCGCGTGGCAAGGTTCAGGGACGGCATCGGCGTGAAGGCGACCGTGCGCGACGACGCCCTTGTTACGGACGATTGTCTGCCCGGCGATTTGACGTGCCGCAGCTGGGACGACGACAATATAGAAATCTTCTTCGACGGCGACAACGATTCGAATCCCGACTTCTGGGCCGGTTCGGGCCGTATTTTCGGCGGCGAGTACGTGCTTGTGGCGAACGGAGCCGCGCAGAGCGACCGTTCTTCATGTCCAAAGTCGTTCGGTACGGATTGGAGGGGATCCGTAAAGCGCACTTCGCTGGACAACGGATATCTTATCGAATACGATTTGTTCTTTACCTGGAAATGCCTCGGATTCGCCGAACCGCCCCCGTTGGAGAAGGCGGTCATATTCGGATTCAACATAAGCGCGCATGACGACGACGACGGCGGCCGGGCGGACAAGGCTTTGTACTGGGTGGGCAACCCTGATATGCCGTACAGAGACGAAAGCCGCTTCAGGAAAATCACTTTGAAAGGCGTTGATAGCGACAAATTGTCCCGCCGCTGGCAGATTTGTCCCGCTTTGGGCGTTTGAATGTCCCTTTTTCTGTGACATTCGCCTCTTTCCCCTCTTTGGCACGCTTTTTGCTTATGTCTTTGTACCGTTCCAAAAACGGTAGACAAGGAACATAAGATATGGCAAAAGTACTAGGTATAGATTTGGGAACGACCAACAGCTGCATGGCTGTCATGGAAGGTGGCGAAGCTACTGTGATTCCTAATAAAGAAGGCGCCAGGACGACGCCCTCGATCGTTGCATTTACGAAATCGGGCGAAGTTCTGGTGGGACAGGCGGCCAAGCGTCAGGCCGTGACGAATCCGAAGTCGACGATATACTCCATCAAGAGATTCATCGGCCGCCGCTACGAGGAGATGACGGACGAGATCAAGATGGTCCCGTACAACGTCGTCAGGGCCGCGAACGGCGATGCGGCCGTTGAAGTGGCCGGCAAGGTCTACACCGCGCAGGAGATTTCCGCGATGGTGCTGCGCAAACTGAAGGAAGACGCGGAGGCCTTTCTGGGCGAGAAAATCACCGAAGCGGTCATCACCGTCCCGGCTTACTTCAACGACCAGCAGAGGCAGGCGACGAAGGACGCCGGCAAGATAGCCGGGCTTGACGTCAAGCGTATCGTCAACGAGCCGACAGCCGCTTCGCTCGCGTATGGTCTCGACAAGAAGAAGAACGAGAAAATCGCCGTGTACGATTTCGGCGGCGGAACGTTCGATATTTCGGTTCTCGACATCGGAGACGGCGTTTTCGAGGTGAAGGCCACGAACGGCGACACGCACCTGGGCGGCGACGACCTCGACCAGGCGATTATGAAATGGCTGATCGACGATTTCAAGGCGCAGCAGGGCATCGACCTGTCGAACGACATGATGGCGCTGCAGCGTCTGAAAGAGGAGGCGGAAAAGGCGAAGTGCGCTCTGTCCTCCACCACTACGTTCGACATCAACCTGCCGTACATCACCGCCGACGCGACCGGTCCCAAGCATTTGCAGGCCACGCTCACGAAGTCCAAACTCGAAACCCTCACCATGGATCTCGTCAACAGGACTTCCGAGCCGTGCCGCAAGTGCATGTCCGACGCGGATCTTTCGTCCGTGGACGAGGTGGTGCTCGTCGGCGGCCAGACGAGAATGCCGCTCATCCAGGAGAAGGCGAAGAGCCTCTTCGGGAAGGAGCCCCACAAGGGCGTCAACCCCGACGAAGTCGTCGCGATGGGCGCCGCGATCCAGGGCGGCATCCTCAAGGGCGAGGTCAAGGACGTTCTGCTTCTCGACGTCACGCCTCTCACGCTCGGCATCGAGACGCTCGGCGGCGTAATGACCCCGCTCATCGAGCGCAACACCACGATTCCGGCGAAGAAGTCGCAGGTGTTCTCCACCGCGGCCGACAACCAGCCGGCCGTGACGATCGCGATCTTCCAGGGCGACCGCAAGATGGCCAGGGACAACAAGTCTCTCGGCAATTTCAATCTCGACGGCATCCCGCCCGCGCCGCGCGGCGTTCCTCAGATCGAGGTGACGTTCGACATCGACGCCAACGGCATACTGAACGTTTCGGCGAAGGATCTCGGCACCCAGAAGGAGCAGAAGATCACCATCACCGCGGCGGGCGGCCTGTCGAAGGAGGAGATCGAGAAGATGCGCAAGGACGCCGAGGCGCACGCCGCCGAGGATGAAAAGCGCCATGAGGAAGTCGAGGCCCGCAACAAGGCCGACGGTCTCGCCTTCCAGGTCGAAAAGACCCTCCGCGATTCCGGCGACAAGATATCCGCCGACAAGAAGGCTCCCGTCGAGGCGGCTCTCAAGGCTCTCAAGGACGAGCTCGCCAAGCAGCCTCCGGCACCCCTTGCCGACATCAAGGCGAAGGAAGACGCGCTCATGAAGGCGATGGAGCCTGTCGCGCAGGAGATGTACGCCTCCTCGCAGCAGGCGGGCCAGGGCGCGGCGGGCGCCGGCGCCAACCCCGGAAATGCCGAAACTTCCGGAAATTCCGGCAGCGGCGGCGGTTCCGGAAACTCCGGAAAGGGCGGAGACGATGTCGTCGACGCCGACTACACGATGAAGTAAAATTTGTCGAAAGCGGTCGAAAGCGATTGACGGCTGTCGACAGCAATCGGAAATGAAGAAAACAACAGAAAGGTAAAACAATGAAAATCAGACCTCTGGGCGACCGCGTTCTGGTCGAACCCATCGAAGAGAAGGAACAGACCGTCGGCGGAATCATAATCCCCGATTCCGCTAAGGAAAAGCCCATGCAGGGCAAGGTCATCGCGGTCGGCAAGAAGCTCGACAAGGACGGCAAGGAGATCAAGTTCGACGTCAAGGCCGGCGACACGGTGCTGCTGCCGAAGTACGGCGGAACGGAAGTCAAGCTCGATGGAAAGAAACTCCAGCTCGTGAGAGAGGAAGATCTCCTGGGCGTTATCGAGAAGTAAAAGATTTGCGGCTGGACTTTCGACTGCAATCGACCGCTTTCGACGGCGGTCGGCCGCAATCGAAAACCAGCCCCGAAACAAAAGCAATCTAAAGAAAGGTGGATTTCATCATGGCAAAGCAAATCAAGTTCGACGCCGATGCGCGTCAGAAGATACTCGCAGGCGTAGAGAAACTTTCGAACGCCGTAACGTCCACGCTCGGACCTTCGGGCCGCAACGTGATTCTCGACAAGAAGTTCGGCTCTCCGCAGATCACCAAGGACGGCGTCACAGTCGCCAAGGAGATCGAGCTTCCCGATCCTTTCGAGAACATGGGCGCTCAGATGGTCAAGGAAGTCGCCTCCAAGACGAACGATGTCGCCGGCGACGGAACGACCACGGCCACGCTTCTCGCCGAGGCTATCTACCGCGAGGGGCTCAAGAACCTCACGGCCGGCGCCAATGCGATGGCTCTCAAAGCCGGTATCGACAAGGCTACTGCCGCCGTCGTCGCCTCGATCGCAAAGCAGGCCAAGAAGGTGAAGAGCGCAGACGAGATCACGCAGGTCGCGACGATCTCCGCAAACGGCGACGAGGAAATCGGCAAGATGATTTCCGACGCGATGGACAAGGTCGGGCAGAATGGCACGATCACGGTCGAAGAGGCCAAGACGCTCGATTCCTCGCTCGATGTCGTAGAAGGCATGCAGTTCGACAAGGGCTATCTCTCGCCGTACTTCGTCACCTCTCCCGAAGACATGGAGTGCGAGCTCGAAAATCCGTTCATCCTCCTCTTCGAGAAGAAGATCTCCAACCTCCAGGACATGCTCCCGCTGCTCCAGGCGGTGGCCAAGTCCGGCCGTCCGCTGATGATCATCGCCGAGGACGTCGAGGGCGAAGCTCTCGCGACGCTCGTCGTGAACAAGCTCCGCGGCACGTTCCAGGTCTGCGCGGTCAAGGCACCCGGCTTCGGCGACCGCCGCAAGGCGATCCTCGAGGATATCGCCATCCTGACCGGCGGCAGGCTCATCAGCGAGGACATCGGCATCAAGCTCGAATCCGTCGAACTGACCGATCTCGGCCGCGCCAAGAAGGTGGTTGTCGACAAGGACAACACGACCATTGTCGAGGGTCTCGGCAAGAAGGCCGACATCGATGCGCGCGTCGCCGTCATCAAGAAGCAGATCGAGGAGACCACTTCCGATTACGACCGCGAAAAGCTCCAGGAGCGTCTGGCGAAGCTCTCCGGCGGCGTCGCCCTCATCAAGGTCGGCGCGGCGACGGAGGCTGCGATGAAGGAGAAGAAGGACCGCGTGGACGACGCGCTGCACGCAACGCGCGCCGCGGTCGAGGAAGGTGTCGTCGCAGGCGGCGGCGTTGCGTATCTGCGCGCCCAGAAGGCGATTGAAGCTCTCCAGCTCGCGGGCGACGAAAAGGTCGGCGCCGACATCATCAGCCGCGCGATCGAGGCTCCCTTGAGGAAGCTCGTCTCGAACGCAGGACAGGAGGCCGCGCTCGTAGTCGCCAACGTCAAGAAGGCGACCGGCACGAACGGCTACAACGTCAAGACCGGCGAATACGTCGATCTTCTCAAGGCCGGAGTCGTCGATCCCGCCAAGGTCACGCGCAGCGCTCTCCAGAACGCCGCGTCGATTGCGGGGCTTCTGCTCACGACGGACTGCATGGTCACCGATCTTCCCGAGAAGAAGGATTCGTGCGGCTGCGGCGGCCACGGCGCGCCCGGCGGCATGGACGGCATGATGTAATAGACGCCTGACATGCTAAAGAAAGGCCCCGGAGTCCCCTCCGGGGCCTTTTGCATTGTGGCCCCGACTGCGGCGGCGGGCAATCTCAAATCAGCCCAACAAAAAAAGTTGAAAAATCCTCTTGCAATTCAACCGGAAAATATGATATAATATCTTCACTTTTCGGAAAACGGGGTTGTGGCGCAATTGGTTAGCGCACTGGACTGTCGATCCGGGGGTTGCGGGTTCGAGCCCCGTCGACCCCGCCATTACGAAAGGTACGAGCATTGATTGCCTCGTGGTGTAATGGTAGCACCGCAGATTCTGATTCTGCTTGTTGGGGTTCGAGTCCCTGCGAGGCAACCAGCTAAAATCCCCCTATAAAACCTATAACAGAGGGTCAAATGCATTTTTCAGCCCGCATGGGGGGGGGGTGCGCTAGCGTTGGGAGAGATACGCCGTGGCGTCCGAGACGGCGCGGTCCGTCAGAGCGGACAGGCACCATCCTTTTATGTAGCTGTCGGAGACTTCGCTCGCGCTCAGCGGACTGAAAAGCGGTATCGGACCCCATACGGCGGCCGAATACGTCTGCGAGTACGTGCGCGAGAACAGGACCTTGCCGGAGGCGCTGTCCGTGATCTTGAGCCTGGCGTTCCACGTCTCTCTCGTCCAGTCGGCCGTTAGCAGCGACAGGAGCATGCACGCCGCCTCGCGCGTGCTGTCGGCATCGGTTTTAACCACACCGGTGAATTTCAGATCGATGGTGTAGGCCGGGTTGGTTGCTGAAACGATGAATCCGGCGGACTCGAAAGCGTCCTGCGCCCTTTCCGCGAAGTCTGTGGAAATTCTCCGTTCCGGGACGTATGTCGTTGTCGAAACCGTCTGCGGATAAATCTCGCCGCCGTGGTAATGACCTCGATGCCAGTATCCGGGCGAGCTGCCCCAAACTGTGGAATATCCGTACACGGGAGTGTATGATATGTCGGTCGTCTCGAATCCGGAAAGAGAGATGCGCACATCGTCTCCTTTCGCCTGTGCAAGTTCAACGGCGGGATATTCGCTCTGGGATATCGTGAAGCATCCCTGGGCAATGACGGCGGCGGCCATTACGGTCAGAAATTTCGTATGCATTTAAAGTTCCTTTCCTTTGTTGCATATATTATCTCATATTGTTCGTCGAATGGCAACTGGCGCAGGCAAAAAAACGTCGCCGGAATGCTCTCGCGTTTGCTGCCCGTTTTTGATATAATTTATGGAGGTGGATAAATCAGAGACACGGTAAAGAATGAAAATACTTCTAGGCGGCATACCTTTAGGATGCGACAATATCGGCGACGAGGCGATCATCGCCTGCGTCGTTTCGATGCTGAAAGAGTCGATCCCAGGCGTGGAATTGACCGTCGCCACGGCCGACCCCGGGACTGCGGAGCTGCTTGGCGTGGACGTTGTAAAACCCTTCGGTTTCGCGGGCTGTCCGGTTGACGGCTTCGCGGAGGCGGTCCGCAGGCACGATGCGTACGTCTGGTGCGGCGCGACCGGCCTTTCCGACTATCCGCAAGCGGCGCTCGATCTTCTGGAGACTGCCCAGAACGCGGGAATCCCTTCCTTCGTATGGGGAGTGGGAATGGACGACGAACTCAATCCGGTATTCTTCAAGGTGCGCGGAAAGCGCCGCGCTCTCCTGCGGTGTATCGGGCTCGCTGGCGCGTACGAGCGGCATTTGCGCGCCAGACTCGTCCGCAGGATTTCGACGATTCTCCCGCGCTGCAAAGGCGTGTGGTTGCGCGACCCCCAAAGCGCCGCGATGCTCGCCTCGATGGGTTTCCCGGGCGCGGGCGTGGCCGCGGACACGGCCATACTGCTCCCCCGCCCGCACTCCCATGATTCCACAATTCCGCAATCCCGCAATTCCTCTCTCCCCCGTCCCCGCACTCTGGGTCTGTGCATCTCCACGCAGCGCCAGGTGGCGGATCTCGACGGAGTGAAGGGCATGATCGACACGGTGCGCGCGTCCGGCGCGGAGGTCTTGGGCATACCTATGAATCCGAAGACCGACAGGGCGCTGCTGGAGAAACTCGGCGTTGCGTGCATAGAGGGAACGACGCCGGAGGCCGTCGCGGAGGCGGCGGCGAAGTGCGACGTGGTGCTGTCGAGCCGCCTGCATCTTCTCATTCTGGCGGCGAACGTCGGCGTTCCGGTGATGGGCATAGCACGCGGGTCGAAACTTGCGAACTGGCTCTCCAATTTCGGAAGGACGGTGGAAGGAGACGTCTATTCCTGCGACTGGGCGCGTGTCGCGCGGCATGTCCTTGCGGCGCTTGCCGATCGCGGCGACTGGGATGCGGTCTGCGGGAAAGCGTACGCCGGACTGCGCGCGCGCCTCGAAAAGGCACGCGCTGAATTCGTATCTGGACTGGAGGCGTGCAGTGGAAAGTGACGCTCCCTCCGTGAGCGTTCTCGTCAGGGCGCGCAACGACGAGGCGTTGATAGGCCGCACGCTTGAAAGCGTTTTCTCGCAGTCCCTCGCGCCGTTCGAGGTGGTTGTCTGCGACGACGCGTCGACCGACCGCACGCGGGAGATCGCCGCGCGTTTCCCGGTTCGCTTTTTCGAACGCCCGGCCGGAAAGTACAAGCCCGGCAGGACGCTCAACGCTCTTGTCCGCGCCGCGAAAGGGGATATCGTCGTATTCAACAATTCTGATGCGGTGCCGCTCGACCGGGAATGGCTCGCCGGACTTGTCAGGCCGCTTGTCGAATCCGGACGCGACGCGCCGGTGTTCGCGTTTGCCAACCAGCTGCCGCGTCCCGACGCGCAGGCGCTCGTCAGGAAAGACTCCGAGCGGGCGTTCGGCGACGGAAAGGTGCAGGCGACATGGCGATTCTTCTTCTCGCTGGCCAGTTCCGCCACATGGAGGAAGAATCTGCTGGACGTTCCCTTCGACGAGAATATCCAGTACTCGGAAGACGTCGAGTGGACGTGGCGGAATTCCAGACGCGCGGAGAATCCGGTCAGGATCGTCTATTGCCCCGATTCGCGCGTCGAGCACTCGCACAACTACACGATCGCGGAACTGGCGCGCCGCTTCCGCGGCGAAGGGGCGGCGGACCGGGCGATATTCGGCGACAGACCGTCGCTCGCGCGCGAAATCGCGGGGGCTTTCCGCGAGACGCTCCGCGACTGGCTGTATCTGGTCAGACGTCCGGACGCCTGGGGCGATATTCCGATGGCGCCCCTGCGCAGATTCGTGCAGCGCCTTTCCCACTGGCGCGGGACGAGAGACGCTCCGGTCTAATTCTTTCTCCAGGCGTCGGGGGGCATGCCGAAGGCGGAGGAGAATGCGCGCGAGAAATACTGCGGGTTGAGGAAGCCGGAGTCCGTCGCTATCCTCGCGGCGGGACGGTCCGTCTCTTTGAGAAGCCTGCACGCCAGCGCGAGACGCTGTCTCAGAATTTCGGCATGCACGCTCGTTCCGAGTTCCGTCCGGAAGGCGTTGTTAACGGCGGTGTGCGAATAGCCCAGCCTCGCGAAGACGTCCTTCGCCGTTATGCCCCGCGAGACGTTTCTGGCGATATACACCATTGCGTCCGAAAGCCAGGGTGTGCGGAAAGGATATATCTCGGTAGACACCCTCTCGACGACGCGGCGCGGCGGATGCAGAACGACTTCCGGCGCGGCGCTCTTTCCGCGCCTCATGCGTTCGGCGAGCATTTCGGCGGCTTTTCTACCGAGGGAAAACGGGTTCGTTTCGATGCTCGAAAGCGGCGGGCGGGTGAATGTCCCGAGAAGGACGTCATTGTCCACCCCCAGCACGGCGACTTCTTCCGGCACGGACGCATGGACGGCTTCGCACGCCCTTATCAGCTGGAATGCGCGTATGTCGTTGCAGCAGAATACGGCTATCGGCTTTGGAAGCGATACTATCCACTTCTCCAGCTGGCGCGCCTCCGGGGTCGGGTCCGTGCGTTCGTTGCGGAAGAATGTGTCGTCGAGCTTTGCGGACCCGGCGCCCGGGTATTCAAAGCAGGGCCTTCCGGATTCGCGAACCGCGGCGGCGAAAGCGGCGCCGCGCGCGGCCGAGAATCGCGGGCCGGCAAAGCCGCAGAAAGCGCACTGCCCGAACCTGTGGTCCATGAAGTAGGCGGCGGCCATTGATGCTATCGCCCCGTCATCGAGCCTGATGGTGTCGAAGGGCGACTTGTCGGAGCGTCCGTACGTGTCAATCACGGGCTTGCCGGAGTCCGACAGCGCGGCGGCCGTCTGGTCGTCCATGACGCGCACTACAAGCCCGTCGTACCGCGCGATGGTGCTTTTGTCAACAAGTTCGTTCGGGTCGATTAGATCGAAGCGCCAGTCGGGGTTTTCGAGAGCATAATCGGCTATACCGGCGAGAAGCGCTCGCCCGTGCTCTCTCGATTTTTCGATTTGAAGTCCTATGCGAATAGCCATATTGCCATAATTATAACATCAAGTTTCCATTTTGACAATAGACACGGCGATAAAAATATTGTAAAATAAAGGAACCATGACAGAGGTTTTTACATATATAATCAGACGACTCGGCGCATCGGTCATGATGCCCGTCATATTCACCATCTTGGGCATGCTTATCGGCATCAAGTTCTCGAAGGCGCTGAAGGCGGGCCTTCTCGTGGGCATCGGTTTCGTCGGGCTGGGCGTCGTGACGGCTCTTTTGACGTCGAGTCTGGGGCCCGCCCTGAAGGGCATGACCGACCTCTACCACCTGAACCTCCCGTTCTTCGACCTTGGCTGGCCGGCGGCTGCGGCGGTCGCGTACTCCTGCGCGGTCGGCGCGTTCATAATCCCCGTCTGCCTCGGCGTGAACGTCGTCATGCTGGTCGCGGGCGTGACGCGCACGGTGAACATCGATCTCTGGAACTACTGGCACTTCGCCTTTCTCGGCGCGATGGTGTTCTTTGCTACCGGCTCGCTCGCGTGGGCGTTCTATGCGGCGATCGTCCTCTACGTCATCACGCTTTGCATGGCCGACTTCACGACGAAGGGCTTCCAGTCGTACTACAAGGACATGGACGGCATCTCCATTCCGCAGCCGTTCTGCCAGAGCTTCACTCCGTTTGCGGTCGTCATTTGCCGGGTCCTCGACAGGATTCCCGGCATCTCGAAGCTCGACATCGACGCGGAGGGGATGAAGAGGAAGTTCGGGCTTCTCGGCGAGCCGCTTTTCCTCGGCCTTGTGATCGGCTGCGGAATCGGCGCGCTCAGGTGCGATTCGTGGAAGGCCGTGGTCGATTCGATACCGCAGATACTGAAGCTTGGCGTGACGGTCGGCGCGGTGATGGAGCTCATACCCCGCATTACGGCGCTCTTCATCGAGGGGCTCAAGCCAATCTGCGAACAGACGAGGAGCTTTATCGAAAAGCGCTTCTCGGGACTCAAGGGACTTTCCATCGGAATGAGCCCCGCGCTCGTGATCGGCCATCCGACGACGCTCGTCGTCTCGATTCTGCTTATTCCCGTGATACTCTTCCTCTCCGTTTTCCTTCCCGGAAACAAATTCCTGCCGCTCGCCTCGCTCGCCGGGATGTTCTACCTTTTCCCGTGCGTCCTGCCGATTACGAAGGGCAATGTGCCGAAGACGTTTGTCATCGGTCTCGTCGCGCTCGTAGCCGGGCTTTTCTTTGTCACGAACCTCACTCCCGCGTTCACCAAGGCGATTGCCGCGGCGAACTGCGACGGCATTGCCGTTCCTGAGGGCTTCGAGGGCGGTGCGGCGCTCGATTTTGCGAGCGCGCTGTGGTGCTGGGCGGTTTACCATCTTACGGTTTCGTTCAAGTGGATCGGCGCGGTCGGCGCGGGGTTGCTCGCCATCGGCATGTGCGCCGTGAATTGGCTGAGGATCAGAAGGGCGAAATGACGGCAAGCGTACGACAGCAAGGGAGCGACAGCAAGGAATGACAGCAAGCGTACAACAGCAAGGGGGCGACAGCAAGGAATGACAGCAAGCGTACGACAGCAAGGGAGCGACAGCAAGAACCGACGGCAAGGGGCTGGCGGCGACACTTGTTGTAGTACGCTTGCTGTCACTCCCATGCGCCACAAGGGGCTCTTGGGCTGGTGCTATGACTCGCGATGCAACTATATGATAACGCTTGTCACCGAGCCGAGGGCCAATGTCTTTGGCACTCTGAGAGAGTGGGGTGTTGAACGCACCGGGGAAGGCCGGGCGGTTTACGATTCATGGCAGGCGATCGAGGCGAAGTTTCCTGGCGTTAGGGCTACTTACAATGCGATAATGCCCGACCACTTCCACGGCATTGTCTACATAACCGATGAAGGGGCGGCTGTTCTCGACGAGGTCATTGCCTTCTTTGCAGGCGAGGTTGAGAGGCGCATAGGCCGCAGGGTGTGGTGCGAGCTTTGGCGAGACTCGGTTTGCCTTGCGAAGGGGCAGCTTCATAGGCAGATAAACTATGTCTTGTCAAACGCCAAGCGTCGCTGGATAAAGGAGAATAACCCAGGGCTTTTCAAGAAGGTCATGGGCTTTAGGCACTGGCGTCTTGAGCGCGCATCCGCAACGCTGGCTGGCGTTGATGGTGCCGACAGCTGGGATTTCCGTTCCTTTGCGCGAAACGGCGGCGAGCTTTGGGACGTCGAAACCGGCGAGGAAATCGCAAAGCCAAGGAAGGGCAACCGGGTGTTGAGGGCGTTTGAAGAACAGCAAGCGTACGACAGCAAGCGTACGACAGCAAGGGGCAACAGCAAGGGGCAACAGCAAGCGTACGACAGCAAGCGTACGACAGCAAGGGGCGACACTTGTTGTAGTACGCTTGCTGCCGCTTGTCGCCCCCTTGCCTGGACTGCCGTCGGCAACCCGTTTTTGTTGGACGCACCGCTTCTCGTGAGCGTTAGAATATCAACGGCGACGCCAGACGACAAGCTCGCCGAACTTGTCGCGAAGCTTGGCGCAAAGGCCGAGCGCGGGGCTGTGCTCGTTAGCCCCTGGATTTCCCCGGGAGAGAAAGCTGTCAAGGCCGAGGCCATTGCTCGCGGCGGGAGGGTGGTGCAGCTGCTCGCCGAGGGCATGGGCCGCTACTACAAGCCGTGGGGCGGAGATTTCGATTTGTGCGCCGAGGGGCGGCTTCTTCAGCTGTCGCCATTCGCGCCGCGCGAGACTGGCGCAGCTCGCGCGAGTTACGGCAAGGCTCGGTTTGAATGGCTCAACCTTGCAGCCAAGTCGATAGGCGACCTTGCGGCCGGCTTCTCGAGGGCCGATCTGGGCAAGGCGAGAACAGCAAGCGTACGACAGCAAGGGGCAACAGCAAGCGTACAACAGCAAGAGCAAGGAGGAGGGTTGTGATTGCGGCAATATTGATAGCGACTACGTGCCTCTGCGGGGAGGCGCCGGAGCGGGCGAACGACTTCTTCTGGGAAAACGACCGCACGGGCTTTCGCGCCTACGGGCCGGGTGATGTCCACAAGTGGAGCGGCATCGACGTCTTCAACAAGGCGACAACGAACAACTTCGTCGTGCATCTCCTGCGAGAGCCGAAGAGGTACGGCAACTGGCACAAGAACGTCAACGGTTTCGGCATGGACGACTATGCCGTAGGCCCGGGGCGCGGCGTAGGCGGAGTGGCGTTCAGGAAGGACGGCAAGTGGCTTCCCGACTACGGCAACTGGGTGGACTATCGCATTCTTGCCAATTGCGAGGAGCGCTGCTCGTTCGAGCTCGACTACAAGCTCCCGATCGGCGGCACGATGACGCTTGGAATCGTACTGGAAAAAGGAAGTTCGTTTTTCACTGAGGCCGTGACGCTTTCGGAGGATGTCCCGGTTGAGGGGCTCGAGATCGGCGTCGGGCTTGACCTCAGCGCGGCACGCGAGCACACGGGCGATCTTTTCATCGACGAGAAGAAACTCATCGTGTCGCTCTTCGAGAAACCGCACAACCGCGAGGGCGAGGATGGCTCTATGATGAACGCGATATTCGCGATGCCGGGCATGGGCGGCATCGCGCTTGCCGACGGCCCCGAAGGCGCGAAGATGATAATGACAGAGCCATTGAAACATCACGGTACCGCGCTTCTCGTTCGCGCCGGCGCTGACTGGACCGAGGCCGGTAGGTTTCGCGACGCGAAGTCGTGGCACGATTACGTACGCGGCGAGCAGGTCGCGAGCGAACAGTCTGTGGCCCGTATGTTCAAGGCCATGATAGATTCCAAGTTTAGAACACAAACGAAAGGAAAAGACAAATGAACATACTCGCGATAATGCTTGCGACGACGGTAAACTTCACCGTTCAGACCGCAGTACACCCCGACGACTTCAAGACCTACGACACCGCGAAGATAAGGTCGCGCTTCGTGATGGAGAAGGTGATGTCGCCCGACGAGATCAACGTCACCTACACGATGTACGACCGCCTCGTCTACGGCGGCGCGATGCCCGTAGAAAAGGAACTGACGCTCGAGCCGTTCGCGGAGCTGAAGGCGGACTATTTCCTCGAGCGCCGCGAACTCGGCGTAATCAACGTCGGCGGGCCTGGCACGGTGACGGTGGACGGCGAGAAGTACGACCTCGAGTTCAAGGAGGCGCTCTACGTCGGCTGCGGGAAGAAGGAGGTCAAGTTCGTCTCCAAGGACAAGGCGAATCCCGCGAAGTTCTACATCAATTCCGCTCCCGCCTACAAGGAGTTCGTCACGCAGCGCATCACGAGCGACCAGAACTGCAAGAAGCCGGGCTACACGATCGGCAACTACATCAAGGCCGGCAAGATGGAGGAGTCCAACGACCGCGTCATCAACCAGCTCATCGTGAACCCGGTGCTGACGAAGGTTCCCGGCGGCGGCGTGAACCAGCTCCAGATGGGCCTCACGGAGCTCAAGCCCGGAAGCGTCTGGAACACGATGCCGCAGCACACGCACAACCGCCGCATGGAGGCGTACTTCTACTTCAACGTCCCCGAAGGCCAGGCGATCTGCCACCAGATGGGCCGCCCGCAGGAGCAGCGCCTCGTGTGGCTCCACAACGAGCAGGCGATCACCGCGCCCGAGTGGTCTGTCCATTCCGCCGCGGGAACCTCGAACTACATGTTCATCTGGGGCATGGGCGGAGAGAACCTCAACTACGGCGACATGGACAAGGTGCCCGTGCTTGAGATGAGGTGAGGGACGTGATTCATCCAAATAAAAAAACAAGGAAACACAAAAAGGAGAAAAACAAATGATACTCGATCAATTCAAACTAGACGGCAAGGTCGCAATCGTAACGGGAGCGGGCCGCGGAATCGGACAAGCCTACGCGATCGGACTCGCCGAGGCCGGCGCGGATGTCGCGATCGTCGACGTCATTCCGATGGAGGAGACGATCGCCGCGATCGAAAAGCTCGGCCGCAAGGCCATCGGCATCAAGGCCGATCTCTCGAAGGGCGAGAAAGAGGCCCCGAAGATCGTCGCCAAGGTCGTCAAGGCGTTCAAGAAGGTCGACATTCTCGTCAACAACGCGGGCATCATCCGCCGCGAGCCTTTCGCCGAGCACAGTGCGAAGAACTGGAACGACGTAATCTCGATCAACCTCTCGACGCCGTTCTTCCTGTCGCAGGCGGTAGTCCGCCAGATGATCAAGCAGGGCAAGGGCGGCAAGATCATCAACATCGCGTCGATGCTCTCGTTCCAGGGCGGCATCCTCGTTCCGGGCTACGCTGCCTCGAAGGGCGGCATCAAGTCGCTCACGATGCTCATGGCGAACGAGCTCTCGAAGGACGGGATCTGCGTGAACGCGATCGCCCCGGGCTACATCGCGACGGCGAACACCGCGCCGATCCGCGCCGACAAGAAGCGCAACAAGGCGATCCTCGACCGCATCCCCGCGGGACGCTGGGGCACCCCGGACGACCTCAAGGGCATTTGCGTATTCCTCGCCGCGCCCGCGTCCGACTACATGACCGGCTACACCTACGCCTGCGACGGCGGATGGCTGGCCCGCTAAATCAGAAAAAGAAAGGAACGAAGACATGCTTCTGGCATCAGTGCTCATAGCGGCCGCTTTGGCCAATCCACAGGAGGCGAAACTGCAGGCTCTGCTGCCGGAAGTCTTCGCGAAGAGCGCGGCGCACTACCGCGCGATCGACGCGGCGGCGACTCCGCTCATGGACAAGGGCGACGTCATGGAGGCTGTTCCGCACGGGGACAAGCCGCACGGCGAGCGCCGCGTCCCCCACGGGTGGAACGCCAAGACCGGAAAGCTCGACATGCGTTCCATCTACTGGTGGACGTCCGGACACTTCCCGGGCTCTCTCTGGTACCTCTACGAGGCGACGGGCGACGGCTTCTTCAAGGACCGTGCGACGGTCTGGACGGAGTTCATCGCCCCGAACTCGAAGGTCTCCGACAACCATGATGTCGGCTTCATCATGTACTGCTCGTTCGGCAACGCGAGAAGACTGCTTAATACCGGCAAGTACGACGCGCTGCTCCTCGAGACGGCGGAATCCCTCTCGAAGAGGTTCAGCCCCGATCTCGGAGTAATCAGAAGCTGGGGTGCGATAGACGAGAAAGACAACTTCCTCGTCATCCCAGACAACATGATGAACCTCGAGCTCCTCGAGTGGGCGGCGAAGAACGGGGAACGGGGAACGGGGAACGGGGAACGGGGGAACGCGAAGCGCTTCGACGACATCGCGCGCTCCCACTCCGTGAAGACGATGGAGCACCACTTCCGCGCGGACGGCGGCACGTACCACGTGCTGAACTACGACCAGCGCCCGGGCTTCCTCGGCGCGGTCCAGGAGATCCGCCGCGGACAGGGCCTCTCGTGCGAGACGGCGTGGAGCCGCGGGCAGAGCTGGGCCATCTACGGCTACACGATGATGTACCGCGAGACGAAGGAACCCGCATTCCTCGAGTTCGCGCAGAAGGTCTCCGACTTCGCGATGAACCATCCGAACATGCCCGCCGACGGTGTCCCGTACTGGGATTTCGGCGCGCCGGGCGAGGAGCGCGACTCCTCCGCCGCGTCGATCATGGCGTCCGGGCTCCTCGAGCTCTCGACATTCGTTCCAGGCGACAAGGGCGCGAAGTACCGCGCGTTCGCGGTGAAGCAGCTCCTTTCGCTTTGCTCCGACGAGTACTTCGCGAAGCCGGGCGAGAACGGCGACTGGCTCCTGAAGCACGGAGTCGGACACAAGCCCGCCGGCAGCGAGATCGACACTCCGCTCGACTACGGCGACTACTATTTCCTCGAGGCGCTGCTCAGGTTCAGAGCGTTGCAGCCGGGCTCGTGACGCAAGACGGCGGCGACCGTCCGCGAAACGGATGCCCTGGCGGACGGGCCGGGGCGTCCTCCGGGCCGCAGGCGGGCCGCCGCACGAAGCCCCGGCAGGGGTTTGCGGCCCTCCCCCGGTTTTGCAATTTCCGGAGCGGGGGGCGGCATCTTTGAAGAAATACCGAAATTTTGATATAATGGCAGGTGGATTCAAAGATACCAAACAACGAAGGAAACGGTATGATACTCTGCGCATTAACTCTCGCTTCCATCGAGCTGGTCTCCCCGGCGATGGATGAAACGGTAAAACTCCTGCCGGAATGCCAGCGCGCCGTCATGGCAAACGAATCGATGTCCGCGCGCGAGGCCGTCCTGAAAGAATACCGCGGCGGGAGAAAGGAGCGTCACGGGTCCGGCGTCTGGCGCAAGCCGGTTCCGGTGGAGTTCAAATGGCGCGTGACGGACGGCGAAGGCGGACCGTGGGAGCTGCTCGTGTCGAAGAATCCGGACCTCTCGGACGCGCGCGAGTTCCTCTTCAACAGCGCCAAAGCAGACAAGCAGTCCGGGCGCACGGAGGAGAAAGGCGGCGGCGCTGGAACGGTCTCCCGCGAAGAGACCCTGCTTAACCTGGAAATCGGGACGCGCTACTACTGGCGTGTGACAGGCAATATAACATGCGGGCGCTTTGCGCACGCACGGAACTGCGGCTGCAGCGACAAGCGTCCGTCCGCCGCCAGCGCGACCGGAACGTTCGTTACCGAGGATCTCGCTCCGCGCTGGATTTCCTTGGAAAGTAAAGTCGGAAACTTCCGCGATCTCGGCGGACGGAAGGGTCTCGGCGGCAGGCGTGTGCGCCAGGGCATGATATACCGCTCGAGCGGGCTCAACGAGAACAGCATCGACGGCGTGGCGAAGGGAAGGAACCGGTTGACCGTTTCGGACGTAGAGTATTTGACGGAAACGCTCGGAATCCGCACGGATCTCGACCTGCGCACGGACTGCGAAACGGCCGGGATGTGCGGCGTCTCGCCTCTCGGTGCGAAGGTTTCTTTCATACACCGTTCCTCGGAAGCCTACGAAAAAATCTTCAGCGACAGCGGCAAGAAGATCATGGCGGAGAATTTCCGCGTGTTCTGCGATGCGAAGAACTATCCGATACTCTTTCACTGCATAGGCGGCGCCGACCGCACAGGCGCGCTTGCGTATGTTCTGAACGGGGTTCTCGGCGTTTCCAGGCAGGGACTGGAGACGGACTGGGAGTCGACGTTCTATCCCAGACTTCCCGGCGGAGACGAAAGCGAAAATGGAGGCCACGTATGGAACAGCGAGTGGCATTTCAACATCGGGTTCGGCAAATACGGCACCGCGGATTCGTCATGGAACGAGCGCATAGAACTCTATCTCCTGGACTGCGGCATAACCCGCGAAGAGATAGAACGCTTCCGCCGGATAATGCTGGAGCCTTGAATGCCGGGTCGCGCGGCGGCGGAAATTGCACGGATTCCATTTTTTTGATATAATACCGGAAAATCCAAAATCCAAGGAGATTGTGGCATGGCAACAAGAATTATCCTGAATGAAACTTCATACCACGGCAAAGGCGCCATCGCGTCCATAACCGCGGAACTCAAGGCGCGCGGCCTCAAGAAACCCATCGTGTTCTCCGATCCGGATCTCGTCAAATTCGGCGTCTCGGCGAAGGTCACGGGCCTTTTGGAGAAAGCGGGCGTTCCGTACGCGCTCTACACCGGAATCAAGCCGAATCCCACGATAGAAAACGTCAAGAGCGGTGTGAAGGCGTTCAAGAAGGCGAAGGCCGACTGCATCGTCGCCATTGGCGGCGGATCGTCCATCGACACCGCGAAGGCGGTGGGCATAATCGCCGCGAACCCCTCCTTCGCCGACGTGCGCAGCCTCGAGGGCGTGGCGCCTACGAAGAAGCCGTCCAAGCCGATCCTGGCCGTCCCGACGACTGCCGGCACCGCCGCCGAGGTGACGATCAACTACGTCATCACCGACGAGGAAAAGCACCGCAAATTCGTCTGCATCGACCCGCACGACATCCCGTGCGTCGCTTTCGTCGATCCGGACATGATGTCTTCCATGCCCAAGGGTCTTACCGCGTTCACCGGAATGGACGCTCTCACCCACGCCATCGAAGGGTTCATCACCAAGGGCGCGTGCGCCATGACGGACATGATGCACCTTGAAGCGATCCGTCTGATTTCACAATCGCTGAGGGCGGCCGTAGCCAACGATCCCAAGGGGCGCGAGGGCATGGCGCTCGGCCAGTATATCGCCGGCATGGGCTTTTCCAACGTCGGCCTCGGAATCGACCACGCGATGGCGCACGGCCTTTCGGCCCTCTACGACATGCCTCACGGAAAGGCGTGCGCGATACTGCTTCCGACGGCGATGAAGTTCAACGCTTCGAAGTCGGGCGGCAAATACCGCCAGATAGCCGCCGCGATGGGCGTCAAGGGCGTCGAGGCGATGTCGCTCGCCGACGCCAGGAAAGCCGCTATCGCGGCGGTCGAAAAGCTCGCCGCCGATGTCGGCATTCCGCCGGATCTAAAGGGTGTGCTGAAGAAAGAGGACGTCAAGTTCCTCTCGGAATCCGCCTATGCGGACGCATGCCGCCCGGGCAATCCGCGCGACTGCACGGTCAAGGATATCCAGAAGCTCTACACGAGCCTCATGTAAGGCGCATACGCATCCGTGAAGTCGAAAACGTTCATAGACCAGGTCACGGTGCTCGTCCGTTCCGGCAAGGGCGGCGACGGGGCGATGTCGTTCCGCCGCGAGGCCCTTGTCGAGTTCGGCGGACCCGACGGCGGCGACGGCGGGCGCGGGGGCGATGTCGTATTCGTCGCCTCCGAGCACGTCAATTCCCTCCTTTCCCTTTTCTACGATCCGAAATGCTTCGCGGAAGACGGAGCGCCCGGCCAGGGACAGAAGATGTCCGGGCGCCGCGGGAAGGATCTGGTCGTTCCCGTGCCGCCCGGCACCGAAGTCTACGACGAAGATTCGGGCCTTTTCATAGCGGACATCGTCGAGCCCGGCCAGCGCGCGATCGTCGCCAAAGGGGGTGCCGGCGGATTCGGAAACGTGCATTTCAAGTCGTCGGTCAACCAGGCCCCCACGGAACACACTCCCGGCGGCGCGGCGGAGGAAAGGCGGCTCAGGCTCGAACTGAAAACGATAGCCGACGCCGGTCTGCTCGGATTTCCCAACGCCGGGAAGAGTTCGCTGCTTTCCGCCATATCGTCGGCCACGCCGAAAATCGCCAGCTATCCGTTCACGACGCTGAACCCTATCGTGGGGACGGTAGTGTACGACGACTGGGCGAAAATCACAGTCGCGGACGTGCCCGGGATAATCGAAGGGGCGGCGAAGGGCGTCGGACTCGGACTGGATTTCCTCAGGCATCTCGAAAGATCCAAAGTCCTCGTTTACGTGATAGACATGGCGGGGACGGACGGACGCGAACCCTGGAAGGATTACGAAATCCTCAAGAAGGAAATAGACGAATATTCCGCGGAACTTTCGTCGCGTCCGTACGTGGTCGTCGCCAACAAGATGGACGCGGAGGAGAGCGCGGAGAATCTTGCGCGCTTCGAAAGGGAGACGGGTGTCACCCCGGTCAGGACGTCGTGCGCGTCGGGCGATGTAGAAGCGTTCAAGCGGGCGCTGCGCGAACTGGTGTCGCCGCAGACGCGTTTCCACCATACGCATGCGCCCCACGGTTTGGATTTGAATGACATGCCGGACACGACCGGCGACGAGATACCGGCCGAGGCGATGAAGTTCGCGACTTTCCTCAAACTGGAAAAGCCGAAGGCGAAATCGCACCCGAGCCGGGGCAACGTGCATTGACAGGCAGGAGGATTCTGTGAAAAAGTGGAATGTCGCCGCGATCAGGGCGGCCAAGGGAGTGCGCAAGCTCGGTTGCGCCACGGCGTACGACGCGTGCTTCGCCCGGCTGGCGGACGAAGCCGGGGTGCCGATACTGCTTGTCGGCGATTCGATGGGGATGACGACCCTCGGTTTCGAAACCACCATTCCCGTGACGATGGAGCATACTCTCATGGCGACGGCGGCTGTGGCGCGGGCGGCCAAGGATGCGCTTGTCGTGGCCGACATGCCGTTCGGTTCATACCAGTGCGGCGCGGACGAGGCCGTCGCGAACGCCGTCAAGTGTCTAAAGGCCGGGGCGGACGCCGTCAAACTTGAAGGCGGCGAATCTTTCGCTCCGCTGATCCGCCGTTTTGTCGAGTGCGGCATCCCCGTCCTCGCCCATGTCGGAATGATGCCGCAGAGCGTCAACGAGTACGGCGGGTTCAAGCGGCAGGGCAAGACCCGCGAGGCGGCCGAGAAGATAATGCGCGACGCGCGGGCGGTCGAGGCGGCCGGCGCGTTCGCCGTCACTCTCGAATGCATCCCGTCCGATCTTGCAGCGGAAATAACCTCGTGCCTCGGAATCGTAACGATCGGAGTCGGCGCCGGAGGCGGGTGCGACGCGCAGTGGCTCGTGATGCACGATCTTCTCGGACTGAACGCCAATCCTCCGCCGTTCGCCAGGAAATACGCCGACTTCGCGGACGAGGCGCGCAAGGCGTTCGCCCGCTACGTGGATGACGTGGCGAACGGAGCGTTTCCGTCTTGAACGCGCTTCTGCACGTATGCTGCGGACCCTGCGCGAGCGGGGCGCTGCCTCGATTCAGGGAGGAGCGGCCGGACTGCGGCGTTTCGCTCTACTTCTCCAATTCGAACATCAACACCGCGGAGGAGTTCAACCTCCGCCTCGAACAGGCGCGCAGACTTGCTGCGGCGGACGGTGCGGACATAGCGGTCGATCCGTACGATCACGATTCCTGGCTCCGGGACGCCGCCGCCGGACACGAATGCGATCCGGAGAAGGGTATGAGGTGCGCGCGCTGTTTTCTTTTCAGCATGAGACGCGCCGCGGCGTACGCGGCATCTCACGGCTACGCGGCCTTCACGACGTCTCTTACCATATCCCCGCACAAGATTTCGAGCATGGTTTTCGAGGCCGGCCGCGCAGCGGCGCGCGAACACGGCGTCGATTTTCTCGAAATCGACTTCAAGAAGAAGAACGGTTTCCTGCGCTCTCTCGAACGCTCCGCGGTGCTCGGCCTGTACCGCCAGTCATGGTGCGGCTGCGAATTTTCGCTGTCCGCCGGTGCTCGCGCGTAACTGCGGACAGCGGCTATCTTCCGCTGTTCACCCTCACTCGGTAGAAGCCCTGCGTTTCGGTGAGCGGGTCTTTGCTCGTCCAGACGGTGCGCTTCACGCCGCCGTCCACGGCAATCTCCGTCGACCCCTCTACCGGCGACTCCGTCGCGCCGATCGTTCCCATCCAGTATACGGGATAGAGAGCGGCGCGGGCATCCCTGCCGAGATCCTCGCGTACGCCGTTGAACGAAATTTCAATTCTCCCGTCGTCAAGGATTCTGATTCCCGTGATGTCGAAAGGCTCGTCCTTCGCCGGGTCGAGTCCGGCGTCGTATATGTCGCCGAGAATATAGCCGAGCTTCCTCAGATTTGCGCCGGGCGCGGGCGCTTCGGGATTGAGACCGAGCCCCTTGGACTTCAGCCAGGCCACGCTCACGCCGTCGATTTGCGTTGTCTCGGCCGAAAGCTCCGTCTCGAAATCCTGGGTCGTCTTTATGACATCGTCCACCTTGAGCGCGCCGCGCAGATCTAGCGCGCATATCCGTCCGCCGCCGTTCGCCGAAAGCGTCCTGTGCCATGCGCCGCGGTTCGCCGCGTCGAGCGGGGAGCGCACGCCGAAGTCCGTCACACATGCTTCGCCGTTGATGCGCACGAGCGCGTATGTCTCGCCGGGCTTCGCGGTGGAGTCGAGCGAAATCGAAAGCCTCACCCAGTCGCCGTTCCGGTATGCGGTGTCCGAAAGCGCGACCCAGACCTCCTTGCCGTCCGCATCGCGGCAGAGAAGCTTCAGCCTGCCGTCCGTGTCGCATACGATGACTACTTTCTCTTTGCCATCCAGTTCCAGCGGCGGCTCGTCGTCTGAGCGCCTGTTGACGGCGATCATCATATCGAGCACATCGTTTCCGTTCGTCGTGCAGGAGAATACGCGCGAGGCCGAATCCTCGATATCGAGAACTTTCGTGTGCGCGTCCTTGGGCATCGGGAATCCGGGCGGATTCGGCGGCGTGTAATCCGCCGCGACGACTTCCGCCTCCCCGGTCCAGGCTCCGACCCCGCCGTCGGATGCGAGCGCGCCGGCAGGATAGATTTCAAAACTGTCGGCGTTATCAATCGGTGTCGCTGCGACGTTGGACTTGAAGCCCCACGAAAAGGTGCAGTCTTCGTTGACTGTAAACGACGCCGACGAGCCGGAACCCCAATCCATAAGGCCGCTTGCCGTTCCGGTCAGGTTCCACGCGACGTTTGTGCAGCTCGCCGCGTTGTTCGTGTACGCCGACGCGTATTCCGCGCCCGCTACAGACAGGCTGATTTTCGTGCCGTCCATGTAGCGATAGGGTCCGCCGACGATCGACGACGATCCAACCCCGGGCTTCGTGAAATTGACGGTGCGGATGTTGAGTCCAGAGAGCTTAAGCGTGAAGACTCCCTCCTCCGCGTATGAACCGCCGTCGCTTACAAGCACGATCATGCAGGAACCGTCATTCAGGCTCGGCCCGAGGCACATGCCCTCGTAGTTCGGCATATCGCTGCCGTGATGGTATTCCCACAGCTGCGTCTTGGACACCTTCTTGTATGTGGCGGTCTTAAGCGACGCAATGGACGAGACGTCGTCTGCACCTGTGAAGTCAACCTGGTAGATGCGAACCTGAAAATCAGGGAACCATCCCTCCGGGTTGTAGCAGCGCCTTTCAAGAACAAGCAGAGTGCCGTCTGGCAGCGCACAGAGTCCAGAGGCTCCGCTTCGTGTGTGTTCATCTTTTACAGATCCGATAGGCTGCGTCTCATACGCCCATTCACCGTTCGGCGTCCAGTTGTCATAGACCGACTCGCGCGTGAACCGCGTCAGTCGCACCACGGAACCGACCGAGTTCGTAGCAAGATTTCCATCGACCTTCAACGCCTCTTCGTTGCAAGTCCACATCGTCATTCCGTCGCCGGAGATGGTCAGCGCCTCAAGGCTGTAGTTCCCGGCATACTGCTTTTGCACGGCGGGAACCGGAGCCGAGCGGAGAAGATCGCCACTCGATGGATCGAACTCGCGGATGAGCGCGCTCGTCTCCTGTGAAATCCACACCTTGCCGGACGCCGGATCGAATGCGCATCCCTCCATGTCATTGCCGCCGGACATAACAACGCCTGTCCCGATGTCCATTCCGTTTGTCCCCGACGCAAGCGAACCAGTTTCGCGGTTGATCTTCAGCGTGATCGGATATAATTTCTTATCGTTGTCGTCGACGGCGTAGTATAGGTCGCCTCCGGCATAAGTGATGCCGCTTATCTGCTCCGCGCCATACGTGGAGCTATAAGGTCTCGTCACTTGGGAAACAGTCGTCACCTTCAGCGCCGCTCCGGCTGAGAGCCGGACTGTCGCGAACATTGCCGTCAAAACTGCAACTTTAATTGTAGAAGTATATGTAGACATATATAAACCTTTGTAAAACATAAGAGGCAATTGCATAACTCCCGAATATATCTTACGCGAAGTTCGAGAAGTGCGCGAAGCCGTGTTTTTAGGGTTGCTTTGCGAACTTAGCGTACTTTGCGTGAGACAAACAAGTAGGTTTTGCAAGTGGCTCATAAAAATTATACCACAACTGGAGAGTTTTGGTGTAGTGGAATTTCTTGCAAAATTGAAAATAGAAATTGCAAATTCAGCTCACCGGGATAAAGATTTTATTTGGGCGTTCGAAGCGGTGCGCGCCAAATTTACCGATCCCCAAAAAAAACACTTGCCCAAATGGGGTGTTTTTCGATATAATATTATTTATATGTTCAAATACCTAAACTAGGAGACACAATGGCAAAGCGTGACATACCGCTCGAAAGAGTGCGTAATTTCGGCATCATGGCCCACATCGATGGTGGCAAGACGACCACTTCCGAGCGTATTTTGTATTATTCGGGCAAAAACTACAAGATTGGCGAGGTGCATGACGGCGCTGCGACGATGGACTTCATGGTCCAGGAGCAGGAGCGCGGCATCACGATCCAGTCTGCGGCTACGACGGTCATGTGGGGGCAGTACCGCCTCGCGCTGATCGACACCCCCGGACACGTTGACTTCACGGCCGAGGTCGAGCGCTCCCTGCGCGTTCTCGACGGAGCCGTCGCTCTCTATTGCGCCGTCGGCGGCGTCCAGCCCCAGTCCGAGCAGGTCTGGCGTCAGAGCGAGAAGTACAAGGTCCCGAAGATTGCGTTCGTCAACAAGATGGACCGCGTCGGCGCGAACTTCTACAACGTCATGGAGCAGATGCGCACGCAGCTCAAGGCGAATCCCGTACCGATGGTCATACCGATCGGCGCGGCTGAATCCTTCGAGGGCGTCATCGACCTCGTGCGCATGAAAGCGCTCTACTTCGACATGAAGAGCCTCGGCAAGAACGTCATCGAAAAGGACATCCCCGAGGAATATCTCGAAAAGGCCCAAGAATACCGTCAGAAGATGGTCGAGTCCGCCGCGGAGCAGGACGACGCCCTGATGGAGAAGTTCTTCGCGGGCGAGGAACTCACGGTCGACGAAATCAAGGCCGCCATCCGCAAGGGGTGCCTTGCGCGGACGATCACTCCCGCGTTCTGCGGCAGCGCGTTCAAGGACAAGGGCGTCCAGCCGCTTCTCGACGCGATCTGCGACTACCTTCCCTCGCCTCTCGACACGGGCGCGGCGGTTTCCGCCGACGATCCGTCCCAGAAGCGCGAGCCCAGCGACGACGAGCCGTTCTGCGGCCTGGCGTTCAAGATCATGTCCGACAAGAACATGGGCAAGATCACGTTCGTGCGCGTCTATTCGGGAACGCTGAAGCTCGGAGCCGAGCTTCTCGACTCCACGATCAACCAGGAACAGCGCATCAGCCGTCTGTTCCGCATGCACGCCAACAAGCAGGAGCCTCTTGAAGAAGCGCGCGCCGGAGACATCGTCGCGTGCGTCGGCCTGACTCAGACGAGAACGGGCGACACGCTCTGCGACCCCGCCAACCCGATCACGCTCGAGTCCATCGACTTCCCGGCGCCCGTCATTTCCGTCGCCGTCAAGCCGAAGAGCCGCGGCGACAACGAAAAGCTCGGCGTCGCGCTGCACGCGCTCGCGATGGAAGACCCGACGTTCGTCGTCAGCTACGACCAGGAGACGAGCGAGACGATCATCGCCGGCATGGGCGAACTCTACCTCGAAGTCATCGTCGACCGTCTCAAACGCGAATTCAACGTCGAGTGCGACGTCGGCGCGCCGCAGGTCGCGTACCGCGAAACGATCCAGACGCAGGTCGAGAACGAGTACAAGCACGTCAAACAGTCCGGCGGCCGCGGCCAGTACGCGCACGTCTGCCTGAGGCTCGAACCGCAGGAGCCCGGCAAGGGCTTCGAGTTCGTCAACGAGATCAAGGGCGGCGTCATCCCGACGGAATACATCCCGGCGGTTGAAAAGGGCGTCAGGAAGGCTCTTGAGAGCGGTCCTCTCGCGGGCTTCCCGGTCGTGGACGTCAAGGCGACGGTCTTCTTCGGATCGTACCACGAGGTCGACTCGAACGAATTCGCGTTCATCACCTGCGCCATGCAGTGCTTCAAGCAGGCCTTCCTCAAGGCCAAGCCGCAGCTCCTCGAGCCTATGATGGACGTCGAGGTCGCGGTGCCCGAAACCTACATGGGCGCGGCGAACGGCTCCATCAACCAGCGTCGCGGACGCGTCGAGGGCATGGAAGACCGCGCGGGCGTGAAGCTCATCAAGGCGACGGTCCCGCTCGGCGAGATGTTCGGCTACTCCAACGCCATCCGCACCGTCACGCAGGGACGCGGTTCGTTCACGATGATCTTCAAGCAGTACGAAGCCGTCCCCGCCTCGATCGCGAAGGCGGTTGTCGAAAAGCGCATCAAAGAAGGCAAAGTCCGCGCTTCGGCGGAATAAATCCGGAACGGGTTCCGGATTGCGGAGAAGAACCGGGGAAGGTCGAATCCATCCCCGGTTCTTTCATTTTTTTCTTGATATTTCGCCTCTTTTTTTGTATACTTGTCGCATGATGATTTGCGACAATACAAAAATCCACTTCTTAGCATGTCTTTCGGCCGCGCTTGTGTCGGCCGTTCCATGCACAGTTTGCGCGCAGGAAGCCGACGCCGCCGGGGATGCGGCCGCGGCTCCGGCCGAAAACCAGATGGATCCGGAGCTCAAGAACGAGATTGCGTACGTAGAGGCTCTGATCCAGTACGGACTGCCCGACTTTGCCGAGCCCGTCATAGCAGCAACGAAGGCCAAATGGCCGGAATCCGAAGCGATGTTCTTCGCCATCGAAGTGCGCGGAATGCTTCTTCTCGGCAAGACCGAAGAGGCGGAGGCGAAAATCGCCGCTCTTCCGGACAGGACTGGCGCGAAATACTGGGCCGCGAGGCTCGAGGTGGCGAACAACCATTTTCAGAACCACAGAAACGCGGAATGCGCCAAAATATACGGCGAGTTCTTCCAGAAGAACCAGAAGCCGTCGAAGGATCTCATCCCGTTCGTCCGCAACGCCTACTACCAGTGGGGTTATCTGCTCGTCCTGGACAAGCGCTTCGCGGATGCCGCCGACACGTACGCCAAACTGATGGGAATGCTCGACTACCAGAACAATGACGAAGACAAATCCCTTTGGTGCGGCGTGGCGTGCGAAGGCGCCGAACTGTATCTGCGCGTGGCCAAGGACACGGCCGACAAGAAGAAAAGGGACGCCTTTCTCGAAAAGGCCAAAGGGATTGTGAAGCAGCTTTTGTGGCAGATGGACAATCCCGTCGTGTTCGGGCGAGCGATTGCAATGAAGGCGAACATCGAACTTCTCGGCGGCAGCGTCAAGAAGGCGCAGGAGACGATCGACGACTACATGGACCAGCTGAAAGACCTCCACGAACAGCTCGAGGCGCGCGATCCCGACGGGCGCGAAGGCTTTCTCAGACAGTCCCCGATGCCGCTCTGCCGCTTCATGCTCGCCGAAATGCTTTGGAACGAGGCCAAGGAAGAGGCCAAAAAGCCCAAGCGCGACGACGAACGCATAAAATCGCTCCTTTTCGGCGAGAAGGGGCGCAACGGCAAGCGCAACGGCAGCGGCGCCTTCAATCACGCGCTCAACGTGTTCGTGCGCTTCCCCATGTCTCCGTGGGCGTCGCAGGCCGGCGACATGTCCAAGGAGATAGAGGCGTTCGTCAAAAAAGAATACAATGTTGAAGTCAAGGCGAACATCACTCCCGAACAGGAGGCGAAGGTGCGCGAAATGCAGTTCAAGATCGGCAACGACAAGCTGGCCGAGAAGGACTACCAGGGCGCCATCGACGAATATTTCACGGCTCTCGGCAATTTCCCGGAAGGGAGGGAGTCGATCACCGCGATCGAAAATCTCATCAACGCGTACCAAAGCCTCATCCTCAGGACGAAGAACCCCGCCGAGAAGGATGCGCTCAGGATATACGCCGACGCCGTGGAAGGGTATCTCGCGGAGCGCTTCGGAGGAGCGTCCGACAAGGTTGTCATGATTTCCGCCGGCGACGCGACCCTCCGCGTGGCCTCGAAGGAGAAGGCGATGGGCAACATCGCCGGCGCGGACAGACTCTACAAGTCGTTCCTTTCCAACTACAGGCGGCACAGCGCGGCCGCGACGATGGCTCTTTCCATGGCGAACGAAGCCAAGGAGGCCGGCAAGTACCGCGACGCCATAGAGCTGTTCGGCATAGTGGACAAGTTCTACCGGTCGTCTCCCTTCTACGCATCTGCTCTTTCCAACCTGGCGGCGTGCTACGACAAGATCGGCGACAGGGCCAGCTCCATGAAGACCCTCGAAAGGTACGTCGAGGTGGAGAAGAACGAATTGAGGAAGATGCAGACAAAACTGAATCTGGCCAAGTACTACCAGATGGACGGTCTTGAAATCATCACCGCCGCGCAAACGAACGAGACGAAGGAGGTTGCCGACAAGGAACTCTCGAGAGGGTCGGCGCAGATAATCCGCGGCATAAAGCGGTTCCAGGATTTCGCAAAGGAGGCAGGGGTGAAGCTGTCCGATCCCGCCGTGTCCGCCAAGGACAAGGAAAGCTATTCCAAACTGCGCGAAGCGGCTCTTTACATGGCCGGCGACTGCTGGAGCAGGCTCACGAAGCCGGAAGACAAGGTCGACGGGTTCCGCCGCAACGCGGTCAAGTGTCTCGAGGACTATGTGGCGGCCTATCCGAAGGGCGAGTGGGCCAAGCGCACGTACGTCAAGCTCGGCACGATCTACACGATTCTGAACGAAGTCGAAAAGTGCAAGGACGCCCTTGCGCGGCTCAGGAAGGAATTTCCCGATTCGGACGAGGCGAAGAAGGCCATGCCGCGTCTGGCGCGCAACCTCATCGAATACTCGCTTACGATTCCCGACGAGGCGAAAAAAGAGGCTCTCAAGCGCGAGAGCACCGACATTTACGCGGAGATGATCCGCAGCGAAAGTTCCGACTACCAGCCGTACGATTTCGTGCGCGCCGGCGAGTCGCTCATCGACGCGAAGAGCTGGTCGCTCGCGGACGAAGCCTTTGACAAGGCGATTCTCAAAGCAGGCACGAACCATGTCAACACGGTGGCCAGGGCGCGGCTCGGCAAGGCCAAGAGCCTCATGGCGCAGAAGAACTGGAACGAAGCGCGCGAGTACCTTGACCAGTTCATGGCAGACGAGAAGATGTCCAAGCTCGTTATCTGCACGAATGCGTGCGACATGATCGTACAGTGCGCTACGGCCCAGGGCCGCCAGGAGCGCGACGAGACGATCCGCCGCAAGCACTACGGCGCGGCCATCGGAGCGGTCAAGAGGCTGCGCAACTACTGGAGGAACGAGCCTGTCTGGAAGCAGGATACCGTCGACCTCATGAGCGCAGACGTGCGCATAAGCCAGGTCGAGGCGGAAATGGCGATGGGACTCGAGGAAGAGGCCGCAAAGACGCGCGGCACCGCCGCCACGACCCTCCAGACGTTCCTGCAGACGCGCGCGCCGACGGCGGAACATACGATCGACCAGTACTCGGCGCAAGAGGCGGACAACCTCGAAGAGGCCTACGCAAAACTCCTGCCGCTTCTCCTGAAGATGGGCAAGGCGCAGGCAAACCGCGCGCTGAAATTCGGCACCGAATACCTTCGCTACTTCCCGAACGGGAAGAGCCGCGACGCCGTGCAGCGTTGCGTCAACGAAGCCCAGGCGCTCGGCGGCAGGCTTGTCGAGGAGGAGGAATCCGTAGATCAAGGCGGGGCCGGCCAGCCTGCGGAAGCGGACGGCGAGTGAGAACAACAATTTCAAGGAGATAAAAAATGAAGAAATTCGCATTGACAGCGGCATTTGCGGCGATAGCGGCATCGGCGGTCGCAGTGCCGGGATCCGTGATTACCGAAAACGACAAAAAGACGGGCGATGTCGTCTACATGCCCGGACAGAAGGTCTATGTCGTGACGCTCAAAAAGGGCAACATGAAAACCGAAGTCCCGCTGGCATCCGTACGGGAGCTCGATATCGAGAAGCCGGCAAATTTCGAAGCGCTCGCGGACAAGGTCAGGAAGGGACAGGGCGCACAGGCGATAGCGGGTCTCACGCAGATAATGCAGACGTACAAGATGCTGCAGTGGGACAAGCTTGCCTGCCGCTATCTCGTCGAGGCCTACGTCGCGGCCAATCAGGTCCAGAAGGCGTACGACACCGCGAGCCAGCTGATAAGCACCGACAAGTCCGCCGCGTACAAGGGCGATCTCGCCCCGGCCTACTGGCAGACGCTGCTCAAACTCGGAAAAAACCAGCAGCTCGAGAACTGTCTCAGGATGGCGTCGTCCAACGGAGACAGGGCGTCGAGCGCGGAAGCCCTGATCATGCGCGGCGACATCATCGCCGCCGGCGGCTCCGAAAATCCCGAAGCCTACCGCAAGGCGCTGACGGACGCATATCTTCGCGTCGGACTCATGTACAACGATCCCCCCTGCCGGCAGGCGAGGCGCACGGCTCTTCTGCGCTGCGCCGACTGCTTCAGGCAGATCGGAATGGATCTCAGGGCTGAAAGCATGGAATCGCTGGCCCGTTCGCTCTGACGTTTCGCACACTCTCCATATACATCCATAAACAATAAAAGGAAAACGAGATGAGAAAGTTCAAAAAGTCGATAATGGCGTTTGCAATCCTCATGGGAGCGTGCGCGGCGCCTTTGACCGCGGCGTTCGCGGCCGGAGAACTCGAGGGAGCCGACGGCAAGGCGGTAGACGCAAACGCCGCGAAGCAGAAATCGGGCGGCGGCGGATTCCTCACGGTCATCTACAACCCCAACGACCCCGACATTCTCGGTACGATCCTCTGGCTTGTGATTTTCGGCGACCTCGCCCTGTCCATCTACTTCATCATCGACAACTGGATTCTCATCAAGCCCGAGAAGCTCATGCCCAAGAAGCTCGTCGACGAGGTGCAGCAGGCCATGGGCGAGGGCGACGTCGTCAAGGCCATGCAGGTCTGCGAGTCCAACCCGTCCGCCATGAGTTCGATCGTCATGGCCGCTTTCCAGCACGTGGAAGAAGGCTTCGAGGCGATCCAGGAAGCCGTGACCGCCGCGTCCGATCTTGAACAGGAGAAGATCCAGCAGCGTCTGAACTGGATCAGCGTTTGCGGAAACCTCGGCCCGTCTCTCGGACTTCTCGGTACGGTCGAAGGCATGATCTTGACGTTCGCCAAGCTGGCCCAGGGTTCGGCCGGCGACGCGTCGGCTCTCGCCGGATCGATCGGACAGGCCCTCTACACCACGGCCGGCGGTCTTGTCATTTCGATTCCCTCCATCACGTTCTTCTACTCGCTGCGCAACAAGGCCAACCGCCTCATCCTGAGGATGACGGCCGTGACGATGGAACTTCTGAACAGCTTGAGAAACGTCGAGGTCGCGCCCGAAGAGGGGGCGGCGGAATAACCTGGGCTGACTGCCGCAAAAGCCAAGGCGCAGAAAATGGCAAGGAAACCCCAGGAGAACCCGGCACTCGACATGACGCCGATGATCGACGTCGTGTTCGAACTGATCATCTTCTTCGTCGTTACCCTTACGGAGGCGCAGAAGAAAGACGAGACGATCGAACTGGAGAACGGGAAGAACGGCATGGTGATCACGGCGGATTCGCTTCCGCCCGACCACATGCAGTTCGATATCGCGAGCATCGACAAGGACGGCAGACGCCTTAAGACGCCGCGCATATCGATGGGCGACAGAACGCTCACGAAAGAGGACGTCTACAACCGCGTGAAGGCGAAGATGGACAGGCTCGGCGGACGGGAGTTCCCCGTTCTTATCAGGGCCGACTTCGAAACGCCCCACAGCGCGGTCCGCGACGTGATGGACGCCTGCACGAAAGCGGGCATCTGGAAGATTTCGTTCATGGCCACGTTCGAAGACAAGACGAAAGGCGAGTTGAGACCGCGGCTGTTGACGGGCAAATACAAGAAGCACTGATATGGCAAGAAAGCCCCAGGAGAATCCGGCACTCGACATGACGCCGATGATCGACGTCGTGTTCGAACTGATTATTTTCTTCGTAGTGACGATCAAACAGGAGGATATCCTCTCGCGCTTGAACGTCAACCGCCCGGCTCCGGCGACGAGTTCCGCGTCCGATCCGTCGGACAAGGACATCACGTGCACGATCGAAATCGGCAAGGCTCTCTACAACGGTGAGCGCAACGGGACGTACGTCTACAACAAGAAGGAGGTGACCCTCAAACAGCTTGAGGGCTATCTGAAAGAAACCGCCGCCGTCTCCACCGACACGCCGATCATCGTGAAATGCGCGGAAAACAGTCCGCACAAGGCTCTTGTCGACGTTCTTGACGTATGCTACAAATACAAGTTGTTCAGCGTAAGTGTCTTCACACTGTAAAGGAGTCGTATGAGCGAAGAAATCGAAGAGGAATTCGAGGCGCTCGATCTTGACGCGATTGGCGCAAAATACGAGGAGAAGGGCTATTTCAAGCGCCTTTTCGGCATGTTTTCGGGTCTGGGCAAGCCGAAGAATTCCAGGGAATACAAGCTCGCCAGGCTGGAACTCCAGCGGCAGGCGGCTCCGCTGATCGCCATAGTCTCCGTTCTGCTCCTCGTGACGGTCATGATTGTTCTAACCACCATGTCGTCGTTCAAGGAAGATACGATCGAAGTTACTATCGCGGAAGCGCAGGAAGATCAGGATGTAGTGGAGCAGCAGGACGAGCCCGAGCCACCGGACGATATCGAACCGCCTCCGATGGAGGATGTCGAAATCGTCGTCGACACGCCGATGCCCGGTCCTGTTTCGAATCTCACGCCCACCCCGTCGCCGCCTTCGCAGCAGGTGTCCGTCAAGCCCGCCACGCAGGATACGGTCGCTTTCGTCGATTCCCCGGTCAAGATGAAGTCCATGGTCGGCTCGCGCACGCCCGGTTCCATCGGCTCCGCGACAAAAGGAGGCGCCGGCATCGGCGACCCCACCACAGAGGCGACGGTGGTGAAGGTTCTGTGGTGGCTCAAGGCGACGCAGCGGCCCGACGGCAGCTGGACTGGCGGCGGATCGCAGCTCGCCAACACGGCTCTTGCCATGCTCACGTTCCTCGCCCACGGCGAATTTCCGAATTCCCCCTCTCCGTACAGGAAGGATTTCGGTCCCGTCGTTCAGAAGGGCATCGAGTGGCTGATCGGATCGCTTCAAGTCGGGAGCAATGGTGTACGCATGAGGGGTTCCGACGGCAACGAATACGCCTTCCTTATCGCGACCTACGCGCTCTGCGAGGCGTACGGCATGACGAAGAATCCGGAATGCAAGGAAGTCGCGATGCAGACCTTGCAGCGCATCATCGACGGACAGTCGCCGACCGGAGGCTGGGACTACAAGATCAACCCCAAGTCCACGAGAGACGACCTTTCCTTCGCCGGATGGGCGCTTCAGGCGCTCAAGGCCGGCAAGATGGCCGGCCTTCATCCCGAAGGCCTCGACCAGTGCATCAAGAAGGCGGTGAAATGCCTTCAGACGCGTTCCTTCTACAAAGACCACTTCACCTACTGCGCGAACTCGCGCGGACATCCCGGCCTTACCGCAACCGGGTGCCTTGCGATGCAGCTTCTCGGGTACGGCAATACGAAGGAAGTGCGCGCGGCTCTCGATTACATGAAGGACTGGCATCCGTCGTTCGAGAAAGGCGGGGTCGGCGAGAATTTCGCCAAGGACTGTCCCTCGCCGCAGTACTACTGCTACTACGCCACCCAGTGCAAGTACCAGGCCGGCATGAAGGCGGGCGCGGTGAAGAGCGACGAGATGCTCTGGCAGAAATGGAACGCCGAAATGAAGAAGCTCTATCCTTCCGCGATCAAGGATCTCCCCACAAAGGTGAAGGACTGGACCGGCAAGGAGCACAGGCAGGGCTATTTCGAGAACCAGGATCAGTTCTCGACAAGACCCGTAATGGACAGCTGTCTTGCGGCGCTCCAGCTGATGGTGTACTACCGCTACCTGCCTACGGCCCAGACGGATGCGGCCAAGGACGTCTCCGAGGACGAGGACGCGTCCTCACAGGCTGTCGACAAGGCCGACGTCACCGTTACGGTAGATTTCTGACGGGGTTGACGTAAAGTGCCGTTCCCGCTGTTTCTGGCGTTCAAGTACATCAGACCGAAGCGATCCGTCGCTTCGGTCATAACTTTCGTTTCGATAATCGGCGTGATGCTGGGCGTTGCCGTTGTGATCATCGTGCGCAGCGTCATGACCGGTTTCGGCGACACCTGGCGCGAGAAAGTTCTGGAGTTCAAGCCGCACATCACGGTGATGTCCGCCGATTCGCGCATGCTCCGCAGCGGAGAGGCGATGGCCGAACGGTTCAGGAGCGTTCCCGGCATCGTGTCCGCAACGCCCGAAATCGATACGCGCGTTCTCGTATCGCGCGCCGACAGGGTCGCCGCGCCGGTTCTGATAGGCATCGACGCGGATGGCTTCGAAAAGGCGTACGATGTCGGCGCGCCGGTGGCGGGTTCTTTCGATCTCGATCCGGACACGGTAGTAATCGGCCGCGAACTTGCGTTTTCCCTCGGAGTGTGGGCGGGGGATGTCATAACAGTATGCGCGCCCCCGCTTCCGAACGAGGTGTTTCTGCCGCGCAAGTGGAAAGTCGGAGGCATATTCTCGAGCGGACACTACGATTACGATTCGGGATATATCGTCTCGTCGCTCGATTCGGCCCGCGATTTGATGGGTGTCGAAGAGGGGGTCCTGGCGGTGCACGTCAAGACGTCGTGTCCGACGGACGAGAACGCATTCAGCGCGATAGTGTCCAGCCTGCCTCTGCCGCGCGGACGCTTCCGGGTGCTGACATGGCGCGAGGCGGACAAACGTCTTTTCGATGCGATAGCCGTCGAGACGAACCTGACGGCCGTCCTCCTGCTATTGATTTCGATAGTCGCGCTATTCTGCGTGATGAACACTCTTCTCGTGCTGGGCGTCCAGAAAACGCCGGAAATCGGCCTTTTGAAAGCCCTCGGGTTCGGAAAGGCCGGCATAATGGGCGTTTTCGTCACGCACGGTCTGATACAGTGTACAGCAGGAGTTCTCCTGGGATTGCTGGCGAGCTGGGGGGTTCTCTCCAATCTCCAGAATATTGTCGAGTGGCTCGCCGGCATGGGTATGGAGGTGTTTCCGCCGGCGATCTACAATCTTGAGGAGATACCGCACCGCATTGTAGTGTCCGATGTAGTGTACACCGTATCGGCGATCTACTTCTTCGGGCTTTTGGCGTCGCTGGTCCCCGCGCTTTTCGCAGCGGCTAAAGACCCGGTGAAGGCACTCGATGAATAGAATGTAAAGTGTAAAATGTAAAGTGTAAAATTATGGAAGAAATGTTAACCGGGAAAGCCGCAATCCTGGCGGCGGCATCAAGGAGATGGAGCATCTTGCTCCGTCATCCGGACGCGGCAAGATGCCGCATC
>DGHT01000014.1:0-29131 GCA_002392765.1 Verrucomicrobia bacterium UBA3841 | reverse complement strand
GGCAAGATGCCGCATCTCCTTGGCGACGCACTCGGTGAACGCGCCCTGCCAATTTCCCATTTCCGCAATCTCATAATTCCACAATTCCATAATCTTAAACCCAAACCATGAAAACCCTCGAAGCGCACGATGTCAGAATGACGTTCAGGATACCGGGAAAACCGCCTCTGGAGGTTCTCAAAGGCGTCGATATCTCGGTCGAGGAGGGAGAAAGGGTGGCGATACTCGGAAGGTCCGGGGCCGGGAAATCCACGCTTCTGCACATCCTCGGCGGATTGCAGAAACCGACCGCCGGGAAGGTCGTGCGCGTGTCGCGTCCCGGATTCGTGTTCCAGTCATACCATCTGATGCCGGAACTCACTGTCTTCGAAAACGTATATCTCCCGGCTATGGCGCGATCGGGCGGCAAGGCTGAATTGAAAGCGCGCGCGCGCGAACTCGTTTCGGCCGTCGGCCTCGATTCAAGGGCGGACCACCTTCCTTCCGAGCTTTCCGGCGGCGAGCGGCAGAGGGTCGCTCTCGCCCGCGCGCTGGTGCTTTCCCCCGCGATAGTGCTTGCGGACGAGCCGACTGGCAACCTCGACGAGATGACGGGCGCCGACATCCTGCGCATGCTGACCGGTCTTTCGTCCGGTTCGACGTCGCTCGTCATGGTAACGCATTCCTCGGCCGCGGCGGCAGTATGCCACAGGACGCTTTTTCTGGAAGACGGAGTCCTCAAAACCGTCAGGGATGGCAGATGACCCCGGCGGAATTCATAGACGATCCCGCGTGGGCCGATTTCATCCCCGAAAACCGCGACGCGCCGAAACAGCGCACGCTCCCGACGCACGAGGATTGTTCGCCGCTCGACGCCGAAAGCGTCGCCGGACATTTGAAGCGCGGCGGCGTGCTCGGAGCGTCGCCGGGCTACGAAGAGCGTCCCGGTCAGATAGACATGCTCAAGGCCATAGTCCGCGCTTTCAACAGCCGCGAGCATCTGATGATAGAGGCGGGAACGGGCGTGGGGAAGTCTCTGGCGTACCTGATTCCGGCCATGCACTGGGCTGTGCTGAACGACACCACCGTCGTGGTTTCCACTGCCACGCGCAACCTGCAGAGCCAGCTTATGGGGCACGACATTCCGATGGCGTCGGAAACATTGGATGAAGAAGGGCGCAAGAAGTTCAAGGTCGCCCTGCTGAAAGGCCGGGCGAACTATCTCTGTCTCAGGAGCGTTGCGGATTTCTTTTCCGCCGGGTACTGGACGATGTCCGCGGAGGAACAGGAGGAAATGCCGCATTTCATCGACTGGCTGAAAAGGACGCCGGACGGGGATCTCGATTCGTACGAAGGACTGCCCCGCTCGCTCATATCGTGCGCGGGCGACGACTGCGGCGGGAGAAGGTGTCCGTACTACACGCGCTGTTTCGTCCACAGCGCGCGCCGTAAAGCGGCGGGGGCGCATCTCGTGGTGGCGAACCACGCGCTGGTTCTCGCGGAGGCAACGAGCCAGGCACCGGGGATTCTCCCGCCGTACGGACGCCTTGTTCTGGACGAGGCCCACAATCTCGAGACCGTGGCGACCGAATTCCTCAGGAGCGAATTTTCAGTGCCGGCCCTCACGCGCATACTCAACAGGATTGTGCGCAAGTCGCGCGGCAGACGGCTCGGACGCGGCGGCATACTGCCGTCGATCGAACGCCAGCTTGGGAAAGGCCCGGGGGCGTCCGCCAAGCTGACTCCCATCCTTCTGCGCGCGTCGAACGCCATCGCTGCCGTCGAGCGCTCGGCGCAGGAACTGGGCGACGCGGCGGCCAAACTGCTGCTGCCTACATCGGGCGAGCAGGCCGTGCGCTACAGGATGGCCATGCTTGAGATGGGCGGGGAAGAGCGGCAATATTCCATACACAAGCTTTTCAAGCCATACCCGCCCGCCTTCTGGGACGAAAAAACGCTCAAGACGGCTGAATCGCGTTTCGAGAAAGCGATGGCGGGACTTGTGGGCGCGCTTCACGAAATCCGCGACGAAATGGCGCTCAGCGTGCCTTCCGGGGAAATCAATCCCTTCGGCGAATCGATGGCGCAGCTCGAATCGATGTCGGAAACGCTCGTCGATTTCACGAACGAAACGCATTTCGCCCTCGGCGGTCGCCACAGCGCGTATGCGTACTGGGCACAGAAATCGAAGGAGACGGGCAGACCGTCCTTCCTGCGATTCGTCGGGGCGCCGCTCAGCGTGGCCGAATCGCTCAAAAAGCTGCTGTACGACGTCAAAGATTCCGTCGTTCTCTGCTCCGCGACTTTGCGCGTCGGCAACGACTTCAATTACATGGCCGGCCGCCTGGGATGTTCGGAGAGATTCAGGGCGATGACGGCGTCAAGTCCGTTCGACTATCTTTTCCAGTCTCTCGTGCTCGCGCCGGACTGTCTTCCCGATCCGACCGAAGACGCCCGCGGATACGCCCGCGATCTGGCGTCGCTGCTTGAAAGCCTGTTCGCCGTCACGCACGGAAGGGCGCTTGTCCTTTTCACCAGTTATGAGATGATGAACGCCGTCGCATCCGGTTTGCGCGACGCCCTGGCCGGATCCGGAATCGAATTGCTCGTTCAGGGCGAAGGGTATTCGCGCGAAACGATGGCGAGACGCCTCAAGGATTCCGTCGCGGAAGGTTCCGGTGCGGCGGGAACCGTCCTTTTCGGAGCGCAATCCTTCTGGGAAGGCGTGGATATTGCGGGCGAGGCCTTGTCGCTCGTAGTCATAGCGCGCCTCCCGTTTGCGATGGCGGCGGATCCCATGGTGGAGGCCCGGAGCGAAGAGGTCGAGCGCTCCGGCGGCAGCGCGTTCCGCGACTACGCGATACCCGAGGCCGTCATCAAGTTCAGACAGGGCTTCGGCAGGCTGATACGCACGAAGAGGGACAGGGGGGTCGTCGTAATCACCGATCCCCGCCTCATGCGGCGCAATTACGGTACGTTTTTCAGAAACGCGATTCCGACTTCGGTGCATTCCGTCTCGGAACTTCCCGCGCTTCTTGAAAGGGTAAGGGGGTTCTTCGGCGATGAATGACCGCAGAAGCGCAGCGTTTGCGCTGGCCGCGTGGCTGGCGACGGGGAATCTGCCCGCAGGAGGCGTACCCGACACGCCTTCGAGGGCGTTCGTGCAGGAATTGCTGTACGTGTCCATAAGGCGGCTCGCGACGCTGAGGAGAGTGTTGGGCCGGTTTGTCCGCAAGTGGCCGAAAGGGGAGATGGAGGCGCTGCTCTACACGGGCGCCGCGCAGCTTCTTTTCATGGACGGCGTGCCGGAGTTCGCGGCGGTGAACGAGACCGTCGAAGCGGCTAAGGCGGGAGGCAACGCCGGTGTAGTGCGCGCCGTCAACGGAATATTGCGCAATCTCGCGCGGAATCTCGATTCCGTCCGCGGCGAAATCGCCTCCTGGCCGCTGGAGGACCGCGAAAGCTACCCGAGGGCTCTGGTGCGCCGGTGGAAATCCCGCTACGGCGAGGCGGGGGCGGAGGCGATGGCCAAAAGGCACAACGAGCCCGCCGCGACATACCTCGCATATCCGCCCGGCGCGCCGGAAAGTTTCGTGCGCCTCGAAAGAGGAGTCAAGGTCGCGGACGTTCCCGGATTCGCCGAAGGGAAGTTCATCGTGCAGGATCCGGGCGCATTCCTGCCGGTGCGGGTTCTCGATCCGCGTCCCGGGGATCTGATACTCGACGCGTGCGCCGCGCCAGGCGGCAAGACCGTCCAGATGTGTTGGCGCGGCGCCGGTGTCGTCGCGTGCGAAGTGAATCCGAAGCGCATGAAGCGGCTGAAGGAAAACCTGGCGCGTACGCGCTCCGGAGCGCGTACGGCGGGCTCGTTCGCCGAAGCGGCGGCATTCGCTCCCGGAGGGTACGGCAAAATACTCGTCGACGCGCCCTGCTCCAACACGGGCGTCCTTGGGCGCAGGGTGGACGCCAGATGGAACTGGAGCGAACGGAAACTGGAGCAGCTGGCGACGCTCCAGCGCGAAATCCTCGACTCCGCCGCGCGCATGCTCGCCCCGGGCGGACTTCTGGTGTATTCGACATGCTCCAACGAGCCGGAGGAGAATTCCCTGCAGGCGCGGCGTTTCCTCTCGGAGCATCCCGGTTTCGCGCTCGAGCGCGAGGAGGAGAGCGTGCCGTTCGAAAGCGGGTTCGACGGCTCCTACGCGGCAGCGTTCAGAAAGGCCGCAGCGCCGGGAACCGCGCTGGAGGGCGAACGTGTTTGAGACAAGAGGATTCATGCTCGACATCAGCCGCGGGCGCGTTCCGACGATGCGCACGCTGATGCTGGTCGTCGACATTCTCGCAAGATACCGGTACAACCACCTGCAGCTTTGCACCGGGTGCGCGCCGGACGGCGAAAGCGGTTTCGACTTCGACGTAGACTCTTCGATGACGCAGGCGGAATTCGCGAAACTGAACGCGTATTGCAGCATGCAGGGGCTTGAACTCGCGGCGAACGTGGATTGCCGGTTCGATCCCGCGCGGCCCGGCTGCGCCGCGCTCGCGAAGGATCGTCTTTCGCGGATGCTGTCGCCGTGCGATTCGCCGTTCGCCAACATCGGATGCGGCGCGGAAGACGGAGTTTCCGATCCCGGCGGGCAGGTGCGCTTCCTTCTGGAAGTCGCCGGCGCGGCGCGTTCACTCGGCAAGCGGCCCATGTTCTGGGGCGATGCGGCATCGAAGCGTCCTGACCTCGTGCCTTCGTTCCCGAAGGACATGGTCGCGCTCGTCCGCGGCGGCGAAGCGCGCCATCCGTTCGAAAAGGAGGCTGCCCTCTTCAAGTCGGCCGGCCTCGATTTCTGCGTCTGTCCCGATACGTCGGCGGCGAGGTCTCTCGCAGGCCGCGTCGAAAACATGCGTGAGAACCTGCAGCGGGCCGAAAAGGCCGGACGCGAAAACGGAGCCAAGGGATTCATCCTCACGGACTGGGGGGACGAGGGGCATTGGCAACCTCTGGCGGTTTCGCTTCCGGCGATCATTCTCGGCGGCAATTTCGCGGCATCCGGTCCGAAGGCGGCGAACATGGACGTTGAAAGGGAACTGGACGGCGTGATGGACGCCCCGCTCGGGGGGCTGCTGCTGCGGCTCGGCACGCTCTATCTTTGCGGCGGTGCCGTGCGGCCTGGATCGTCGGAGCTTTTCAACATACTCGCAAACCCGCACGGCTATTCGCGCCATCCCGGCCTTACGCAGTGCGTGCTCGACGAAATATCGGGCGTGGCGTCGGGCGTGCGCATCGCGGCGGAAAAATGGTGCGACAGATCCGACTGGGCAAAGGAGATAGTCTACATGGCCAACATGATCGACTGCGCGTGCCACCGCCGCGACGAGAGCCGGCTCAGGGCGCTGAGGGACGAACACGGGCGGATCTGGCGGATGCGTTCGCGCGAAGGCGGGCGGGTGCGCTCGCTCTCGAAGCTCCCGCGTTTCTAGCGCCGGCCCGGCTGCGCCCGCCGCGCGCGCCGCGCCTTGGATTTTTTTATTCCCACCAATCCGCGGATTTATGATATAATATTGCAAATCCGCAAATGCGACTGTAGCCCAATTGGATAGAGCGTTGGCCTCCGAAGCCGAAGGTTGCGGGTTCGAACCCCGCCAGTCGCACCATTCGCCGATTCCCCCCGTATGGAATACTTCAGCCAAGATCTGTCCTGCCTTTACCCATGCATGGTCTATTCGGCGGATTTTTCTTGAAGATGGGCGTTTTCTTTGATAGAATTTGGCTAAACGCCGCAAACGACATTCCGGCGTGTCAAACACCAAAGGAGGAAAGAGCAAATGGCCTGCAAGAAAAAATACGACACCAATTTCATGGCGCCGATGGATGTTCTCGGGAAGATCCGCGATGCCGCCGGCAAGGGCGCGAAGACCGTAGCCGTCGCGTGGGAGCGCGAGGACGGCAAAGTCTACCGCTACGATCTGCCCGTCCCGGCGAGGATGAGTCCCGAGGCTGAAAAGACCGTTGCGCTCGCCGTAGACAGGATCGCGAAGTTCATTGTATGGTCTGCAGGTGGATGGAAGCTTTACCTCTCCGGACCAGACGCCGTCGTCCAGCCCGTGGCCAGGGCCTATACGAAGAAGGGCGCCAGGAAGTTCGACTACGCATTCTTCTCCGACCTCTACGGACGCCCCGTCGAGACCGTCGTCGCGCCGCTCAAGAAAATGCCCGAGACGAATGAAACGCTCACGAAGGTCAAGACCGTCGCCGACGGCTGCCGAATCGGATTCGATCTCGGCGCCAGCGACTTCAAGATCTCCGCGCTCAACAAAGGCAAGGTCGTGTTCTCCAAGGAATTTCCCTGGGATCCCAGGAACAATCCCGATCCCGAATACCACTATTCCAAGCTCACCGCCGGACTAAAGGAAGCCGCCGCGACGCTTCCGCGCGTCGATGCGATCGGCGGTTCCACAGCCGGAACGCTCGTCGGAAAGAAGATGGGCGTGGCGAGCCTCTTCCGCGCGATCAAGGAAAAGAATCCCGATAAATATCCTGTCGCGCAGGACATGTTCTTCCGCGTCGAGAAAGACTGGGGCGTGCCGTTCGAGATCTACAACGACGGAGACGTTTCCGCCCTCGCCGGCATGATCACGATGGGCAAGAAGGGTATTCTGGGAGTGGCGATGGGCTCTTCCGAGGCTGTCGGCTTCATCGATCAGAACGGCGCTCTCACCGGCCGCATCACGGAACTTGCGTTCGCCCCCGTCGACTTCAATCCGAAGTCTCCGTGCGACGAATGGTCGGGCGACGCGGGCGTCGGTGCGATGGCCTTCTCTCAGCAGGCAGTCAACTGGCTCGCCGAGGACTTCGGTTTCAAGTTCCCGGCCGACATGAAACTGCCCGAACGCCTCAAGGTCGTCCAGGCGGCGATGGAGAAGGGCGACGAGAAGGCGCTCAAGGTCTATGTCCAGATCGGACGCTTCCTTGCGCACGCCATTCCGTGGTACCGCGAATTCTACGACTATTCCAACATGATGCTCCTCGGCCGCGTGACGAGCGGACTGGGCGGGAACGTCATTCTCGAAACCGCCAAGACGATGCTCAAGGACATCTATCCGGCCTGGGCCGAAGCGATCGAACTCATCGTCCCGGACGAACACTTCCGCCGCCTCGGACAGTCTGTCGCTGCAGCGCAGATACCCGTCATCAAGGCGTCGAAGAAGTCCGGAAAAGCCAAGTAGGATCAGCCTTGGACACGGGATACGCCGGACGTCTCGCGCCCAGTCCAACGGGCGCGCTCCATCTCGGGAACGTCCGGACGTTCATGATCGCCTACCTCCGCGCAAGATCGCGCGGGGGCAGGCTTCTTTTCAGGATGGAGGATCTGGACCATCCCCGCGACAAGCCCGGCGCCGACAGGGCGATCGAAGACGAACTCAGATGGCTCGGGTTCGAGTGGGACGGCTTCTGCCGCCAGAGCGAAAGGCGGGCGGTATACCGCGAAGCGCTTTCGTCGATCCGGGACAAAGTCTATCCGTGTGTTTGTTCGCGCCGCGACGTCGAGAGCGCGCAGGGTGCTCCGCATTCCGGCGAGCAGCTTTACTATCCCGGGACGTGCCGCGGGAGGTTCGCGACATGGCGCGAGGCCCTGGCGTTTTCCGGCCGGCCTCCGTGCTGGCGCTTCCGCGCGCCGCCGGGCGAGGTGCGCGTCGAAGACGCGTTCGCAGGCGAGTTCCGGCAGGATGTCTCGGCGGCGCTCGGGGATTTTCCGCTGGCGCGCGACGAGGATGGCGCGGGATATACGCTCGCATCGGTCGTTGACGACGCGCTTGCGGGAGTGAGGGAAGTGGTCCGCGGCGACGATCTTCTCCCGGCGACGCCGGCGCAGACGCTACTGCAGGACGCGCTGGGCCTGCCAAGGCCGTCGTACTGTCATGTGCCGCTTGTCGTCGGCGGCGACGGACGGCGTCTGGCAAAGCGGCACGGCGATACGCGCATCGCCGCGTACAGAGCCGCCGGCGTCCGGCCAGGACGCATAATCGGGCTACTGGCGCATTCGTGCGGATGGGCCGGCGCGGACGAGGAAGTGTCGCTTGCGGAGCTGCTGGAGAGGTTCGACATGGACAGCATCCCGCGCGCACCGTGCGTCGCGGACGCCGCGTTCCTTTCGCGGCTCTCCGTCTAGAGATTTAGCAGCGGGATTATTTCTCCGCGCAGTTTGCGCTCGAAGAGCGCGGCGGGATTCCGCGAGTCGTGCCGCGGACATTTCCGCGCGGCGAACGCGAGGCGCCTCGGGTCCGAAGCCATTTTCTCCCAGGGGTCGCGCGCGGCGTTCCCCAGTCTCAGGGAATCTTCGACGGAGAAATCGCACGGAAAGACGTCGCCGTTCCTTTCGACTACGAAATATCCGTCGCATGAATCGGCGTATATGCAGTCCGCGGCCTGCCCTAGAAGAATGTGCGAGAGGGCCGATTCTATGTTCCTTACGAAAACGCGTCCGATGTCGCCGTCGTTCTTCCATACGTCCGTGATTCGGCATAGGAACCGGTCCCATTCCTCCGGGCCGACCTGTTCCAGGCATTGCGTGAACTGCAGGAAACGCGTGTCGATGTTGTCGCGCAGAAAGCGATAGACACGTTCGGGACTGCGCACGGTGTCGGCGTTGACGAGCGCTAGAATGTTGTACTCGCAGCCGTGCGCGTCTAGGACGGCGAGAGCGTCCATGACATCGCGGAAGCTGCCTCGTCCGTCGCGATGTTTTCTGTGCGCGTCGTGCAGTCCGGCGTCCCCGTCCACGCTGACGCCGAGAAGCCAGCCTTCGCGCGCGAAGAACTCCGCCATTTCGTCTGTGGCCAGAATGCCGTTCGTCTGCACGGAGAACGCCACCTTCCCGGCGGCGCCGGAAACGCTTTTTGCGATGGCCGCCGCCTTTTCGAAAAAACCGCGTCCGGCGAGAAGGGGCTCGCCGCCTTGGAAGGTTACAGCGTACGAGTCGAACGGCAGCGAAAGGTACGAGCGGAGGGTTTTTTCGAGAGTCTCCTCCGGCATGACGGCGGGCGCGCCGCCGGCTATGCCGGATTTGGAAAGGTAGAAGCAGTAGTCGCAGGCGATGTTGCACGCCGCCCCGGCCGGCTTCACCAGGAGGGAGAAGGGCCTCATGCGGACGTGTCCAGCGTCGACTGGATCGCAGCTGTGAGGGACTCCTTTTCGCCCGGAGCGAGTTCGCGCTCGGGCTGCGGCCAGGCCGTGACGGGCTCGACGCAGACGAATTTTCTCCAGTCGCCATCTTTGAAATCGGACAGCCTGCCCTCCGGCCCCGGATTCCACACGACAAGTCTCGTATTGCCGCTGGACACCACCGCCACTGCGCGTTTGAGCGATCCGTCCACGAGAACCGCTTCATGCTTAAGCGCCGGCGGGAGGGAGAATACGAGGTCTCTCGACACGTTCATCGGCAGGTCGCCGCACAGAAGGTGGCTTGACATGTCGGCGGCGTCGACGTAATCGCATCCGTCCGCGCCCCTCAGCGAACACGCATCGCGGTCGCCCGCCACGATGTACGGATGGAATCCGGCGGAATAGCGGAAAGGCTTTTCGCCGCGGTTTTCCGTGACGAGTTTCAGATTCAGCTTCATCGAGACCGAGATTTTCATCTCGATTCTGAAGTCGTTGGGCCAGATTTTTTTCGTCTCGTCCGAGGATTCGAGCGCGAGCGTCACTTCCGTCATCTCTTCCGAATACTGCGTGCCGGCCACCGAGAACGGCATGATCCTCGCAAAGCCGTGCTGCGGGAGCGTCTTGTCCATTTTGTTTCCGAACTGCGGCCAGCAGAGGGGAATGCCCCCGTGGAACGATTCGCCGCGGTTGTAGTCGCGCTTGTCCGGGCGGAATATGACAGGTGCGTGTCCGGTCGGTTTGTACGAAAGGACGTTCGCTCCGAGAAGGGCCACCTCCGCAGTGCCGAACCTGTTTGCGAGAGCGACTTCGGGATAGCCGCAATGTCCCGCGCGGAAAACGATTCTTCCCGGCGCGCCGTATCTTCTGTTGAGTTCGTCGATTGTCATTTTAATCTCCTGTGAATAGAAGTAATTCTACCAAAAGACCGGATGGATTGTCAACCGCTTGAAAAAAAATTAAATTTCTGCTTGCGCCTGCGAAAAATTTTTGATATACTATTGCACATATTGGAAAGCGAGCTTAACTCAGTTGGTAGAGTGCCACCTTGCCAAGGTGGTTGTCGAGGGTTCGAGTCCCTTAGCTCGCTCCATTTATGGGAGCGTAGCTCAGCTGGTAGAGCAAGTGACTCTTAATCACTGGGTCCAGGGTTCGAATCCCTGCGCTCCTACCATTTTTGGCTAGGTAGCTCAGTCGGTAGAGCAACGGCCTGAAAAGCCGTGTGTCCGCGGTTCGATCCCGCGCCTGGCCACCAAACCAAATGTACGGCTTGGCGAAACCGAACCGGGCAGTCCGCGCAGATGATGCGCGGACATTGTGTTTTCAGGGGTTTGTTGCCGAATTTTATACCTTGGGATTTTGTGCTGGAGGCTCCGTTTCGGAATTTATCTCCCGATTTTCAGGGCAGAATCGAACAGCCTCGTCCGTCTTGCGATGCGCAACCATCCTTGTTTAATGTTTTTTCCAAACTTATGTGTAAAGTGCTGCAAGATGGTGCATGGTGGCCAAAAGTATGGCAAAAATGGTCAACCTTTGGCAGGCTAGACTTGGTACTATGCCAAAAGGTAAAAGAGTTCCTTTACTTTTGGCATTTTGGGGGTTGATTTTTGGACGCAATTCGTGCTATAATACCCTTCATTGGCAAAAGGTAAGATAAAGCCTGTTCTTCTGACATGACAGCATATGAACAGATTTGGCCGGTGGCTGAAGACCACTATGGCATAATAACCGCCGCAAAAGCGAGGGAGCTTGGCATTTCCAAGCAGAGCATGTCTGCGATGGTGCAAAGCGGGCGTCTGACGCGACTCGGACATGGTGTCTATCAGGTTCAGCACCATGTCCCTGGACAGAACGACGTGTATGCATTCGCCAATGCAGTCGTGGGCGAGGATGCCTATCTGAGGGGTGCATCCGTATTGTATATGCTGCACCTTACTCCAGCAAACCCGACGGCGTTCTATGTCGGCACTCCTAAGCGAGTGAGGCGTCAGCTTCCGCGAGGCTTCCGCATCCGGGACAACACGCGATGCGACACCGTGGAATATGAAGGGTACGAAGGCATAAAGTGCCAAAGGTTGGCCGATGCTCTTGAATCCGCAAGGGCGGATGGCGCGGTCGAACTAGACAGGATTGCGGACGCCGCCGTTGCCGCCAACGAGAAAGGACTGCTTACCGATGAAGAATGCGCCAAATTCCAAATCCAATCTTGACCGCGCTCTGCAACGGTTTGCAGGTGATTTCGCACGGGCTAACGACCTGAGGGGGCAGATGGCAAACGCCATCGTGGCCCAGATGATAGGCGAAGGTGTCGTCAAAGGCCAAGGGGGAGATGTGGGAGCAGGCATACGCAGATCAGAAGCGCGACCTTGATGTTCTGCCTACGGTAGACGAGGCCATAGTATGGGCGAATGATCTAATAGCGAAGTTGGACATATCGTGAGGAAGGGAACTAAAATATGCTTTGTGAGCCAACTCTCTAATACACACGATGGAGAACTTTGGAGAGAATTGGGAAAACATGAAATATGCTTGAAATCAGGGAATTGCTCGCCAGCGTCGCCTGTGTTTTTGGTATAATATAGGCATGAAAGGGAATGACAAATGAAACCGGCGGTGCGCAGACGTTCAATTCTACTCGCGAGCATCGGCACTTCTCCAGGGGTTCTGACGAACGTCGTGTGGGCGCTTTCGCATCAGAAGAAGCCGGTTGTGCATAACACACGAACTTTGGTACAATTAGCATTGATGATAGGAGTGGCTTAGTGAAATACAGAATCTTCATATCAAGCGTACAGGTCATGCTCTTCAAGGACCGGCTTGAAGTCTGGAGCCCGGGATCCCTTCCGCACGGCATGACCATCGGCAAGCTATCGAAAACACACAAGTCGGTGCCGGTAAATCCGCTCTTGGCGCGGGCGATGTACCTGAAGGGCTATATCGAAAAATCCGGGACCGGCACCGAGGACATGATCGCAAAATGCAAGGAATGGGGCGTCCCCGCACCCGAATGGACAGAGGACGATGCGGACGACTTCCGCGTTATCCTGAAACGCCCCATGTCAGCGCCAAGCGTGGAAAAGACCATGGTAAATACTGGGGTGGAAAGTAGGGTAGAAAGTTCGGTGAAAAGTTCGGTGGAAAGTTCGGTGGAAAGTAGGGTGAAAAGTTCGGTGAAAAGTAGGGTGGGAAAGATGTCGAGCATAGATAAGATAATGGCTTATTTAGGTGTTAATCCAACTGCGTCGGCACACGAACTGTCAATTGTGACAAACCTCACCGTTAGGGCTGTTGAGAAGAATTTGAGAACATTAAGGGAATCTGGTCGCCTCCGTCACGTTGGCCCGACCAAGGGCGGCTATTGGGAGGTGCTGGCATGACATCGGCAAGGCGTAAAATTCTCATCGCAGGCATGGGTACTTCCCCGGCGGTGCTGACGAACGCCGTATGGGCGCTCGTGGATCAGGAGATGGTGGTCGCGTTTGAGGGAATTGTGCCCATTATGGAGGACGACAGACGGTAATTTTGATATGAAAGGAATAATGACGATGGATTCTGATGAACGTAGATTTGCCGCACTAGATTTCCTTTTTGACTACTCAAAAGGGACATTATGGTGGGTCGACAATCACCTTTGGAACGAGGCTATCGCTGGTTTTGTTTGGAAGCGAGAGGCAAAATCACATCCCGGACTGTCGATATGCCGCCGAAAAGCAGAGGGAATCTATGACACGATCCCTATGTTGATAGGGACATCGAAAAGATCTTTTAATACAAGGGCTCTCGCTGTCTATCATATTGACGAGGAGAGTTCGAGTCACTATGATAAGCCCACATATTTTGCACCGCTTCGGCCATGCCGTCTGCGTTTCAATGATTTTGGACGGGCAGATGGCATTAGTAAGAATATCCTAAAGCCCAGGTTAGACAACGAGGAAATGGGGCGGCTAAACAACATCTTGAAATGCGAGGAGGTGTAAGGTGTCTACATTTACACCAGAGGAGAACGCACGGCGGCTGAAAGCGTGGAACGCCTGGAAGGAGGTTTGCTGGGTGCATGGCCTCGGCCGGCCTCGTGAAGGTTTGTCTGTAGTCGGAACTGCTGAGGATGAGGCGTTGTTGTCTACGGTGATAGCCAATGCGTTTAAGAAGAAATTGTCGCCATTTATGTTACAACTTGGCGACGAAGATGGGCGAACTCAACTTTCAGATATTGATTTCGCTCAGGAGTTTGACGATGCGCTTCTTGAGTATGAAAAGGCGAAGCGATATAAGAGAGGTCATTTTGGCGAGGAGGCGTGTATACGAAAGCCAAAAGCCTGGAAAGATTTTGTCTGGGATGCAGTAGCCAGAAGTGATGATCCGCCGCTAAAGGTGATTAATGGCAAGTTGATAGGGCCGCAAGGCGTGATCAATCAAGTCGTTGAGGACTGGCTGTTCGCAAATTACTCATGTCATGTTGATGGGGATATGGTTGTCTTTGCCCGTTCGCGTGATGCGCAGTCATGTACAACAGGAACGTTGGATGGCGTCTCAAGCGGGGAAGACGATTTCTCCCCATCGGACGAAGGCATTATTGAAGTGACCAGTTCTGGAAGTGAAACGGGCAATTTCGATTTTGATGCGGCAGATAGCGTGAGTAGTGTAATGCCACATGGTGAAGACATCGCTGTGCCAGCTGCGTGGCGTGATGAGCTGGAGCGTGAATTTTCACCCCGTCTTTGCTGCCTCCTTCTTGCTCATATCTATGACATTAAGGTTTATAAGGACACAGACATTCTTGCTGCGCTTCAGATTAGCAAAACAACGGCGGCGGAAGAACTCAAGGACAAACCTGGACGGGCATATGCGTCACTTAATTCAGAGTTGCGTGAATGGTTGAGGGAAGATGACGCGGGAAAGAGGTTTTTCCTAAATTGGATGAAAAATAGGTGTGCGGCGGAAAAAGCCGGGCAAATTATCTTATCTCGTATGATGGACAGCACAAATGCATTTGTATGAAGGAGAAAGCTATGGAAAGTGGTGAATTGACCAAATTGCGGCGCGAGGCGACTCAAAAGTTCCTTGCTGCATATAAAATGCGAAAGCAGTTAGGAGAAGTCGCTTCCGAGGACAATGTGCCAACAATGGAGTCGGATAATGATTCCGACGTGCGGGAGAAATGTAGTCGTCTTGTACGCCCGTTTGATCCTTGTGTCGCTGCAGGACAGGTGCGCATTTTGTCGGGTGTTGAAAACATTGCCTATGTTCTGGTGGCTAGAAAATGGGATGCGGATTCATGGCTGATTGTGCCGTTCTCGATGTATTCATCGCCAGCAACAGATACAGAACTACAGGTTAAGCTAAATGGAGGAGTTGGGCTTCGCGTTCTCCAACTATGGAACGCGCGTTCGTTGTTGACTCAGACACTTGAGAAGAGTTGGCAGGTGCATACTCTTTCTGACGAAGACCTCGCTGATGCCATTACTGCTTGGCAGTGGTCTGTAGGCGTTGGAGAACTCTCCGAAGACCAGCTTGCCCGTACAGGAATGCCAATAATGAAGCGAGACGACCCTCGTATAGAGTATCAAGATGCTTCGTTGGCGAATTTTGCAAAGTTGGATGCTGCAGATCTTGCTCTCTCTGAACGGCAGGGTCTGATTGTAGCGGTACGTGCAGACCTTGTTGGGCGGGCTCTTTCGCCGTTTAGGGAATCTCCAGCGTTTGGGCATGACTATGCATTGGCGGCGGCGGATGCCATTAAACAAGTGACAGCAAATTGTAAAATTGATTGTGTCGATGCTACGATCCATGTGCGCTATGCCCCTGCCAGAGGAGAATTGAATATCCGCATATTGGGTAGGAATGACAACCCGACGAATGCGTTGGATGGCTGGAGCGTGTTTGGAAACGAGGCAATATTCCTTGGTGTTGTGCATGGTGCCGATTTCGCGTACAAGTTCCAAGAACATTTCGATGGCGTGTTGATCTTGGTTGATGAAGACGGCGTTGTGCATCCGCTTCTTTCCGGTACTATGTAAGGATAACCAGTATGACGGAACTGCAACTACTTACCATTGCCGAAGAAAGGCCTGAGAATCTGCTCTTTGCAGAAACCGAGCGTTTGCTCGCGTTTTTCCACAACGGATTCAATGCGTCCGACCTTCGCGAAACGGTGCTTGCAGAGCTTATTGTCAGGTGGTGTCTTTCTGGCAACAAAAAACTGGAAGGTGAACTTGCGGTCATTATGGGCGATGTGTGGCGATGTTTTTCGGATTGGTTCAACATTAATCGCCAATGGACGAACGAGCGTTTTCGTCCAGAGTCCATTTTGGAATGGAGGAATATCGACGAGCTCCTAGGACTGGGAACGGTTTTGCGACGCAGGTTGGATAGACTTTTTGATGCGGATGGTTTCATCCCTGTTTGCAATGGCACGAGAGCCTGGTTCATTCCGTTTCAACTTGAAGAATCTTTCTCCGGTGCTACATGGGCTGACGGAACGGGAATCGCAGTATGGAGCGATCCCGTTTGTCTGGCTCTCCGTGGTACGGATTATAGGGGGATTCGACTTCAGCTGCGTGAGGGTGGCGAGGTCTCCGTTACGGGTAGGAGTTTGATGTTGCCCGTCAGGATGGCCGCTTTACGAGGCAGGCCGGGTGGACTTCCCCATTATGATGTGCTACGTGTTCTCGCAACGGGCGCGTTTGAAGGACGATTCCGTCTCGTAGATGTTGAGTTGCGTCCGAAGGTTGAGGCGGCCAAAGGAGAGTTTCGCGATGCGGTTTTCTTCGGTCCCGACGTGCCCGGAGAAGTGGCTGGATGCAAGTATTTCCGAAGCCTTGAAAGCGGCCTCGATGAACAGTCTGTTTTTCAGCGGATCAGGGATGAGCTTGAGCGGATGCCAGGTTGTGTGAAAATGAATCGCGACTATGCCTTGCAAAGGCTTCCGGACATGGCATCTAATGTCGATCGCGAGAACTATTGCCGTTGGAACGAGGTTGCCGGACAACTGGAACAGATAAAGACGGCACTTTCCCCGCGACGAGACCCAGTGACGTGGCTTGAATTTTACTCCCTCATGGCAACGGCACTTTGCCACGCTGGACGTACAGAGGATTCGCGTCGGTGTGTAAGTGACGCTATGGCATTTGCGCGCGAGAATGGATATTTGGCAAAGGCATTGCGGCTTCAAGTGACGGCAGCGGTTAACGCCCAGGATATCGGGGAGATGGACGAGTATCGCGTGCTGGCTTCTGGTCTAGAAGAAGAATTGTCATGCTTCGATGGTTCAGACAAGGACGATCTTCTCATGCGTTATCATGGCACGGCAGCACAGGCAAATGCTTGGGGTGCCTTGTATGGAATGGAGTGGTTTACCGAGGCTTCTGCAAAGAAACATGCTGAGATAGCCGTCTCTATTGCTCAGAGCATTGCCAATTCGGCAGTGCCAGACAAAAGAGACGAGGCGGAAAGTAATCTTGCCCAGGACCTCAATTATCGTCATTTGGTCTTTGCTATCTTTGAGCCAGGAACAAAAGCTGAAGAAATGGCATTTAGAGATGCACAGCAACAATTGAATGAACTATCCGAGAAGGCCGCGAAGACCAATCGTTATCACCAAATGCGCCAGAAATCGCTTGCGCTCCTCAACGCATGGCGAGCTCATGGAGAAATCCCTGACAAGGGCACACTTGCGACGTGGCGGCTTCCATTGGACGCAGAGGGGTGGTTAATCGCGGCAAATCGCCGCCATCTCGGTGCGCTTGCGGCTGCGGCGGGGGATGCGATAGAGGCTCAACGTTGTTTCAAGGAGGGTGATGAAGCATTGCCACTCGACAGATGTTGGGCTCCTGTGTTGGCGTCTATTCGATTTGCTCTTCTCGCTGAGGCTGCTTGTTCGCTCCGAGGGGATAATTCCACGGCAGCGGCGGAATATCTTCAGAAGGCTGATGTGGTAAGCGCCAGGTTCGGAGAGTCGAAGTTGTTCAGGTTGATGAATGCAGACCGATGGACATCGTTAGCTAGATCAGAAACGGATGCCCGAAACTTGCCGCAGTTTTATTACTAAATTCAAGACGAAAGGAGTTCCAGATGGGTCCAATAGGATGCTTGGCAGGTCTAATTGCGCAGATCATTCATATGGTGATTATGCTTATCGCATTGCCATTTATTCTCATCGCTAAGATATTTGGCGGAGGCAAGGAGTAATCTCTGGATTGTACTAGACAAACTGATGACAGATAAAGGGCAAAGCAGGTGGAACAGGACGATGAAACGCCTCTTGGAACATTTAATTGCACATCAGAACACCAAGGATCCGTGGATTCTTGTTTATGACAGTCTGGGCTCCCTCCCATCGGGGGTCGGGGATTGCATCACATTGAATTCTTTTGACTCGGATCAGGGGTTGCTTTTTGGCATTCCTGTCGTCCGTGAGATTACTGCGGGTGATGCGGAGTCTTGCAACCCCGTGTTTAGTGTCCGGGTGTCGAGACAATATTTGCAACCAATGATTGAGCGTCTCCAAAAGATGGTTGTGTGAAGGAGTTATAGGGCATGAACGGACATCAATTTGTGAAGGAAGTGATTGGGTTTTCGCCAGAAAACGCCGTTGACATTCTGCTGTCGAAGGGAGTTGACGAATGCGATTGGCTTGAGTTGAAAGCGTCGTTCTACGTATCGGATGACGACGAGGATTTTTCCAACATCAAGCTTCTCTCGAAGAAGCCGGAAGGTTACGAAGACCGGCAGTGGTTGAATGAGTTGAACAAAGGTCGGATCGTTAAGGATATTATCGCCATGTATAATTCCCGTGGCGGTGTGATACTCATTGGAATCTCTCCCGACTCAAGACATGAATTGGTCCCGATGGCCCAGAACGATCCTTATGACATATTGAGGAATAGAGGCATTAATGATTATGTAAATAAAATCAACGACCAACTGTCGACTAGATATTCCTGGTTTGGAACTGCACGGCATTATTCTTCCCGACCAGTTGGCGGACTGTTTGAATCGAAGATACTTCCCTACAGGAATGGGCATGTTGTCGCGTTGATTGTGAAATCCGCTGGTCGTAACGATTCATGCATAATAACTTGCGACGATGAGCGCTCTCCACGGAATGCGAAGAGCTTTTTTGTGTTTCGCACTGAAGATGGCAATAATTGTGAAAAGGATGTTTCGGGAATAACGGAGAGGAAGAAAGATGAATTAGATAATTGGCGGTTTGAGTTTTTGCGGAAAAATGATCTAGAGCAATTGTTTAAGGTAATAACCGGCGGCGAATCTTCAGAACCCACCGAGGCCGTTTCTTGGCGAGAAGCTTGGCATAAATTATGGACATTTTCACTTGACGGAAAGGCGTCTCGCACTGAACTATGGATGTCATATGGTTATTATAGTGTTTTCATCGCGGGTGCAATTTGTCTTTCAATGATCTTCGGAAGCAACCGAATTCTCTCAATTGTACAGCTATTGGGATTTATATTGTTGGCACCTCCATTTGTGCGACGGCTGCATGATTTAGGTCTGAGCGGATGGTGCCTTCTCGTCTTGATCGGACTAGGTATGTTTGAGGGATTCTTCCCAACTCTCATAACAATCAAGAGGATCGTAAACGGTTTTTTCTTTCTAATCATGTTGTCATTAGGTTGTATCCCTGGACGGCGGATATACGGGAAATATAAGGGAGGCGTATTCAGTGTTTGCTTTTTTGCGTTATTAGTATTGGTCGGATTAATAAATCGTGAACAGAAGAGTCGTAGGGATAATGAACATTTTGAAGGACGCGTGTCCGATTTTGAAGATAAACCCGATCCGACAGGGAATGATGCAGTTGTGTATGCGATCGATGCTGTAGGAAATGAATACGAGGAAACGTTTGATAGGGTTGTAATCCCGGCGTTGAAGAAGCGGAATAACAACGGGGTGATCGTATTCGGGACAACTGTCGAGAAAATGGCATCTGATATGCATCGTGTGTTGTTTCTGGCGGAGCATTTATCCAAGAATTCCCAAAGAGAACTCGGGGAAATCGACAGAGAATTCTACGGAATGGTAAAAAAGTTAATTGCTACATTTGATGAATTGAAAGAAGTTTCAATCCGAGATGGCGTAACGATGGCTGAAATCAGTATGTCGTTCGAGCATGTGGAAAAGGAGGCCGATATTTTGTTTCGCAAGGCTGATGTGCTTTGTAAGGATCAATGGCGAGGGCCGTTCTTGGGCTTAATTCATCGCATAGGTGATGCCCTAAATCAACAATGATAGCAAGCTGACGGCAACGGTGAAATGCTATAAATGACATTCAGGAAGCCTCGACGCAATTAAGCCAGAAAGTTACATTTGGTTTCGGAGTCGTTCTGTCCTAGCGATAAAAGAATTTTAGATTCTACCGGAAAATGCTTCCCTTGCACCCTTATATGAGGTGTGAGGAAAGCATTTATGACAATTCAACAAAACAAAATTGCCGTATTTGATCTCGATGGAACGCTCATCGAGACGGATGCAGCAAATTCAGCTGCTTACCACGCGGCGATGCAGAAATACGGCGTGGATGTATTCGGTGTGTACGGGCGTGTTACAGCAGCGGTCATTCGGCAAATCTTGTGCAATAATGATAAGAGTGATGTGGATGCGATTGTTGACGCCAAGGTCTCAATGTTCTGTCACGAGTTGTGGCGGACAAGATTAGGCCCAGCGGCAAACGATCTTGAATGTGTTATGGTTGAACGTACAGCCTTTGACAAGGTTGTATTGCTTACAGACAGTTCAGAGCGGCGAGCAATGGAGACTCTTAATTACCATAGTCTTGCCGGGTGTTTTGACGAGATCGTCTGCAATGGTGGCCAGGGCAACAAATATGCCAACTATTTCAATGCTTTCGATTCTGACCCTGCGGCGTGTGTCGTGTGGGAGAACGAAGAAGGGCAAATCATGTCTGCCATCGCGGCGGGCGTCAAGATGGAAAACATCAGAAAGGTAGGTTGAAAAATGAAAGACACAAAAATTGCTGTTTATCCTCACGGAGTCATTAACATGCATTTTCACGATTGGTATTATACCATGCGTGATCCGCGCAACACTATGCGGTTTATTACTAATTTGAAAAATGATATACCTCCATATCACAGCAGTGAAGAGCTGGTCAATAGTGAAAAGGAACTCGCGGATGTTTTGCTTGGCGATTTCTTGGAGATATATGATGAATATGACTATCTTACTGTTTGTGGAGTCCCGCGCTCTAAACGAGAGTGCAGTTATCCGTTTTCCCAGATGGGACTGAAGCGCACAATTCGCTCGGTAACAAACGAACTGGGCTTTGGCGATGGCTTAGATTACATTGTCCGACATACGGATACAGTGTGTACACATCGCGCAAGGTCTGGGCATGGTGGGGCGGGTGAAATGCCGCGTCCAGGGTTGTTGCGTGACACATGTTATCTTTCCCCGGAAATTGCTGGGAAGGATATTTTGCTTGTGGATGATATCTATACTCCTGGTGTCGGTATAGATGAAGATGCAATTGGTGCTTTGTTTGATTGCGGAGCAAAGAGTGTGATATTCTATGCCGTTGGGTATACGGCTAAAGGTAATTATAGCTATAGGTATTGTGCATAACAAGGAAGGGAGATGATAAAATGCTGATAAGTGATAACGTGTTAAACGCCCTTGCCGCGTGCGAGTATCGCGGCATCGGTAAGGCGTGGATCAACAAGAATCTGCGCGGCGGAGAGAGTATCGCCCAGATAGTCGGCCTCATCGTGGACAAGGATGTGTCTGCCGATGTAGAAGGGTTCGAGAGACGTAGGGTCGCCATTAAGGCGGAAATCTCTGCGCTAGGTGATGCAATAGATGGCGTGGTCGCCATCGGAGATGCCGATTTCCCTGATATTCAACAAGGTGTCAAGGACGGAGACCGTCCCATCGCGCTATTTTATAAAGGCGACATTTCGTTGATTAAGAAAGCGGCGGGGAATGTAGCAGTAATCGGCCTTCTTACACCATCGTGGCAGATCGAGGATGATGAGCGAGAGGTCGTGCGCAAACTGGTCCGACAGGGGAAGTGCATAGTGAGTGGGCTTGCCCTCGGCTGTGATACAATAAGTCATCGCGAGACGCTTGATTGTGCTGGTAAGACGGTCGCCTTCCTGTCGAGTCCGCTAACGGAGGTGAATCCTCCGTCAAACCGACCCCTGGCGGATGAGATTGTGAAGCGAGGCGGGCTTCTTGTCTCGGAGTATTTCCGTGGAGTACATTCCAAGCGCGAGTTCATCGGTCGATATGCGGAGCGGGATCGTCTTCAGGCGATGTTCGCCGATGCTGTTGTGCTTGCTGCGAGTTATTCGCAGAAGGATTACGGTAAAGACAGCGGTTCCCGGTTCGCCATGGGCAAGGCTGCCGAGTATGGTGTACCGCGTTATGTTATCTATGATTCTATCCGTGACGCCGTGAACCCCATGTTCAATCTTTCCAGAGAGGCAATTGCTGCTGGAGCGAAGATAATAAAGCCGGATGGTGATGTCAAGATCGCCGGGCTGTCTGGCGGTAAATCGCAACTTGAATTTTCAATCTGAAGGAGGGATAAAAATGTTCGATCCAGACGATGACGAGCTGTTCGAGGAAGGTTGGATGAATGGTCATGATGTCTATCGTGACCAGGATGACGGCGGCATTTGGTACGATGGGTACTACTGCGCGGATGCCACGGATTATGAGGAGGCGGAAACGGAGTATTGGAATACACACTAACATGAATTTCAGAGGGGACACCGTAGCGACCCGCCGTGGGCGGGAGTTCGAGCAGGGTAAAGGCCGAATGGTAACAGGAGGCTCCTGCGATAAGGTGACTCGATGGACTCGATGTCCTGAAATACGGACCGACAATCCGCAGCGGTCAATCCCCTCGCTTTTATTATTGTCATGGATGTGGATAATGAGCGTAATGGTAGGAATCGCGCGCCGCGCGATCCGTGCAGCAAGAACGGCGTGAGCGGCGCGCCCGCCCTACCAACACAAATAGTGAATATGTAATAGAGAAGAATGCATGATATGGCAGAGAAGATCATAGGAACGCTTAAAGACTACGTCACGCTTGATGACGCTGCGACGACGCTCGCCCGGATGCGTATGCGCCGGACGGTGCGCAATGCGTCCCGGGAATTCCTGCTGCGGTTCTTCGATTCAGGCACGCCGTCGGAAAACAAATGCCGCGCGCGCGAGTATCTGCCGCCGCGTCGGCAATGGGCGCGGCCGGGCCCTGGGGCACGCGGCAAGAAGAATACCGGACAGCTCCAGGCGGCGTCCATAATGCACTGTGTCCGCGCGCACGAAAAGTTCGGGACGCTCGAGACAACGGAATGGGGCGGACGGCTCGTGCGCCTTGTTGCGGATGTCCGGAGACGGGTCGGGGAGTGCGACATCTCCATTCGCCCTCCGCGTGCTGGCAAGGTTCCGAAGCTGACGGTGTCCGGACGCCGCGAGACGCGGGACATCTCAATCTTCGACGATCCGGCGGATACCGTCCTTCTCGCACGTACGGCTGCGTATCTCCGCGACTGGTTCGAGCCGGTGCTGAAGGCGGGCAGGTGCTGCTATTCGTTCCGCAGGAGCCGCAAGCTCACGCACCAGAGCGCCGTGGGGGCACTGTGCCGCTGGCGCAAGCGTCATGAGGGCGAGGAACTGTTCGTCGCCGAGTGCGACATCCGAAAGTTCTTCGACAACATCCGGCACGACGAAATCCTCAAGGCGCTTGACCGCTATGCCGCGGAGATAGGCAATCTCGATCCTGCCGCGCGCGAGGTCGTGCGCGCCTATCTGCGCTGCTACCGGTTCGGCGAGACGGACGGAGTTCCCTACGGCATCCCCCAGGGCGGATCGCTCTCGCCCGTTCTCGCCAACATGGTGATGGCGCAGGCGGACGAGGCGGTTCTCGAACATTCGTCGGAGAAGATGTTCTATGCACGCTATTGCGACGACATGGTTATCGCAGCGACGGACGAGTCGCTTTGCAGACGTGCCATGGACGCCTATTTCGCGGCGCTCGACCAGCTTCACTTGCCGCCGCATCCGGTAGCCGATTTCACGTACGGCACGGACTATTTCGAGGCGAAGAGCAAGGGCCCGTTCCGCTGGTGTGCGGCGGAAAAGGGGACTCGCGGGTGCGCGCCGTGGGTGTCGTTCCTGGGCAACCAGGTGCGGTTTGACGGAGATGTGCGCGTACGGAAGGACACTGTGCGCAAGCACGTCCTGAAGATCAAGGAGGAGGTCGGAAGCGCGATTGGCATGTGGGAACGGCTCGGCGGAAAGCTTCGCGTCGGAGTCAAGAAGTCGATGTTCTACAAGTCGCTCAGTAGGCGGCTCGTGGCAAAGGGCGTCGGGTATCTGCGCGCGGGTCCCGTTCCCAGGGACGGCATCTGCTGGGCGGCGGCGTTTCCGAACCTGACGAAGAACGCGGTCTGTGCTCGGCAGATGCGCACGCTCGATTTCGTGCGTGAACGCGCGCTGGGTGCGGTTAGGCGCGTTCTCGGCGCGGCCGGAGTCCGCGCCCTACCTCTTCGCTACCTCGGGCGTCCGAGCAGCTACTACGGCTACCTGCAGAAGCTCGACCGTCCGGCGCAAGGCCGCCGCCGGGTGGCGAAGTTGCCGTATTCTGAATTGTGAAAATGTCGCGTAAGATTTCGCCGCGGGCGGCGAGTAAGTAATAGAGAAAGGAAAACAGATGGGCAGGGGATATGGAATGATTGTCGCGATTTGTAGTGTGATGGCGGTGCTTGCCGAATGCAAATATGCACCGCTGGACGGCTTGAAGTCGCCCGCACCGTATTCGCAAGAGTCGGCCGCGTCGTTCTCGCATAAGCGGCGGGCGGCACTTGCGACAGACGCTTGGGGTGGGATGCGCGTTGACTGGACTGTCGTCGCTGACTGGCCGACTGGGGATTCCCCGGTTGCAAAGTCAGTGCAGGCATGGATCGGGAATCGATTGCGGAATTATCGCCGCGAGCCGTTCAATGGCGACATTGCCGACTGGGACGCCATGACGCGCTTTTACGGGGAGCAGTTCCTTTCCGACAATGGTTCAAAGGATATTGAATCAGAGTGGCGCGGTGGGGATGAATCTCGTGTTGGCAAGTGTCCAGATGTCGATCCCGGAGCGGACGTTTTCTTGGAAGATACCTCGCGGTGGTCCTGTAGGAACACTGCAATTATTCAATATGAGGACGAGCGCATCGTCTCATATCGCGCGGGATTTTCTGGCTTCTTTGTTGGGAACGCAACGAGCGCGGCATACGTCAAGTGTGCCACATTCCGCAAACAGGATGGCAAAATACTTGGCTGGGATGCTTTTGCCGACACCAATGTCGTGTTTGAGTTGGTTCGGGAGCTGGCGAAAGTTAAATTCAAGAAAGGTGCCGATATTTATGAAACCGGTATTCCCATGCCAGCCATGCCGCTTTTCACAAATCAAGGCTTCTGGTGTTTCTGGGGAGACTACGCTATTGTCGAACCACACGTATACGAAATGAAAGGTGAATTCCCTTCGCTGTTTGTCCCGTGGAGAGATCCCACTTGCGGCGGGCTCATTTCAAGCAACCGATTTGCGGCAGAGAGTTTGCTTTTGCCAGCGGCAAAGCCTGACCTTGGCCTTGGCGGTGTAAACCTCAATCAGTGATGATCGGAAAAGGAAAAGACGATGTACGAGTTCACGGGAAAGGTAAAGGCAGTCGGCGAGGTGCAGACGTTCGCGAGCGGGTTCACGAAGCGCGAGCTGGTCGTGGAGGAGGAGCGCGAAGGGAACTGGCCCAACGTGGTGGCGTTCGCATTCAAGAAGGACAACGTCGCCAAGCTTGATGGCGTTAGGCCCGGTATGCGCGTGAAGGTTGGCTTCGCCGTCGACGGGCGCGAATGGACCGACCCAAATACCGGGAAGGTGCGGTACTTCTCAGACCTGACGGTGTTGCGGCTTGAACAGCTCGACGGCGTTGTGCAGGTTCCTAAGCCAGCCGAGCCGAACAATCTGCCACCGGACCCAGGCGACGGAGATATGCCATTCTGATGGGGGAATGTAGACCTACCGCCGACGGACATGCCCGCCGTATTCGGAATTGTGGAAAACTATGTCAGATTTCTCCAAGAGCGGCCCATGGCGGCGAATACGGTTTCGACATTTTACACTATCACCGATTGGCAAAAAATTATGCACGCTTATCCCGGTTTTTTTTATAAGTGCAAATAATGGGCGCTTTTCGCGGTTTTCTATCCGTTTCGGCCCTGCTTGGCGGGGCGTTTCGGGCGAACGCGCGCGCCGTAGGCGCTTTTTCATGTTGCAGAACCTCCGCGCGCGCTCGGTGAAGCCTCGCCAGAGTGTGCGCGTCTCCGTTTTCCGGTATGCATGGCTCGGCTTCAACGTCGCCGAAACGCCCCGCCTCTCCGGGCCGCGCGCGCCGCGCAAAATAGCAATGCCGCAAAGTTGTGGATGACTGACTGAAATCCTGCGTAGCGACGCCATCGCTACGCATAGCGGCTGCTGCGCAGCAGATCCCGTTCCAAGCTTTGCGACATTTTCAAAAAAAGTGCGGCATTTCCTTCGATTTTTCTGCTATCATTAGCAGGGTAAACAAAAACAAAGGAGTGCCGCATATGGATAATATACTAAAAAAATCGTTGAATGTCACCTATGAAAATTTTCTCGAGGGCGTTTTTGGCAAGATGTGCAAGCCTGCATGGACTGCGCTGAAGACATTGTTCGCGGAAATTGTCACCGGGAATTCGACTCTTGTGTCCGATATGTCAAGAGGGTTGCGGACGAATGCATCCTTGGCCGAGAGCAAGCGAGCGCAGGAGCGCGTCTCGGGCTGGTTGAACAACTATGATTTCGTCGAGGCGACCGGTGGATGGCTTCTGAAGAACATTCCCCGGGAACGGCTCGACAGATGCACTTTCGCCATCGACTTCTCGGACATCAGCAAGATTTTTGGGGGTGCGGGCATGGAGGGAATGGCTATGGGACGCGACGGCAGCACAGGAGAGATCCGCATGGGGCATGACTTTATCTGCGTCTCCCTAGTCGGTGCTGAACATCCCGAAGCCCTGCCAGTCTATGTGAAACTCGGCAAGGGCAGGAAGTCGCATGACGAACTTCTCAATGAGGCAATTGCCGTGATCATGAAAGCGACAGATGGCAGAGGCTGGATTGTCGAAGACCGAGGCATGGACAGCGCGAAGCATCTTTGGACACTTTGGCGGGACGAACGCAAGGCCGTAGTCCGAGTGAAGGACATGAAGCGCGATGTCTTTGGAGACGGACTCTCTGTGGACGAGTCGCTCGAATCGGCCAAGTTTTTCGATGCGATGCTGCACGTCCACACGGGGGATAGACGAGCGAAGATCCGTTGCAAGCCTGGTGTCGTGCAGTATTGCAGTGATCCGAAAGCCAAGGATGCGCCGACGCATGATGTTGGCGTACTCGTTGTCGAAAGTCGCTTCGACGAGAAGTCGATTTTCCTGTATGCCGTTTGTCCTAAATGGGTTTTGGACAGCCCCGCGCAGATGGCCATCTATGCCGAACGGGCGGCGCAGGCGTACTGCGACAGGTGGCAGATCGAGACGTCGTTCTATGTGATGAAACAGGAGTTCGCTCTTGAAAAGGTTCGTGTCAGGACTTTCAAGCGGCTGGAGAACATATTCACTCTGTGCGTTCTCGCGTATGTCTATGCGACGCAGTTCCTTCGCAAGACAAAGGGGTTCAAGAAGATTCTGAAATTCCTTTCGGACAATCTCGAGACTGTATCGACGAAGACACATGCGCTTCTGGCCGGCATCCGCGCTCTTGTGGGGCAGGTGCACATCCGATTCATAAGCGGGCGGCCCCGCAAAGTAATCAAAGATGACAGGCAGATGATGCTGCCGGGACTCTAAACAAAGCGGATGTTGCGGCAAAACCGGTTTGATGGACGCGCATGAGACGCATGCGCGGCGGGAAACCGTTGTCAGAGCGAGCCTGTGAAGTTGCGGTCGGGAGGGAAATGGCGCGAAATCGGCATTTTTTGCTACATAACGCATTTAGAAAATAAAGTCTAACGCGTTTTTGGAGTGTCCTGAAAATATTTATCACCCGCTGTTTAAGCCCCTTTCAAGAAAAAGCGGGATAATTTATCCCGAAAAAACCGGGATAAGCGTGATTATGAAGCACCATTGACGCGCGAGTAAGGAATATGCTACAATGTGCGCGGCGTGTTCATTCGTAAAGGACAATTTCACAGGTCGCTTGCTTTCAGTCTTGTTCGAGCGAGATGACATGTTTTATCGTATAATTGGCGCAGAAAAAGGAAGTAGAAAGAAAATGACTAGACTGGTTGATAAAAGAGGGAAGAAATTCTTTGAGTTTTTGCTGGTTGCAGTGTCCGTTTTGCCGACGGTTGCCTTTGCGATGACGTATCCGCCATATGACATCTATACGGGCACAACGTCCGGCAATCCGCAATTGACCTACACTAAGATGTGCGAGCCGGGGCGGACAGGCGAAGCGAACGCAAGCTATGTGATACTCGGCTCCTACTATCCGTCGCGCCCCGCCGTGGCAGCTACGTATGACGGCGAAGTGGCAGTCCCTGCGTACATAGACGGTCTGCCGGTGCGGAAAATCAATGAAGCCGCCTTCATCGCCTGCACCAAGCTTCGCAGCGTAACGATTCCCGGGACGGTGCGCGAGGTCGGTGCGAGGGCGTTCTCCGACTGCTGGCAGCTGACGAATGTCACGTTTGAGGCCGGCGTTGCGACGGTCGGCGACTCGGCGTTCTCGAACTGCGCAAGCCTTGTCTCCATAACATTCCCGAATACGCTTTCCAGACTGGGTGCAGGGTGCTTCCAAGGGTGTGCTTCGCTGACGGACGTGTACTTCCTCGGCAATGCGCCGCGCTTGACGCTTCCGTCCGTGACGGACAAGTCTGGTTTGGGCGAGATGATATTTCGCAACTACGGATACTACGAAAGATTCAAGGTTCACATCAGGAGAAACACATACGGCTGGATGGCTCCCTACACGAAGGGCGTGCCGGAGAAATGGCCGGCGGACTCCGGCTATATGCAGGCGCACGAGACTGTGGCGGAGGACGGCGGAGGCTCGGTGGCGGAGGAGACTGGATTCGTGACGGTGGTCACTGAAATTGCGGGCGGACCCGTTGCGATACCCGAAACGTGGGCAACTGAGTTCCCGGCTTATGTCCGGAAGTTCGGAAGCGACTTTACGGCGTCGCTCACGAAGCCGTCGGGTAAGAAGGACGCGGCGGGTCGTGACTTGCAGGTCTGGCAGGATTATGTGGCGGGAACGGACCCCACGGATGTGAACGACGTATTTCACGCTTCCATCACCATTGAATCCGGCAATCCGGTCATCTCGTGGAATCCCGTGCTGCCAGCCGCCGAGGCGGCAAAACGCACCTATACTGTCTACGGCCGGCAATCCCTGCTGTCGGGAGACTGGTCGGCCGTGCCGCAGGGACAGGAACGGAACTACAATTTCTTCAAAGTGACTGTAAGAATGAAATGAGGAATAAAGGAGGATACTTCGCGCGCTTCGCGAACTTGGCGTGATATATATTCGTGGGGCAATTACCTCTGGCTGAAAATAAAAAAATAAAAAAATAAAAAAAATAAATTTTCCTCTTGCATTCGTTTCGATTTTTTGATAAACTATTGTCTCGTTCGCCCGAAAGGTCGACGTCGCTCTTTGAAATCAGACCGGATTTGGAAAGACATGTTTGTGTGAGGAGAATAATAGAAAATACTCGAAGTTTTATTTCTGAGAGTTTGATTCTGGCTCAGAACGAACGCTGGTAGCGTGGATTAGGCATGCAAGTCGAACGGGATCCGCGAGTTAGCAATAATGAGCGGTGAGAGTGGCGGATTGGCGAGGAACACGTGAGCAACCTGTCTTTGAGTCGGGGAAAACCGTTGGAAACGACGGCTAATACCGGATGTGGCGCCTGGCGACATCGCCGGAGCGCTAAAGGGGGCCGCAAG
>DGHT01000067.1 GCA_002392765.1 Verrucomicrobia bacterium UBA3841 | reverse complement strand
CCCTGCGGGGGCGTCCCGCTCTACTCTACACCCCATGGTATGAGACCCCATGGTATGGAAGCATTAACTGGGAAAGCCGCACCCCTGCCAGGGCATCCGCGTTGCGGACAACCTTTGGTTGGGGGATATGTCCCGGCGGCGGTACCGAAATCGAGAAGGGTGTGGGCGCATGGAACGTCGATACGATATAAATCCTGCTTTCCCCTTTGCCTGAAATGGCGGAGAAGTTGCCGGATGCGGGTTTTATCGTGGAGAGGATTTTTGATATAATTTCTTGCAACGATGAAACTAGTAGAATTTGTTCCGCCGACTCCGCATCCTCTGTGGAAGCTTTGTCCGCAGATGGGGATAACGGATGTCATCGTAAAGGTGAACCCGGAATTGACGGGACTCGCCGATCCGTGGCGGCTCTCGACCTTGCGGTCGATTGTTGAAAGGTTGAAGGTTGAAGGGTTGAACGTCGTCGGGCTCGAAGGCGATCCGTTCGACATGACGCCGATCAAGGAATACGGCGCGGCGGAAGATTTCAGCCGCAAAGAACGCAAAGATCGCAAAGATGAATTCCGCACAAATGACAACAGCTCACAAATAACAAATTCAAATGTTGCTTTCGCTACTGGGAGTCTTGGAGTTCTGGAGAATATGGCATCGACTTCAATTCTCCAAGACTCCAAAACTCCAAGCAGCGATAGCAATCTTAATCCTGCAAATCCGGTAAAAGATGACGCTGCGACTCTGCGAGAGGAAGCTTTGTCGCACTACCGCGAGCTGCTGGAGTCGATGGGAAGGCTCGGGATAAAGCTCCTCTGTTACAACTTCATGGTCGGGAAGGGCTGGTCGCGGACGGGCGTGCGCGAAGGGCGCGGCGCTCAGAAACGTCAGGATCGTCTGCAGGGGCGGCGGCGACACGGCGGCGGAGCGTACGCGGCCGGTGCCCGAGGTCGCGGGCAAGTATCCCGACGCGCACATGTTCGGCTGCATCCTGCCCGCCTACGGCCTGTACGCGCGGCACGTGGACGGACTTCAGCTCGATAATGTCTCGTTCCCGCTTGCGCCTGGCACATCCGACCGCCGCGAGCCGATGGTCTTCGACGACGTCTGCAGCGAAATTACTGGTAGTTCCGCGATGGATGGGGCGACGACTCTTCCTTCCGCGTGTGGCTGCCTGTCGAGAAGAAGCCGGAGAGCCTGTGAGTGAGGAAATCTGCAAGAAAGGATGGCTGTGTAAATGAGAACCATATGCGGAACAATCTTTGCGGCGATGGCACTCAAGGAAATATATCGAGTAGCCAAAATTGAAAACACGGGGACAGACCCCATGCGACGTGGTGATTTATGAACGATTTCGCGATGTTTTATGAAGATATCCGTAAAATTGAGGAGGTTGCGTAATGGCCAAGAAGGTAAAATTTAATCTTGAATTCTTGCTTGTGAAGGCGGAGGTGAAGGGAGTGCCGGAAAAGGCGCTCTTGAAGAGCCGCAACATTGGGCAGGTGGACTTGATATGGCCGCGGACGGGCGTGGCGAAGAAGTCCGGCGCGAGGGAGATGGTGTTCAAGAAGGGGGTGTGCGACTTCACCGCCGAGCCGTGGACGAAGCGCGTGGTGTTCCGCGAGGAGATCGAGGATCATTGCGGGCTTGCCGTTTCGATTACCGAGCCGGTGAGCGTACAGAAGGTGCGGCGGTTCTTGCGCCTGACGGCGAAGTACGCACTGAAGATGGGCGCGGACTTTATGGAAAAGGCGATGGTGGGCTATGCTGATATCGCCTCTTCGCCAATCGACGCGCTTGCGGCGATGATTGGCGAGAAGGACGTCCCGAAGGTAATCGCGCAAGGCGTCCTCGACGTCGCCGACCTTCCCGCCGAGGGCGAAGAGCGCGAAATAACCGTTCCGCTCATCCGTCCGCTAACCAACAAGCCCATCGGCTCCCTAACCCTCATCCTTCGGGCGTGAACCTCTGCATGTTTTTCGAAGGAACAGGACAGGGCGTCGCGGGCAGGATAACGAATGTTACGCGACTCCGCGATCTTTGCGTTGATGATGCTCGGCAAAAGCTTCATTTGGAGCCTGGCTTGGGAACGCATTTCGGATCGTATCTCTCGGGGAAGATAGCGGGTGTGGATTGGCGGACGACGTTTCGCTCTGCGCGGCGGTGGTTCGAGGCGAACTACGAGACGTTGCCGAAGGACGGCGTTTCGACGAAAGTTTTTCTCTTCGGCTTTTCGCGCGGAGCGCTTTTGGCGCGGCACTTGGCGGCGTGGCTCGACAAGCTTGGCGTGGCGGTCGCCTATCTCGGACTATGGGACACGGTTGACGCGACAGTTGGGCTCGATGTCGCGGCGGATTGTCCGCGCAACGTGAGAAGGGCGCGTCACGCTGTTTCCCGCGACGAGACGCGCAAGTTCTTTCAGTATGTCCCGCTGAAAGGTGACAAAGGCCAAGTCGTCGAAATGCTATTCCCCGGCAGCCACAGCGACGTCGGCGGACTCTACGACGACAACCATCTTGTCGCCGACCTTGCGCTTGCATGGGTGGCGGCCGGGGCGAAGCGCGAAGGGCTTTTGCTGGTTCGGAATGCGGACATAAGGCAACGGCTTGATGCGCGGTCTGTTGTTCTTCACGACTCGCATTCCCTCGCGTCCAACCTTTGGGGTGCATTTGAGCGTGTTCGCCGCGACCTTTCCGGTCTTCGACTTCATCGCCTCTGCCGAGGAGTCGGGGTAGGTAGTGGTTGATCGGCAGTAGTTGGTGGAGGAAACAAAAATGAGAATCATCTGCGGAACAATTCTTGCGGCGGGAAAGGAAAGGGGGCGGCACTGAAGGAAGAGTGAACAGCTTTTGCGCCGTGAGGCGCAATGATCTTTGACAACTGGCGACGGAGAAAGAAATGGCGATTTGATAACGATAATGTACGCAAATTGACAATCCGTGGAAAGGTCGTTGACAATTTGCATACAATTATGTTATCATATTGACCGATGAAACATTGGGAAGCCATAAACGAAATCGGGTTGGACAATTATGGTATTGTCACAACGGACGATGCACGTGGGATTTGCAATCCCAGCGTTGAACTGCCACGATGGGTCAAAAGCGGTCGATTGGAGAATGTCGGTCGTGGCGTCTATCGCTTGAGTCAGTATACCCCGAGCGAATACGACCAGTATGCCGAAGCGGTTGCGCTTGTCGGCAAAGAGGCAATCGTCTATGGCGTGAGCGTTCTTGCGATGCACAACCTTGCGCTTGTCAATCCATCGAAAGTTTATGTCGCCACGGATGCGCGGCGGCGGAAGAGCGTTCCGCAATGGATTGAACTGGTGCGGCGCCCGGCGAACGTAAAGAGGGAAGACTTCAACGGAATCCGCAGCCAGAGTGTTGCCGATGCAATCAAGACGTGCAAGGGGTCTCTGATGCGCGAGCGGCTGACGTCGGCGGTCGTCGATGCGAAACGGCGTGGTTTGATTGACTACAAAGAGGCACAGGAGCTTGAAAGGGAGTTTGCAACATGAAAACACCGAATTCCGCAACGAATCTTGGCAAGGCCATCAAACGCTACTGCGGGAAAGGTCGGGACGACATCCGCTTGGCCCGTGCAATGGCTGACTTGGTCGTTGGGCAGATGTTGCCGGGCGGCGTTGTCAAGGGCGGCAGCTCGCTGCTGTTTCGGTATGGCGGTGGTGTGACGCGCTATACGAAGGATGTCGATACTGCTCGTGCAACCAGTCTCGATGAGTATTTGGATGCTCTGCGCACACGGCTGGCGGAGGGGTGGAATGGATTTACCGGCAAACTCGTGGAGGTCGATCCTCCTTCCCCGCCAAACGTTCCGAAGCCGTATGTGATGATGCCGTATGACATCAAGCTTCAGTATCTTGGACGGTCGTGGATGACCGTTCGCATCGAAATCGGCCATAACGAGATAGGCGATGCCGATTCGCATGAAATGACTTTGCCCGAAGATGTTGCTTCCGCGTTTGTCGCGCTTGGATTCCCCAAGCCAATGGCGATTCCCGTTATGTCGCTACCATATCAGGTTGCGCAGAAGTTGCATGCTGTTTCTGGCGAAGACAGCGACCGTGCGCACGATATGATCGATCTTCAGTTGATCGAGAGGAATTCTTCGCTTGATCTTGCTGAGGTAAAGTCGGTATGTGAACGGCTTTTTGATTATCGCCGCGAACAGTCTTGGCCGCCTCGGCTTGTCAAGGGTGAGTCGTGGGCGCGGGTTTACGACGAAGCGCGGGCAACATTGCGCAACGCTGATTCCGTTCTTGCGACGGTAGACGAGGCCGTGGCATGGACAAATAAACTGATTGAGCGGATTGTCGCATCGTAGCAGTTCGCGGTAAAATTGCTGTTTTCTCCGTCGCCGGTTGTCAAGGGTCGAGCAACGACTACTTGGCTGGAACGACTATCGAGAAATCAAAATGAGAATTACGTGCGGAACAATTCTGGCGGCGGTGATGGCTGTTGCCGGGGGCGCGGAAGCGCGTAGGAATGCGGAACAGACCCCTCGGTTACCCCTCATAGTGGGTTTTGCATTGGAATATCACCAATTCGCGCGCATCGTCGGTTCCAATGATTTTGTAAACGAGCCTGTCCGTGTCGTTTATCCTTCGACTCCAGCAACCTTCCCAATTGCGAAGGGGCTCTGGCTTGCCGATTCCCGAATTTCCATTGCGCTCAATCATGGCAGATCTTTCGGCTATGCGTTTATCAATTCGCGGCGCTTGGCCTCCCCGCGCTCAAAAGAGCGGATGGAATCGGCGAGAACGCGTTGGTTCGCTTCAGAGAAGAATGGGTCGGGGGTCTCAGTTATTACGTCAAATGGGAGGCGGCGGCGAATCACCATTTGGCGAAGAAATAGCCTGACTCCGCTTGAAATGTCAAGCCCTGCGCGATTGAGCAACTCATCGGCATCGCGGCGCAGGTCAGAATCTATGCGTATTTGTAAGGTTGATGTAGCCATGTTAAAATCCTTTGTAGTGCGTTTGAATGATATAATACCATATCATCAGTCGTATTACAATAGGATAACGCAGCAAAGTGGTTGGTCGATAGGGGTTTGTGAAAAGTGGAGGGAATGAAAATGAGAATCCTCTGCGGAACAATCATGGCGGCGATGGCACTCAAGGAAATATATCGAGTAGCCAAAATTGGAAGTGCAATGCCGCCGAATACGGAAGTAAATTGCCGCCAAAAATGGAAGTTGCTTATTGCAATCTACGGATTTAATTTTGTATAATGTGCGGTGTTTAGACAAATACTGGGAGAAGAGAAAAAGTTGGGGACAGACTCCATAAAAGCCTTTATTCTCAAGGGTTTTGGAATCGTGTGGGGACAAGCCCCACTGTCGATTGACATTTCTCTTTTGCCTGATTTGGTGTAGAAGTTGCCGGATGCGGGTTTTATCGCGGAGAGGATTTTTGATATAATTTCTTGCAACGATGAAACTAGTAGAATTTGTTCCACCGACTCCGCATCCTCTGTGGAAGCTTTGTCCGCAGATGGGGATAACGGATGTCATCGTAAAGGTGAACCCGGAATTGACGGAACTCGCCGATCCGTGGCGGCTCTCGACCTTGCGGTCGATCGTTGAAAGGTTGAAGGTTGAAGGGTTGAACGTCGTCGGACTCGAAGGCGATCCGTTCGACATGACGCTTATCAAAGAGTTTGGGGAACGGGGAACGGGGAATGGGGAACGGGAAGAGGCGCTGTCGCACTACCGCGAGCTGTTGGAGTCGATGGGAAGACTTGGGATAAAGCTCCTCTGTTACAACTTCATGGTCGGGAAGGGCTGGTCGCGGACGGGCGTTCGCGAAGGCCGCGGCGGAGCCAAGGCGACGTATTTCTCGCTGGCGGAAACGAAGGAGACCTCGGACTTCGGACATCAGACTTCCAGCGCTGAAGTCGGAAGTCCTAAGTCCGAAGTCCTTCGCCTTTCTCATGCCCAGGTCTGGGCGAATTACGAGTACTTCATCAAGGCGGTGATGCCGACGGCGGAGAAGTGCGGCGTCCGCATGGCGCTTCACCCCGACGATCCGTGCCTCGACTCGCTCGGCGGCTATGCGCGGATCTTCGGCTCTATCGAGGCATACGACCGCGCCTACGCCATCTACCCCTCGCCCTCGAACGCCGTCACCTTCTGCCAGGCGAACTTCAAGTTGATGTTGGGGAATGTGGGATGTGGAACGGGGAATTTGGTAGGGTCGAGCGTCCCGCTCGACCGCGGGCACGCGGGACGCGTGCCCCTACCGGACATTGCGCGGCACTTCGGGAAGAGAATCGCGTTCATTCACATTCGCGATGTCGAAGGGACGAAAGAGGACTTCACAGAGCTCTTCCACGACCAGGGCGACACCGATCAGTTCGCGCTTATGCGCACATACCGCGAATTGGGTCTTGATGTTCCAGTACGCGGCGACCATGTGCCGGAGATGGCATACGACCGCATTCTTACGCCCGATGGCACTCCGGGTTACTTCACGCTCGGCCGTCTCTTCGCCAACGGTTATCTCAAGGCGCTCTTGAAAAGCATTGCCTGAAATGTGACTGTTTTTTGCCAGTTTGTATATAGTATGAAAAAGTGTGATATGATAGAATTTCCTGCGTTGCGGAGTGTGGCTCCGCACGGTGGATTTAAAACGAGAGGAGCAGAAAGATGATAAGGGAAAAATTCGACCTTTCCGGCAAGGTCGCACTTGTGACCGGCTCTACGCGCGGAATCGGCAAGGCCATCGGCGACGCGCTCGAGGAATACGGTGCGAAGGTTCTGCGCCACAACACGAAGGTCTGCGACCTTTCGGATCCTGCGGCCATTGAAGCGTATTTCCGCGGGTTGGAGGCGGACGGAATGCTGCCTGACATCCTCGTTGCGAACGCGTCGATCCAGGCGAAGATACCATGGACTGAGTTTCCGATGGACGAGGCGCAGAAGGAGCTTCAGGTTAACTTCCTTGCGACGCTAAGGATGTTCCAACTGTGCTACGCGAAGATGAAGGCGCAGAAATGGGGGCGTCTCATCGTCGTAGGTTCCGTAAACGAGCGCAGGCCGCATCCCGACATGTGTGTATACGCGGCGACGAAGTCCGCGCAGGAGAACCTCGTCCGCGGTATCGCGCGCCAGGTAGCGCCGGAGGGGATTACCGTCAACAACCTCTGCCCCGGAGTTTTCTGTACTGACCGCAACAAGGAGTGCCTCGCCGATCCGGTCTACGGCCCGAAGGTGAAGGCGGCGATACCGATGCACGACTATGCGATGCCCGAGGACGCCGCTGGCGCGGCGCTTCTCCTCGCGTCCGATGCGGGACGCTACATCACCGGCGCGACGATCATGGTCGACGGCGGACTTTCCCTCCCAGGCTAAGGTCGGGCCGATGTCCGCCGCTTCGACATAAACCTTTCAACTTTTCAACCTTTCAACTTTAAATATGCACTACAAATGGCGAGCATTGGCGCTTCTCTGGGTGGCGTTCTTCCTCCAGCAGGGTACGCGGCAGATATTCAGCGCGACGCTGTCGTCGATACAGGGCGCGCTTGGCGTCACCGCCGCGCAAATCGGCCTTGTGGCGACAGTCTTCACATTCGTGTACGGGCTCTCCGTGCCGTTCGCGGGGCTGACTGCCGATCTCTTCAACCGCAAGTGGATGGTCGTCTCGGGCGTGTTCGTGTTCTGTCTCGGAATATTCGCGTCGGGGTTCGTGTCGTGTCTCGGACTCATCCTCCTCGCATACGGAGTACTCAACGGCGTCGGACAGTCGTTCTACTATCCGTCCGCTACGTCGATCGTCGGCGAGCTCCACAAGGAAACGCGCGCGACTGCGCTTTCGATCCTCCAGATGGGGCTTTACGTTGGCATCATCGGATGTAGCGCAGCGTCGGGTTGGCTTGCGCAGTCGGGCGCGGAAGGCTGGCGAGTGCCATTCAAGCTGTTCGGCGGAATCGGCATCCTCTGGGCCGTCGTGATGGCGTTTGGATTGCGGGGAGGGCAATCGACTGCTATCGAAAGCAATCGAATGCAATCGACCGCCGGTGAAACGAAGCCGTCCCTCAAGGAAGCCTTCAAAGTCTTTGTCGGCAATCCCTCTGCGATTCTCCTTGCGGCGGGGCTCGGCATGATGATATACGTCGACGTCGGCTTCAAGACGTGGATGCCAAGCCACCTTGCGGGGACGTTCGGCATGGCACCCGGCGCGGCGGCGCTTAACGCCGTGCTTTGGCACTACCTTGGCGCGTTCGTCGGCGTAACACTGGGCGGACGCATCTCCGACCGTCTTGCACAGCGCCGCCCGTCTGTCAGGATGGAGACGAACATCGCCGGACTTGCGCTCGGCGTGCCGTTCATAGTCTGGATGGCATACGCGCCTTCGCTTGCCCTGTGCTGCGTTGCGATGGCGCTCTTCGGCGTTTTTCGCGGCGTGTACGATTCCAACCTCATGGCGTCGCTTTTCGACATAATCCCGCAGAGATACCACGCCTCCGGCGCAGGCATAATGCTGTGCATCGCTTTCGTATTCGGCTCGACCTCGCCGGTTGCGCTTGGATTCGTAAAGGACTCGTTCTCCTCGACCGCCGCGCTTGCATCTCTCGCGGCGTTCTACCTCGCCGGCGCGGTAATCATCGCCATTGCGCGTGCGAGGCAATATAGGACTTCTGACCAAGGAATTCGGACTTCAGGACAACAACTCGCAACTCTTAACTCTTAACTCCTAACTCCTAAGCTGAAAGGATTACTATGCCATCACTAGCAGATATGCGCACTAAGGCCAAGGAAGCGGGCCTTATGAAACTCGACAAGCTAATCGCGAAACGCCAGAGCGTGCCGACAAACGAATTCCCAATCCCCGTCAAGGAGCTGTGCGAGCGCTTCGAAAAGCTGTACACCGGCTGCGTCAACGATGTCATGCGAGAGGCGTGCCTTCTCGACCAGAACCTGCCGCACGAAATAATGCCGCTTCGCGACGAGATGGTCGTCTGCGGCGAAGCGTTCACGGTGAAGAGCGCGCCGAACTGCATGATCGAGGGCGAGATGACTTTCCGCGCCCAGATGCTCGACGACTTCAAGCCCAACGGCGTCGTCGTGTGGGACACCTCCGACGACGTCGAGGCGTCGCTCTGGGGCGGCGTCATGACTGCGACGGCGATCACGAAGGGGATACGCGGCGCGGTGATCGCGGGCGGAATCCGCGACACGAAGCAGATACTGGAGCAGAAGTTCCCGGTCTTCTACAAGTATCGCGTGTCGAACGGATCGCTCGGACGCTGCATGATCACTCACTACCAGGTTCCGGTGAAGATCGGCAAGGTCACGGTGCGTCCGGGCGACATTATAATGGGCGACATAGACGGGGTCATCTGCATTCCGCGCGAGATCGCCTACGAAGTGCTGCTTCGCGCCGAGGGAATCGAGCGCAACGAGGTGGACATCTTCTCGTGGGTGCGGCAGGGCGACACCATCAGCGAGATCATCGACAAAGGCGGCTACTTCTGATACGTCCGGACGGACAAGCCGCCGCCTCGCGGGAGTTGCGTCCGCAAAAGGGGGATGGATTTTACAAGCGCGATTTGGTATAATTGCGCCATGAAAACCACACTCTTTTTGGCCGCGGCGCTGACTGCGGCGTCTGTCGGCGCGAACGCTGCTTCCGCGCCGTCCGCGACCGTTGTGACGGTCGATCCGTCCGCAATCGTCGGCGAGGCGTCTCCAGACCTATGGGGGATTTTCTTCGAGGACATTGATCTTTCGCTCGACGGAGGCGTCTACGCGGAAATGGTGCGCAACCGTTCTTTCGAGGACGGCAACGGGCGCCGCGGGGAGCTGACGCTCGAATACTGGAATCCGGTAGGCGGCGCGGAATGTTTCCTGAGCGACAAGCCGGATGCGCATCCGAACGACAGGCACTGCATGACTGTGCGTGGACGCAGCGGCGCGGGCGTGGCGAACGAAGGATACTTCGGCATGGGCGTGAAGAAGGGCGCCGCGTACAACCTCTCGTTCGCGCTCAAGGGCGACGGCGTGAAGGCGGTCGACGTGGCGCTTGAGGCCTACTGCAAGCCGCCGCTTGCGACGGCGCGGATCGAGGGTGTTCATGGCGATGGCGAGTGGCATACGTTTACCGCGACGCTCGTCGCGAACGACGACGAGGCGCAGGCGCGGCTCGTCCTGCGCTTCGCGCCGGACCGGAAGGGCGGACGCCAAGGCATGGAAGCTCAGCTGGACCACGTCAGCCTCTTCCCTGCGGATGCAGTGGCGGGACTCTTCCGCCGCGACCTTGTCGAGAAGCTTGCCGCGCTGAAGCCGTCGTTCGTGCGATTCCCCGGCGGATGCTGGGTGGAGGGCGACACGATGAAGGACGCCTACCGCTGGAAGACGACGATTGGCGACAAGTGGAACCGCCGCACGCAGTGGAACATCTGGAAGTACTGGTCCACGAACGGCGTCGGATTCCACGAATACCTCCTCCTGGCGGAGGCGCTGGGCGCAAAGCCTCTCTACTGCATAAACTGCGGCATGTCGCACAAGGAGACCGTGCCGATGGACAAGATGGACGAGTTTGTACAGGACGCGCTAGACTGTATTGAATATGCGAACGGTCCGGTGAATTCGACGTGGGGCTCCAAGCGCGCCGCGGCGGGGCATCCCGAACCGTTCGGACTCGAGTATCTCGAGATCGGCAACGAGAACGGCGGCGGGGCGTACGAGGAACGGTACGCGCTCATCGCAAAGGCAGTCCGCGAGAAGTATCCGGGTGTGAAGCTCGTGTTCGACAACTGGAAGTCTACGAAAAGGGTTGACGATCCGAAGGACTTGCGCGACGACCATTTCTACGACTCGCCCGACCGCTTCATGGGGGCGCTCGCGCATGAATACGACGCGCCAAAAGGAGATTTCGGCATTTTCGTTGGCGAATACGCCGTGACCACGTACACCCATCGCTATGGTTCGCTGCGCGGCGCGATCGGCGAGGCGGCGTTCATGCTCGGGCTCGAACGAAACCAGTCGCAGGTGAAGCTTGCGGCGTATGCGCCGCTTTTCGCCAACGCCCAGCACACCGCGTGGACGCCGAATATGGTATATCCGACAACAACCGGCTCCTTTGTATCGCCGAGCTGGAACGTGCAGAAGCTCTTCAGCGAAAACCGCGGCGCGGAGGTGCTCAAGGTCTCGGTCGAAACGGGGACTTACGAGACGGACACTAACTTCGCCTGGGGGAAGGGCGTGAACCGCAACGTCATCGAGAACGTCCAGGCCAGCGCGATGCGCGACGCGTCCGGCGACATCATACTCAAACTCGTCAACTGCACCGAGGAAGCGCAACTAGTTGAGATACGCGGCGTCGCGGGATCCGGCACCCGCACCGAGTTTACGGGCCCGGACCGTCTTGCGCACAACTCGCCCGCCGAGCCGGAGACATTGAAGGAAGAGGTCGCGCCGTTTACGCTTGAAGGCGCCGACACTCTTCCACCGCTTTCGCTCGTCATTTACCGTCTGCGCTGACGCGCCAACTGCGGCGTCGATTGTTTACGCGGCGGTTTTTGCCTGATAGCGCTTGTTGTTTCTTGTCTCGCAGGAAAGCAAAGTGCAAAATGGCGACATCAGGTATAATGAGATGCGTCGGGAAGATGTAGAATCCGCGTAACAGTGTGAATGCACCTCGGCGGGAAGGTGCATCAGCATGAATTGCTGCAGCGAGAGTGAATGCAATTCGGCGGGAAGGAGCATCAGCATGAATTGCTGCAGCGAGAGTGAATGCAATTCGGCGGGAAGGAGCATCACCATGAATTGCTACAGCGAGAGTGAATGCAATTCGGCGGGAAGGTGCATCTCCTTAAATCGCGTTGGAGTTATTAACACCGCAAGGAGTGCCTTTACCGTGGCATCCGCCTCATAGATTCGCCCTTGGTTCAAGGCGTATGCCATCCGTTGTCGAATCTAGCGAGTGTGTTGTTCTTTTGAAATGACTGAACATGCTGCCGACCCTATCATTATGCTGTAAACGGTCAGAAGGGTACCTTCCAGAATCGCTCAAGATTTTCCGCACGAAATTCTCATTATGGTTCGCTTATGCAATGGGGTGGCTACACCTAAATCAATAGCCATCCACTCTCGATAAGATTTTCCGCATAAGATTCTCATTATGTCGACTTGAACTTCATAGAGAGACTTCTTAAAAACTAGTCACTGTTCAAATTCAGTCGCTCTGTTAAGATTTTCCGCATAAGATTCTCATTCCGCATTGCTTATGTGTAGGATAGGAGCTCGCTAATCAACAATTCCCGCATACAATAAGATTTTCCGCACAAGATTCTCATTTTATGGTATAATATGGCATGTGAAGCGGAATTGAAATGGTTTTTGATGGCTATATAAGGATAAGGATGGAGTATGGCAGCGGCAAAATATAAACATTCGGCATACTGGTATGCGTATCATAACGGCTGGACGTACAGCGAGGCGAAAACGCTGGTCGGGCAATATATCGACATGCATACATACCGTCCGCGCATGAAAAGGCGTCCCGACGGCGAATTCAGTGCGGAGGACCGGCTGAAATGGCGCAATACGCCAAAAGTGTTCGACTCGAAGACAAACCCTCTCCTTCTCTGCGCCTTCGCCATGGCTGATGTCGGGATCTACATGCGCAACAAAATCGCGAAATTCGCCGATCCGGTCGAGCGCGATCTAATGAAGCGCGAACTGATGCAGAAATTGAGGCGCTGCCGCCGTCCGTTCTACTACGCACGCGAGACGGAGCGTCGCCGCGAACTCGCCGCCGCAAGGCGCAAGATAACGCGGCGCAGAACAACCGCCCCGATGCCT
>DGHT01000023.1 GCA_002392765.1 Verrucomicrobia bacterium UBA3841 | reverse complement strand
GCCGTGATGCGCAGAAGCGTGTTGCGTTCTGCGACCATGAGCTTTCGCCCCTCTTCGCCAAGCCGATCCATCTCGTCGCGGTTTTCCTTGAACCGCGCGACCGTCATTTCGTCGTCATCGCAAAGTTCGGTCTCGCGCATAAGGGAATATTTCCGCTCGTATAGTTCCATCAAACGTGCGTGGTTCTCCATTTCCTCTTCTGTCATGGACGAAACATCGAGCTCCGACATGCGTGTTCTCCAGTTGTCGTATTTCTCGAGAACGCGCTCAGCATGCTCTGCCAACTTGCCGTGCCACTGCTTCCACACATTTGGATAGCGCCGCTTCAGCTCTCCGTACGTCTCGCACTTTTCCAATGCTTCGTCGGCGGAGACTTCCGGCTTATCCTTTTGCGAATCTCCGCCGCCCGCCTTCTGCGCATCCGCCTTCGCCTTTCTCTCCCTGGCGGCGAGCAGCTCTTTTAGTTCCTTGTCGAGCGAAGCAGCCTTGTCCCGCAGCGCCGCAAGCTCGGCGTCGGTTACCTTCGACTTTTCGGCAGCGGTCGCGGGACGACTCGCCCTACCATTTGTCGCGCACACCTCTAGCGACCGCTTGCGCGGCTCACTTTGTTCGGGTGATACCGGTGATCGCGCCCTACCAACATTGGCTGTTTCCACATTCCCACCCGCCTTCGCCAAGGCTACGGCGGGCAAGCATTTCTCTTCTCTCCACGCCCCGCCGCGGACCATCCAGCCGCCGCGCCGACGGCGAGAGCGGCCAGCGCCACTATATGAATTGTTCCGCATTGAATTCTCATTTCAGCAGTCCTCATTTCGGATCGGTATAGCATCCCAACGCAATCTTCTGTTTACCCACATTCATGTTCGATTATGGGGTCCCCGCAGAATCCAAGAAGCGTAGTTCATCACGATGGCATTATGCCGCGCATATATCCGAGGGCGAAGGCCATTCCCGTCTCCCAGAAGTCTGCAGCATCGAGGCGCGGAGTGTGGTCGGGAATGATCGTACCAGTAAATCCGCACTTTTCGTAGATCGCCATCGCCCGCTTCATGTCGACGTATCCGTCGTCGATGAACACTTCGCTGTAGCGCGGCAAGGTGCCAGACGTGTTGCGGAAATGCACGTAGCCAATCCTCCCAGACGACGCGAACTCCTCGATGGCAGCGTAGATGTCGATGCCGCGCATGGTCGAGATCGTGCCCTGGCAGAATTCAAGGCAGTTGGCAGGCGAATCGACGAGCGCGAGCAGCTTTCTCATCCCTTCCACGGACGTTAGCGGACGGAACGTGCCCTTCAGGTACTCGATCGGCGGATCATCAGGATGGGCGCAAAGCTTCATGCCGTATTTCTCGGCGACGGGGCAGAGGTTCTCGAGGAAATACTTCAGCCTGCCCCAGTGCTGCTCCGGCGTAGTTGGCGGCAGAACATCCACGGCGCTTCTGCGCTCGATCTCGGTGTTGAACCAGAACCGGCGCGAGGGAAGCGGCGAATGATCCACCTTGTCTTCGTCGAACTTCTTGATGGCCGCCGCGCCGCGTCCGTCGCCGTTGTTGACTTCGGAATAGTAGCCCTGAACGCCGCAGCAGCTGAAGTTGTAGCCGAAGCACTTGATCCCGACCTCGCCTGCATTGGCGACAGTCTTGACGAGATTCGCCATCTGCGCTTCTTTCCCCGGCTCATCAAGGACGACATGGTCGATGTGCTGGGGATGGAAGTTCTCGATCCCCTCAAGTACAAGGCCGTGCTTCTTCGCCTGAAGGAATATGCGCTCGAAATCCTCGGCATGCCACACGCCGTCGCCCGCTCCGAAAGGCACCCACGCTATCACGGTCTCGCAGCCGAGCTGCCGCGCCATGGCGAGATGACGGTCGCTCCACTTTTCGGGATGCATCGCAATTCCGAGTTTCATCTTATTTCTCCCTCATTTTCGATGTGTCGTCTTCGCATGAAGCCGGATACAGCTGAATCGACGACCCGCCGTCCATGACAACGCGTGCGCCCTGGAATCCACGCGCTTCGTCCGACGAAAAGTAGAGCACCGCGTCGGCCACGTCCTTGCCCGTCGCCTCGCGCCCTGCCGGGACAAGCGACCTGCGCTGCGCCTTGATTTCATCTGACAGAAACTGCCAGCGGCTTGTCCAGATGAATCCCGGTGCGACCATGTTCACGCGGATTCCCTTCGGCGCGAGATCGACGGCGAAGGCTTTCATCATGGAGTCCATCGCGCCCTTTGAGGCCACGTACGTGATTCGGTTGCGGTTCACGCGCTCCGAAGAGTTCGAGCCGACGAAAACGACGACCCCGCGCTGTCCCGTGGCCGGATTGGGCTCCTGTCGCATGAAGAACCTGTTCGCCGCAAGCTGAACGAGCCTGAACCCGCCAAGGACATTCACCTGCAGAACGGAGAGGAACTGGTCGTCCGTCGTTTCGAGGCAAGTACCCTGTCCGAGCCCGAAGTTCGCGGCGTTCGAGACGACGACGTCAAGACGTCCGGCCTCACTCTCGATGACATCCATCATCGCCTCAACGTCCGACCGGAGCGACACATCGCACTTGACGCCCCTGAATCCCGCAAGTCCGCGTGACTCAAGCGCCTTGACGCCTTCAGCTACGGACGCCTCGCTAGATCCGCAGAAAAATACCGTAGCCCCTTCCCGAAGGAATGAGTCCACAATCTCCAATCCCGTGTTTCGCGCGCCGCCCGTTACGACGACGACTTTTCCTTCAAAACGTTTCATGCATGCACACTCCTTTCTTTTCCCTGTGATTTTCTCTGTGAAAAAACTTCATTCGGACACCCGGTTCCTTTTGAACGTCCAGAGGAACGACGCAAAGACTGCGACTGCGCCGGCAACATAGGCCACTCCGAGAATGGCAAAACCGATCTCGAATCCGCGCATTCCGCACTTGTCGGAAAGCGCACCTATCATCAGCGGAGAGAGCGAGCCGATGAAAAAGGCGATCATCGTCATCATGCCTTCCGCCGTCGATCGATATTCCGGTGGAACGACGTCAAAAAGCGATGCGTGGGTGTTGACCTCGCAAAGCCCCCTGAACACTCCGTATGCGACTACTGATGTCCATACGGCAAGAATGCTTTGCGAAAAACCGATCATGGCGAGAGCAGGCGCACCAAGGACAAGCGCCGCCGTCTGAAGCGCAAGTCTAAAACGCGGACATTTCTTCACGAACCGATCTGTTATCACTGCCCCGCTCATGATCGCTGCGAATGCGGCGATATGGTGGTAGAGCATCGTGCCGTTTCCCGCAGCCCCAACGGAAAGCTCGAACTTGCGGGCGACGAACTTCGGAGCCCAGCTAAGGTAGGCGTTGTTCGCGAAGACCACGGCCACGAAACCAAGCGTCGCAAGCATCGCCGACGGATTGCAGAAGTAGGCGCGGAGCGACTGGGAGAGCGTGGGAGTGGAGGAGTGGGGGAGTCGGGGAGTTTCGGTTGCCCGTTCGCCATCCTTCAACGCCCAGATGAAGGCAATACCGAGAATGAATCCGAGACCCCCGAATGTGAAGAACACGGGCCGCCATCCGCCGAAGAGATGCAACGCCCACGTGACGAGCGCACCGGAAAACATTAGCCCGACGTACAATGCGGACTGGTGGATGCTAAGCGCGATGGAGCGCGACTCCTTGTGGTGCGAGGCGATAAGCGCAAACGCGCTCGGCGCGTAAAACGACTCGCCGCCGCCTGTCGCGATGGACCGGAAGAAGACGAGACCGCAGAGTCCGCCGACAAAGCCCGTGCAGGCGGTCATAAGCGACCAGAAGAGAAGCGACGCGGTTATGATCCACTTCCGGCTGAACCTGTCGCCGAGGAATCCCGCGAGCGGAGTTGTCACCGCAAGAGTGCAGAAGAGCGATGTGTTTACAACGCCGATCTGCAAGTCCGTAAGATGCAGATCTTCCTGAATCGGAATCGTCAGCAGCCCGAACAGCACCCTGTCGGCCTGGTGAAAGAAGAAGGCGCACGACAGAAGCGCCAGCATGATCCATTTGTATTTTTTCATCTATCTCCCCTCGTTGCCCCACTTGTCTACGCTCTTTACTGTGAAGCTCGACACATCATCTGTTTTTACAGGCAGCGATGTCGCCACAGTCGAGGCGATCTGGTTGCCGTCCTTGTACACGCGGTAATAACAATGATCAGGATCGTCAACAGGCGTCCACGTCAAGCGTCCGTCTGCGACCTTCACGTCCTTGACCGGTGTCGGCACGCGCTCGACGTAGTCCGTCGTCACGAACGCCATGCCATTTTCGGGAATCTCAAAGCGCACTGCGCCGCCATCCGGCGTCAGCACGCAGTCGGCCGATGGCAGGTCGCCGAACGGATTCAGCCGCGGGTTCGCGGAATCGTAGAGGTAGAGCCGCGCACCGCGCGGAGACGTCTCCCAGCCCGAAATCGTGATCTCGCGCTTTTCGCCAAGATTGACGACGGCTGCCGTCATCGTTCCGTCGCGGTTTTGCAGAACCGTCGCACGGACAAGAGGATCGGACGCCTTCGCCGTCAGGACGTTCGCGCCCTTGCGGAAATAGCGGCTCATGAGACCGAGCGTGAAATAGGTTGGATTCGGCCCGAAGTCCCGGTTGACGTCGCTCCAGCGGAAGACGCCCCACTTGTTGTACTTCATGTCCGGCTTGTAAACGGCCTTCCCGCTCTCGTATCTGGCGTGCCCCGCCGGATCGTGAGAATCCTCGACGACGAACGGATCGGGATAGTCGCAGAAGCTCCAGCTCATCACCGCGTACGCGCCGGCGTTGATCGCGGCCATCGCCATTTCGGCCATTGTAAGCGCCGCGAGTCCGGAGCGCTGCGGATCGACCCCGTTCCAGTTCCGGTCGTCAACCATCACCCCTTTCTCGCGCGGCGGCACAATGCCGAATTCGCCGAGCATCCAACGCTTGGTCTTGCCCATTGCGAGGGTGACAATGTTCGTGAACTGGTCGCTGAATATTCCGTAGGCATCGACATCGCCGGGCTTGACATCGCCGTCATAGTAGTGCGTGCAGTAGATGCCGGTGATGAGGTCCATGTTGTCGACCGTCCACTTCAGCTCTTCGGCCTGTTTGCGTCCGTACGAACCGTCGGACGCCGCAAGCTGGATGTCGAGTCCATGTCGGCGGAATGCATCGTACAGCGCCTGGTGGAACTCCTTGAAAAGATCCATCTTCTTTTGGAACCAGAAATAGCCCCACTCGTCGCCGCTCATCAGTTCGTTCGTCAGGCAGTAGAAGCGGATCTTCCGGCAGCCGCGCTCCTTGACGAGATATTCAAGCGACTTTGCAACGCCCTCGGCGTGCGCTTCGATATCGAGCTTGTCCGCGAACGCGGGCATCGCTCCGCCGACGGCGTAGATCGTCGTGTCGCAGGGACGGAAAGTCTTGTCGTAGTAGTCCGCGAACCGGTCAAGCGACTCCTTCGACTCGCCGTTCATCCCGACATACACGCGCGAGAAGGACGGCGACAGTTCGCGGAACGACTTGACAGCGCGCTGGTCGCGGAACTCGTCCGTCATCAGCGCCGTCAGACGCGACTCCGCGTTCTGGAAACCGAAGCCCGCGAAAAGCCACGGCATTTTCGGACGCTCCACGGCTATATCCGTCGCAAACGACACCGTGGCGTCTTCGGAGACGATCTTCTCGCGACTGTCCTCGCCGACAAGCTCGAACTCCGCGTTCTCAAGCCGCACGCCGTCGGCGTGGCGGATGTACAGCCCCCAGGCCGGGAGCCCCTTTGCGAAGATGACCGAGGAGGGATAGCTTCCCTTTGCGTCGGGAACCTCGTGCGGCACGTAGAGGTCGCCTGCCCCCTTGCAGACGATCTTCACGTTGCGCAGGGTCACGTTCTGCGGACGGCAGCGGCCCGCGCCGGTGATGGACGAGGCGACCGACGACTCGGCGCTGCCGGTCACGTCCTCGACGAGGATGTTGCGGAGAATCCACTTGTCGCCTGCGGGTATGTTCCAGATGCGGCTCGGACGCTCGCCGCCGCGGATGAAGATCGGCACGTTGTATCCGTTCAGCGAACACCGACGGATGGTGACGTTCTCCACGATGCCGCCGTCCACGCACTGTGCGGTGAATCCGTTGAGCCCCGCGAGTGTCTTCGACGCGTTCAGCCAGTTGGCCCGCCAGCTCTCCCACCACTCCTGGCCGTTGCGGGGATCGGGATGGCTGCGGCGCGCCATTTCGCCGCGGCAGTCCTCGAACAGGACATTGCGCATCACGCCGTGGGAGGCCGTTCCGAGCTTGAACGCATTGCCGGTCGACCGGCTGACGCAGCGCCGCACGACGACGTTCTCGACCGTATAGTCCGGGCAATTCGACTTGAGTACGATCGCGTCGTCGCTGGTGTCGATGTCGCAGTCTTCAATCAGGACGTTCCGCGCCTCGATGTCGAAGCCGTCGTTGTTAGAGGTGCAGTGGTTGTCGATCGTCACATGGCGGGCTACTACGCCGTCCACCTTGTGGAACACGATGCCCCAGCTCGCGGAATCGAGGAGCTTGAAGCCCTCGAGACGGACGTTGCGGCAGTCGGCGAAGACCAGCCCGCGCGGACGCAGGCCCTCGCTGCCCGCCTCGTGCGTGGCGAGATCAACCCAAGTCCAGCCGTTGCCGAGAATCGTTCCTTCGCCGGTCACCGCGATGTCATGCGCATTGGTGGCGATGACGACGCCCATCCAGTCGCCTTCGGAATACGGACGCGTGAACTTCGGATAGGCGCTGCGATCGGAAGTCCCTTCGAGAACGGCGCCCTTCTCAAGGTGAAGCTCGACGCCGCTTTTGAGGTCAAGCTGTCCGACTACGTGGCGTCCCGCGGGAATGCTCACCACTCCGCCGCCCCTGGCGGACGTTTCGTCGATTCTCGCCTGTATCGCGGCGGTCTCAAAATCCCCTGCCGCCGCGCCAGCAGCACCAATGGACAGAATTCCTGCACATGCCAGCAGATGCTTTTTCATCTTGAACCCTCAAATCCGTGTCCCTGCAATTGCGCGCCCGGCATTGCCCCAGCAGTCGAGCGGTTCGACAGTGAAGCGGACGCACCTCTCCGCAAGAAGAGCCATCTTTTCAATTACGCATATTGAAGTCGCCGGCTCGTGCGACTCCGCACAGTTGATGAAGGGGGAATACACTTTCGCCTCGGCAAGTTTCGTTCCGGCCGCATCGAGCGCCCTAACGCGGTATTCGTAGGCGCGGGGACGATTCCCGTTCGCCTTTACGGTCGGGAACAAAACCACAATCTGGTCGCATTCGCGTCCGTTCCGCGTCTTGCCGCTCCGCTTCTTGACTATAACGTGCGCTTCCGCGTCAAACTCTGGCGCGACCGCTTTCGCGCGGCGGGCTGCATCATTGAACAAACCTTTCCTCACGTCTTCCGCCGCGATTGAAAAACAGAGATCCGGTCCGAGCGGCTCACCGCGCACCATGTCGCGGCGTTCAAGGACGACATCCGTTCCGTAGAGGTTGAATACCGAACCCGCGTGGCACTGCGTCCTTTGGACTGCCTCCATCTGCAGATCCCTGTCCTTGTCTTCGGCCACCCATGAAAAGAGGCTGCCGTTTTCGCGGAGCCGTCCCGGAGCCTGATTGAGCAAGGCACCGGTGTTGATGCAGGTGAAGCCGCCCTGCCAAACCGTGCGGTCGTCCGTCAGCATGTAGTGCGTGTGTCCGGTGAAGGCAACGCAGTTGGGATAGTTGTCGAGTACCGCTTTCTGCTCGCTGCCGTCCTCTGCGCCCCACATGCCGTCGTCAGTGCAATAGGTCCCCTTCATCCAGCGATGCTGACTGTAGAAAACAGGTTTCGACGGGTCGGCTCCGTACTTGGACATGTACCCGTCGAGCCCGACCGTCGCACCTGGATTTGCATGGTCGAAGTTGGCGAGGATGAACTTGTAGCCTTTGACTTCCCTGACCATGACCTGCGACCACTCCTCGCCGAAAAGCTCCTCCCAGTACTTCTTGTCGTTGCCGTCGAACGCGAGCGATGGCGGCAGCTTGCCGTCGCGCTTCATGTACGTGGAGGCGAACCTCTTCTCGTTGTAGAAGCGCTTTTCGACATCGTGGTCGCCATAGTGCATCAGGTTGACAACCGGCGAACCGTCCGGCAGCTTGTTTCCGGGAAACACCTTCTTCCACGCATCCGCGACGAGTTCGAGCTCGGGAAGAAGCCCCGAATTGGCGAGGTCTCCTGCCACAAGCACGGCATCTACATGTCTGTCCCGGAAATACTCGAGCGCCTTTATGAAGATCGCCTGCATTCGCGACGTCGGATTCTTGAGAAAATCCTTTGCGTCATACGAAAGATGGATGTCGCTCAACACGCCTATGCGCAGATCGGGACGACCCAGCGACTTCGCTGCGCCCCATATCTTCGCCGGTGCTCCTGCTGCAGCGGCGGCGGCGCAGATGCCTTTCAGGAATTCACGTCTGTTCACATTGTCTCTCGAGTATCTTGCTCTCATTTTCCAAGCTCCTTTGATGGCACGGATCGATTGTGATAAACGATACGGACTCGTGAACTATCGTGACCGCGCCCAATATCAATCTCTGCATGTCTTACCTCCTTAATTCGTTCCGGCCCGTATTGACCGCAAACACGCATCCGTCGGCAAATAGCGTGAATGGGCTATATTCGGATGATCAATAGCCACGCAACCCTCGGCGCTTCCGTCGGGCGCGGTTGCGGCGGCGCGGGGGCACACTGAATCCGGGGGAATCTCAATCCAGTCGCCGGACTTGCATACCACCTCGGAGAGCTTTCCGTCGCGGCGCATCACGAACGAGTCCTTGCCGGAGGCATTCATCACGAATGTTCTCTTGTCTGTCTTTACATCCACGACGCGACCATCGTCATAAAGGCCGATCACAACTTCGTCGTCGCCCTCGGCCTCTATGACCGGATACTGAAGCTCCGGGTGGTGCGGCGTGAATTTCCCGTTCTGCAGCGTCTCGCGGT
>DGHT01000068.1 GCA_002392765.1 Verrucomicrobia bacterium UBA3841 | reverse complement strand
AATTGAGGCGCTGCCGCCGTCCGTTATACTACGCACGCGAGACGGAGCGTCGCCGCGAACTCGCCGCCGCAAGGCGCAAGATAACGCGGCGCAGAACAACCGCCCCGATGCCTGCCGCCGACGACATCCGCGCGGCGTGGGAAGCGCGCAAGTCGTCGCGAGAGGCGATGATCCGCCTTGGCGGAATCATGCACGATCTCGAATGCTACGTGGACAACTGCCTCAAATTCGACGAAAACGGGAATGTCGCCGGACGCAACGGCGGCATCAGACAGTGGCTGAAAGGCAACGTCCCGGAGCTGTCGTGCAAATACAAGACGCTCATGCGCTACAAAGCGATGGCGATTCGCGTAAGGCAGGCGACAAATACGTTCGATCCCATCCCGACGTCCGAACTTCTCGACGAAAAGCCGCGCAACAAGATCCTTTCCGCGATTCTGTCGGATACGGAGCCTGTGTTTTCGCATATTTTCGTCGAATTGGAACGCATGCTCTCGCCGGACACGGTGTTTTTGGACAAGCCGAAGATTCCGCAATCGCACCCGGAGCAGGCGGGCGCATCCCCATAATTCACCGCCTCGCCTTCAGGTGATTGTGAACAACACGGTTGAAACAACTTTTCCAAGGTTGTTTTTATCAGTGGCGCTATACAACAGACAACTGTCTGTAGCACTCGTAAGCGGCAATCGAGACCGCGTTGGCGAGGTTGATGCTTCGGGAGTGTTCGCCAGGCATCGGAATACGGAAAAGAGAATCCGCGTAGCGCTCGTAGAAGCCCTTCGGCAGTCCGGACGACTCATTGCCGAACACTAGCGCGTCTCCGGACTCGAAACGGCAGTCGTAGAGCGAATTCTTGCCGTGCGTCGAAAGAAAATGAATGCGCTTGGGCTTTTCTGCGACGAGGTAGTCTTCCCACGTATCGTGAAGCGACAAATCAAGATATGGCCAATAGTCGAGCCCGGCGCGGGATATCGAGCGGTCGTCAAGTGCAAAGCCGAATGGTCTCACGAGATGCAACGGGACACCCAGTCCGACGCAAAGCCGACCAATCGCCCCGGTGTTATGGGGAATCTCTGGTCGGAGCAGAACAATGGAGAAGATGTATTTATTCATATAGGCAGACAAAATTCCTGGCTCATTCCACCCGTTCGTCGGGGACAAAGAGATGCAGTGTCTCTGTTCTGGTGGGGCTGCCGGGAATCGAACCCGGAACCTACGGTTTAGGAAACCGTCGCTCTGTCCAGTTGAGCTACAACCCCTCGCTAGGGAAAACCTCGAAACGATTTTAACAGATATTATATCAAATGCAGGCACCCGCTTGCAAGCGAAAAAAACGCTATGGCGAAGCCGGGATAACTTTTTCATGTAAACTCTCCGAAAGTTTGTATAATACTTTCAGCAAGACGCAAGATGTAATTGCAAAACCTGGCAGGCGGCGCGAGCTTACGCCGCCGCGGGCTGGGGGTCATACGGCTCAGACTGGAAACCGCCACGGGACGGAAGATACTCGCGGGGATCCTGAAGAGAATCAAAGACAGGGACAACTGCTCCATAAACACCGCCAGCGACAACGACGGATTCAAGAGGCTTGCGGCGAACGCGACGGCAATCATCGCGGACACGTCTGCGGATTCCGGCATCGTCGGCGCCGCGGTAGTTGTCAAGTCCGACGGCGCCTTCGAGCACAGCCCCCTTCTCAAGATGCAGCTCTACATCGCTCCTGAGATCAAGCTGTCCGACGACATGCCGTCCAGCCTGTCGCCGTTTGCCGTATTAATTCCATACGCCCACAGGCGGTTGGAATAGTGGTAGTACACAAAGCCCATGTCGGGGTTTATAAGCACCTCGTCCGTCGCCTTAGGCCGCACCGTCGCGTTCGCAGTGCGGCGTGCGCGGTGCGCCCGCCCTACCAGATCGCCCGCATCGCCGGCGGCGGACGCAAGCGCAAGCGCCGCAGCAAGCAACGTAGTTGTCATCTGTTTACCCGCATTCATGTTCGACTATGGGGTCCCCGCAGAATCCAGGAAGCGTAGTTCATCACGATGGCATTATGCCGCGCATATATCCGAGGGCGAAGGCCATTCCCGTCTCCCAGAAGTCTGCAGCATCGAGGCGCGGAGTGTGATCGGGAATGATCGTACCAGTAAATCCGCACTTTTCGTAGATCGCCATCGCCCGCTTCATGTCGACGTATCCGTCGTCGATGAACACTTCGCTGTAGCGCGGCAAGGTGCCAGACGTGTTGCGGAAATGCACGTAGCCGATCCGACCTGACGATGCGAACTCCTCGATGGCGGCGTAGATGTCGATGCCGCGCATGGTCGAGATCGTGCCCTGGCAGAATTCAAGGCAGTTGGCAGGGGAATCGACGAGCGCAAGAAGCTTTCTCATCCCTTCCACGGACGTTAGCGGACGGAACGTGCCCTTCAGGTACTCGATCGGCGGATCGTCAGGATGGGCGCAAAGCTTCATGCCGTATTTTTCGGCGACGGGGCAGAGATTTTCGAGGAAGTATTTCAGCCTGCCCCAGTGCTGCTCCGGCGTAGTTGGCGGCAGAACATCCACGGCGCTTCTGCGCTCGATCTCGGTGTTGAACCAGAACCGGCGCGAGGGAAGCGGCGAATGGTCGACCCTGTCCTCGTCGAACTTCTTGATGGCCGCCGCGCCGCGTCCGTCGCCGTTGTTGACTTCGGAATAGTAGCCTTGAACGCCGCAGCAGCTGAAGTTGTAGCCGAAGCACTTGATCCCGACCTCGCCTGCATTCGTCACGGTCTTTACGAGGTTTGCCATCTGCTCGTCCTTTCCCGGCTCGTCAAGGACAATGTGGTCGACATGCTGCGGATGGAAGTTTTCAATTCCCTCAAGTACAAGGCCGTGCTTCTTCGCCTGAAGGAATATGCGCTCGAAATCCTCGGCATGCCACACGCCGTCGCCTGCTCCGAACGGCACCCACGCTATCACAGTTTCGCATCCAAGCTGACGCGCCATCGCGAGATGGCGGTCGCTCCACTTTTCGGGATGCATCGCAATTCCGAGTTTCATCTTATTTCTCCCTCATTTTCGATGTGTCGTCTTCGCATGAAGCCGGATACAGCTGAACCGACGATCCGCCGTCCATGACAACGCGTGCGCCCTGGAATCCCCGTGCGTCGTCCGAGGCGAAGAAAAGCACCGCATCGGCCACGTCCTTGCCCGTCGCCTCGCGCCCACTTGGGACAAGCGAACGCCGCTGCGCCTTGATTTCATCTGACAGAAACTGCCAGCGGCTTGTCCAGATGAATCCCGGTGCGACCATGTTCACGCGGATTCCCTTTGGCGCGAGATCGACGGCGAAGGCTTTCATCATGGAGTCCATCGCGCCCTTTGAGGCCACGTACGTGATTCGGTTGCGGTTCACGCGCTCCGAAGAGTTAGAGCCGACGAAAACGACGACCCCGCGCTGTCCTGTGGCCGGATTGGGCTCCTGTCGCATGAAGAACCTGTTCGCCGCAAGCTGGACGAGCCTGAACCCGCCGAGAACGTTCACCTGCAGGACGGAGAGAAACTGGTCGTCCGTCGTTTCGAGGCAAGTACCCTGTCCGAGCCCGAAGTTCGCGGCGTTCGAGACGACGACGTCAAGACGTCCGGCCTCACTCTCGATGACATCCATCATCGCCTCAACGTCCGACCGCAGCGACACGTCGCACTTGACGCCCCTGAATCCCGCAAGTCCGCGTGACTCAAGCGCCTTTACGCCTTCAGCTACGGACGCCTCGCTAGACCCGCAGAAGAATACCTTCGCCCCTTCCCGGAGGAAGGAGTCTACTATCTCCAATCCCGTGTTTCGCGCGCCGCCCGTTACGACGACGACTTTTCCTTCAAAACGTTTCATGCATGCACACTCCTTTCTTTTCCCTGTGATTTTCTCTGTGAAAAAACTTCATTCGGACACCCGATCCACTTGTATTTGTTGCCTGCCGTCATTCGAGTACCGCATCCTTTCTGTCTGATAACTGCGTAGAGAACACGCCGAGGGGAAGATTCATTTCGTTGAAGATGTTGCCGGCAAACGGCTGGCAATGAAGATACCGCACGGCGGTCGGCGACGCGACACCTGACGCGGCAAGCCGAATCTCGTTGGATGGAAACGCCCCGCGTGAAGGCCCTTTTCTTTCGGCGTTTACGATTTCCGCACGAGTCCAGCGTCCGTCCGCTCCGGCGATTTCGAACGTGCTGTCGAGGGAACCATCGGCATTGTACAGATAAAGAGAACGCGCGTTGTCGAAAGCCAGCACTACTTCGCTTCCTTCTATGTGCCATTCGCGCAGCGTCGGCGAATCAGCGCGAATGCCGGTATAGCCGTAGTCCCGCGCCAGCGCAAGCGCGGCAAGCCGCCTGCCAACTAGTCCCTTTTCGTTCGGATGGGCGTCCGAAAGGTTTCCGATGTCGGAGATCACGACCATTGCGGCGTTCTTCTCTTCTTTGGCGAACTGCGCCTGCGCAAGTTGGATCGGCAACGTCTTGTTCCAATTCCAAGCCGCGACCTGGACGAACCGAAACGGAAGTTCGGGGTTTTCGAACGCCGCCGCCCAGCTATCGTAAAGCGCATGCTGCAGTTCGAGATAGCGTTCCGGATTCCACTGGTTGCTGCATCCCTGATACCAGATCACGCCTTTGATTGCGTACGGCACAAGCGGCGCCACGCGGGCATTCCACATCGCGCACGGCTGCTGGTAGCCGCCATATCGCACAAACTTGTTCGTCATCGACGCGTTCCATTCTTCAGCAGGCACTGGCGGATACGCCGGATAGTCCTTGAGTTCCGCACGCCGCACGAACGCCTCTGGCGGAATCCACGCCTCTATCGGCGTCGAGCCTTTGTACGCGCCGATGATGCCCACGGGAACGTTCAGCGCCGAATGAAGCTCAAGCGCGAAGTACACACCCATCGCCGAGAAGCCGCCGCCCGGCATGCCGAGGTTTTCGGGTGTGAACGGTTTCCACGAGGCAGGCTTTGACAGCACGGTGCGAGGCTTGGCCGACCACGGTTCTGACGACATCGATGCAAACCGGACAAGCGGTTTGCACGTCATCGCCGCGACAAGCGCGCCTGTTCTGTCGCGATAGCGCGGACTGCCGCCGCAGAGCGGCATCTCGGCGTTGGACTGTCCGGCGCAAAGCCACACCTCGCCGACCAGAACGTCTTTTACTTGACGGTCGTTCGCAGATAGAATACGTCCTTTCGAACAGGCCTCCATCGGCGCGAGATGCACCATCCAGCGTCCGTCCGCCCCGGCCGTCGTCCCGACGCGCTGGTCGCAAAAGGTCACCTCCACCTTCTCACCAGATTCGGCGCGGCCCCAGACCGCCACCGGCACACCGCGCTGCAACACGCATCCATCCGCAAAAGGCGCGGCAAACTCGACACTGCCGTGCGATGCGGACGCAACGCCGGCGACAATGGCAACTAATGTGGCTATTAAGCGCATCCGACCTATCTCCCCTCGTTGCCCCACTTGTCAACGCTCTTTACGGTGAGTCTCGACACATCATCTGTCTTTACAGGCAGGGATGTCGCAACGGTCGAGGCGATCTGACTGCCATTCTCGTACACGCGGTAATAACAGTGATCAGGATCGTCAACAGGCGTCCACGTCAAGCGTCCGTCTGCGACCTTCACGTCCTTGACCGGCGCCGGCACGCGATCCTCGTAGTCCGTCGTAAGGAACGTAATCGACTTCGCGGGAAGTTCAGCGGCAACGAGACCATCCTTAGCCTCGACCGTTCCCGACATCGGCTGCAGGTCGTTGAACTCGTTGAAAGGCGGATTTGCGCTGTCGTAGACATAGCGGCGGTATGGTCTGTCCACGCTGTGCGCGTTCGCGATCCGGACGTTTTTCCGCCCGCCCCAATTAATCACTACGATCGAACAGGAACCGTCGGGATTCGTCACCGCGCCGACACGCAGGGAAGGATCCCGCGTAGTTGACACCAGGACCCGCGTCCCTTTGCGGAACAATTTCACGAGGTAGCCCATGGCGTAGAGATCCGGATAGGATGAATAGTCGTGGTTTTCGTCATCCCACCTGAACAGTCCCCACTTGTTGTAGCGAATGTTCAGCCCATGACCGGAAAACCGCGCCACCTCATAACGTTTCTTCTCTTCCGGCGAGTCGCCGTCCTCGCGTAAAAACGGATCGGGATAGTCGCAGAACGTCCAGCTTGCCGCGCTTACGCATCCGGCGTTCATCGCGCAAAGCCCCATCTCTACACGTTGCATGGCCGCGAGGCCTGCATCCGCGGCGGAATAGTTGAAACCAGTGCCGCAGTCGTTGCACATCGGACCTTTGTGAAAATCCTTTTTCGCCGAAACGCCAAATTCCCCGAACGACAGGCGCTTTTCTTTCCCAAGACATATCCTCACATAGTTCGTAAGCGCACCGTAAAGCTCTTTGCACATTTCCGGGTCGCCGATCTCGGGGCATCCGGGCATCCCGACAGGCTTTGTATACAGATGCCAGCAATACGTGTCCGTCACGTCATTGAGGTCGCGCATGGACCAGTCTATCGTCTCGAGATTTTCGAATCCGGAAGCGTCGGACGCCATCAGGCCGATGTCGAGGCCATGCCGGGCGAAAGCCCGGTGCAGCGACTTCATCACCTTCACATAGACATCCCAGTGCGAACGGAACCACGCATACGTGCTTCCCACCGAAAGCTCGTTTGACGCCGTGTAGTAGCGTATCTTGACGCACTTGCGCTTCTTGACAAGATATTCAAGACGGATAGCAACCGCTTCGGCGTAGGCATCGGGATCGAAGTCCTCCGTGATGGTCGGCATGCGTCCAGGAGCGAGATAAAGCGTAGTGCCGGCCTGTCGAAACGTCGCGTCGTAGTAGTCGGCAAAGCGGTCCATTGCCTCCTGGGTCCAATCCCAGTAGCCGGCGAATACCCTTGAATACGTCGGCGACAGTTCGCGGAATGTCTTGAGAACGCGCTGGTCGCGGAATTCCTCGGACATCATAGGCGTCATGGTGGCTTCCGAGTTGTGGAATCCGAAGCCACCCCACAGCCAGCGCATGACGGGTTTGTCGATGACAACGTCCGCCGCTATCGCGGCATCTTCCCGCTGGGGCTGTCCCGCCAACGGCATCCACGCAAGAAGCGTGATCGCACCCAATATCGATTTCTGCATGTTGTACCAATCCTTTTTATTCATAGACTCGGCATTCTGGTTCTTTTGATTACATGTGTCATGTATTATCGCATATCTTTCGCCAAAATCATTTTTCGTTGCCCCATCGGTCGACGCTTCCGACCTCGTATGTTGCAGACTCGTCCTCAACCGCAAGCAAGGTCGCCACAGTCGAGGCGATCTGGTTGCCGTCCTTGTACACGCGGTAATAACAGTGATCAGGATCGTCAACAGGCGTCCACGTCAGGCGTCCATCTGCGACCTTCACGTCCTTGACCGGCGCCGGCACGCGCTCGACGTAGTCCGTCGTCACGAACGCCATCCCTTTTTCGGGAATCTCAAAGCGCACTGCGCCGCCATCCGGCGTCAGCACGCAGTCGGCAGGAGGCAGGTCGCCGAACGGATTCAGCCGCGGATTCGCGGAATCGTAGAGGTAGAGCCGCGCACCGCGCGGAGACGTCTCCCAGCCCGAAAGCGTGATGTCGCGCCTTTCGCCGAGATTGACGACAGCCGCCGTCATCGTCCCGTCACGGTTTTGCAGAACCGTCGCGCGGACAAGAGGATCGGACGCCTTCGCCGTCAGGACGTTCGCGCCTTTGCGGAAATAGCGGCTCATGAGACCGAGCGTGAAATAGGTTGGATTCGGCCCGAAGTCCCGGTTGACGTCGCTCCAGCGGAAGACGCCCCACTTGTTGTACTTCATGTCCGGCTTGTAAACGGCCTTCCCGCTCTCGTATCTGGCATGCCCCGCCGGATCGTGAGAATCCTCGACGACGAACGGATCGGGATAGTCGCAGAAGCTCCAGCTCATCACCGCGTACGCGCCGGCGTTGATCGCGGCCATCGCCATTTCGGCCATTGTAAGCGCCGCGAGTCCGGAGCGCTGCGGATCGACCCCGTTCCAGTTCCGGTCGTCAACCATCACCCCTTTCTCGCGCGGCGGCACGATGCCGAATTCGCCGAGCATCCAGCGCTTCGTCTTACCCGTGGCGAGGGCGACGACATTCGTGAATTGGTCGCTGAATATTCCGTAGGCATCGACATCGCCGGGCTTGACATCGCCGTCATAGTAGTGCGTGCAGTAGATGCCGGTGATGAGGTCCATGTTGTCGACCGTCCACTTCAGCTCTTCGGCCTGTTTGCGCCCGTACGAGCCGTCGGACGCCGCAAGCTGGATGTCGAGTCCATGTCTGCGGAATGCATCGTACAGCGCCTGGTGGAACTCCTTGAAAAGGTCCATCTTCCTCTGGAACCAGAAGTACCCCCACTCGTCGCCGCTCATCAGTTCGTTCGTCAGGCAGTAGAAGCGTATCTTCCGGCAGTCGCGCTCCTTGACGAGATATTCAAGCGACTTTGCAACACCCTCGGCGTGCGCTTCGATATCGAGCTTGTCCGCGAACGCGGGCATCGCACCGCCGACGGCGTAGATCGTCGTGTCGCAGGGACGGAAAGTCTTGTCGTAGTAGTCCGCGAACCGGTCAAGCGACTCCTTCGACTCGCCGTTCATCCCGACATACACGCGCGAGAAGGACGGCGACAGTTCGCGGAACGACTTGACCGCCCGCTCGTCGCGAAACGATTCCGTCATCAGCGGCGTCAGACGTGCCTCGGCATTCTGGAAGCCGAACCCCCCGAACAGCCAGGGTATTTGAGGCCGTTCGACTGCGATGTCCGTCCCGTACGTCAACGTGGCGTCGTCTGCGGCAATTTTCTCGCGCTTATCGTCGCCGACCAACTCAAAATCTGCATTCTCGAGACGCACGCCGTCGGCGTGGCGGATGTACAGCCCCCAGGCCGGGAGCCCCTTTGCGAAGATGACCGAGGAGGGATAGCTCCCCTTTGCATCGGGGACCTCGTGCGGCACGTAGAGGTCGCCTGCTCCCTTGCAGACGATCTTCACGTTGCGCAGCGTCACGTTCTGCGGACGGCAGCGGCCCGCGCCGGTGATGGACGAGGCGACCGACGACTCGGCGCTGCCGGTCACGTCCTCGACGAGGATGTTGCGGAGAATCCACTTGTCGCCTGCGGGTATGTTCCAGATGCGGCTCGGACGCTCGCCGCCGCGTATGAAGATCGGAACGTTGTATCCGTTCAGCGAACACCGGCGTATGGTGACGTTCTCCACGATGCCGCCGTCCACGCACTGCGCGGTGAATCCGTTGAGCCCCGCGAGGGTCTTCGACGCGTTCAGCCAGTTGGCCCGCCAGCTCTCCCACCACTCCTGGCCGTTGCGGGGATCGGGATGGCTGCGGCGCGCCATTTCGCCGCGGCAGTCCTCGAACAGGACATTGCGCATCACGCCGTGGGAGGCCGTTCCGAGCTTGAACGCATTGCCGGTCGACCGGCTGATGCAGCGCCGCACGACGACGTTCTCGACCGTATAGTCCGGGCAGTTCGACTTGAGCACGATCGCGTCGTCGCTTGCATCGATGTCGCAGTCTTCTATCAGGACGTTCCGCGCCTCGATGTCGAAGCCGTCGTTGTTCGAGGTGCAGTGGTTGTCGATCGTCACACGGCGGGCGACAACGCCGTCCACCTTGTGGAACACGAT